>JBCDIX010000031.1:0-75084 GCA_038748405.1 Cyanobacteria bacterium P01_H01_bin.21 | reverse complement strand
TGAACAACAAGTTGAAGATGCTAAAACGACAGATGTACGGCAGGGCTGGCTTGGAGCTACTCGAAAAGCGATTTGTTATGGCTGCATGACCAGTGGTGGCAAGCGATTTCCTGAATTCACCAAAAGCTCGGAAGAGCCCAATGTAATTGTCGTCTAATAGAATGGCCCCTTTGTCATTGCTGCTATCGTAAGAATGGCGGAGTGTTTTACCGTCAATCGCGACAATTTCTCCAGCACTCAAGTGTGCCACCGAGCGTACCCAACTGAGAAAGCAGCTTTGCAACCTCTCTGGATTCAAGGCTGCAAATAACCGAGCAATCGTATCGTGAGACGGAATGCCATTGGGAAAGGCTAGAAAGCTTGTTAACCATTCCTCTTTGGCTTTGCCATACAGTTCGATGTCTACCCAAGTATCGGCCCCACAAATAACAGCACAAATAGTAAGACCAATAATATCGAGCAGACGATGCTCGATTAGATAGTCCACTCGTGGGTCTTCAAGCTCTTTGAAGTGCTCAAGCAGGGTAACTGAGTGCTCATTTGGGGCAGGCATAGGAAATTACCGTGGGGGGCAACTACTTGATATTCCCATTCCGAGTATGCGTTTGCCCTAATGTTTAGGTCTTTAAAGTTGCACTTTTAATTTCCATAACTGAAGATAAATGTCTTGAGGTGACAGCAAAAGTGAAAGTTAATCAGATAATTCTTCTCTAATTTTGAAGTACGTTTCTGGAAAAGTAGTATGAGAAGATTTAAGTTGATGCTTTGTAAAATGGCTTCTTCACGACAGTGGCCGGGACCGTTTTCTGACGAATCTGTACATCTACAATGGTGCCTACTTTGGCTAGTTCGACAGGAACATAGGCCAGCGCAACTGGGTAACCAAGCGTGGGCGATAGAGTGCCACTAGTAACAATGCCGACGGTCTGGCCATGTTGGATAATGGGATAGTCATGACGAGCAATATTACGGCCTTCTAGCTGTAGCCCGACCAGTCGACGGGTGACTCCCTCTGCTTTTTGTTTAGCGAGGATATCTCGACCAATAAAGTTTTGTACTTTATCTAAATGAACCAGCCAGCTGAGTCCTCCTTCTAGCGGTGTGGTTTCATCATTGATGTCTTGACCGTAGAGAGCCATAGCCGCTTCGAGTCTGAGGGTATCCCGTGCACCAAGACCGCAAGGTTGAGCGCCATGGTCTTGCAGTGCCTGCCAGATGTCAGCCGCCGCCCCAGCCTCCACCATGACTTCAAAGCCATCTTCTCCGGTGTACCCGGTGCGGGCAAGAAAGGCACTGTGGTTGAGTACATTACCCCGTGCGTGGTTGTAGCGAGGAATTGTGCTGAGTTCAATATCTGTGATCAGCTGCAGCGTTTCGAGGGCTTTGGGACCTTGCACCGCTATGAGAGCGTGGGTTTGAGAGAGATCTTGAAGGGTAATATCTGAGAGGTGTTCGAGCAGCCAGGCTCTGTCTTTATCTGTTGTTGCGGCATTGACAATCAGGCTTACCTGTTCACCTTCATCGTAAACAATTAGGTCGTCAATAATACCGCCTTGGGGATTGAGCAATACGGTGTACTGAGCTTTTCCAGGGGAGAGTTTGCTTAGATCAGAGGGAACCAGTTGCTGTAGCGATCGCAACACATTGTCTCCAGACACGTTGTCCCTAGCCCCATTCTTCCCAGTCAAAATAAACTTTCCCATATGGGAGATATCAAAGATACCCACCCCCGTACGCACGGCCCCATGTTCTTGCTTAATACCGCTAAACTGTACGGGCATTTCCCAGCCGGAAAATGCAGTCATACGGGCGTCTGGAGCACATAAATCGTAGAGCGGGGTATGTCGCGGACTCATAGCAAGCGGATAGACAGTATAAATAATCCTACTCTCTTCTTTACTCTGATTATCCGGCTATTAGGACATCTCTATAGATACATGATGGTTTACTCTGTGAAGGATGAATCCTGGTGTATTAGCTCAAATAAGTTTAACCAAACTCAATTAGGGCAGACTTACGGGGAATACTGGGATATCTCAGGGTCAGCAGTTAGCCTATGCCATCTACACATTCTTCTTGGTTTGCCCATCAGCTGCAGGGGTTGATCAATCGTAGCCGCACCATGCCAGCTCATCGCTTTGTGTTGTTTGGGGCGAGCTTTAGCGGTGCTCATATCGCAATTGATCTATTGCGGCAGGAGGCTATTGACACTCGCCATGGACCTCTACCCCCTACCTGGACTGTCGAGCCTTTGCTCAGTCGGCGTCATTTTTTCCCGCTGCAGTATGTTCAATGTTGCGGGCTATCCGGTTCGAGCTACTTATTTGGGTTCAAACTATCGGCTGCAGATTTAATTGTGACCCACGGGATGAACGAGCCCTATCGCTTTATGGACATTCTCCATCGCCAGGGCTATCGGGTTATTCATCTGCAGCGGCTAGATTTGATGCGTCATGCGATCGCAGTGCTCAAAGATCAGCAGCCCACCCACCGCCAGATTGATCCCCAGGCCCTACTGACGACTCTAAAGCAGCTAGATGAACAGCGGATTGCCGAAGCCGCTATCGTTTCTCAAGTCCCTCATCTGAGCCTTACCTATGAGACTGACCTGATTGATCCCAATGTTCATAGCACGACAGCCCAGCGTCTGTGTCGGTTTTTGTCGCTGCAGCATCGACCCAGCCCCCGACCTGCGATGAAGCTAGTACACCAGAGAGTTTCAGACCTAATCGATAATTATGACGAGGTGTGTACTGTGCTGAACCATTCGGACTACGCCTATGTATTAACAGCGGCCTCAGCAAAGCTGGCGATTTAGAAACAGGGTGGTTTTGAGTACTTATGTTTTGATTTAAGGGCCGTTCTAAGTAAAGGCGACTAGCTTAAAACTACTCACCCTGGTTGGTTAGAGCAGCGGTCGCATTGCGTCGCCACATAGCTGGTTTAATGCGTCTGAGGGCGGATGCTGGAAATTTTTGATGCCATTCTTGCTCGCTGAGATTGGCCAGCTCTTCTAGCTTTGGGGCCACATTCCCTGGGTAAGGGGCAAACTCAGCGACATCGGTTGGTTGAGCAAACCGCTCGTTCCAGGGGCAAACGTCCTGACAGATATCGCAGCCTGCCACCCAGTTATTGAGACGACTGGCCACATGATCGGGCAGCTGTTCACTACGGTTTTCGATGGTGTGGTAAGCAATACAGCGGTTGGCATCGACAACACCGGGGGCTCGAATGGCATCGGTGGGGCAGGCGTCAAGACAGCGGCGACAGGTGCCGCAGTGGTTGGTGTGGGGGCGAGAGGCCGGCAGGACCAGATTGGTTAAAATCTCTCCTAAAAATATCCAGGAGCCATAGTCACGGGTAATGACATTGCCATTTTTTGCCACCCACCCCAGCCCTGCTTCCTGAGCCCAAAATTTGTCCTGCACCGGGCCTGTATCGGCGTAATAGCGAGTCACAATAGGCTCACCATCGCTTTGGGTCTGCAGCCATAGAGAAAGCTGCTTTAGTTTTTTATGCATCACCCGGTGGTAGTCACGTCCCCAGCCATAGCGGGCAATCTTTCCATATTCAGCGCCGTCAGGTCGCTGTTGGGGAGTGTAATAGTTTAAGGCAACGCAAATAATAGAGCGTACCTCTGGCATGACACGCCGAATATTTTGCCGTTTAGGGTTTGCCATCCAGCCCATATCTGCCTGATATCCTCGGTCTACCCATTGCCTTAACCGAGCCTGCATGGTGTGTTCTTGAGGAGTGGGTTCAGGGGCTATAGCGACTATGCCAAATCGGTGAAACCCGATTGCTTGAACCTGTTGCTCTAGTTTGGCAGGCAGTGAGTCGGCGGCTGGCTGGGGGGTAAAATTGGACACTGCATTACTACTCGCACCTGACGACTAAACCCATGGCGTGTTTCATGGTCCACAATGGCGCGGATTTCTGGAGTGTAATCCGCTGGCACAACAATTTTAAATCCTAACTGCTGGTAAAAAGGAACTGTCCAGGGGACATGACGAAATGTGGTCAAAGTTACCCTGGCCAACCCTTGATTTCTGGCAGCGGCAATGACTTGCCACATTAGGGCTGACCCAATGCCTTGTCGACCATAGTCAGGTAAAACATCAAGCTCTATGACAAAGTAACTCTGGGATAGACGATCAACCACAACAAAGCCCACTGGCCGATGGTGCCCATAGCCGACAGCAACCCATAAATGCTTTTGGTGTAGAGCCTGACATAGAAAATCAGTAGAAACAATATTGTCCAGCTTGTCTGGAGTCAGCCCTAGCTTGGGTAAGTAGGTTCCGTAGCGCTGAGCGGCTGCTTTTTCAATAGCGGGCAGATGCTTAATGTCTGACGCTTGGGCTAGACGAATCTGAAAGTCCATGGCCTAGCTCTAGCGACCGTTAAAGAAACGTTTCACTGACGATAGCCACTGTTCAGCCGTCGTGTCCATGTCTTCCAACTCTTCCAATTCAGAGCGCTCAGGCACTGGCTCAGCAATGAATGTCTCACTAAACCAGGTGCGGGGAGATGGGGGTCGGGTTTCGGCCAGGGGAATCTCAGCTGGATTGGTCAGGTGGGGGGCAATTTGTATCTCTGGGGCATGACGGTCTCTGGGTTCGATAGGAGAGCGAACATCGCTTGAGGACTCTACCGATGCGGCAGCAGGGAGTGCCAGACAGAGGCTGAGGACACCCATCAGACCGATTACAACAAACTTAATCCACCCTGCCATTACGATGGCTCCATAGTTGCTAGATGTGTGTTCTGGCCAAATTGGAGGAGGTGTGAGGCCCGCTTACTTAGTATTCCGTGTCAGCTAATGGTGTGATTCAAGATGTAAGTTTTTAAATACAATCTTTATTTCTCTTGTCATTGAAAATAATACGTCACAATTTAATCCGAGGTTTGGTAACACAAGATACTTCTCAAAGGGTGATCAGCTTGAATACTGGAGCCAACAAAGCAGGTTTCTAGGGTTCCGATTTAGCGCGCTAGTGTTAGATGTCTGGACCGAGAGAAACCGCCAGTTTTCTGGTACACGGCGGGATAAAAGCCCGGGAGAAACCATTCAGCAGCTTGAGTCTGCTAGGGATTCTCTCGGGCTTTCGAGTTTGTAATCTCTTTTGGTTTCAATAGCGAGTTGTTGTCTCCGCTACGTTAGCGTTACGCACTGACATTATGAGTGATACCCCCACATTTCGTAGTCCAGATTCAGAGGCCAATCGTGCTCTAGAACGTGAGGCTCAACTGCCTCTGACGGGTTGGCAGCAGGAAGTTTCTCAAGGGTTAGAGTATGGTTTAGAAGCAGCTGATAGCATTCGCGATCGCACCATTCCCACCTTCTCGCGCGGTGAGCTACCCCACTATGCCGGCATCAACACCTTTCTTAAAGCTCCCTACATAGAAGATGTACGTAAAGTGGGCGATTATGATGTTGCTATTGTGGGCGTCCCCCACGACTCTGGCACCACCTATCGCCCCGGCACCCGATTTGGCCCTCAAGGTATCCGCCGAATTTCCGCCCTCTATACGCCCTACAACTTTGAAATGGGAATTGATCTCAGAGAGCAAATCACCCTGTGTGATGTGGGCGATATTTTTACTATTCCGGCCAACAACGAAAAATCGTTTGACCAAATTTCAAAAGGGATTGCCCACATCTTTAGCTCGGGTGCGTTTCCCATTATTTTGGGCGGAGACCACTCCATCGGATTTCCCACCGTGCGCGGTGTGTGCCGTCATCTCGGAGATAAAAAAGTCGGCATTATTCACTTTGACCGCCATGTCGACACCCAAGAAACCGACTTGGATGAGCGTATGCACACCTGTCCCTGGTTTCATGCCACCAACATGAAGAACGCGCCAGCAAAGAATCTGGTACAGCTAGGGATTGGTGGCTGGCAAGTACCGCGTCAGGGGGTAAAAGTCTGTCGTGAGCGGGCTACGAATATTCTCACAGTTACCGACATTACCGAGATGGGGTTAGATGCAGCGGCTGATTTTGCTTTAGAGCGAGCCCTTGATGGCACTGACTGTGTTTACATCAGCTTTGACATTGACTGTATTGATGCTGGGTTTGTCCCCGGTACTGGCTGGCCTGAGCCGGGTGGGTTACTACCGCGTGAGGCGCTATATCTCCTTGGCAAAATTATTCGCAATGCCCCCGTCTGTGGTCTAGAAGTGGTGGAAGTTTCCCCGCCCTATGACATCAGCGATATGACTTCTCTAATGGCCACTCGCGTTATTTGTGATGCCATGGCCCATCTAGTGCAGTCGGGACAGCTGCCCCGAACCAGCCCCCCCGACTATATTCACGCCGAAGCCAACATGGATGTTGGTAACGATTGGCAATAATTTACAACCCACGTGTAGGGGCGTTCCATGGAACGCCCCTACACGCAATGCCCCTATGTTGCACCGCCTATGCATGAAACCGATATGACTAAGGCCCTAATCGGCACAATTCGCGACTGGTGGGACTCTCAGCCGGAACGTCCCACCGTTCAGAAGGTTCATCTCATCGTTGGTGCATTTACCTGTGTAGAACCGGCCAGTTTGCAGTTTGCCTTTGATGTACAAACTCAGGGCACGTTTCTCGACGGCGCTCAGCTGGTGATTAAGGATGTTCCCCTGGTGGCCCACTGTCATCGGTGCAACGCCGACTACCGGCCCGAATTTGGCAGTCAATATGCCTGTCCTACCTGTAATAGCCCGATGGAAGATATTCGTTCCGGTCGCGAATTAAAAATTGACCGGCTTGAATGTGTTGGTGCCGTGTAGGGGCATTGCATGCAATGCCCCTACATTGACCCATTGTCCATTGCCCATTATCCGAAAAATGCATCAAACCTTTGACGCTGCCCTCGAAATGAATCTGCTCCATGCCAATCAACAAGGGGCCGATCACAACCGCGCTCATTTTGATGAGTGGGGTATTACCTGTATCAACCTGATGAGCAGCCCAGGTGCAGGTAAAACTCAGCTGTTAGAAACCACCCTCAAAGGAATACAGGATCTAAAAATTGCCGTTATTGAAGGGGATATGACCACCGAGTTAGACGCTAATCGTCTGCGTCAACATGGCGTTCCAGTCGTTGCCATCAATACTGGTCGTTCATGCCATTTAGATTCTAAAATGGTCGCTGGGGGAATTCACCAGCTACAGCACAGCCTTGACCCGGCCAGCTTAGATTTAGTTGTTGTTGAAAATGTCGGTAATTTAGTATGCCCGGCTGAATTTGAGGTGGGGGAGCATGCAAAAGTTGCCCTATTAAGTGTGACCGAAGGGGAAGATAAACCCCTGAAATATCCAGTGATGTTTCGGGAAGCAGATTGTTTATTAATTACAAAAACAGATCTCGCTCCCTACTTAGATGTTGATTTAGACCAGATCGAAGCCAACATCAGACAAATTAATCCTCACGTGACCATATTGCCTGTGTCTGCCAAGACAGGTGAGGGCCTAGCTGCCTGGTTTGCCTGGATTCATCAAACTGTTACCAATCAAGCAAATCGTTTACAGCTCACAGTATGACAATCTGACCTCCTGTATAAAAGCAGAACAACTAACCGCAGAGGGTCTACCAGTTTTGATTTAGAGGTGCGCGATGCGTCGACAACGATTTTTATCCACATGTGTAGCATTTATATTTGGTTTAGTAGTGGCCGTAGGCTGTGCTGGGAATGCCCCAGACACAGCATCTGAACCTGCTGCTGATACCTCGCAACAGGTTGCAGCCACCGATGGCGCTCCTTTAGTTATCGGATACAGTAACTGGCCAGGTTGGCTACCCTGGGCTGTCGCCGAAGAAAAGGGCCTGTTTGAAGCCAATGGAGCCAATGTAGAACTCAAATGGTTTGACGGGTATCTAGCTTCTATGGAAGCCCTTGCTGCTGGGCAGCTAGATGGCAATTGTCAAACCTTAAATGACACAATTTCATTTGCAGCGGATGCCGCGAATGGTGAAGTTGCTGTATTGGTCAACGACAACTCAGCCGGGAATGACAAAGTGGTCGTTACCGAAGACATCAACACCTTAGAAGACTTAAAGGGTAAAACCGTTGCCCTAGAGGAAGGCGTAGTGGGTGACTTTATGCTGACTCAAGCCCTTGAAGAAGCCGGTATGTCTCGTTCAGATGTCACCATCAAAAATTTAGAAACCGGTGCTGCTGCTGCTGCCTTTGCGTCAGGCCAGGTTGATGCCTTTGCGGGATGGCCACCGTTTTGGGGTGTGGCGCTAGAGCGAGAAGGGAGTAAGGAGCTGTTGTCTTCTCAAGATTATCCTGGGGCCATTCCTGACCTGTTGGTGATGACTCAAACGGTTATTGATGAACAGCCAGAGCAGGTTCAGGCGGTGGTCAATACCTGGTTTGCTACGCTGGATTACATTGATAAAAATCCTGAAGAGTCCAATAAGATTATGGCCGATCGTTCCGGTGTTTCTGTTGAAGAATATGAGGCGTTTCAGGCGGGGACTCGAATTTTTACCGTTGAGGAAAATCTAGAGGCATTTAGCCAAGGTGAGAGCATGAAGCACATGCCCTTTGCTGCGCAAAAGATGAACGACTTTATGGTGGATGTAGGGTTTATCGAAGCAGGTCCTGAGGACTTGGGGACTATCTTGGATGATAGCTTTGTTAATGCCTACGCCGAGGGCTTGTAACTAGGTCTGCTGGTAGGGGCGGCCGTGCGCCTTTAAATTCTGGGGCGCACAGCCGTGCGCCCTTACGTTATTTTCTTAGGAAAACTGAGCTATGACCCAGGCATCTGAACCCTTTAAAGATGATTTTGAACCCGTATCTCAAAGCCTGAAACCAACAGTCTTTTGGTCTATTGCCGAAGACATACCCAAGATTCTAAACTGGGTGTTGATGGTGGCCTCAATTATAGTTCCTCTGATCGTCTGGTGGATATTGTCTAACTACACAGGCGTTAACCCCAAGTTTTTGCCGAGTCCTCAAGCGGTGACTGGAGCATTTCAGCGGCTGTGGGAAAAGGGATTTATTACCCAGGATATTATCGCTAGCTTTGGGCGTGTGGCTGCTGGCTTTACTCTGGCAGCGATTATCTCAATTCCCCTAGGAATCGCGATGGGGGCGTTTGCTAGCATTCGTGCCATGATGGAGCCGATTGTTGGTATTTTGCGGTATATGCCAGCTCCGGCATTTATCCCGCTTTTGATTATCTATCTGGGACTAGAGGAAGAGCCTAAAATTGCGCTTATTTTTATTGGTACGGTATTTTATAACACTTTAATGATTATGGATGCGGTTAAGTTTGTTCCCAAAGACTTGATCGAGACTACCTATACCCTGGGAGGACAGCGCCGACAGGTGCTGATGTCAGTGATTACGCCCTATATTGTTCCAAGTATTATTGACACGTTTCGCATTAATATTGCCACCTCCTGGAATCTGGTGGTGATTGCTGAACTGGTGGCTGCAGAAGAGGGATTGGGGAGACGTATTTTGTTAGCCCAGCGCTTCTTTAAAACCGATGAGATTTTTGCTTGTTTGATTATTTTGGGTGTGATTGGATTTGCCATTGATTTAGTTTTTCGTTTAGTGCTTAGAACAACTTGTAAGTGGGCATTTGATTAGCTATGCATCTTGAAATTTCTAAGCTCTATAAACAATTTCCGACAAAACAGGGCTCGCTGCTCGCTCTAAAAGACATCAATATGCATGTTGAAACGGGCGAACTGGTTTGCGCTGTAGGGGCTTCGGGGTCAGGAAAGTCAACGCTACTGCGCTTAATTGCCGGATTAGACACGCCCACTGGCGGTGAGATTACGGTGGACTTTGAGCCTGTGACTGGACCGGGGGCTGACCGTGGCATGGTGTTTCAGAAGTACACCCTGTATCCCTGGATGAGTGTGCAGCGCAATGTTGAGTTTGGGCTCAAACTTCAGGGAGTAGCTAAAAAATTGCGGCGTGAGCGAGCGAGCTACTATTTGGATGTGGTAGGACTGGCTAACTTTGCCAATTCTTTGCCTAAGGAACTGTCTGGGGGGATGAAACAGCGGGTTGCGATCGCACGTGCCCTGGCCTGTCATCCTAAAATCCTGCTGATGGACGAACCGTTTGGAGCCCTGGATGTGCAAACCAAAGAGGCTATGCAGCTATTTTTGCTGGACCTGTGGAAACGCACTCGCTGCACCATTTTAATGATCACCCACGACGTGGAGGAGGCCGTTTTTCTCTCTCAGCGTATTTATGTCATGACGGCTCGTCCAGGGACGATTCAACAAGAGATTATTGTCGATTTACCTGAAGAACGTACCTACGCTCTAAAGCGAGACCCTCAGTTTCAGTCCTATAAACATGAAATTACCGATCTGTTACGAGGTAAACAAGATTTAGGTCTCGTCACAGTTTAGTGACTGACTGCAACGACCATGTTAATCTCATCACTCTTATCTCAATATACTTTAATTTATACGGTACTTCTATAACCTGAAACGTTTCTGGAAAAAGGTGAGCTTTTTGAGCTGTTCACGATTTTGCATGATGAAAGCGACTTCATCCTTCAATAGCTGCTTAGTGTTTCTCAGCAGGTCTGTTTGCTGTTTAAAGGGGTAAATCCGCACAAAGTGGGGAGAGATATGATGGAAGATTGTCTGGCAAGGAAAATATGCACCTGGGAATTCACAGACAAATGTTGCCTGCTTCGCTACTTGAGCCGGTAAGATTTGGCTACTGTTTACTTCAAAAGAGACGGGAACAGCCGGGGCTAAACGACATAGTTGTCTAAACGGTCCATCTGGTGAAAAAATCGGATTAATTTTGAGGCTATCCAAATGGGCAACTATCTGCTGGTTGTGAATTAACCATCCCTGAGGCTGATAAGTCCGCTCCGGCACAGGAATGTGAGCTGAAAAAATAGGGCGTTCGACGACGTTAGTTGCTGTTAAAACCGCTATCTGGAAGGGACCAAAATTTGCGATCGCAACTTCATTAAATAATGACTTAGATGACTCAAGAGAGTTTAAGTTGACCATGATAAAACCTCACTGAAGCAAACAAGGGGGCAGCGCAATGCTGTTGCGACAGATTTGGACACACGTCCTATGAGGTCTCAAATAAGCAGGGTAGAAAATCTGCAAGCACAGAGTTTTAGTTACAAAAGTTTATCTTCGCACTGGGTGTCGCTACGAGCTAATCTTCCAGAAGCAATACTGGACAGACAATCTGTTCGGCAGCTAAGGAGTTGTTAAGAAACAATTTTATGGTCTGAAGAGCATAATCTTTTCCCTACCCTCGCCGTAACCTACACCGCACCAGTATCTTCAAATTAATCGGCATCCTACTTTCGGGGGGTGTGGGGGAGTTTAGGCCCCCACGAACAGGAGGGTTTCAGGGAGGAAAGCCCTGAGCAGCCTTTATCGCTAATTGGCAATATTCACAATTATTTTCAGGATATTGATTGGAGGCAAAACCGGTTGCGTGGGGTCCCGCCGAGTTCCCCACACCCCCTGGCTAGGGCGTTCCGCCGCCCTAGAACCCGACGGAAAAACATCAGCGGTATCCCTAAGAGCGTCTTTGACCATTTGGAGAGGTGGTTTAGAATTTTGCGCGCTGCGACAAAATTCTAAACGGAAAAGTTATCTAATTTATTATTAGGGAAAACAGCCAATAATCAAACCATGAGCTTAATTTTTAACAAGCTCTAAGTCGTCTGCCTCAATAGGTTATAAAAGCTCTGGCCAGGTATTCTTGCAAATCATCTGTTGCATGTAACCTAGACCCTGGAGTTCAACAAAAAGGCATACTCGTGGAAGTCTAGGGGTTATGCAAACTCATCTATCAGGTTTGATAGTCGTGTCAGGGTGGCTTTAATCTCTTCAGGTGTTTTATGTTCCATACCCATAGCTACTAGCAACAGCCCCAGGTCAACAGCATCGTTGAGTTTTAAAATTAAGCCTAAGTCTTCAGTGTTTGCTAAAATCTCCGGCTGACGGTTAGGGTCTTTTACCTTAAAATCCACATGTACCATGGATGGGTTTTCTTGCTCGTGTCCTGAAATCTCTTCAACTCGAGCGACCTTAGTGCCAGTGACAGCAACAGTGGCATGATTGCTAATGACAGTAATTTCGCTGGTTGCTAAATCTTGAGTCAGAAGCTGTTGCGTTTTCATATCTACCTTTTATCTAAAAATTGTGAGCTGAATTCAAAGAGACATAAATTTAGTCTTTTTTATTATATGAGTAGATAGTTATATAATTCATTCTAAATACACATCTTTATAATTCCTACACTATCTGGGGCCAAGATCTGTAACTAAAGATATTGACGCATAATAAATTTAGAAGTGAGTGAACCAACCACAAAGGCAGCCAGAAAAATAACAGGGCTCCATGAGTTTAAGATCAAGGCAACAATGGCCGGTCCTGGACAATAGCCTGCAATGCCCCAGCCTATGCCAAAGATGGCCGCCCCTAGCACCAAAGGCAGGTCAATGTCTTTGTAGGTTGGCAACCTAAATTGAGTCGCCAAAATGGGATGGGGTAACCGTAAAACAAATCGGAATGCAATCACAGTGACCATTACGGCACCACCCAGGACAAACAACAGAGTCGGGTCCCAACGGCCTGCAATGTCTAAAAAGCCCAGCACCCGCTCTCGGTCAATCATTTGAGATAGACCTAACCCCAATCCAAACAGCAAACCCGATAAGAGCACAATCAGGTGCATTGGTGTTTGTTGCACTGACACTTTTGTCATATTGCTTATCCTGATACTCCATGTCGGGTGATCCAAACAGTCACCATAGCCGTTGTCAGAAATGTCAGCACTGCAACTAGCGATCGCAACGACAGACGACCCAAACCACACACCCCATGACCACTGGTACAGCCATCCCCTAAATGGGTACCCACACCCACTAAAAATCCACCTAAGGCCATTGACCCAGGGGCGAGGGACGGTCTAGGCGTAGCCTGGGCAGCCAAACCGTACTCATAGATACCCCCACCCAGAAGCATGCCCACCAGAAACAGCCAGCGCCACCCCTCGCCACTCCAAATCGCGCCGTTGACCATCCCACTAATGCCCGCGATTCGACCATTGAATGCCAGCAGCAGTGTGGCACTCAGACCAATCAACATTCCTCCCAAGAGTGCTATTTTCCAGGTCAGTTCCAGCATGACAAGCTTCAATGGTTTCGGCATATAATCATTCGGTTATAGAGTAGCATAGCCTTAAAAATATTGAGTTGGGTTGCCAACCTAATATGAAAGCTATAGCACTGGCCTTGAAGAGCTGTAACGACACAATATAATACTCCATGGTAATATAGTAAAAAGTCTATGGATCGCTCTAATACCTCGATTGCATTCTATGCCTGTTGCCAAAAAGTCTAAAAAGAAAACGTCTAAAGCCTCAGCTGACAAGTCATCAAACTTTGATGTGACTCATCTTTCGCCAGCGGCATTGGGGCTGATGGCCGACTTCTTTAAAGTTTTATCTGAGGTGAGTCGGCTGCAGATTGTGTGTGCCTTAAAGTCGGGTGCCAAAAATGTAACCGAGATTATTGAGATTACTGGATTGGGGCAGGCCAATGTTTCAAAACACCTAAAAATGCTGGCCCAGTCAGGGGTGGTCAGTCGGCGTCAGGAGGGTGTTTGTGTCTACTATCAAATTGCGAATCCTTTTTTGTTTGAGCTGTGTGATCTAGTGTGTAATTCCCTGTCAGTTCAGATCGAACAGCAGTCACAACAGTTTGAGCAGCTAGGGGTGATGCGACAGCCTAAATAGGCATCCTAAGCATCTCTATCTGCCCCTTAAAACGGTTTTTTAATGCCTCTTCACAAGCTCCTCAGATTATTGCCTTACCCTATGGGTGGGTAGTCTGCTGCGAGGTAACACTACGGGGAGAGGAGCATGAAAACTCGATTTCGCGATCGCACCCAGGCCGGTCAACAGCTCGCCCAGCAGCTAAGCGTCTATGCTAATCGGGTCGATGGTTTAGTATTGGCCCTGCCTCGGGGCGGTGTGCCAATAGCCTACGAGATTGCGCACGCGCTTCATCTCCCGTTAGATATTTGTCTTGTTCGTAAGCTAGGAGATCCAAATCGTAAAGAAAGCGCCATTGGTGCGATCGCAGCAGACGGTGTGCGAGTATTAAACAACGCAGCTGTGGGCTGGCTGGGAATTACGCCAAAAGAGTTAGAAGCAATTACAGACCAGGAATTACAGGAGCTAAGGCGACGAGATCGAGCTTACCGAGGGAATCGACCCCCTGCAAAGATCTACGACCAGATTGTTATTTTGGTCGATGATGGCTTAGCAACAGGAGCAACCATGCGGGCCGCTGTTATGTGGGTGCGCTTGCAGCGTCCCAAACAGCTGATAGTCGCTGTTCCCATTGCCTCTAGGGATGCCTACAAACAGATTAAGGCTCAAGTCGATCGGCTTGTGTGTTTGTGTATTCCCAATAATCTATATGCCATTGGTATTTGGTATAACAATTTTGCCCAAGTTAGCGATCATCAAGTCTGCGATCTTCTGGGTAACGCTAATGCTGTAAACAACTAGGCCAGCCGCTGTCTACAAGCGATCGCAAATCAAATATTCACAGGTTCCGACATTTAACCATTCCTCTAAAACCTCTGTAGGAATCAACAGACGGACGGAATCGTTTGTTTTAGTCGGCAACTCTAGCTGCAGTGATGTTTCAGACTTAATTTTTGGTAGCAGAGGCTCAATGTTGTATTGGCTAATAGTTGGCTCAGGCAGCTCTCCAATAAAATATTGTTGAGTAAGGTTTGGAGCGGTAAACGTCTGCCCTGCATTTGTTTTAACGAGCAGTGGCTGAACCGCATCTAGCTGAATATTATTAGCCTGAGTTGTTAACCATAGATAGACGCCATTACTGTCTGACTCCATCGGTTTTAGAGCCGTAATTTCCCAGATATTACCGTCTGTATCTGTCAATATCTGTTGTGACTGATAAATCCATTGGTCCGCTTCTTTTGAGAACTGTACCTTGGCCAAAGCGACTGGCGTAGACCATAAAACTATCAGTAAAAGGGCGAATCCGAGAATGGTCAACAGTTTAACAATCACCTGGGGGATACCAAGGCGGAGCTTTGAACTAACGGGTCGTTTCATACTGCCTACCTCCTGACTAGACATGGGATACACGCAATTTCTGGTGTCCAGGATTTAACCAGGACTGCAGCTCTGGGGGGGGTCGAATAGTAGACAACAGTGTTTTCAGAGTTTCTCCTTCCAGGCTTTCTGCTTCTAGTAAATTTTGAGCAATCTGTTCTAGAACGGTTTGGTTTCTAAGCAAAATTTCCAGCGCCATTTGATACGCTTGCTCGATGAGGTCTTTAATCTCTCGATCAATTGTTTCTGACAGATGGGGGCTAATGGGGCGG
Source organism: Cyanobacteria bacterium P01_H01_bin.21 (assembly GCA_038748405.1). Classification (GTDB taxonomy): domain Bacteria; phylum Cyanobacteriota; class Cyanobacteriia; order Phormidesmidales; family Phormidesmidaceae; genus Leptothoe. Next base: position 59,698 of record JBCDIX010000031.1, on the reverse strand, counting down.
CGAGGCTGTGTCAGCCCTTCTAAAAACTGAGCTTGACTGCGTTCTACCGCCACTGGCCCCAGAGTTTTACTCATGCCATAGAGGGTGATACAGCGTTCGGCTAAATCTGTTGCTTTTTGAATATCGTCACTGGCGCCGGTGGATACTCTGTCAAAGGTGAGTTTTTCAGCGGCACGTCCCCCCAACAAAATCATCAGCCGCCCTCGAATCTCATCTTCCATCATTAAAAATCGGTCGTCTTCCGGTAGCTGCAGGGTGTAGCCTAAAGCTCCTACCCCTCTAGGTACAATGGAGATTTTCTCAACCTTGCCAGCATCAGGCATTAGCGCGCCAATAATGGCATGTCCAGCCTCATGGTAAGCAACCGTGCGTTTTTCCAGGTCGCTGAGAATACGTGACTTCTTTTCTAGTCCCGTTAACATCCGTTCGATAGCTTCGTTAAAGTCGGCCATCATGACAGCAGCTCGATTTTTACGGGCAGCGAGTAGGGCCGCTTCGTTGACCAAATTGGCCAGATCGGCTCCAGCAAACCCAGGGGTGCGGGCGGCCAGTTTAGACAGGGCCACATCATCCGCCAAGTGTACGGATTTTGCATGGACGTTTAGGATTGCCTCACGCCCTTGACGGTCAGGCCGGTCGACAACCACCCGGCGGTCAAATCGCCCCGCTCTTAACAATGCTGGGTCGAGCACCTCAGGTCGGTTTGTTGCGGCTAGTAAAATCACACCGGCATTGGGCTCAAATCCATCCATCTCTGCCAAAAGCTGATTCAGGGTTTGTTCTCGCTCATCATTACCTGCAAATGGGGTGTTAGGTGTTCGCGATTTACCCAATGCATCTAGTTCGTCAATAAAAACAATGCAGGGAGCCTGTTTTTTGGCTTGTTCAAACAGGTTTCTTACCCGTGAAGCTCCGACACCCACAAACATTTCAATAAACTCAGACGCTGACATACTAAAGAAAGGGACGCCCGCTTCTCCGGCAATGGCCCGTGCTAATAATGTTTTACCGGTGCCCGGCGGCCCCACTAACAAAACCCCTTTCGGGATTTTGGCTCCCAATCGGGTATATCGTTTAGAATCTTTGAGAAAGCCAACAATCTCCTGCAGCTCTGCCTTGGCTTCATCCACACCAGCGACATCATCAAATGTAACGCGATGTTCGGTTTGGGAGTAAATGCGGGCCTTACTTTTACCAACGCTAAGGGCGGCGGGTCCTTCCTGCATCCGATTTGAAAAAGCACCCCACAGGAACCACACCATTAGCAGTGGAAATAAAAGACTCCAGAGACCGCCCACCCAATTGCTAGCAGGCACAGCCGTAATCTCAACATCGTGATGGCGCAGGAGTCGGGATAGGTCTGGATCGGCGGGCAAAGGGGTTGTCACTGAGATATTAGGCTCAGCCGTCTCTCCTTCGAGAACGGCATCATCAGTAGGTTTTAGCGTGTATTCAATGCGACGCTCACTCACTCTCACCGCCGCCACCTGACCGCTTTCCACCTGAGTAAGAAACTCACTGTAGGGCACCTGTTCAGGGCGCTGAGGCATCCGGGTAAGCGCAAAGGTCATGACTAGAAACCACACCACTAACCAGCCAATGTTGATCAAGGTTGGTTTTAATCCATTTGGATTTTTGTCTGGTGGGGTTGGTCGGGGTGAGGGAGTTGGGTTTTGCATATGCGATCGCAAAATATCGGCTGCGTAGTTTTAGGATAAGCCGCCGATTTGAGGAACTTATGAGCATCCAACACCGACTGCGGCTATTTGTTGAGACAACCCAGAGTGGCCTGTATTACTTTTTTGTTAATTACGAAAATTAACAAAGCCTAAGAAACTAAAGAGATATCCAGGTAAATATATGACAATAAAAGAGTAGTCTCCGTTTGGCCGTTTCTACTTTGATGGAGGGTCTATGTTCTCTAAAATCCTTGCTCCGATTCAGGATACGGTGACCGATCAGGTGGTGTTTGAAAAGGCATTAGCGCTAGCCAAGCAAAATGACAGCAGTTTGATGCTGCTTCATGTTATTTCATCTGACATGAGAAGTACTCCGATACTCCCCAACCCCACATTGTATCGATATCCAGTCATTACCGACGAGCTAATGCAGGACTATCGGCAACGATGGGAAGACATTGAGACTCAGGGCTTAAATATGCTCAAAGCGTTAGCCGAACAAGCAGAAGCCGCTGGCGTAACAGCTGAATTCTCACAAAATATTGGCAACACTAGCGATGTTATTTGTCACTTAGCAGATAATTGGGACGCTGATCTAGTTGTTATCCGACGACCCGATCGGTCTAAATTAGATGAGCTTTTCTTGGGCAGCATCAGTAATTATGTTTTGCACCATGCGGCTTGTCCGGTGCTAACGGTTTAAATCAACAAACTATAAAATTGGCCAGACAGCCGAGGGACAGCGGCTAGAGCTCAGCCGTAGGCGAACGATGCAGCAGCCAATGCTCAACAACAAAGATGGAGATCAACAAACCTAGTTTGAGCATGAATGGAGCAACACCAATGGCAATCATTAAACACGCCGTAGCCACCAACCCTGCTGAGATCACACTGATTTGATTATGGACGGTTGAGAAAATCCGCAGAGCGATTAAAAATAGCGCTGTTACAACAATTAACGTTGTCCACATACTCAGTTCCCTCCTAAGTACTGTCACTGGAGATGAGAACGCCAAAAAGGGCTCAAACTTTTGGTTATCCTGGGTTTAGACAGGGCAGTCGCTGAGCGATTTTTAGGTTTAATTAAAGTGTAGAACAACAGGCTGAGGAAGTTATGAGGAACAGATCCTCATAACTTTTTCAATTTTTGCGGCTAGAGTTTATAGATGTGGCATTGTTTGGTTTTAACGGTCGGTCATGGTTGTAACCTCCAGAGCAGACTCAGCACCTGGTTTGTCTACTGTCTTTCATATGGAGCAAGTGAGCAAGATCTACGTCATGGGCGAGGTCAAGGTACATGCCCTGGACACGGTCGATCTAGACCTCTATGAGGGAGAATTTGTGGTGTTGCTGGGGCCGTCTGGCAGTGGAAAGTCTACGCTGTTAAATATTTTGGGTGGGTTGGACGTTCCCTCTAGCGGACACATCTATTTTCGTAATCAGGCGATGGATAGAGCCGATGAGGCTTCCCTGACTCGGTTTCGGCGTCAGTCAGTGGGGTTTGTGTTTCAGTTTTATAATTTAATTCCCAGTCTAACGGCGCGGGAGAATGTGGCTTTGGTAACAGATATTGCCCGCCACCCAATGAAGCCAGAAGAAGCGTTAAGCCTTGTGGGTTTGGCAGATCGTCTAGACCATTTTCCAGCCCAGCTATCGGGGGGAGAACAACAGCGGGTTGCGATCGCACGCGCCATTGCCAAACGTCCCGAGGTTCTTCTCTGCGACGAACCTACCGGTGCTTTAGATTTTAAGACCGGCAAACGAGTGTTAGAGACTCTGGAGCGAGTCAATCAAGAATTTGGCACAACAACCGCCGTCATCACCCACAACGCCGGTATTGCCGCTATGGCCGACCGAGTTGTTCACATGCGCAGCGGCAACATCGCCGATATTAAACGCAATGAGCAAAAAGCATCGCCTGCAGAGTTGGAGTGGTAGAGGGGATAGGAATGAAAGCTCTCGACCTCAAGCTCTTACGTGATCTCTTTCGCATGCGAGGACAGGTGCTGGCCATTGTGCTAATTGTTACCTGCGGCATGGCCAATCTGGTTACCATGATGAGCACCCACGGGTCACTGCAGCTAACCCAGGCCACATACTACGACCAGTATCGGTTTGCAGATGTCTTTGTACAGCTAAAGCGGGCACCCAATCGCCTGAGCACTCAGTTTGAAGAGATTCCTGGAGTGGGGGCCGTGCAAACACGGGTGGTGCAGGATGTCACCCTGTCGGTAGCAGGGTTAGCAGAACCCGCAACAGGACGGCTGATTTCTATCCCAGAGCGGCCGCAACCAATGCTCAATGACCTGTATATTCGAGCAGGGCGCTACCCAGAACGTGGGAATGAAGTGTTGGCCAGTGAGGTGTTTGCTCAGGCAAACCAGTTAGAGCTAAATGACACAGTTGGGGCCATTCTCAACGGGCGTTGGCAGACGTTGCGAATTGTGGGTATCGCCCTGTCGCCAGAGTATATCTATGAGATTCGCGGCACTGAAATTGTCCCCGACAACAAACGCTTTGGTATTCTCTGGATGCCGCACAAGGCGCTGGCAACCGCCTTTGATATGGAAGGGGCCTTTAATGATGTCAGTCTGAGACTGATGCCGGGGGCCAGCGAGGCAGATGTTATTTTTCAGCTAGACCAGCAGCTAGAAACCTATGGCGGTTTGGGGGCCTTTGGTCGAGACGATCAAATCTCACACACGTTTATTTCCGATGAGATTCGACAGTTGTCGGCCCATGCTGTCTTTGTACCCAGCATTTTTCTTGGAATTGCCGCCTTTTTGCTCAATCTGTTGCTGAGCCGGTTGATTAGCACCCAGCGAGACCAGATTGCTGTCATGAAAGCCTTTGGGTATGACAATCTGGCGGTGGGGCTGCACTACTTAAAGTTGGTGATGGTCGTAGTGCTGCTGGGTGCCATTTTGGGCAGCGGGCTAGGCTGGTGGATGGGTCGGGGAATGACTCGTTTATATGCCGATTTTTATCACTTTCCGGTGCTGCAGTATGAGGTACGCCCCGCTGTGCTAGTCACTGCACTTTTGGTGAGTGTTGGGGCTGCTGCCCTGGGAGCCTTTTTGGCGGTGCGGCGGGCGGTGGGGCTGCCACCGGCTGAGGCTATGCGACCCGAGCCACCGGCCACCTATCGGCCCACGGTGGTAGAAAAGCTGGGGCTGCAGCGCTGGTTCTCAGCACCCAGTCGGATTATTCTGCGTAATCTAGAGCGACGTCCGGTACAGGGACTGTTGTCGGTGACAGGCATTGCGGTTGCGATCGCAATTCTGGTGCTGGGTCGTTTCTTTACCGATGCCATGGACGCCCTGGTCGACATTCAGTTTCGCACCATTCAGCGAGAAGACATCACCCTGGTGTTTAACAATCCGCTGTCAAACCAGGCCCAGTTTGATCTGTACCACCTGCCTGGGGTGTTGCGGGCCGAGCCGTTTCGCATCGTGCCTGCCCGGCTACGGTTTGGCCACTACCAAAAGCGCAGCGGCATCAATGGAGTAGAGCCCGGTGGCGAGCTGCGACGCCTGCTTGACAGCAAACAACAACCCGTAACATTGCCACCTGAGGGAATTGTGTTGTCCACAAAGCTAGCAGACACGCTGCAGGCCCATCTCGGAGACCAGCTCACCGTAGAAGTGCTAGAAGGCGCACGCCCCACCCGCACCGTATCCGTAACCGGCATTTTTGATGAGCTGGTGGGCATTTCCGCCTATATGGATATCCACGCCCTTAACCGGCTAATGCGAGAAGGCTTTACTCTTTCTGGCGCTTACCTACAGGTGGATGAACACGAGCAACAACAGCTCTATGCCGAGTTAAAACAAACCCCTGCCGTGGCCAGCGTCGCCATGCGCCAAACCACCATCGATCAGTTCAACGCCATTCTGACCCAGAGTATGGCCGGGTTTACGGTAGTGCTGGTGGGGTTTGCCTCAGTAATTGCCTTTGGGGTAGTCTACAACGCCGCCCGCATTGCCCTATCAGAGCGAGAGCGGGAGCTAGCCACATTGCGCATCATTGGCTTTACCAAAGGTGAAATCGCCTTTATTTTGCTAGGGGAGCAGGCAGTGCTACTCACCCTGGCAATCCCCATAGGCTTTGTGCTGGGGTATGGGTTAGCGGCTCTCATGACCGAGATCTACGACTGGGAGCTGTTTCGTTTTCCCCTAGTAGTGACGCCAGCGACCTACGCCTTTGCCTTTGTGGTGATTATGGCAGCAGCGCTAGCGTCCGGTTTGTTAATTCGGCAGCAGCTAAATCGGTTAGATTTGATTGCCGTATTGAAAACAAGGGAGTAGAGGAAAGGTAGGGAAGAGAGTGGGGAGGGAGGAGAGAGAGTAGACGTGTTGTTAAGGACTAGTTTTAGGGTGGAAGTAATGCAGTACTGTCGAACGAAGGCCAATATCTTATCCCCTCCTGGGAGGGGATGAACAAGAGCCGCTTTACCTTTAGGAATATTTTCCAGTGGATATACCCTCTACATAAGCGGAGATTTTCTCACCTCCTGAAAAAGGTTCCAAGGCCAGTTAAACGCCACCAATTCAAAGGTTTTATTAAATTTTTCTCCTTAAGGAGATCTCACAATGACTCAGCTCCAGAAACGAACGGTAAGAAACTTTTTTCGGCGGCGGCCCAAAGAGACTTTAGCCCCTGTTGTCCGGCGGCTACCCCGCTGGCTGCCCTATGGCGTGGCGGGTCTGAGTGTAGCCATCTTAGTTGGTCTCGCGTTTCGACCGACACCGATTTTGGTGGATGTGGGGACTGTAACCACCGGGCCACTGCGGGTTACCGTCGATGCTGAAGGACAAACTCGGGTCACCGATCGCTATATGGTATCGGCTCCGGTAGATGGTCGGCTGCAGCGGATTGACTTAGAGGCCGGGGACACGATTACAGCCAATGCTGTTGTGGCTCAGCTTGACCCATTGCCCTTAGATAGTAAGGTGCAAACCGCTCAGGCACGACTGCGAGAACTACGAGCTGAGCTAGTGGGTGTGGATACTCAACGGCCTAAACCAGAGGCTCTGGCTGAGGCAGCGGCGCAGCTGCAGGCGGCCCAGGCAACCCAACAAGCAGCAGCGGCTCAAGTCGAAGAGACTCGGGTAGCGTTAGAACAGGCCCGTCGCGATCGCACCCGTGCCCAAGAGTTAGAAACCCGTGGTGCCATCTCACGTCAGGCCAGAGAAACCGCTGAACTCGATGAAAATCGTCTGGTACAGCAACTGGCAGCCGATGAGAAACGATTGGGAAGTGCGATCGCAGATGTCAAAGCCGCCCAGGAAGCATTGGCCCTGTTGCGAGAAGAACAGCGCGATCCTGATTATCTAGAAGATTCTTACCGAGCACAAATTGCCGGTGTCGAAGCAGAGCTAACCAACCTGGTGGATGAAGCCCGTCGCACAACAATCTCAGCACCCATTAGTGGAACCGTGTTGCGGGTGCCCGACAAAAGCGCTCGCTTTGTTCAAGCAGGCGACCCCCTAGTTGAGCTAGGCGACCCAGGCGATTTGGAGCTAGTGATCGATGTGCTCTCTACAGATGCCGTGCAGATTCGCCCCGGCGACCCAATTATTATTGACCAATGGGGTGGGTCAGAGCCCCTGGAGGCCACCGTCAGCTACATAGAGCCTGCCGCCTTCACTGAAGTCTCTGCCCTGGGTGTAGAAGAACAGCGAGTTAATGTAGTGGGCATGTTAACAGAGCCAGCCGCCAACCCACTGGGCGACCGCTATCGCATTGAGGCCCAGATTGTCACCTGGGCCGACAACAATGTGCTGCAGGTCCCCGTTAGCGCCCTTTATCGCTGTGAGCGGAACTGGTGTGTATTTGTTGTTGATACCGATCGGGTACAATCTCGTGAGATTGCGATTAACCACCGCAGTACGATGGCAGCTGAAGTGACTAACGGGCTAAATGATGGAGAACAGGTGGTCCTGCACCCCAGCGAAGAACTCCAAGCTGGACGTCGAGTTAAAGCAAGATAAATCAGGGCGTTGCCTATAGTTATCTAATCAGGAAAACAAACGCATACAATAGAAAGGCGGTCAAAGCACATTGAGCAATTGTGAAAGCTATTCATCCAGAAAAATCCTATACGTTTAGCAAAATCTTTGAGCTCAAAATTGAGCCCAAGGATTTAGCCAATCACTTTGGGTATTCATTTTCTAGAAAAAAACTGAATTTATCCCAATATCAAGAAAATTTAGACAGAATTAACCAATTAAAAGACCGGATCGAAGAAATTCTGCCCTATGCCTCTTTATCTAGTGAGACAGCTAGAAGAGAGCTATTGATCTCACCGTTGATTTTAGACTTAGTTCACTACACAAAATCTGAAATCCTAATTGAGTACTCTATCAAGGTTAACGAGCAGCTACAGGGATATTTAGATTACTTTTTAGCAAACACCAATAGCCTACTCGTCACCGAAGCTAAAAAAGAAGATTTAGATTATGGTATGACCCAGCTGATGGCTGAATTAATTGCATTAGAGCAATGGCAAGAAGATAAGAAGCAAGAGGCTCTAATTGGTGCTGTTACTACAGGGAAAATTTGGGAATTTGCCCGATTAAATCGAAATGAGAAAACGATTGAGCAAGGTTTGGAAAGCTACCGGGTTCCAGAAGATATTGAGCCATTGATGAGAATATTGGTGCAAACTTTGTCTTAAGTCACTGAGGCTTTGCCAGTGCTCAACAGTGCAATCAGCAGCTGTACTATTTCGTAGTTACACTGGCCGAATCTTCATCATTTGACACTTTGCGATGCTCTAGGATAATCGAGTGAGAGATATCAATGCAAGCATCGCAAATATAGCAATCAGGAGCGGCTACCAAAATCTCAACTTGCCGGTCCGTTGTTATATATCCCCACAAAATCCTCACAACTTATTTTTAACCTGTACAGATCCCCTTAATTAACGCGTATATGACAACAACCATTATTCACGCCGTTGGAGGACTCGGACTGTTTCTCCTAGGTGTGATTGTCATGACAGACGGCCTGCGGGTTCTGGCTGGAAATGCCATGCGTAGGGCGCTGATACGATTTACCCGCACCCCTTTATCGGGTGTCTTGACCGGGGCCATTACGACCGCTATTTTGCAATCGTCAAGTGCGACAACAGTTGCAACTGTAGGGTTTGTTAGTGCAGGTCTAATTAGCTTTTCAGGCGCACTGGGGATTATTTTTGGTGCCAATATTGGCACCACATTTACCGGCTGGCTAGTGGCCATTTTAGGATTTAAGCTCAAGCTGGATACGGCAGTGCTGCCGCTGTTATTTATTGGGGCCAGTCTAAAGTTGTTTACCAAGGGTCGATGGGCTAGTGTTGGCTATGCGATCGCAGGGTTTGGCCTCATTTTTGTCGGCATCACCGCTATGCAAGATGCCATGGGTGGGCTAGAGGGCCTTATCACCCCCGACCAGCTGCCCACAGACACTCTGTTGGGTCGGTTACAGTTAGTGGCCTTGGGCATTATCACCACGGTCATTACCCAGTCTTCTAGTGCGGGGGTGGCCGCTACACTGACGGCTCTGTATGCAGGGGCAGTCAACTTTGAGCAGGCTGCTGCTTTAGTCATTGGTATGGATGTTGGCACGACAGTGACGGCCATTATCGCCACCCTGGGAGGCTCAGTCAACGCCCGCCGTACTGGTTTTTCCCATGTGGTCTACAATCTTTGGACTGCCTGTCTAGCCTTGGTTTTAATTACACCCTACACAGCCGTTTGGCAGCAGCTAGCGCCAGGACAGCTGACCCAAAATGCGGAAATTGGTCTGGTGGGCTTTCACACCTGTTTTAACGTGCTGGGCGTCATGATAATTTTGCCCTTTATCCAACAGTTTGGTCAGATAATCATTCAACTAGTGCCCGCCCAAGGCCCCGCCTACACAAGCCGTCTAACTAACAGTCTTGTAGAGCAACCGACCCTGGCCTTAAATGCGGCACAGACATCAATTCAAACAGAGCTGTTGGTGCTGCTACGCCATGTTATGGCAATTTTAGGAGCCGCTGAACAGCGGGTAGATTTGAGCGAACTACAGACAGCACTGGATGAAACCCATAGCTATCTGGATAAAATTCACCTAAAAACTGGGACCGGGCCGCTGTGGGAACGTCTAGTCAATATGATGCACGCCCTAGATCACCTACAGCGCATCCATGAACGCTGTGAAGAGGATGAAGATCGAGCCCAAACAGCACAAACAACGACAGCATTAGCCAATGAAAACACCTTATTACTCAACAGTATTGAAGAGATTATGAAGCTCATTCAAACAAATCGTTGGCTCAAGGCTGCAGCGCTTGCCCGTCTTACATCACGGCAAATTCATCAAAAAGTAGCCCCCTATCGCGCGACTACGATCAATCAGGTCGCTGTTGGTCAGATTGATCTTCTCACTAGCACAGAGCGGCTAGAGGCCGTTCGCTGGCTACGGCGGGTAAGCAAACATATTAGACGCATTACTTACCATATGAGCCAGGCAACTATAGCGACTGGCAAATAGGTTGAAAACTTTGAACAGAGGTAAATATAGGAAACTCAATTGTTTGATGATGTCTTTATAAATAGCTAAGTATCGTTTTTACGATTTTGCCTTCGCATTTAATCGTCAGGGGTTACTAATATTCTCCTGCTACGAATAAAGCCCAAAGATAATACACAAGCTTTTTATGATGTCATTGGCAAAAATTAATCTGAGTAAACTGTTGGATGAAAACTGAATAAATATGAACTTTTCCTGATTGTTTCTGTCATAAATGACTGCAACAGTAAGTCTGTTGAATCGCACAGATGCATCAAACAATCATGAGTCACAAATTTTCTCCAAAGTTTACTATAGCGACTGCCTATCCTATGATGTTTTCCTCAGATGATCTTAGACATGTCGAGATAGAAATGCTCCATGCCATTTTTGCTGATTCTGAATCATCTTGTAATTTGGCTGATCCGGCCAGTGCTCATTATTTTGACACCATAGAGACGCCTACTGAGCTTTATCGCTGGTCACAAAATGACAAACAGCGGATGCGTCGGTTGCTACAGTTAGAGCGTCTCTGGGAAATTGGCTCTGATGATTTGACCTAAAACTCGTTGAACCAAATCCGACATACTCACTGAATATCGTTACTGATTTCTTCTTATAAAATTTATCGACTCTGTTCAAAAGAACAAAATTATTAAAACGGTCTATAGTTCTTGATTATTGTTGATGTGCGATCGCACACCTATTTTTCTAGATTCGGCTAGCCCCACTGTTAACTCTTTGTAACCATCATGAGACCTGATTGTGGCTAGTTGTGGCTGTTGCGATCGCATAGCTGCAAAGTATGTAGCATATGGCAATTATGAGTCTGGGATGAGCGCGAAAGACCCACCCCGGAGCCCCTCCGAGGAGCAGGAAGGTAATCGGCAAGTGCGTTAGGGGGCTAAAGGAGATTGCCTCTGTTTGCTATTACCTTTGGGGGTTTCAGCGGTCAAAGACAAAACATCCCCTCCTGGGCGTTCCAATGTGCTCACGTCCACTGAGCACATTGGAACGCCTAAACAGCAGCGGTTTTAAGTGTATGCCCTGCTAACAGACCGGTACCCATTGGCTGAGTGTACGATTCCAGCTTGAGTGATCCCTGAGTCATTTAATTTTGACTTTTGATGAGGGGATATCTTTACGGTTCGGGAAGTATCTAAATTTTAGGTTTCAGCTTTAAACTCAATATGCTTCGACATCTGCTTTCGCTTGTCGTTATTCCTTTAATTGCAATGCCTGCTTCTGCCCAGACTAATCAGCTTTCATCTACCTGGCAAAATCCCCCTGAACCGATTGCGTCAATGTTAGATGCAGACCGCTTACCGGCGGTGTCGATTTCACCAGATAATCGTTGGCTAGTAGAGCTAGAACGACGCTCGCTGCCGCCGATTGCTGAACTGGCTGAACCCTGGGTTGCGATCGCGGGTATCAGGCTAAACCCGAATACCTGGGGACCGGCTCAGGAAGGGTCCTATCAAGGCATCACTGTGCGACCATTGGGCGCATCAGAGGGAACCTCTATTTACCTACCCGCCGATGCCCGCGTGCGCAATTTACGCTGGTCTGCTGACAGCCGCTATCTGGCCTTTACCCTGACCCAAGCCGATGGTATTGAACTGTGGATGTTGGATGTTGCAGAGGCTAAGGCTCAGCCGCTGAGTGGCCCTGTGCTCAACGATGTTTACAATAGCCCGTGTCGGTGGTTACCAGGCGACCAGGGGCTGATTTGTAAAGTCCGGCCCCAGTCGATAGGAGACCTGCCTCAGGCACCTCAAGTCCCGACAGGACCGGTCATCGAAAGTAGTCAGGGCCGGGTAGCCGCTACTCGAACCTATACTAATCTGCTGCAGAGCCCCCATGATGAGGCTCTATTTGAACATTATTTTTCAGCGCAGCTGGCTCACATTAGTTTAGAAGGCGAGATTACTCTTTTAGACCAGCCCAGTCTAGTTCGTAATGTCACGGTGTCTCCTGATGGTCAATGGTTGTTGCGTGCAAAGATGCATCGTCCTTTCTCTTATCAGGTGCCTCTGTCTCGATTTCCCGTCCGCTATGAGGTTCTTAATCGCCAGGGTGAAGTGGTTCATGAGCTGGTGGATCTGCCCCTGGCGGATGATATTCCTATCTCTTTTGATTCGGTGCGTCAGGGAAAGCGGGGCATTGGCTGGCGGGCCGATCACCCGGCCACCCTTTATTGGGTAGAAGCGTTAGACGGTGGAGATGCCAGCACCCCTGCAGAGTATCGCGATGGGTTTTACACCCTGAGCGCCCCATTTGATGCTGAGCCAACAGAACTATGGCGCACCACTCTGCGGTTTCGAGGCATTACCTGGAGTACGGATGATTTTGCGATCGCAACAGAAGCCTGGTATGACAGCCGTCAGCTAAAGACCTGGGGACTTAATCCGCAATCGCCCGATGCTGAGCCGGTTTTGATTGACGAAAGAGATTTTCAAGATGCCTATGCAAACCCAGGTAGCCCGGTGACAACACCGGGTCCCTACGGTCGTTCAGTGCTGATGCTCAGCAAAGATGGTAAAAGCATCTATTTAAACGGTAGTGGCGCTTCGCCAGAGGGGGTATTTCCCTTTTTAGATCGTTTAGATTTAACAACGTTAGCAACAGAACGGCTGTGGCAGGCTGAAGGACAGGTGTTTAGTCGAGTGACTCGACTGTTAGATGCCAATGCCCAAGATTTAATTGTTCGAAGAGAATCTCAAACTAGCCCTGGTAATTATCATCAGCTAAGCCTAGCAAGCGGTGAGGAAGTGCCCCTAACAGAATTTACCGATCCTCTGGCTTGGTATGCCGATGTGCAAAAAGAGATTGTGCGCTACCCCCGTGAGGATGGCGTTACGCTGACGGCCACTCTATATTTACCACCGGGCTACGATGCGACGACGGATGGTCCTTTACCGACGGTGCTTTGGGTCTATCCCCAGGAGTTTAAAGATCGCGATGTTGCCAGCCAAAATACGCGCTCAGAGCACACTTTTACTCGGCCTGGGCGATCCTCTGTTTTGTTTTTGTTAACCCAGGGCTACGCTGTCCTGAGTGGTCCTACTATGCCGATTGTGGGAGAAGGAGACAAAGAACCCAACGATACCTATATTGAACAACTGGTGTCCAGCGCTGAGGCTGCCGTTAACTTCTTGGTAGAACGAGGCATTAGCGACGGCAATCGTTTAGCCATTGGGGGGCATTCCTACGGTGCGTTTACAACGGCTAATCTGTTGGCCCATAGCGATTTGTTTCAAGCCGGTATTGCCCGCAGCGGTGCCTATAACCGAACGTTAACCCCCTTTGGGTTTCAGGGAGAACAGCGTAATTTTTGGGAAACACCAGAGACGTATCTAACCATGTCTCCATTTATATCGGCGGAAAAAATTAATGAGCCGCTGCTGCTGATTCATGGGGCTGAGGATAACAACTCGGGCACTTTCCCAATCCAGTCGGAGCGACTATACGAGGCGATGAAGGGATTGGGTGGTACGGTGCGATATGTGTCGCTACCGGTAGAGGGCCATGCCTATCGGTCACGCGAAGCGGTCGGCCATGTGCTGTGGGAAATGGTGCAGTGGTTGGATGAACATGTGAAAGGGGGTGAACCGTAACCACTACCCATCTAACAAAGAGCCCACCAATAACTTTTGCAGCATCCACACAAGGCTGACGGCCAAGGATGCGCTCCAGATGGTGGCGGCCAGGGTAAGCCTGCCGTTGAGTACACACAGACTGCCGCTAATCAATAGCGCGATCGCAACCCCACCGGATACGCGCACTAAAATCTGCACCGCTTCTGTCAGCTTGCGCAGACGAGTTGCCACATCATCGGTGGCAACGGGTGAAATGGCTGACTCTAACAGGGTGCGAAAACTGTCGTACTGTCTGGGATCAATCTGATAATAGGTGCCCAGGTCAGTATCTCGCAGGGTCGGATTAGACCGCAGACCAAACTGTTTGGCCGTTGCGATCGCAGCGCGCACCTGACGTTTGCTAGCGACCCCGCTAAAGGTTTCAAATAACGACTCTCTATAGACACCTGCCCTGGCCATTTCTAAAATTCGCTGGCTGAGTTCCACCTCATGGAGTTTGGCTAAGTCAGACACATGAGTCACTGGCTTTTCCCAATTGCTGGCTAAGTAAATATGTACTATCTGAATTATGGTTGATCCCTATCTCTGCGTCAATCATAAAAAACCCCGTAGGGGCGTTCCATGGAACGCCCCTACGGGGTTTATCGATTCGGATATCGGAAATGGATGATGGGTTACATCATGCCGGGCATGCCCATGCCGCCCATGCCACCCATGCCACCCATGCCACCCATGCCACCCATGCCGCCCATGTCGCCACCGGGAGCCGCTTCAGGTTCAGGCTTCTCAACCACCAGTGCTTCGGTGGTCAACACCATACCAGCCACAGATGCAGCATCCTGTAGGGCAGAACGAACTACTTTAGCTGGGTCTACAATACCGCTGGCCATCAGGTCTTCATAGTCGCCAGTCAACGCGTTGTAGCCTTCATTAAAGGGTAAAGAACGAACCTTCTCGACCACGACGCTACCTTCGTCACCAGCATTGTCAGCAATCTGACGCAGAGGGGCTTCTACAGCACGCATCACAATGTCTACACCGGTTTGCTCCTCAGGGCTGAGGCTAGCCTTGACAGACTCTAGCTTCTTAGCCAGGTGCAATAGCGTGATACCGCCACCGGGCACAATACCCTCATCGACAGCAGCTTTAGTCGCGCTTAGGGCATCTTCGATGCGTAGCTTACGATCCTTGAGTTCGGTTTCAGTAGCGGCACCAACCTTGATGACAGCCACACCACCAGCCAGCTTGGCCAAGCGCTCAGAGAGCTTCTCCTTATCATAGTCAGAGTCGGTCTCAGTGAGCTGACGACGAATTTGACCGATGCGCTCATCGATATCACCCTTGTTGCCACTCTCAGACACGATGGTGGTGGTGTCCTTAGTGATTGTGATCTTGTCAGCTGTACCCAGCATTTCGAAAGTGGCCATCTCTAGGCTGAGACCCACTTCTTCAGAAATTACCTGACCGCCTGTGAGGACGGCAATATCCTGGAGCATAGCCTTACGGCGATCGCCAAAACCAGGAGCTTTAACGGCAGCTACATTTAGAACACCGCGGGCTTTATTAACGACCAACGTTGCTAGAGCTTCACCGTCTACATCCTCAGCAATAATGACGAGGGGTTTGCCAGCACGGGCAATATTTTCTAGCACACCCACCAGGTCCTGCATGGAGCTGATCTTTTTGTCGGTGATTAAGACTAGCGCACCTTCAAGGTCGGCAATCATCCGCTCTTGATCGGTAACGAAATAGGGTGAAATATAGCCCCGGTCAATCTGCATCCCTTCTACAACATCAAGTTCTGTGTTTAAGGACTTAGATTCTTCGACCGTAATCACACCATCTTTGGTGACTTTATCCATGGCTTCGGCAATCATGCCGCCAATGGCTTCGTCGCTACCAGCTGATACCGTGGCTACCTGCGCAATTTCCTTGCCTTCTACAGGTTTAGCAACAGCGGCAATTTCGTCTACCAGCTTGGCGACCGCTTTTTCAATACCGCGACGCAGACTCACAGGGTTAGCCCCAGCGGCTACGTTCTTTAGGCCTTCACGAATAATTGCTTGAGCCAATACAGTTGCTGTAGTGGTACCATCACCAGCCAAATCCTTAGTTTTGGAAGCAACTTCTTGGATTAGCCGTGCCCCAGTATTTTCGTAGGGGTCAGATAGCTCAATTTCTTTGGCGATGGTGATGCCATCGTTAACGATCTGAGGTGCGCCGAATTTCTTTTCAAGAACAACATTACGACCCTTTGGACCCAGGGTAATCTTGACCGCATCGGCCAGGGCGTTGACGCCTTGTTCTAAAGCCTGGCGGGACTTTTCATCGAATACTACCAGTTTCGCCATAGTTAGCTCGTTTAGCTCTGCAATGAAAGACCTTAGCACTCTCTGAGTCAGAGTGCTAACTAAGCGTATATCACGACACGGGGTTGCTTAATTCGGGATAACCGATCCTTATAGTGAACGGGTCACTACGGCAGCTATCGCTAAATGGTTAAGGTGACTTAACCAAATGCTCCCGCCGAACGTCCATAGTGTGAATATCAACTTCTGTTGAGTTTATTCAATCCTCTTTTAGAAAATGATTGAAATATATCGCTAGATTGTTAGCAACAAAGACAGTCTTTTTTGGCCTATCTTGTGCAGCGTCTACATTGTCACAACAGGCCCCATTCTGGAATCTATACCATGCGTGATTATTTTTACATTAATCACGTAGTTGATATTGGCTACACCTGGGGAAAGCTGATGGCAATGTTGTTTTATTTGTCCGGGTTTCTACCGGGTACCTCAGCCAAATTTATAAACTGTCAGCTCAAGACATCGCGAGGAGGAGCAATGCCTACAGACTTTTTTCAAAGACCTGCGAATATCCGGAAAACTAAAGAACGCATGCGTATCTTGCATCAGTTTGCAAAAAATGTCTTGTTCGTAACACACAAAGTCGAATCCATCTCTTAGCATTTATGAGGGTTGAAATTCAGCCGCAATTTCTTTTTATTTAATAGTCTTCGGTCTTTATTGGACCTTTAGAAAACTTTTGTCAGGGTTATTATCCGCTTTACCTAGTCGCAACGTTAATTGCTTACTGTTGAGGAGACCCCTAGAGAACTCCTCAAACTCTTAATAAATACCTAATTGTTAAAGTTATCGCTTCTAACAATTTGTTTTCCTGAAAAACTAAGTCTTTCTATTTAACTCATGTCTTCTGCCACTGCATTTCTGAAGAATCGTGTTTTTCCCGGTATTAAGTTCCAGTTAAAGCCGCTACAGCCCCTTAGATTCTGGATTGATGCTTTAGAGGTTAAAAACCCCGATCGAGCCCGTCTAATTGCTCGATTGGTGCCTGCTCAATGTCCATTTGAGCGCGATGTTGTACTGTTTGGTCGCACCGTGGCTCATATCCCCCCCATGTGTAAGCTCAATCCTCTATATGACGAGGTTGTGGGTTTACGGTTTCGTGCTCTGTGTTTTTTAGCCGATGAGTGCGGCGAGGATATTTCGGCCTTGATTTAGGTTTTTTGATTTGGGTTCGATCATCGTAGGGAGGTTCCATGGAACCTCCCTACGATGATTTTTAAATCGTCTGACCCACTTCTTTGAGGAGCGTCATTGGCCCAATTTGTTTGAGCTGGTCCATTTGTTCTTGATTTTTGACTAGTAGCGAGCCAGCAAACCCTAAGGAATTGACAGAGATACCGAGATAGTCGTCTTGACGCCGTGGGACTACCATCAACCAGTCGCGTGTGCCCAGCAGATTATAGGCATGGCGCTGAGTCCCTACCCAGTTCTCGGTCGGGTCATCAATATCGAGACTGTGCAAGAGCCGTCGATAGTGTTGGAGCCATTGCTCGGGCCCATCATTTGAGTTGAGTTGGGCAATGCGGTGGGCATAGGGAAGCTGAGGGGATTGGCCAATGCCACCGACAAAGTTGGTTGCGCGAACGGCGATTTCGATGGGTAAATCCATTGATTGTTGAGGCACCAGCTGGAGATGTTTGTGGGGTTGGCTAGCGCCAGCGGCAGGACCTCCGTTGTAAAAAAATAAGCCTGCCACCTCTTTGATACACCGGCAGAGGGCTTCAAAATCAGCTAAGTGCAACCAGTCAATCTGAGATTCAAATCCTCGGGTGACAATTAAAAAGTGATGGTCAACAACGTTAAATTTATTGAGTAGACAGACATGGGTATCGGAGATGTCTGTGACGTAAAGATCGGGGTCGTAGGGCAAAAAAGGATTCGTCTTTTTTTTAGCCTGAATTTTACCAGCCTGAGCTTTGCGATTTAGGTTGGTCAAAATTCGTACAATAAAGTCGACACCCCCATCGGCGACAATTTCATACTGGGTGTCGATGGGTTTGAGAGCTGCAGTGGCCAATCCGTGGCAAGTCTGGGTTTGGAGCTTAGACCACAGAGTACTGGACTGCCAGGGTTTGCGAGGGGCTGTGCGATCGCACATATGACTATCCTGATAAACCGCTACTGCTATGCAGTTTTAGCATAGTGCCAGGCTCAATATGGAGTAGGCACTGGCAAGCTGTAGAGAACGTTAAATCACTAAGAGCGATTCTATAGGTACGCCTATATCCATAAAAACAGACTCAGCAGTCTTTCCAGCGTCAACACCTGAATTATTGATGTGCTCTACAATTGACTAGATCTCAATTGCTAATTTTTACTTAGTTTATGGGCAGAAACCCATTTGAAGTCCTTAAATTCCGCACCCATGTGCTGGTTGCTTTTATCGTTAGCAACTTACTGGTAGGGGTGGTCTATGGTGTCTTGGACTATCAGCAGCTGCTCCCCTGGCCTCTGCATGACAAACTATGGATACCCGTGCAGTTTATGCTGATTTTTGGCCTCGTTTGCGGGGTTCTGCTCACTACTGGACATCGTGCTGGGTTACGCTTAACTCGATTATTTGGGCCACCGCCTCGGTTTCCATGGGCTTATGGAATATTGCTGATTACCAGCATGTTAATTTTCTCATTTAGCAGTTTTTTGTTGCTGTTTTATCCGGTTTCCCTGTTTGCACCTGGATTTGTCGAAGAACGGCTGACAGAGCAGCTGCTGAGTGTCGATACGGTCGCACCCGAGCTATATCGATATCTAATGCTGTTTGTAGTACTCGTATTTGCCCCCGTTGCCGAAGAATTTGTGTTTCGCGGTGTCTTACTACAGCGTTGGGCAGTAAGGTGGAATTTACCTGTCGGAATTATCCTATCGTCGCTGTTGTTTGGCCTGTTGCACATCAATAACCCGTTGGGGTTGACGATGTTTGGTGTGATTATGGCCCTTTTGTATGTGCGTACGCGCAGTCTGTGGGTGCCGATTATTGCTCACGCTCTCAACAACGTTATATCTGTGCTACCGGAACTGTTGGCGTCGAGTCCTCAGTCTTTTGATATTGGAGATTTTCAACAGACTTGGTGGGTGGGGCTGA
Organism: Cyanobacteria bacterium P01_H01_bin.21; assembly: GCA_038748405.1. GTDB lineage: Bacteria > Cyanobacteriota > Cyanobacteriia > Phormidesmidales > Phormidesmidaceae > Leptothoe. The sequence continues at coordinate 40,434 of JBCDIX010000031.1, read as the reverse complement.
TTGGTCTGTGTTTAGCCGCACCGACGCTGGCTCATTTTATCTATAACAACTGGCCTAAAAAGACAACTCGCCCTCCCTATTTTTGGGAATAAAAATCCTCGTAGGGGTGTTGCATGCAACACCCCTACGAGGATTTTTGTCGAAATCTCTCTTTGGCAGATTGAAACGCTTCCTGCATGACAGCTTGAATTCTCTCAGGATCAGGTTTTTTACCCCCCATGAGATCGCCAAAATACACACAGGCTCCTTCTCCTAAAGCCCAGGTGTAGGCCGCTGCCCAAGACGCGGCGATCACACTGCCAAAACCGGGCACCAGCTTAATTAACTCTCGCCCAATGGCCTGGGCTAAAAAGCCTCCGGCAATAGTACTGGCAACACCGCCTGCTTGCGAGAAACTCAGGCGCTGTCCATAGAGCTGCCCCAATGCAACAATCATGGAAACCTGCAGGGCTGTAATGGCCGGCATGGTTGCAAACGGTAGAGGTACAGCAGCCAGAGTCGCTGCAATTACGGCAAAGGCTGAAATATATCGACGCGCTACATCTCGATAGATTGACCCCAGCTGGGTAGTGGCCTCATCCGCTTGATCGAGTAGCTGATAAATTGCCCCAGATTCAGCCTCGGGGAGCTGTTCAGACAGTACAGATAGCAGGGCATCTAACCCATAGAAAACAGGCTGATAGCCGTCTTCTTCAAGGGTAAAGTCAATCATGACAGAACTGTCATAAAGACCGTCAAAGCTGCGTTTAAGTTCGTTGAAAGCCCGCTGCACCGCCGTGTAGTCAGGGGGATAGGTGGAATGTTCAGCGCCAGTTGGGTAAAGCTCATGGAGACAGGTGACAACCATCACCACAGGAATAGTGGGATGCTGGGTTCTCAAACTGGTTAAAACCTGGTGAAGACTGTCCGTTGCAAAATCATTTATTTTAACGGTGACCAGCAATATTCTTGCGCCCCTGGCCTTGTGCGCGAGATCCTCCTGGAGTTCTTGCACAATGGTTTGCACATCGCGGGCCACATCCCCTAGACCAACGGTGTCAGTAAACAGCAGCAGCGGCAGCTCCTCTGATGGATAGGCATAGCGCTGAGTGTGTTGAGTATGGGGTCGAAAGCCCTGACCAATAATATCGGCCGATACCCCCGTTAACCCTCGTACTACCGAACTTTTACCCGACTGGGGTTTACCGATCAGCCAGGCTTCGGTGGTGGGTAACTCTGCTCTAATTTTTTCTAAGATGTTGGCCACCTCAGCATCATCCACCACAAACCATTTCAAGACACGTTGGCTGACCTGGTCTAAGGGTAAACCTGACTTAATGGCTTGCCAATTTGGCAGCTGTGGCAACCGAGGGGGTTGGTTATTGGGGGTGGATGCTGCCATCACGTCTCCTCACGTGGAGCTTTCAGCCCTATTTTAACCAGCGAGTTAGGGCTTTTTATGGGAGTCCCCACCCAGATTAGGTGCTGATTGCACCACCTGTAGCCAGCGTTGCAGGCTATGCAATAGCTGAAGGGATGAACTGAGCCATTGGCCCCTCACCGCTAACGTCATTCTGAGAAACCACAACACACATTTATTTTGCAATGTGTCGAATTTGATAAATAACTACACTATCGTTTGATAAACTTAAATGAAATGGTGCCATAAGAGTTTATACCTATGCCAACAACTACTGAAGAAGGCGGACGCCTGAATAACTTTGCTTCTGAACCCAAAATGTATGAGGCTGAGCCCCCATCTGCCAGTGAAAAGCGCAACTACATTATTTTTGGTGCGTTGGGTGCTGCCCTTGTCGTTGGCCTGATTGCGCTAACAACTGTAATTTCTTAGATATATACGGGGTGGTATTTACAGGGTGATTGATTTACCCCTTGCATCCCATGGATGTCTCTAAAAGTAAGCAATATGGTTCGGACAGACCTGCATGGCGGGTCTGTTTATTTTTGTACTTAGGCTCTAGAGTTGGCGCTACCATCAGGTGCATATATAAGCAGATGCGCTATGGTCCCGATTTGGATTACCGGCCCAACCCGGAGTGGTAAAACTCAGCACCTGATAGATTGGCTGCTGGCGCAAACGACTGTGATTGAACGGCCATTGCTGGTATTTGCAGCCAATGGTGACAATCGGATGGTGTTGGCCCAGCGGTTGGCTGCTACGGTCCAAGACCGGGTGCCCTACACAACGACTACACCTGCGGGCTTTATCCAGAGCGAGGTAATACTTTATTGGCCGTTGCTGCTTGAGTCTCTTTCGCTTAGGGCACAGTTTCCCCTCAAGCTACGACCTGAAAATGAGCAACTATTGGCGCTGCAGCTGTGGGAGCCGCTGCTGGTAAGTGGGCTACAGGTGGAGGGTTGGCCAGACTCCCAAACGGTTAGACGCACCCTGGACCTATGGCAGCTAGCGGCCTCAGCGGGGATTCCGGCTGAAGCCATTACCCAACGGCTTCAGCAGGGGATGATGCCAAATTTGCTCCCATCTGATATTTGGATGGCGATTGGGGATGCATTGCTGCAGTGGCGGGCCTGGTGTTTGGAACGGGGACTGTTGACCTATGGTTTGATGACGGAGCTGTACTGGCGTTCGTTACTGCCGCTGCCTCAGTATCAGACTCAGCTGCTAGAGCGGTTTGCAGGCACAGCGGCGGATGATGTAGATGAGTATAGTGCGATCGCAATCCCACTATTTCAAGTTTTCAAAGCAGCCGGTTGTCCCCAGAGCTTTACCTACAACCCCAGCGGACAGGTACGTCTGGGAGTGGGGGCCGATCCAGCCGCCACCCTAACCCTGGCCTCAGACTGCGAAATTATTCGGCTGAACCAGCCCAGCACCGATAGCCTGGGCTATGTCATGGCCGATGATGTGGTGCAGTGGGTGCAAGATCCATTAGCCATACCAGAACTGCCAGAGCCGGTGCAGCTGATTACGGCCGCCACCACCCGAGGTAAAATGCTGCGGCAGACTGCCGAGCTGATCGCCGATGCGGTCCATCGCGAGGTGGTTACCCCAGCAGACATTGCCGTAATTGGTCCTGGTTTAGACGCTATTGCCCGCTATAGCCTGATCGAAATCTTGAGCAAACGAGGGATTGGTATCGCCTCACTCAAAGATCAGCGCCCGTTGATTAGCTCACCCTTTGTGCGAGCATTGCTGACTCTGCTGGCGCTGATTTATCCATACCTGGGGCGTCTGGTCGACCGAGATGCAGTAGCCGAAATGCTGGTGGTGCTAAGCCAAACCCCAGAAACTGAGGCCAGCCTACCCTGGTTTGACCTCACACACATTGACCCGGTGCGTGCAGAGCTTATAGCCGACCACTGCTTTGTCCCCGATATTGAGCATCCACGACTGCTGCCGGTAGAAAATTTCCCACGATGGGATCGGTTAGGATATCAGGCCACAGCTGCCTACAACCGAGTTTTAGACTGGCTTGGTCAACAAAAGAAACAACAGCAGCAGCGCTATCCGGCAAACCCCGTCATTATGCTTGACCGCGCCGTACAAGACTTTTTATGGCGCGGTAACTATTTACCCAGCGATCAGCTCTCTGCCCTACGAGAGCTAATGGAAACAGCCCAGTATTTTTGGGATGTGGAGCAGCGATTGGCCCTCTATGGCGGTATGCCAGGAGAAAATTCTCTTAGCGATGTGGGTCGATTTATTCGTCTGCTGCAGCGGGGCACGGTGTCGGCTAACCCTTATCCGGCCCGCTCTTTAGATGGAGAACCTCAAGGCGTAACCCTGGCCACCGTGTTTCAATATCGAGCCCAGCGGCTTACCCACCGATGGCAGTTTTGGCTTGATGCTGGGTCCCCTCGCTGGCTCACCGGACGTGATGAACTATTTGGTGCCGAGATTTTCTTAAGCGATTGGCCAGAACGACCGGTGACCGCTGCTGATACAGAAACAATGCACGAGGCTCGTCTAGAGAGAATTTTGCGCGATTTATTAGGACGAACCACCGAGAGACTTTACCTGTGTCATAGTGAGCTGGCCCTCAACGGTCAAGAACAGATGGGACCATTATTAGGGTTAGTTAGTGCGGTGGAGCCCACAGTGTCTGATGGCCAGCCTGTGGCTGAACAGAGTCCCTAAGAAGTTGTTAAGAAACAATTTCATGGTTTAGAGAGCATAACCTTATCCCTAACCTCGCCGTAACTAATACAACACCGATATCTTTAAGTTAAATCGACATCCTACTTTCGGGGGGTGTGGGGGAGTTTAGGCCCCCACGAATTGGAGGGTAAACCCCAGTAGGCCTAGATAGGATAGCTTGGATACTTCCGAAAAGGGGGAAAGCCCTGAGCAGCCTTTATTGCTAATTGGCCAGTATTCACAATTATTTCCAGATATTGAGTGGAGGCAAAGTCAGCTGCGTGGGGTCCCGCCGAGTTCCCCACACCCCCTGGCTAGGGCGTTCCGCCGCCCTAGAACCGACGAAAAAACATTAAAGGTATCCCTAACAGTAACTTTGGACATTCGGCAACGTGGTTTAGAATTTTGCGCGCGGCGCGCAAAATTCTAAAAGTAAAAGTTATCCAATTTTCTACTTAGGGAAAATAGTCATAATCAAACCCTGAGCTTAGTTTTTAACAAGCCCTAAGATGGCAGCTTTCGGGTGTGCCTGACGATCATTTACCAATCACGATAAAGCCTTTCGGCGTAGTCTAAAATTTCTTCGTTAGGTAAGCGAATTTTGCGTTTCTGCCGTGGGTAGCTCATTTCAATCGCTTCGGTATCCTGCTCAACAACTAAAGCAACACCTTTTAGGATGGCATTACTAAACGCTTTTAGAAAGCTGTATTTAAATTGAGCAAACACCAGAACAATGGTGCGAGTAACGTCTTTACTTTCTGGATACAGCAGATGCATCTGGATGAGGTTTCCAGTTGGTAGTGACGTTTTCACAACTGTAGTTGAGGGAAACTCGTAATCTAGATGAATTTCATATTTTTTCGGTAATAACAGTAACGCTGGGTTACTCACTAGCTCTTTCCAGGAATTATCAGCACGATCGAGTCCTTGAATCACCGTTGCCTGATAACCATCTTGCTCAAAGAGAGAAACGTAGTTGTCTTTAATACGTAAAACATCTCGGTGGGTGCCATTTTGGTGATTGTAATCATAGTTAATTAGAATGTTGCTGAGAAAATCTCCCTGGATAGCTCGAGAAACAGCAACTCCTACAAATTCATAGTCTGAGATCAGCTGTTGATGGAGTGTAGGTATGGGCAACCTTGATTCATGGCCACCGTAGGTCCAGATAAAATCACCCGTTACAATCAGCTCTAAGGAATTGATTAAAGGCCGTCCTTCAGGTTTGCCATCTCGAAAGAGCTGACCGTGCTCGTTAAATGCCAGGGTATGAAATGGGCAGACAATCACATCGTGCTCTGGACAAATCCATCCATTGGAGAGGGGGGCCTGTTGATGAGGACAGATATTGCTGAGGGCATTGATTTTGCCCTGGGGAGTTTGCCACAAGACATAATCTTGATGGTTGAGCGTCAGCTTATGGGGCTGATTGATGCCTAGCATAGACCGATGAGCAATAAGCCAGGGCGCACCAGGTAAAACAGGATTCATAGACACCTAAACTCAAATAAATCGGTCACATTGCGTTGTTGTGTAATGTCAACGTCTTCCCTTCTTAGGGTAACGCGGCACTGGGCAAGTTTCTGATCTACAGTACAAAAGTAGTTGCGTGAGTAATCCATGAATCCAAGCGCAAGCCAGAAAAAAGTGATCGTCGTTGGGGCAGGCTGGGCCGGACTCGGTGCCACCTATCACCTGGCCAAGCAGGGGTACGATGTCACACTGCTAGAGGCCGGCCTACAGCCGGGTGGTTTAGTCGCCGGTTGGAAAACACCGGGCGGACGCTCTGTAGAGGCTGGTATTCATGGGTTTTGGTATCCCTACAACAATATTTTCTCCCTGGTGGATGAGCTAGGCATTCAGCCATTTACCCCCTATACTCGCTCGTCTCAGTATTCCCCTGCCGGTTTGGAAGTAGAGTCGCCCTTGTTTCAAGCGATGCCCTATCTGCCCGGCCCCATGGGTACCTTTGTCTATACACAGTTTAAGCGACTGCCCCTGGCAGACCGGCTATCGGCCCTGCCGCTGCTGTATGCGGTAATTGACTTTGATAACTCGGATGATGCCTGGAAACGCTACGACGGCATGACCGCCCGTGAGCTATTTAAGCAATATGGTGTTTCCGAACGTCTGTACAAAGAGTCCTTTGAACCGATGCTATTGGTCGGGCTATTTGCTCCTGGTGAGCAGTGCTCAGCCGCTGCGGCCATCGGCATGCTGTATTACTTTATTTTGGCCCATCAGCCTGACTTTGATGTGCGCTGGTGTCGGGGTACCGTGGGCGAGATGATCTTTCGACCCTGGGTAGAGCAGATTGAAGCTCTGGGTGGAAAGGTGCTGGCGAATAAGCGAGTTAGCGATATCCATGTGGAGGACAATCGGGTTACTGGGGTTACCTGTACTGGGGTGAATGGTGATGAGACCTTTGAGACAGATGCGGTTATCTTCTCTGTCGGCATTACGGGAATGAAAAAGATTGTTGCCGGTAGTGAAGCCCTCCGCAACCGATCTGAGTTTAGAGACCTGCAGAATTTAGGCGGCATTGATGTGCTAGCCACACGACTGTGGTTTGACCGCAAAATTGAGGTGCCGCTACCATCTAATGCCTGCTTTGGCTTTCATCAAACCACGGGCTGGACGTTTTTTGATCTCAATGCCCTTCAGGATGAGTATAAAAATGAGCCAGGTAGCGTGATTGAGGTGGATTACTACCATGCTAATCAGCTGTTGCCATTGAACGATGAACAGATTGTCGAGCTAACGCAAAAAGATTTAGCTGGCTGTATTCCGGCATTTGGTGATGCCCAGGTTGTAGACCAAGCAGTGGTGAGAATCTCCCAGGGGGTGAGTCACTTTGCGCCAGGCAGCTATCGCTATCTCTTGCCGGGAACAACTAGCTTAAGCAACGTGTTTATGAGCGGCGATTGGATTGTTACCCGCCACGGCTCTTGGTCTCAGGAAAAAGCTTACGTAACAGGGTTAGAAGCTGCAAACCGAGTGATCGATTTGCTGGGGGCTGGTACAGCGGCAGAGGTGATTCCCATCGTGCCAGATGAACCCCATATTCAGGCAGCTCGAATGCTCAATAAAACGGTGCAACAGGTGGTAAATCAGGTAGTGCCGCAGCTGTGGTCTTACTAACTTTTATGCCTGAGCTTATATCTGAATATTAGGCTGTGGATAGCTGATTAGCGGCCTGTTAAGATGCGATCGCATTTCCCTAATATGGGTATTCAATTGACTACAGTCAACCGCCAAAACCAGGTTGGGGCAAGTCAGAGTTAGAGTGGATAGCTAGCTGTATGAAACAACAGCCCAGCCCGTAACAGGTTGGTGCTAACCTGGATGTTGCCAAACTGTGTTCCATCCCTTACCGCCGATCTCTAACCCGGCCTGTTGACTTTGGGCACTGAGTAGGAGTTGCGATCGCACCCCTTTTTGCCAAAGATTGACCTGTATCTCTCCTTGGGTAGTATCACGACATAAAAACTCCAGTCCTGTCGCGGTGGGTACCCTGATGTCTACTCCTGGTGCAGCCCTCTGCCCGATAATCTCGACTGAGTAGTCTTTTTGCTCGGCCCACACCCGCCAGTCACCCCAGGGTGACACTTGCCACGAGACTTTCCCATTCCAAGGGACAAACTCATAAAATTTGCCCTGATAGTGAATTCCCACCATACCAACAGATTCTTGCTGCCCCAGTACCTGCCGAATACCGCCACCGCAGGTAAGGGTTAGGTCTGGCTCGTTGTCAAAGGCATTGCACTGAATCCAAAACCATTTTTGGGGGAAGGCACCGCCCCAGTTTTTCTCAGCGTAGGCAGGAACCTGCTTAAAATCAAACCTGCAGATGCTATTTCCAGACGCATCTAACCGCTTAAACCAGCCTGTTGCCCAACCGTGGGCCATCAGAATCTGCCAGCCGGGTTCAAAAATCTGAAACTGAGACAGCCATCCTGCCGTGGACTGTGACTGTTGGGGCGCTCCCCAGCTGTAAATAGGGGCTACGGTGTAATGCCAGCTAACGGTCTGATTAGTGGATGGGTCCCAAAATGTCCCTTCATGTAAAGTCGCGGTAACTCGATAATATTCAGCGCTGCCGCGGCTGTGCCCGTGCCCCAGAGTATGTTTCCAGGCCCAAAACCGTGATATGTCGGGTAACGCTCGACAAAAATATTGTTCATGGGGTCCCAAAATTTGCACTGCACCACCGCTGGCAGGGGTTTGGCCAGCCGGATCCTGCAGGGAATACATAAAGGCAATGGTTTGATTGCCCTGATCTGGGGGCAGCGTCAGCCGATAATACCAACCTTCAAAAAATGGCTGCTGGTTGCCATTCCAGTGGTAGCCGCTGTGGGGTGTTGGTTGGGGCATAGTCAAATTTCTCAACACCGCTACCGCACCTGCATGTTGTTCATTTCTGCGATCTCAATCGCTTTATACAGCGCTAAAAAATTACCTTCACCAAAGCCCTGAACAGACTGGCGGCGTTCAATAAATTCAAAAAAAAAGTGATTGTCCTCAAAGATAGGCTGCGAAAAAATTTGTAATAGCAGCGATTCTGGCTGTTTTGGTTGCCAATCGATTAAAATCTGCTGTTCTACAATCTGTTGCCATTCTTGGTATTCAATCGGGGCGGCAGGCCGCATTTGCAGCCGCTGTTGCAGCTGATCATAGTAGGTGAGCGGTACTGACAGCAGCGATAGTCCTTTTTGTCGCAATGTTTTGACAGTTGACACAATGGGGTCGCTGTTTAGGGCAATGTGTTGAATGCCAGCACCCCGATTGGCATCTAAAAAAGTCTGAATTTGTGAGTTGGCCGACGTGGGTTCGTTGATGTTGAAATATAGCTGCCCAGCGGGCGAAAACAGGACCTGACTACTTAACCCAGACTGTTGAGTTTGAATGTTAAAACTTTGTTGTTTTTGTAGCTCAAAGAGATGCTGATAAAACTTGACCGCTGGCTGAAGTTCCCCAGCGGGCACGTTGAGAACAATGTGGTCAATGCTGGTGGATGAACCTTCGGATTTTTGTAAAGAACTTTTGTTAGGTTGACGCTCAATCAAGGTATGGCGCAGGCTGCCCCAGCCGCCAATGCTGGCCCAGGCTGAAAGAGGAGCGTTTGGGTCAATCAGCTGAGAAAGAACTGGAGAGAGGGTTGTTTGAACTTGGGTTGCTGTTTCTAGATGGTCTAATGTTGCGGCAAGATTGTCTACTGCAATGGCAATATCAGCAACACCTGGCGGGTGGTTGCGCAGATAGTCAGCAACGACACTGCTAGATGTGCGGGGGGAGGACAGAACAAACAGGGTATCTCGGTAACGCAGAATTTCTATCGTTTGGTCCGCTAAGATGACCTGTTTGACCCACGTCCATCCCAAATATTGAATAAACCAGTCTCGTTGGCGAGCTGCATCTTCAACAAAAAAATGAATGTGGTCAATTTTCATAAATGAGAACAGACGGAAGATGCGCGATCAGGTGATATGGAGAAATTGCGAGAAATTTACCCCCTGGTGCCTAGGGTAATGCGATTTCTTAAAACTGTGGGTTTCCTTAACAACAGGCTCGGAGGTCTTAATAAATAAAGAAATACCTCCATAAAAGCTGGAAATCGATTTACCCTTTCAGCAGTGCGGTGATGGCTTCAGCTAAAACCTGTAAATTGCGCTGCTAGGCAGGCTGAAAGATTTATTTGCTGTCGCTAATTAATTGAATGCGTCAATATTGTTTACCTTTGCTGCTATGACAATTCAAACGACTGACGCCGCTGCTCCAGCGTCTTTTACCAAGCGTATTCAGGTGTTTTATGATGAATCGTCTCGGTTGTGGGAGCAGGTGTGGGGTGAGCATATGCACCATGGCTACTATGGTGACCCGACAGACAGCCCCCAAGAAGCCCAGCGAGTTTTGATCGAAAAAATTTTAGATTGGGGTGGGGTACCCCAGACGCCCCAGTCAATTTTGGATGTGGGCTGTGGTATTGGCGGCAGCACCCTTTATCTGGCAGGCAAATATCGAGCGGTAGCCACAGGCATTACGCTGAGTCCGGTGCAGGCAAAGCGAGCGGCGGATCGAGCGGCCATGGCTGGTTTAAGTGAGCATGTGCAGTTTCAGGTAGCCGATGCCTTGGCCATGCCGTTTGCTGACAACAGCTTTGATTTGGTGTGGTCGTTGGAAAGTGGTGAACATATGCCCGATAAGGGACAGTTTTTGAGCGAATGTTGTCGGGTGCTTAAACCAGGCGGGCGGCTGATTGTGGCTACCTGGTGCCACCGTGACGCTAATCCGCCCCTGACGCTGCAAGAAAAAGACCACCTGGCTCAGCTCTACCGGCTTTACCATTTGCCCTATGTTATTTCTCTATCAGACTACGAAGCCCTGGCTCAGGCGCTGCCGCTCCAGACGTTAAAAACGGCTGACTGGTCTCGGGCAGTCGCTCCCTTTTGGGATGACGTGGTTAAGTCAGCCCTAAATCCTCAGGTGCTTTGGGGAATTTTGACAGCGGGTTGGAAAACGGTCGAAGGCGCAATGGCGATTCCGCTGATGATGTCTGGCTACAGCAGCGGGTTAATCCGCTATGGGTTGTTGACCGGTATTAAGCAAGGGTAGCGAGATCATGGTTACAAGAGCGAACAAAACGCAACCACCTAACAGTTTTACATCCTGGCTACGGTCTCTGTGGAAGTTTTCTCGCCCACACACCATTGTCGGCACCACGCTGAGCGTCGGGGCACTGGGGGTAATGGCGCTGGTGCTGTCGGATTTATCAGAAGAGAGACTAGTAGGGTTAGCTGTTGCCATTGTGGCGGCACTGGTGCCAAGTCTTTGTGCCAATGTTTATATTGTTGGTCTCAATCAGCTGACGGATATTGCCATTGATCGCATTAACAAGCCTCACCTGCCCTTGGCATCTGGTGCCTTTTCTGTAGCCATGGGGCGCAAAGTTGTTACGGTGTTGGGCAGTTTAGCCATCATGCTCGCGGCAGTGCAGGGGCCAATTTTATTGGCAACGGTGGGGCTCAGCATGGCCATCGGCACGGTGTATTCTTTACCGCCGCTGCGGCTAAAGCGATTTCCATTTTGGGCCGCGCTGTGTATTTTTGGTGTGCGCGGTGTAGTTGTCAATTTGGGCTTTTTTACTCACTTTCGTTACTGGTTAAATTCCCAGACGTTTGCCTGGACAGTCATTCTGCCAGAGGTGTGGGCGCTGACGATGTTTGTGGTGGTATTTTCGGTTGCGATCGCACTTTTCAAAGATATTCCTGACTTAGAAGGCGACCGTCAGTTTCAGGTGCGTACACTAACCGTGCGGCTTGGCCCCAGCTTTGTATTTCGGCTATCGCTCTGGGTGCTCACCCTCTGCTACGGGTTGTTGATCGGGCTAACGTTGGCGGGCGCGCTACCGTCTGTGCAGCCAGCGTTTTTATTGGTGACCCACACTGGGCTACTGGGTCTAATGTGGTGGATGAGTCGTCGGGTTGACCTGCAAGAAAAAGCCCAGATCAAGCGTTTTTATCAGTTTATCTGGCGCTTGTTTTATCTAGAGTATGTGCTGTTTCCCCTAGCCTGTGTGCTGGCCCAGTAGCGGTTGCCGATGCCGGATGGAAGTTCAGTCAGAACTTCACATGATCTTTATCAGTCTCTATCTGTAAGGTCACGACCCAGGGCGTATTTGTAGCTGAAGGTCTTGGAGAACTGACTATGAATACCATTATGCTGCTTGCGACTATTGAAATTTGCAACTTTATGGGTTGCAGTTGGTTGGAGAGTGCGATCGCATTCGTTCAAGAATGGGTATCTAAAATCACCGTCTAACCGTTTTATTACGTTTCATTGGACAATCCGACAATTAAATCCGTTTACGGGCTGTTGCAACGCTCTAATGGGACTACCCATGGAGCCTATGCGCAGCCTTTACTTTTTTCTTTGGTTTGCCCAACTGTTCATAAAGGGTCTAGGAGATTTAAGCCGTTTCCACAAAAAGGCTCCATAGGCTTGTCTACGACGTTCAAGGGTGTGTGCTGATGCTGACGGCAGCAACGGCTGCAGAAAACAATCAGGAATTTGGCAAATAACAGATTGCAAAACCGATCTAGATAGCTTTGCCGCTAAGTGGGTGTCCCAAACATCTAACTGATTGGCCCGTTGCCAAAATATATGACGCTCCATAGGGTATGTGCTGTAACGAGGGGCGTCTTCTACCACAGTCGACCAGCTGTACTGAAAGGGTAAGGCCGCACCGTGGTCGATCACCCAAACATGGCTGTGCGATCGCATCAGATTTGGATTCTGCAGCGTACGATCAACATTCATCACCAGGGCATCCAGCCACAGGACCGTGCAAACAAACCGCTCATTGAGGGTAGCAATCTCATCCGCACCAATGTCTCTGGCTTGATGCAAATATTGAAATCCTAAATTAAGCCCATAGCTCGCCCTCAGCAGATCTATAAACTCATCTTCATGGATGTCACATTGGCAGCTGGGGGTAATGTCAATTAAGGCTCGGCTCGGTATCCATAGGTCCAATGCCTCAGCCAGCCCAGCAACAATAATCTCTGCAATTAAAGCCGGTGTCCCCTGGGCCGCCCCCCGTAACTTTGTAAAAAACATGCCTGCATCGGTTTCAATGATCGCTGGGCGAGAACTACCGCGCTGGTTGACCGACACAATACGACGGGCTGTATAGGTAGGGATGTCTGTTGTTGTCGATGTCAGCATAAGGACTCTACAAATAGATCAATACAAAGTTTCAACTTTTATCAAGAATCTAGCGCTAATTTTTGAGCGCGCTTGAAATCGTTGACAGGAGTTCGATACACCTAAAAAGGAATTCGCTCACGAGCAAAAAATCCAGATTAGTCGCTGTTTAGGCGTCATGTTCTATGGCAAATTTTGACATCCCCAAGGGAAACGTATATAGCTCCATCCCGGACTATACCCGCCCGCTACTACAGCTCTCTTCAGAGCAGCGGCAGCGGTTGTTAACAAGACTGGCATTTCTCTATGGTAAAGCAGCAGCTAGTCAATATTTGCCAGAGCTAGAGCGATTGCTAAAGGTGCATGATGCCCATAAAACCCCGGAGAAAAAAGCAGAAAACGGTCATTTTAAGCCTGCCGACAGATTTACACAGCAAGACATTGCCTTGATTACCTATGGTGATATCTTGCTAAGTGAGTCAGCCTCTCCCCTGGTCACACTGGCTAATTTTTTGGAATGTACCTCCGGTTTGCGCGGGGTGTTTAACACTCTGCATATCTTGCCCTTTTTTCCCTACAGTTCCGATCGCGGTTTTTCAATTACCGATTTTAGAGAGGTGGACCCAAATCTTGGCTCCTGGCAAGACATTGAGGCATTAGGAGAACGCTATCGACTGATGTTTGATGGGGTGTTTAACCATGCCTCATCACAAAGTAAAGCCTTTCAGGAAATGCTGAACGGCAACCCCGACTACCAAAATTTTGCGACAGTCTATCGCTCTCCTGATGAACTGACTCCCGAGCAGCGAGCGATGATTGTTCGGCCTCGCACCTCAGATATTTTGACCCAGTACCAGTCGATTGATGGCCCTATTTGGGTGTGGACCACGTTCTCACCTGACCAGATCGATCTCAATTTTACAAACCCCAAAGTACTGTTAGAAGTCATCGACACCCTGCTGCTCTATGTGCGGCGGGGGGCCGACATTGTCCGTCTAGATGCAGTCACCTATCTGTGGGAAGAACCGGGCACACCCTGCGCTAATCTAGCCCAAACCCACGAGGTGATTCGGTTGTTTAGAGACGTGCTAGATATTGCCTCACCGCAGGTGGCGTTAACCACTGAAACCAATATCCCCCATGAGGAAAACATTACCTACTTTGGCAATGGGTACGACGAGGCCCAGATGGTTTATAACTTTGCCCTGCCTCCGCTGGTGCTCTATACCTTTTATCAAGAAGACACAACAGAACTCTCAAAATGGGTCCAAACGTTAGAGTATCCGTCCGATGCGATGACATTTTTTAACATTTTGGATACCCATGATGGGATCGGTCTGTTGGGGGTTAAAAATATTTTGTCTGAGCAACAGATTAGTTTTATTATTCGATGTGCCAGAGAACATGGAGCGTTAATTTCCTATCGTACTGCTGAGTCTGGCACAGAGGAGCCCTATGAGATTAACTCTACCTGGTTTAGCGCCCTAAATTTAGACAGTGAGTACGAAGACCTTGAGCTGCAAATTAAACGCATGGTGGCGTCTCGCAGCATTGCGCTAGCGCTCAGGGGCATTCCGGGTATTTATTTACATGGCCTAGTAGGCACCCGTAACAATATCGAGACCGTCTTAAAAACAAAAGTAAAACGTGATATCAATCGGGCTGTTATTCATTATTCAGACCTCAAGCAAGAGCTCAAAAACCTGGATTCTACAGCCGCTCAAATGATTACTCAGCTGAGTCGCCTATTGGATGTGCGAGTGAGCAATCGGGCATTTCATCCCAATGGAGATCAAAAGATTCTTCAGGTAGATGCGGCAGTCTTTGCCCTGCTGCGTATTTCACCGGACTGTGAACAACATATTTTGACCCTAACCAATGTTACGCCCCACCGCTGTCAGGTCAAGATTCCGTTAGAACATCTAGGGGTGTCTGGTGTCTACAGACCGTCAAAGGGAGCGGCGGCTCTGAGCGAACCGCTGGGCAAACCGTTTTGCGCTGTTCCCCAGGACAATTATTGGTACGACCTGATGGGACGTCGCGGCTGGCAGATTGTAGATGACACCCTGAGCGTTACGTTGGCGGCCTACGATGTAGCCTGGCTGATTCCGCTGATTGAGCTAGAGCAGATGATTGAATAAGCACCCACCGCTGACGTGTAGATGATTTGTCAAAGATGGCCCGACATGGGTTGCGACCGTCAACCAGCTAGAGGCAGAGCCTTGTTTTGTCGCCTGTTAGATAGCGGGGGATGAAAGGGAGAATTGTCTGGAAAATGCCCGTAGAATTTTGCGATCGCGTTTTTAACCAGCAGTGACAGCATGCTGCCGTTATCCAATACAGCCAAAGCACAAGGGCCTCCGTCTGGAAAGATTATTTGACTAGGAGATATCCCCCATTCATCCCGAGACCAGCGCTGTAGATAATAGAGATCACCCTGATAGGAAAACGGCACATATTGAAACCGAATATGCTTTGACTGAGGGCGCTGCTGTTGGTGTCGTAGTAATGTGCAACCCTGGGTAATCAAAACCCTTTGCATAAAATCAGGCACAGCCTTCCATGTCATCTGACCAGGCTGGTTTGAGCATCTAACCGACTTATTACTTAGTGTGTTCATAGTGGCCTTACTCGATACCCTACGTACATACCATAAAGGATGACCATGGGGATGTTATGAGGAAGCGCTATGGAAATCACCTGCAAAGGGAGACAAAATAGTTAGCTTTTCCTGACATCAGCGCTGTTTCGTCTGCAAAAAGACTTTAATAGAAACTTTAGATTTGGGTTGTTAAGTATTTTTTAGAATCTTTTTTTGGATTGTTAGCCTATAAGCCTAAATAACGCAACAGTAAGGGGGCTAACCAATCGTATACTGAGATGCCAAGCGCCACTATGATTTGCTGTTTGCATCTTAGAGAAAGGGGCTGACGACTGTCTGAAGAATATTCCTTTAAAGAGTCTCTTTGATGTGTGTTTTTTATATTCTGTCGTGGCTCTATGGCGACTAAAAAAACAGATTTAAGAGATAAATTATTGTTGCGATCAATCCAGTATTAAACCAGCTGACGCTGGTAGATGTAGCCTTCTCTATTTAGGAACTGTCTATCAACTAAATCGCATGGTTTTGGGTACTCTGACCTTACCCATCTACAATTTCCCCAGGGGACTGCCGGAGGTCTGATTTAACCCCGGTATTGGGTCAAAACGATTACATCTACCAAGCAATGGAAAATGAGCATCAGTGGCATACCAGTTATTGGGTGCATGTTGGCAGTCTGGCGATCTGCTTTTTTCTGGCTGCCCAGCTGTCAACGACCGCGCTCAATCTTGAAGCAACTGCCTCCCCCCTGTGGCCACCGGCTGGCGTTGCGTTAGCAGCTTTATTGCTCAACCCTAACCTTTGGGTTGGCGTGGCCTTGGGGGCATTTTGGGCTTCCTTAGCCCATAACGTGCCTTGGGCAATGTCTTTAGTATTGTGTCTGGGCAGTGCCCTACAGGCACTGGTGGGTAGCCATATCCTGCGGCGACGGTGGCAACGCAGCTTTGAGCTCTATGACTGGCAGCTAGACGACCTGCTCATGTTTGTTGGTTTGGGGGTATTGGTCACCCCCGTCATTAATGCCACCTACAGCACCTTAGTCGGCTATGGGTTTGGGTTACTGGCTGCCCATGAACTGATTCAAAACGCCCTTGTTATCTGGCTTGGAGATGGCATGGGTATTTTGGTGCTCACGCCTCTTTTATTGGCCATTGCCGCTGGGCGACAGCGAAAAATGACCCTGCGTATCGGCTCGCGCTACGAGATGGCTCTGTGTTTAAGCATGCTAGTGGTCGTTAGTGCCATGGTGTTTGGAGCCCATACAGATAGTGCGATCGCAAAATACCCTTTAGAATACCTCCCCTTTCCCTTTGTTGTTTGGGCGGCGTTACGACTGGGGCTGCGGGGCACTACCCTGGCGAGTCTGCTGGTGTCGGTGATTGCCGTCATCGGGGCGGTACATCGCGGCGGCCCGTTTATTACTAAAGCTGAGGGCAATCTGAATGAAGCGATACTGCTGCTACAAACCTATGCGGCTGTCATTACCCTAACGGCACTGGTGCTATCTGTAGTGGTGACAGAGCGTCAGCAAAGTAATGCCAAACTCTCCCGTAGTAAGGCCAGTTTAGCCAACGCCCAGCGGATTGCGCAGCTGGGCAACTGGGACTGGAGTGTTAGTTTTAATGCCAAGGCGGTTGATAAAGCCATCGGCACAGCAAAACCGATGGAGCCCTCTATTCACAGCAACGCCCTTGCCTGGTCTGATGAACTATATACGCTGCTGGGCTATCCCGTGGGTGCAGTCCCCCCCAGCCAGTCACTATTTCTAGAGCGGGTACACCCCGACGATCAGCAACGGGTAGGGCTGGCGTGGAATGTTGCCCGGACCCATAAAAAGCCCTATGGTCTGGACTATCGGCTGCTGCTCCCCAATGGTACAGAACGCACTGTCAATGAACAGGTTCACATTGAGCCCGATCGCATTACTGGTACTGTCCAGGACATCACTGAACGTAAACGGGCCGAGGCCGCTCTGCGAGAAACGGAGGCGGTGCGAGCAACGATGTATCGCTACTTGAGTCAGGAGCTGGCCGAGCAGCTGCTAGATAGTAAAAACACTGCTCTGGGTGGGGGGCGTCAGTTTGTTTCGATTTTGTTTGCGGATATTCGTAGCTATACTGCGCTAACGGAGAGGCTTTCACCAGAAGATACGGTGACATTGTTAAACGGCTATTTTGAAACAATGGTGGATGTGATCTTTGCCCACCGGGGGACATTAGACAAGTTTATTGGCGATGCCATTATGGCGGTGTTTGGGTCGCCCATTCCCCAAGAAGACCATGCTCAAATGGCGGTGGAAACAGCACTGTGTATGCAACAACAGCTAATTTACTTTAATCAGCAACAACAACGTCAGGGGCTACCCACGCTACAAATTGGGATTGGTATTAATTCTGATGATGTGATTACGGGCAACATTGGCTCGAGTAAACGCATGGAGTTTACGGCCATTGGGGATGGTGTTAATCTAACTTCTCGGATTGAAAGTGCCACCAAGTTTTACGGGTGTTCCATCATCATTAGCGCAAACACCTACGCCCTCTGCAAAAATACAGTTTGGGTCAGAGAATTGGACTATGTCTGTGTGCGAGGTAAGCAGCAGCCGGTACATATATATGAAGTCTTGGGGTTGCGATCGCAACCCCTCAGCCCTGCTCAGCAAGACCATATTGAGCGCTATCAAAAGGGTCGAACCCTCTACAAACAGCGAGAATTTGATCGGGCGATGGATGTCTTCAGTGGATTGCTGTACAAAACTCCCGATGATCAGGCAACTCGTCTATATATAGAGCGCTGTCAGCAGCTTCTAAAAGTCCCCCCCTGCCAAGATTGGGATGGTTCCTGGCACCTACAGGAAAAATAGATATGACAATATCTCTCAGTGGTTCAAGCCACAACCTTTTGACCTTGTCCGTTCGTTATAATTAGTGCTGAATCAGAGGTCGGGTGATGTCTATCCTATGGATTTTTTTAGCAATATTGGGGCTACTCGGGTCAACAATAGCGATAGGTAATCGTTTATTTGATGACTCTCTTGCCCGCGAGGGGCTGTGCCCGGTGTGTGGTGGTGAAGGTGGGCCATGTGACCACTGCAATGGGTTTGGCATCATTGTCGATGCCTCTAAAACTCACTCTGCCCTACCTCAGCCAGAAGACAGTTCTACAAAAACACACAAAAGTACTTTACGCTAGCTTACACAGGGTTTCGCCCCCATTTTCAATCCAGCCATAAATCATACCGGATGTAGAATGGCCAACGGCGCAGTTACCCCTGTGGTCAATGACAATAACTCCACCCAACCCCTGTACTTTTTTAACAAGATAGTCAATGCCAGCGCCAGCAGCGGCTTGGGCATCCATATTTTGAAAATAAACAAAGTCTGCAATCATTTTGCACAGGACTGTCCGTTGAAACTGTTCCCCATAGCCAGTGGCAGAAACGGCACAGGTTTCATTGTCAGCAAACACCCCAGCCCCCACGATGGGGCTATCGCCAACCCTACCCCAGCGTTTGTTAACGATGCCGCCAGTTGAGGTGGCAGCGGCTAGATCACCATAACAATCTTTAGCCACAGCACCGATAGTGCCAAGCTTTTGGCTGGGTTTAGCGGCCTCATGATCCAACATCATACCGCCCATTTTTTGAGCCTCACGCCACTGTCGAATACGGGTATCAATCACGAAATAATCATTCGCCATGCGGGGTAAGCCACAAAATTTGGCAAATTCACGGGCTCCCTTGCCAATTAGCATGACATGTTCACTTTTCTCTAATACTTTACGAGCTAGTACGGTTGGATTTTTGATGGCCGTAATACCTGCAACAGCCCCGGCTTGAAACGTTTTACCATCCATAATGGCCGCATCCATTTCTACCTCACCGTACTCATTTAATACGGAACCGCGGCCCGCATTGTAGAGAGGATCATCCTCTAGCTGAGCGGCGCAGTGTTCAACCGCATCTAGAGCGCTGCCACCTGATGACAAAATATGACGACCACTCTCTAGAATACAGCGGAGACTCTCCATAAAGTCTGCTTCATTTCCCTCACGTTTGATTTGTTCCAAAGCTCCTGCACCGCCATGGATGATGAGAGAGAAGTTGTCTGTCATAACTTAATGAAAATTAAGAGAACCGAAACCCATTACTAACACCTAAACACAGTTGTTTGTATCTGTGATTTAGTGACGTTTGCTACAGAAGTATCCCATAATGTAGTGACTCAAATCAGCCTACTCAAGAACTAACCATGAACTTGCTCCAAGATTTAGGCGGGCTGGCTACTCTAGAGCCAGCTACTTTAGACTTTGACACAGCTGAGCTAGAGAGTTTACGCATCAGGACAGAGCTGATGTTGACACTACGATGCTATATCCAGGAAAGACAGTGGACCTTAGATGAAGCCGCTCATGCTTTTCGCCAATCATCTCCTCGTATGCAAAACCTGATCAATGGTGAGATCAGTCGTTTTTCGATAGAGGATTTGGTCCAGCTACTTGCCAAAGTTGGGCTCACCGTAAACGTATCAGTTTCTGTACCCGCTGCATCCTAGAGATAGTCTCTACTAGCATGAGATAACCTCCACTAGCGTATAGTTCTTGCAGTAGAGCTGCACTAGACTTTGTTATCGCTGCCCCACAATGTTGTGAAGCCCTGACATCAGCGACAAAAGTCCAGTTATTACTGCAGCTGATTTTTCTATTAAGGCAGAAAATTCTTTTCTGTTTTATGTGGTGAGGGATCGTCAATTGATTGTCATGGAATTCAAACATTTCGAATTCTTATCATGCTTAAGGCAACGTGTTTAATGGGGTAGGTGCTGCAGAGTTCAAATTGTTAATAATCCCTACCCTAGGGGAGATTGTTGCTGACTGGTTTAGTGGTTATCGTTATTAGAAGATTTAGACAACAAAAATCGCCCCCGGAGTTAATAACATTTCTCCAATTAATTTAATATTTGGATGTTGCAATGGTGATGCAGGATACTTCATGCTGTTGCATGGTTGGAGGTCGGTGTCTCTTACTGACTTGATTTTTCCTTGAGACGCCCAGAGAACTCAGCAGGCGAACGGTCACTACAGGCTTTTGGCTATTTAAGATTACTATCGCTCTAGGAAATTTTGCATATGAAGATCTTTAACCATGACATCACAATGAGCACCCTGGATACCAATGGGGGTATTCATCTCTTCTCAGGGCGAGCTGTAGGGCTAAGCTCTCCCGAAGATAGGGTTCAGCTGCATCCAGACTTGGCAGCAGATTGGCCATTTTTGCAGAAACACTATGATCGCATTGGGTTAGATTACAGCCAGGACATTGTTTGGAATACTGATTTTGCCGAGCTAGCGCAACAATCTCCTAGCGACATATCTGTTTACTTTTTTGGTCATGCGTTTGAGCACGACCACCAGTCGTCTGCGCAGCGTTTACGACAGCTGGACAGCAACTGGTACAGTGTTGTTCAGTATATGAACTCAAAGAACAACTTTATAACTTTGGCCAATCAGCTGGATATCCCAGTGCCCAAAACTGAATGTTTCTCTCGGCGTGCCGAGCTGGGAAATCTTGAGGCGTTTGCATATCCTTGTTATGTCAAACTAGCTGTCTCTGATCACGGTGTTGGCATCTTTCGATGTGAGAGTTCTGAGGAGCTGTTAAACGCTGTAGAACACTTTCCTAAAGATAAGCCTTTTCAAATTCAAGCAGAAATACAGGCATCAGCGTTTCTTAATATTCAGTATCGGGTTACGGCTCAGGGATTAGAGAGATTATTGATCTCCGAGCAAATTCTAGACGGGTGTGTTCATGGAGGAAATCGTTATCCAACAACATATCAGCCCTGGCACGTGGTTGATCCCATGGCGCAGTGGATGTTTGAAAATGGCATGCGAGGCACCTTTGGGTTTGATGTTGCAGTTGTCGATGGAGCAACCGGCCCCGTTTATCTAGCGATTGAGTGCAATCCCCGATATAACGGCTCTTCATATCCAACGGAAATTGCTAAACAACTCTCAGTACCGAACTGGTGTAGTGAAACCTTACATACCGACTATCGACGACTGACAGATCTAAATTTGGAGGATCTCGAGTTTAATCCGATCACTAAAACAGGGGTGGTTTTGATTAACTGGGGAACAATCCAGGCTGGTAAATTAACAGTCTTACTAGCGGGGTCTCTGAGTCAGCAAACGGAGCTGAGTCGTCGTATTCGACATCAGTGGAGTCGCCAAACAGCTTTGGTTGGATAGTGGTGCGAAACTCTATCTGCAGCACTTGCTGATACTGGCTAACGCCTGGATTAGTAAGTGCTGTAGTAGATTAGGTAATTGGCTGTTTACGCTGTAAAAAACCTGTTAATAGAGCTAGAGCAAAGGCTCCTAAAATGGCAAATACCAATAGCAGTCTGCCACCTTCTAAAAGACCTGCACCAAGGGCAACGATGGGTGGGTTAGAGATGGCAATGCTCAGTATAAGCGCTGGGATAAACCGTAGCCATGGGGCTTTGGTCAGCCCAACGGCATAGGCAACAAAATCAAAAAAGCCGGTCATCAGAAAGGCCGTCATCAAGAAAAAGTTGCGTTCTAGATGTTTTTGGGCCAGGGTATCGACACGGGTAATAAATCTCTCACCCACTAGACGTTGGACAAACGAACGGCCAAACTGTCGTGATAGAAAAAAGCTGAGACTGCAGGAGCAGATATCGGCAAGACAAATAACTGCAATTCCCTGAGAGAATCCGAGTAATCCCCCTGCTAGAACCGAGTATGCTGTGCCGGGGAGAGCGGGGATAACAACGCTGGTGAATCGCAGAAAAAATAGGGCTAACGGTGCCCAAACACCGAGGGTCTCAACATTCTCGCGCAGCCTGCTGATGCCGTAATGTTGAATTACCCAAATGACACCGATGGTTGCGATCGCAATTCCCACAAACTTTAGCCATTTTGCCCGGCGTGAGGGTTGCTCCATAATTAGCGATTCCTTCAATCATTCCAGGAGTTACTAACCCGATGGTACAGCGTTACCCGCCCTGAGCGGAGAGACCTAATAAGGCCACGGACTTTCGTAGCGGGTGTTGACTGCTGGAGCGGGTTTTTGCGCGGGTTTCTGAGACTGTTTTTTAGAGGAGCGTGCCGCAGCGCTGGCACGGGTGCTAGGCACCTCCTGTAGGGCGTCCTGCAAAATTGGCGAGATTTTTGTCGGCTGGTTAGCTGGCTGATGGTTGCGCTCCTTATTGATTTCTCGAATCCGTCGTGACAGCAGCTTAATGATATTGACGGCGATACCGGGGGTTTCATCGATGGCCTCATACAGCTGCTGCTGAGTTAACACCAGACAGTCACAGGCGGTAATAGTAGTAACCGATGCGGAGCGGGGTTCCGCATCAAACAGAGACATTTCCCCAAAACAGGTGCCCTTTTCTAAGGTGGTCAGGTCTTGCGATCGCAAATGTACCCGTACCCGCCCCGACACAACGATGTAGAGCGAACGCCCCTCCTCACCTTCGCGAAAAATTCGATGATTGGCTGGAAAGGATAACTCATCCATAATGGAGGCTAGTCGCACCAGAAAATCGTCGCGCAGTTCTGTAAAGATGGGAACCGCACGAACAAACAGCAACCGGTCAACGCTGGTGAGCATAGTAAACCAAAGGCGAAAAGGGTACGTTAGTTAGTCGCCAAAAACCTGACAGTGGTTACCGTTGAGCGACTATCCAGCTATGGCAGTGTACCCCTCTGCTGCTGCTGATGCAATATCAGTCAGTGGGCTGGTTAACCAACTTGTTCAAATCTACATTGAACCTACCCAAACTGTTAGCGTGCTATCTGGCCGCCACATGTTTAGTCAGCATTTTTTGCACCTGGTCTGCCACCAATGGATCAGGGTCTTTTTCCATCAGAGGCAGCAGGGACTGCAACGCTCGGGGTGAGGCCATATCGAGATAGCTCAAAACTGCCTCTCGAACAAACCCCACCGGGTGCCGAAGTGAGGCCATCACATGGTCTCCATTGACGCTCCAGCGCTCGCTGCGGGCCACATGAAAACAGCAAGCCAAAGACCAATCCGATAAAAAATGTCTGAGTTCTAAGAGATTGCGCAGCCGTTCTTGAGGCGGCATTGGCTTATAGGGCACTAGCGGGTTAAGTGCGGTGACTGTCGCGATGTCGCTTGCCTGGTCAAACAGCGTTAGAATTGCACGCTTTGCAGGGATATCCAGGGTGTTATCCAGGATCTCTAACCCTCTGGCCCGGCTAGATGCTGAACCATATAGGCTAAGTTCTGCGGCCTGTATGGTGGAAGACGGATAGAGAAAACGCAGCAGCAGCAACATGCGTTCCTTGGCATCGGTTTTCATATCCTGCAGTGCTCGACGTAGCCAGTCAAAGGTGTCTCCTGGGGCCTTGTCTGCTGATAGATCAACCAAACAGCTATAAATTTGACCGATAAACTGTAGTTCCTGATTGAGCAGGGTTTCCACGCCCTGACGACCCAGCTGATCCAGGGCCAGGTCAATATCGGCCGAACGCCGCAGACCTTGCTCGTCTGAGAGTTTGATCAAGATACGCAAAATCCAGCGGCGGGGGTCTCCCCAGGCCGTCATGAGATTTGACGCCAGCAAATTTAAGGCTTGTAGGGTGCCAATGCGACCGATCACATTCCAAGCTTGATGACGCATGGTATCGGTCTGATAGGGGTTATTGGCCAGCTCCGTCAGCATAGGCAGGGCCTCATCGCCCAAATCCACCAAAGCCTGCATAGCGGCCTCTCGTGTGGACTTATAGCGTAGGGCCTGCAGCAGCGACGGATAGTATTTTTCTAGACGAGTGGCAGCGACCGCTTTTAGCACCGACCGTCGGACCCGCAAAGAGTTATCCTGCAACAGATTGGGCACATGCAGTCGCAACCCTTGCATGTATTCGGTTTCCACCAAAGCACGACAGCCCATCACCCGTTCTAGTTCTTCTTGGTGGGTCAGCATCTGTTGCAAAATGTAGGTGGCCCGAGCCCGTTCTGCCGGGCTTGTAGGGCTGCCCTGTTTGAGCATCATGGCGGCTGCGGTGCCGCGGACAACGGGGTCAACACTGCGTTTGAGATAGGGTTTTAGCTTATTAACATCGGCATCTTCTTGGGTAAGCCAGACATAGCGTACGGCTAAGGCCAAAATTGCCGGTTCTTGTGCTGGGAAAATCAGGGCGTCTACATAGTCGGTAAAGGTGGAATCCGGATACACCAGCATGGTTTCTAGACTTTGCTGCTGCAAACTGGGCGACAGCTCACTCAGCTTTGGAGCCAGCACTTCGCTGATGCTGCGGGGTTCGATCTGGGTCAGTAGCTCAATCAGAGACCGTTTGTCTGCCACTGGACCCGGTTTATCGAGGGCTTCAATAATGGCCTGTTTGAGCACCCGCAAACTGGCATCAGAAAAGCTGAGTAACCCCCGTTCAGCCGTGAGTACTAACAGATTGAGATATTGCGATCGCAACAGAAATATACTGCCCAACCACAGTAGACCCAACCCCAGGGTAATCAGCAAAAAAAAGCTGCTGTAGGGTATCCAGGTAATGCGATCAGACAGAGCAATGATCAGCAAAACCCCCACCCCCACCGTACCGATAGCAACCGATTCAGCCACACCTATCAGCGACTGCACCCTGGCTCGACGCTGGGCGGGCACCGGCTGAAACAGCACTGGGCGGGCGCTGGCGACAACGGTGTAGCGCAACCACTCATCAACAAACTTGATTGTCACCAGCCCGATAAACAACCCATTGATCCCAACTAGCGCTGGCACCAGACTGACGCCCAAAAATAGACTGCTCAAAACAACCAACAGCGTGGGCAAAACCCCTGCCGTAACAAATAGCCCCAGGCGTTCAATCAGACGACTGGAGGTAAATAGCTGGGTGATCAGCTCCATTAACCCCAGAACGCCCGTAAAAACACCCAAAAACCTGGCCAGCTCATCAACCTCAAAGTTGCGCATGGTGAGCTGATAGAGATATTGATATTCCACCAGATATAGCAACATCTGGGCGATCATAAAAAAGCCCAGCAAAAGTAGCACATAGCGCCGGATCAGCTGGCGCAGCCGTCGGGCTGAAAAGTTAACGTTCGAGACCTCAACCGTGCGACGTTTAGAATCGGGAAAGGCATGCTCGTAGCTGCTGCTGATATAAAACAACACCCCTGTTGCCACCAGCATGACGCCCAGCACCAGATAGATAACATTTTGAATATCTAAAAACCCAAGTAGGGCAAACAGGGTAAAGCCGCTCAGCACGTCTGCCACCAGGTTGCCACTGCTGATCAAAGGGAACGTCCGTTTGATCTCACGAATATTAAACAGCTGGTTGGCCAACACCGATAGATTAAGCTCGTTCAGGTTGGTAATGGCCTCCATCCACAGCCGCATCGCAAAAATAGTCAGCGGTGCCCACACCGCTACACCCAGACCAATGCGAAACAGAAAAATTGGCAGGGTCATCATCAGCGCGATGAGCACAATCACCTGACGTAGGGGCATCAGACGCTGCAGCCAAGAATACACACTGCCCAAACTGGCCCCCACCACCGCCGTAAAAATGTAGACCAGCGGCAGTTTGTTTGATCCATATTCATCCAAAAACAGAGCGGCCGAACTCACCTCAAGCCACATGATGCCCATGGACATGAGGGTATAAAAGGCAAACATCAATAATGTCCGATGCCCTTCTTCTGCGCGCAGGTTAAGCGCCTTAAAAATATTTTGAACCCAGGGAGCTTGGATGTAAGACGGATTTGACTGCATGGGCGACCCCTAAGCCGATGACGAGCATGCCAAAGACGCTACCGGATCATCTCGTAATCATCAATAGTGACTTGACTGGATTAATTGTCTTAAATTGCCCACATTAGTTCCCAAACTGCCTAGGAGTCAGGGTTTAAGCAGCATTAGTATTTAGCAAAGAATGGTGTAGTCTTGGCAAGTTTATGCCGCCCTAGTGATTTGGCCTGGTTTAGCCGCTCTGGTTAGAGACTCGGGCGGGTAGCTGGGGTCTATCGACGGGGGTTAACCAGCGGGGAAGAGTCTGAAGATTTGACTGGGGTATGGCTTGGGTCATCACCTGGGCCTCAATGGTGCAAACATCCTCATAGTTGAGCGATAGCTCGCTTTGCAGGTGCCGCAGCCACTTTTTTAGGGGTTTTCCTAGAGGGTTTTCCAAATCTAAGGCAGCTAAGAGAGCCTGACGATAGCGATCGCAACTCTCTTGATGGTCTGCATAGGGAGCCATAACTTCCGCTTCGATGGCCTGACTGTGGTCAAACGTAATCCCTAGCTGATAGCGCAGAAACTCCAAAACATCCCGATGGTGCGGCGGAATATGGCCCCGGTGGCGCTGGGCATAGTCTTCGAGACAGTGTCGATATTCTCGCTCGGGTGAATAGGGCCGCACCTGTAGCATGGGGATCGACCGGTCATTTGGTTTTCTGTTGTCTGAACTGCAGAGGGTAATCGGAAAGATATCGCAGTGGGTTTGGTTTAAGGTCTGAGCCATATAGGCCTGTAGGTCATTAATTGACACTCCACCATCGGCATCAATATCAGCGAGTCCGGTGCTGAGACCTTCAATCAAACACTGGGTGTAGAGAGAGAGTTCGGCATCGTCCATTTTGGGCCATGGGTTGGTGTTAGTGCCAAGCGCCGTAAACAGCGCGCAGTTGCAGTCTGCCAAATGGGCCGTTGCCAGCCGACTGGTGTGTTCGGTGGGTACGTAGGGCATCGTTTGAGACGGTAGCGACCCCCACATACAGTCCAAAATCATCACCCGATTTAGCTCAGTTTGGAGAGAAGGAAGCGCGTGACGAATATAGTCACTGGAAATAGATGTCGTCGTGATGGCATCGGGGCGAGTGTCGCTGTTGGCTAAATAGATTGCCCCAGTGTGGGGATCAATGACGCCACAGCCTGTGTAGTAAATCAAGCACAGATCGTCATGTCGGCAGCGATAGGTGATGAGTGCCAAGGCATGACGCATTTGCCGCAGGTTAGGGTTGATCAGCGTGGTTACCTGATCGTCGCGGAGATCTTCAACTTCGCTTAACAGCGTTTTTCTAAGGGCAGTGACGTTTGCGATCGCAGGTGAATCATCCGTATACTCTGTTACTAATTCTCCAGTGCTTACCGCGATCAACAGTATATGCTTACCCATAGTTTTGCATCCTCTAAAGGAGTTGATAAACGACTCTTATCGCCTGTGCCGTCAAGATTTATCGTTTAGTCGTTTGTCTTGTATAAAAATTTTCGTGAGTCGTTCCTGTTTTCGGGATGCTTCTCTAGAACCCTAGAATCTGCTCAACATTTGCTCAACATTTGCCCAACTTCTATAAAATGCAGTGCAATTGCGATCGTGGATTTAGGGGATGAATCGGTCCAGAGCGGCGGCTATGTAATAACCTCTCATAGCTAAACCCATCTCGAAGCTCAGCTATGCCACATTGATGTTTTCTGAGACTAAGTTCTATCAATGCGTTGATCACAAGTCGGAGTTCTAGCATAGAATAATGGGCTATTCCCACTAAATCAGTGGGCCATCTCTACTACTGTCCATCCCATGAAACACACCCTTTCTGTTTTGGTCGAAGACGAAGCAGGCGTTCTCTCTCGAATTGCCGGACTGTTTGCCCGCCGTGGGTTTAATATCGAAAGTCTTGCCGTTGGTCCTGCCGAACAGACAGGAATTTCTCGTATCACCATGGTTGTTCCGGGTGATGACAGTGTGATTGAGCAATTGACCAAACAGCTCTATAAGCTAATCAACGTGCTTAAGGTCAATGACATTACCGAAAAACCCTGTGTTGAGCGTGAGCTAATGCTGCTCAAAGTAAACGCTACAAATAGTACTCGCTCAGAAATTATTAACTTTGCTCAGATTTTCCGCGCTCGTGTAGTCGATGTTTCCGATGATTCCCTCACCATCGAGGTAGTGGGTGATCCTGGAAAAATGGTGGCGATTGTCCAGGTGTTAGATCGATTTGGTGTGCGTGAAATTGCCCGTACCGGCAAAATTGCCCTGACCCGCGCGTCTGGGGTAAATACGGAGTATCTCAAGGCCCAAACCCCCAGCGCCATGATCGGATAAAAACGTGGGGACGTTCCATGGAACGTCCCCACGTTTTTAGGCCAATAGCGTTTTGCCCAAAATTTCGGCAATGCGGTACCCGGCCCCCGGTGGCCCCATGCGGTCTATACCGTTTTTGTAAATGGTCGCCTGCCGTTCTGGGTCGTTCAAAATAGCCATCAGCGCCTGGTGTACCTGGGTAGGATGATGCACTAGAGTAACCGACGGCCCTAGATGACGCGCCTGGGCCTGGGCAAAGGTGAGGGTAAATTGAGGCCCTTGGCCCGGCAGGGTCAAGACAGGTTTACCTAGACCTACAAACTGTTCTGTAGCGGTGCCAGCGGTTGCGATCGCAACGTTTGCCTGTTGAGCATAGACCATAAATGAGCGCTGATCGAGCTGTAGCCTATGGCCGTCTCGTCGATAGTCTTTGACCTCAGTTTGCTGCCAGCCACGACCAGTCAGCTCTGCAGTTAGCGTTGCCAGGTCTAAACCAGGCGCTGCGGCTGTCAAAAACGTAACCGCTGCTAGACGATGTGTAATATCATCCACACCGTCTAGCAGTCGCTGCCAATTTTCGTAAGCCTCTGGGGGCCGTGAACCTGGCAAAAGCAGTATGGTCAAACCCTGCTGGTTTGACAACTGCTGACCAGTTGGAATTGAAAACCCATCCATCATCGGATTGCCAGCATCATAAGCATCCACCTGCCAGCGCCGTAACCGCCGAGTCGTAATGCCATCACGAGGGAAGACACAGACGCTGCGCCGCATCAACCAGCGTTCCCACGGCATATATACACAGGTCCGCTGAAAATCTAATACATCCAGGAGAGTGGATTTATCCAAATGCTGCTCTTGCTCGTCACGCACGTAGTATTCAGATTTGGCCGTTCCCACAAACCCATAAGAACGGCGGCTTAGCCAGCCAAAAAGCAACGGGACAATATCTCCCACCGCCAGGACCACATCATCTGTGCGGAGCCATTGATTCATCGCTTTGAGCTGGGCAATTGTCAGCTGCAGCAAACCTCCCTGTAAATCCCGCGCTAGCTGCTGACCATCCATATAGATAAAACCACCAGATGGCATTTGTTTTGTCGGGCCAATAATTTCAACCCCTAGTTTTTGATACTGCTGACCCTCTCCCACAATTGGTAACGCCGCCATCGGCAACTGAGGAAATAGCCCCTGTAATGCAAGCAAAACCTTAACAGCAATAAGATCTTCCCCGTGCCCGTTGCTAATACAAAGCAGCCTCATGACAACCACCCATCCTGATGCAAGCTGTATTGTCTATGAGAAAACTTGTCAAAAATAAACATCCACTTCGACGGGTAATGGTGATAATGGAAACGAGAATGTTAAAATAATATTAAAATTTACATGTCTCCTTTTCTGCTTCGTCAACTGTGGTCTGTCATTGACGCCGCCCATAGCAACCATATTCTCAGCCTAGACGATCAAGGGCTAGTGAATTGGGTTGTAGAGCAGCTAAGCAATCAGTCGTCTCTAGATACAGTTGAGTTGAATCAGGTCAATCGCTACATTCAGTCCAGGGTTGCTCTAATTCGAGACATGGCACAGCACAATTGATACGTCCGGGTTGCTTTGCCAGATATCGACGCAAAATATCGACCTGCAGAAACCTATGGCCTTTGAAGAGCCAATCCTTAAAGTTATCTCTATGGTTTTAATTAACTTAGGTATGTCCTGTATTGACAAGTCTTAAAATTTACCCAAAATCCAAAAAGGGTGATCTGCGATACAAACCCTTGCTGTCTCAGTAAAAACGCTCCCTAAGCACCCCATATTCTTACCCTAACTGCCGCGTATTATACGTATTAATTCTTGGTAGGCGATAACATATCGTCTTAGAATGCATAAAATTCCGGCCTGGATATATGACAGTGGTTTAGACTGCAGTCCTGGTTCTAAGTCTGGAATTAGTTCTTGGTCTAGCTGTGTTCATCTAAGGCTTGCTTGATCTGTCCTAATGGAGTGTGTGAGATAACTATGGCAAAAAGGGGTCTTTCATTTGCAGCACTACTCGCTGTTGCTCTGCCACTGGCTGCATGCGGTGGTGCTCAAGATGCAGTTGATACCGCTACTGAGGCGGCCGGTGACGCTGCTGATACCGTTACTGCGGCTGTTAGCGGCGGTGGTCGTCTGGAGACCGTTCTTAGTCGCGGCACGCTCAACTGCGGTGTTGACGGTGGTATTCCTGGCTTTAGCTTTGTTGACGAGAGCGGTGCTTACTCTGGTTTAGATGTGGATGTTTGCAAGGCAGTTGCGGCTGCTTTGTTTGATGATCCTGATGCAGTGGAATACCGTAACCTGGATTCCACCGAGCGATTTGAGGCTCTGAAAGGGGGTGAGGTAGACATGCTCTCCCGTAACACCACCTGGACTATCAGTCGCGACACCTCTGTAGGGATGGAATTTGCCCCCACCACCTTCTTTGATGGCCAGGGTATGATGGTGCGTGCCGACAGTGGCGTTACTACTCTAGAAGACATGGAAGGTCTATCCATCTGTGTTGAAACGGGTACTACTACTGAGCTCAACCTGACTGACCAGTTCCGTCAGCGCGGTATTACCTTTGAACCCGTAGTCTTCCAAGATGCGGACGCAGGCTACGCCGCCTACGACGAAGGTCGCTGCGAAGGTTTCACTTCCGATAAGTCTCAGCTGTTGGCCCGCCGGAGCACTCTCAGTGAGCCCGATGCCCACATTCTGCTAGAAGTCACGATGTCTAAAGAGCCCTTGGGCCCTGTGACCATCAACAATGACTCTGCCTGGTTTGACACGGTCAAGTGGGTTACATACGGTCTGATTCAGGCAGAAGAATTTGGTCTGACTTCAGAAAATATTGAGGAAGCCGTTAATAGTGAGGACCCCAATATCCTACGTTTTGTGGGTGCTGAAGGTACCCTAGGCACTGACATGGGTTTACCCAATGACTTTATGCTCCGGGCTATTAAGCACGTGGGTAACTACGGTGAAGTCTTTGAGCGCAACCTGGGTCAAGACTCTCAGTTTGCTCTAGATCGTGGTCAGAATGCTCTCTGGACCGAAGGTGGTTTGATGTATGCGCCTCCTTTCCGTTAGAAGTTAGCGGTTTGACGGGGTGGTCTTAGGGGGACTGGAGTAGGAAACTACCTGCCCCCCTGAGACAAAACCCTAGGTACTCTTTGGGGGCCTTATATGAGGCCCCTGTTTTTAATTGCTTTTTTGCCTACAAATTATCGCTACGGTAGCCCATCACACTGCAGCACTCGGGCAAGTACATTACGTTTACTAACAGTTTTAATTTCATCGGCAAAAAAGGCTAAAATCGCCTATTGTCTCAGTCCTGTGAGGATTGAGCGTTGCGATGATTGCTATTACAGGTCGCCTTTCTCAGCTCCTTGTTCTCTGTGCGTTATGGCCAGTCGAAGTAACAGTCCGATATCGGGTATTCAGTCTCTGCTCCGGGACGAACGCTTTTGGAAGATTGCTTTCCAGGCGTTGATTGTATTGTTTGTGGTGAATTTGCTCTGGCATTTTTCGGCCACTCTCAATGACAACATGTTAGGGCGGGGCATTAGGTTTGGTTTTGGTTTTCTAGATAATCCGGCTGGATTTGCCATTGGTGAAAGTCTTTTGGACTATCAGGCTCAGGATGCCTATGGCAAGGTAATTCAAGTTGGCATCATCAATTCCTTGCGAGTGATGGTGGTTGGCGTAATTTTGGCCACCACTGTCGGAATTACGGCAGGTGTAGCGAGTTTTTCGGATAATTGGCTGCTCTACAAAATTAGCCGTGCCTATGTGGGTCTGGTGCGTAATGTACCGCTGCTGCTACAGCTGTTCTTTTGGTATCTGGCGGTTTTCTTTAGCTTTCCTGCGCCCAGAAATCCTTTTGTCTTTCCCAATGCCAATCTGAGCTGGCTGGTGCTGAACAAGAAGGGAATTTACATACCGGGTCCTTCGTTCGCACCGGCAACCTGGACAGGGCTGATTCTCTTGGCGGTGTCGCTGCTGCTGATCGGTCTGTTTTTTCGTTCTCTCAAAGTCGTGCGTCGGGGAGACTATCGAGGCGGTCTTGGATCACTGCTGGGATATGGCTTCAGTCTGGTGATGATTCCCCTAGTCGTTGTTGCAGAATTTTTGTTGTTGTTTAACACGACGACAGAGAGGGGAATTTACTTTAAAGGGGCATTTCCATCCCTGATGTCCAGTGCTCAAGGGCTTTGGGTGATTTCTCTGCTGGCATTGATCATTCCATTAGTATGGCTGGCGCGCTGGCGGACCCGAGTGATCGTCGAACAGGGTCAGTCGGGGAAACCCCAGCTGATTGCGATCGCACTGCTTCTACTCCTAGGCTTTTTAGTTTTCCTATTCGCCCTTGGTTGGGAACCCCCAGTCGCCGTTATCAATGACGAAGGAGCCTTTACGGGTGGTGTCACTGGCGGGTTGCGACTGTCCTTAGAATATTCCGCCATTGTTACCGGCCTCACCTTCTATACAGGAGCCTTTATTGCAGAAATTGTCCGCGCTGGCATTCAATCAGTTTCCCAGGGACAGTGGGAAGCAGCCCGTTCCCTAGGGCTGCCGTCAGGGTTAGCCATGCGCATGGTGGTCTTCCCCCAGGCTCTGCGAGTGATCATTCCGCCGCTCAACAGTGAATTTGCCAACCTAGCCAAAAACTCCAGTTTGGCCCTGGCCATTGGCTATCCCGATCTTTACTCAGTGGCCAATACCACCTTTAACCAAACAGGTCGCCCCGTAGAAGTCTTTTTACTGATGATGGCCACCTATCTCATCATTAACCTTCTAATTTCGGTGAACATGAACCAACTCAACAGTGCTGTGCAATTTAAGGAGCGGTAGAGGCGATGACCACGACTTCACCTGATTCACCTCTATTGACAGAGGCCAGCCCGCCGCCTATTGCCCAGTCAGGACCTGAGGCATGGTTGCGAAAACATTTATTTAATACCTGGTACAACACGCTGTTGACTATCATTCTGGTCGGCGTGATGTTGTTAGCCCTCTGGGGGATGATTAACTGGGCCTTTAACATTGCTGAATGGGCCGTGGTGCCCAATAACTTGGCCCTGTTTATGGCCGGCCTATATCCCGCCGAAATCTACGCCCGCATTTGGACTATTTTAGGCGTGAATGTGGCCATGGCCGGGTTTACCTGGGGCCTATTGGTCCGCAACCAGGGCAAACTACTGAGCCGCAATGTGCTGATTACCGTGGCGGTGCTCTGTGCAGGATTTATCATCTTGCCCTTGACCCGACCCTCGTCCCTTACCCTGATTGGTCTTGTCGTTTTAACCCTGGTCTGTGCCTGGGCTGGTAAAACCTTGGGCCAGCGCAAGCTAAACCTAAGTCAGTTTCTAGCAGGCGCCTGGTTTTTAGTCTATTCCATTTCTCTGCTTATCCTGGCGGGGGGAGACATCCGCAATAGCTTGATTTTCCTGGCCGCTGTCGTCGCCATCAGTATTTGGCTAGCCTCCATGGTGCTCAAGCTGCTGTCTGGCACCTCGATAATTGACACCATCAGCGGTAATGTTGCTGGCATCTGGCTCATGCGGGTGCTGTGGTTTGTCGGCAGCCTGCTCCTATTTTTGCCCGTATATGGGTTTTTGAATGTTCCTTTGCCTCTTAAGCTGTTGACCCTGGTGACCTACATCGCCTTTGTGTCACTGCTGGTGCCGATTTTGGCCGATCGCAGAACCCTGACCACCTTCGTAGTTGCCGCTGTTGCTTTTGGTCTAGGCTGTTTAGTATTGACGGCGATACCGGGTGCAGTGGGTGGTTTCTTTGGCCTGCGGCCCATTGGTACCAATAACTGGGGCGGTCTAACCCTCACATTGTTTTTGGCCATTACAGGTATTGCCCTGTGTTTTCCCATTGGCGTCTTGATGGCCTTGGGGCGACGCAGTAATTTGCCTATTATCAAAGGCATTTCCATTGCCTACATTGAGTTAATTCGTGGAGTGCCTCTGATCTCGATTTTGTTTATGGGGCAGGTAATGATTCCGCTCTTTTTGCCAGAAGGGGTACGGCCTGACAATATTGTCCGAGCCATTGTCGGTCTAACCTTATTTAGCTCAGCCTATCTAGCGGAGAACGTGCGCGCCGGTCTCCAGGCCATTCCGCGTGGTCAGGTAGAAGCGGCCGCTTCATTAGGGTTAAATAACCCGCTGACGCTGTCTCTAATTGTGTTGCCCCAGGCCCTAAAGGTGGCCATTCCTGCGATTGTAGGCCAATTTATCAGCTTATTCCAAGACACCACACTGTTGGGCATTGTGGGACTAGTGGAGCTATTGGGCATCAGCAATAGCATTCTGGCTAACCCAACCTATCTAGGAGATTACGCCGAGGTATATCTGTTTATTGCAGTACTCTACTGGTTTTTCTGCTATGCCATGTCCCTGGGCAGCCGTCGCATCGAGCAAGCGCTCCATACAGGGCGTTAAGACGGCTGGGGATGTTACATCCCGTGTCAGTCGTAACAGCATCACCAAATGTCAATGCCAAAATAGTTTTGGGGTATTGCCCCACCGTTAGGAACCATAACCATGACCCAAGCGAATATATCCATGACCAATCATTCTAATGGCGCTGCAGTTGGCAGTGAGGCCGTGATTGTAGCCACTGATGTCGAAAAGTGGTACGACAACGGCTTTAATGTGCTCAAGGGCGTCAGCCTGGATGTATTTAAAGGCGAAGTGGTGGTGGTGATGGGGCCATCGGGTTCAGGTAAATCCACTTTTATCCGTACGTTTAATGCTCTAGAGCCCTATCAAAAGGGCAGCATCGTCATTGACGGTATCGAGATTTCCCACGACTTAAAAAATATCGAAGAGATTCGTCGAGAAGTGGGGATGGTATTTCAGCAGTTTAATCTGTTCCCTCACCTGACGGTTTTGCAAAATGTCACCCTGGCCCCAATCTGGGTGCGTAAGCAGAAGAAACGGGAAGCAGAAGAAATTGCCATGCAGCTGTTAGAGCGTGTGGGTATTTCGGAACAGGCCAGCAAGTTTCCTGGGCAGCTATCGGGTGGTCAGCAGCAGCGTGTGGCCATTGCTCGTTCCTTGGCCATGCAGCCTAAGATCATGCTGTTTGATGAGCCTACATCGGCCCTTGACCCAGAAATGGTACGTGAGGTGCTTGATGTAATGCGTGGTCTGGCTGACTCTGGAATGACCATGGTTTGTGTGACTCACGAGGTGGGGTTTGCCCGTGAGGTAGCTGACCGTGTTGTGCTGATGGACGGTGGCTTGTTGGTGGAAGAGAACACGCCTGATGAGTTCTTTAACAACCCTAAAGAAGAACGTTCTCAGAAGTTCTTGTCTCAGATTCTGTAGGAGAGTAGGCAGAAATCTTCTGCTCCAGCAGATATCAATTTGAAAAATAGTTAGTAATTTATGGGGTGCCAGACGGTGGCAGCTGCACTTGCTCAATAGGAATACCCAGTTTTTCAGTTAGCTCGGAGATGTTGGTAGTAAACGTGGAAACATTGTCCGAGACGGCAGCGGCTCCGCTGGCAATCGTGCCAATGGCAGTGCCTAGAGCAACCAGCTTCTTCAACCGCCGACCGATGCGGCATTGGTCGAGCTGCCCCTCTTTCAGATCACGTTCCAAGTCATCAAGGATGTCGTTTGCTTCGTCTTTTTGGCCGGTGGGGAATGTCTGGGCCTGGTCGCGGAGGGCGGTGAGTAGGCTGGTGATGTCTTCGATGTTGGGACCGTAGTGGTTAATGGTGCCGCCGATTTGGTTACCTTCGATATTTCCAGCAACAAAGCCATTGGCAAACTGCGCATGGGTGAAATCGTATGTGGGGTTATTCATTGCTTTTAATACCTTTTGCTGAAAATCATCTAGCTGTTCCTTGTACCCTTCTAGCTTGCCTTCCGTCTTTAAGAGCTGAGATCGAAGCTGTTTGTTTTCTCTATATGCAGTATTCAAACGCTGCTGGAGAAAAGCTTTATCTAGAGATCTTGAGACCTCCAAGCGCACAACAAAAGCCCCACTGCTTTTCTTCTCTATAGCCTGAATATTGATATCAGCAGCAGCATACTGCTCGCGTATCTCTTGCAAAGACGCAAAGAAGGATTGCCAATCGAGACCATCAACAAAAATGAGGTCAACGGTGTCTACAACTTGCTGAAAAAGAGCTGCAAACTCACCCAGATTAAAGGTACCTTCTCGGGGACGACGCTCTTGCTGTTCAACCTTGAGATAGACATAATCACAAACTGCTCCTTCAAACTTCGTGGCATTGTTGATATTCCAGTCTTCTAAGCAGGCACCAGTCAATATGGCTCCTTCAAAATTAGTTCCTAATGCTTGAGCCCTACTGAGATTTGCCCCGCTAAGATTAACTTCTTGAAAGTTGTATCCATTTAGGTTGGCTTCAATCAAATTGACTCTACTCAGATCAGCTTTACTCAGATTGACTGTGCTTAGATCCAGTTCGCTCAGCTTAGCTTCTATGAGATTAGCTTTGTGTAAATTAGCTCCATCCAGATAGGCTCCAATCAACTTCTCTCCCTGTAAGTCATATGTGCCTAACTGGGTTCCGCTTAAGTCCGCTTCGCTCAAGTCCGCTCCGCAGAGCTTGGTAAATTCAATTCCAGCTTCGCGCAAATCCACTCCACGCAGGTTAGCGTTACTCAAGTCTGCACACTCTAAGCCTGTTTCATAGAAATTTGCTCCAATTAAGATAGCTTCACTCAGATCAGCATTGGCTAGGTTGGTTCCCCATAAGTTTGACTTGCGTAAATTGGCTCCACGCAAATCAACACTATTAAGGTCACATCCACTTAGGTCAGCTGCTACAAGATCTGGCACAACCCCAGGATGTTTCTCCCTCCAATAGTTCCAGGTCACTACACCGCCTCTTAATTCTTTGACATGCTCTGGATTCGCCACCTCAACTTCCCCAGCAGATAGCTTACACTCTCAACTCAACCAAACACCCTACCCATTCGGCCTCTGCCACCCCTTAACCAATGCCTTTAGCACCGCCCCATAGGGCACCTCCTCAATCACAGCCCCACCAGCCGCCCTCAACGCCCCAATAAACCGCTCACGCTGCGTAGGCGAAATCATCGCATCAAGATAAGCCATCTGCTGTGCCTGCGTAGGACTGGGATTAGAGGCTTTTAGAGGCTTGAGCAGGTTTTGAATTTCAGCAGCGACCTCGGCAAGGGAGAGTGTTTCAGCGGCTGCGTTGTTGATGTTGCCACCGATTTGGTTGCCTTGGACAGTTTCGGCGAAACCACCTGCGAATTGGGCGTTACTGAGGTTGTATTTAGAAGCTTTATTTTCTGTCACGGCGGTTGCCTCAATGGTAATGGGTCTACTGGCTAATAGTTTAATTGTCTCCATCAGATCAGCATTATGTTGTCGATTAGCTGATAAAAGAGCATCTAGGTTTTGATTTTGTTGCTGATAACGTTGGATGTCGCTATCTTGAGCTGTCAGTTCAGCCTGATACTGAGCTTCTAAACGTTGAAGATTTACCTCATATTTTTTATAGGCGTCCTTTTCAATAGCTGCTTTGTTAGCTTCTGGAGAAACTGACAATCTCACTTCAAATCCTCCGCCACTTTTGCGTTCAATACCTTGGACGGTCAGCTCATCATCGCTGTATTGGGATTGCAGGTCCTGAAATGACGTGAGAAAAGCACGCCAATCGATACCATCAATAAAGAACAAATCAACAGTTTCTAAGAACTTTTGGAACCGTTGAGTAAACTCTCCTGGCTGAAAGCTACCTCCATGAGGACGACGCTCTTGAGAGTTTTTCTTAAGGTAAACATGCTCACAAACAACGTTCTTAAGATTTGTAGCACTATTAATGCTCCATTCTTGGATACAGGAGCCAGTTAGATTAGCTCTGCTAAAGTCTGCTCCAGTTGCATTGACCCTTATTAGATATGCTTCTTTCAAGGAAGCTCCCCTCAATCTAGTATCTGTTAGGTGTGCTTTCCCAAATCCTGCTTGATCAAGAATGGCCTGATCAAGAATGGCTCTGCTAAAATCAGCTCGAATAAGATCTGCTTTGCTCAAGTCTGCTTGAAAAAAATTAGACTCTGTACAATCTGCCTGAATAAGAGAGGCGCTTACGAGTTTGGCTGCCTTGATGTTTGCGCTACTCAAATCAGCTCGACATAAATTAGCTCCAACTAAATTTGATTTGCTTAAGTTGATTTGAAGGAGTTTAGCACTTCTTAAATTAGCACCCTTTAAATTAACTCCCGAGAGATCAGCATTGAACAAATTGACTTCACTAAAATCGATACCAGTAAGATCAACACCTCTGAGGCTTATCCTACTGAGGTCAGGAGGGTAAGTCCGAAAAGATTTATCAAAGTTTCCCATAAATAGAAAAGGTTTGATTTTTCTTTGTTCTTGACGCCATTTGTTCCAAGCTTTGACTCCGGAACTTAATATTTTTAGCTGCTCCTCGTTGGCCATCACTCAAAGACTTCCAATTTTTCGGTTGATTTAGAGCTTTTAAATTGTGCCTGTACTTTGTTTCTAACAACTATTATGGCGAATTCCCAATTAGATATGGGTTTGGCTATGACTTGGAGCGCCCTCCTTAGACTTCGCTCAAGGGGTACTGTTTGTCCATTGGGTGTTGACTAGTTGAGGGAATAATCAAAATTAAGTTACCGTCGACGTATCACTATCAGCAATGAAAGCCATGAGTTCATCCTTCTTGGAACGGATTACTATTGATCCAGACACTTGCCATGGAAAACCCTGTATTCATGGTCTGCGTTATCCTGTGGAATTTTTACTAGAACTCCTCAGCTCTGGGATGACTCACGATGAAATCTTGGCTGACTATGATGACTTAGAAAACGAAGATATTCTATCCGTGCTTTTGTTTGCCGCTCGATTAAGCCGAGTTCAAGGAGACTAAAAAACAACTGCGACTCTCTCAAACCCTCATCGGCTGCGACATTGCTATTTTCTAGACAGCTTCAAACCGAGACTTAACAGTAGCCTCATCAGAAACCTGATGTATCGGAATTGAACTCACCTTCCTTAGACACACTCGTTATGACTAACTACCAAAGTATTTGGCAGTTATATTTCTCAAAAGTTTGATCTTTCGACACCAGTGTTACAGATTCAACCCGACTTTGAGCAATGAGAAGACGATCAAACGGATCTTTGTGATGCCAGGGCAGCTGATCAAGCTCAATAATATGGGCAAGAGTAATGGGAAGAATAACAACTCCGTTTTGGCTTTCTTGCCGTTGGATAATATCTAGTAAAGGTTGTTGTAGCTCAAGTTTGCCTAGATGCGCTTTAATCTGAATTTCCCAAATGCTAACAAGGCTGAGTAAAAGTGAATGCTCTGGGTTTTTTAGCAAATCCAACGCGCTTGCAGGAATTTTGCTCGATTGACTATCCCACCAGATAAATGTATGAGTATCCAGCAAAAGCTTCATCCTTCACCTAGCCAAAAGCTATCGGGCAAAGGCTCATCAAAATCATCTGATACCAGGAATGCTCCTGGATGTAAATCTGGCTGGCGTTGCTTTGGAGATTGGGTTTCAGGCTGCATTTTAGCCTCGACCCATTGCAACAAACGAGTCGCTAGATGAAACTGCTCCTGCCAACTTAGGCGTTGAGCCTCTTGTATTAGTTCTTGCAGCGTCATCTTAAAAATCCCTTCGGCCACTTACTTATTAGCATACCTAAGCTGGCGTGATGCGGATGGCTTTGATGAATGTCCGCATCACGCGAACTTAATATTTCAGTCCACTTTTTCAGGGCAAACGCATACTCAATTAACCAGGATTCCTAAGAGATAATCGTTATCCCATCCAGCTTTAAGGCGTTTGGCCTTCGTGCCAGCTTTGGTTGCGGTATCTTGTCTCAAGAGGTTCAGAGCAATATGCCGAATCAG
>JBCDIX010000030.1:0-77223 GCA_038748405.1 Cyanobacteria bacterium P01_H01_bin.21 | reverse complement strand
TCCTACCGCTTGGGAATGCGTCCTTGGATCTGTGTTGCTTACTCCGCACCTTTGGCGTCTGCAACTGCAGTATTCTTGATCTACCCCATCGGTCAGGGGTCATTCTCTGACGGTATGCCTCTGGGTATCTCCGGTACGTTCAACTTCATGCTTGTCTTCCAGGCTGAGCACAACATCCTGATGCACCCCTTCCACATGCTTGGTGTGGCTGGCGTCTTCGGCGGTTCCTTGTTCTCCGCAATGCACGGTTCTCTGGTAACTTCCTCCTTGGTTCGTGAGACCACTGAGGCTGAGTCCCAGAACTATGGTTACAAGTTTGGTCAGGAAGAAGAGACTTACAACATCGTTGCAGCACACGGCTATTTCGGTCGTTTGATCTTCCAGTACGCATCCTTCAACAACAGCCGTTCCTTGCACTTCTTCTTGGGTGCATGGCCTGTGGTTTGTATCTGGTTCACTGCACTGGGTATTTCCACAATGGCGTTCAACTTGAATGGTTTTAACTTTAACCAGTCTATTTTGGACTCCCAGGGCCGTGTTGTCAGCACTTGGGCTGACGTCATCAACCGTGCCAACCTGGGTATGGAAGTTATGCACGAGCGTAACGCTCACAACTTCCCTCTAGACTTGGCTGCTGGTGCTGAAGTACCAGTTGCGTTGACTGCACCTGCAATCAATGGCTAAGTGCTTTATTGGCTAAGTTGCAAAACTAAGCTGTAAAAAAAGGGCTCCTGATAGGAGCCCTTTTTTTGTTGTGTTCATGTTTATTTTTGCGGGCTTAAAGAGATGATGGTCGGCTATTCGTCGTTAAACCAGGCTGATAGACGAACCAGTTAATATTTCTCGAGCTTCACCATGGTTTAGCTCTGGATTAGCATCCAGCATAAGGGCGACCACTCCGGCCACATGGGGGGCGGCCATGGAAGTTCCACTGGAGAAACCATAGGTGTTATTTGGTCGAGTTGAGTAGATGCCAACACCTGGAGTGACCACATGTTGGATGGCGCTGTTCTCACCGGGGCGATTGGAGAATCTGGCAAGGTCTTGATTAATATCAACAGCACCGACAGAGATGCCGTACTGTGTAGCGTATTGAGCCGGACTCCCTAGAAGCGCTAGCCCGTTACCTGTGGCATCTCCATTGCCAGCAGCACTGACTGTAATGACATCCTTACTAGCAGCATAGGCTACAGCGTTTTGTAATTCTATAGAGTCACTCCAGCCTAGGCTCATGTTAATCACGTCTGCACCATTATCTACGGCGTAACGAATAGCATCGGCAAGGCTGCCAGGATTCACAAATTTCCCACCGACAAGATCACCCATACGGATAGCCATAATACTGGCTTCATAGGCAACGCCTGTTATGCCTACACCATCATTGGCAGCAGCGATAGTACCTGCTACATGGGTGCCATGACCTTGGCTAGGGTCGTTTGTACCAGGCAAAACATTATTGTTATTTTGGTCGGAGCCAAAGTTCCAGCCATTGATATCGTCAACGTAGCCGTTGTCGTCATCGTCGATACCATTATTAGGAATCTCGTTGGCATTCACCCAAATGTTGTTTTGCAAATCAGAGTGGTTAATATCTACACCTGAGTCAATAACGGCCACAACAACATTCTCACCAGTGTAGCCTTGCGCCCAAACTTCAGGAGCATTAACCATATCTAACCCCCAACCAGTTTCCCCAAGATTATCGACACTGGGTAGAGGTGTTGTCTGGCCCAATGTCTTGGCCACAGCATCAGCGGCATTAACTAGTCCATAGCCATAAGCATTACTGTAGGACTCTGCTGATAGGTCGGAAACCGCATTAAGTAGCTTATCTGTTTGATGGGCTGCGTCTGTAGTGAGTACACCCGCTGGACCTGTCAGCTGATCGCCGTCCCCCAAAAAGCTAGATAACTCACCTATGGTTTGTTCAGATAGGTAGTGACTCAAACCACTAAAGTGTTCAATGATACCTTCAAGGTATGAAGAAGCATCTGGAGTACCGGTCGGGCCTATGTCTTCTATTGCTTGAGCCAGATTCGTAGAAACGTTGGGAACAGCTTGTAAATCCCCTTGTCCAAAAAGATAACCATTATTTGGCGAGTTCGTCAGCGCAGCCAAATTATCGTCAACAGAAAACGTCTCGTGAAAAAACGCCATAGTTGATTACTCACAAATCCTTTGGATACATCGATTGAAGTCAGCACCTGATATCAGCAGACAAGCTGCTATGGAGAGCAGAAGCAATGTGAGTAGAAGAAACTGTTGCAGATTTAAATAGCTTCAATCCTATGGAAATAAAAATGTTGGTATCGCTGAACCTGAAATAACGTTAGCGTTGAGAGACTGGCGAACAGCGATTGCTCTGAACCGGTCATTTTTTTGAGCAGCGATCGCAAAATACAGCAAACGATATCTTTCTTGAAGCTGTTGCACCTATAGGCAGGTTAGCACGCTTAAAAAAAGTTCGCTTTGCAGACACATCACGCTCAGGGCTGGCCATTTCAGCAATAGGATATAGGATTTAGAAGGCACTTAAGGTGAAGGATTAAAGATCTTACGAAGCTGTCTCTAATCTCTCTAATTGCCAAAATTCTCTGTCTGCACCATTACCCCCAACCTGAGCGACAGACCAGTTGCGCCAGGTCCATTGAGGGCCACGCTGAGCAATATCATCAGCAGTCTCATCAAGCAGGTCCGCCAGTTCTTGGGATGTGATCAGATAGCCGTGTTCGGCTAGGGTATCAGCCATTTGTAACCGGGTGAGAATATGACTAAGACGCTGTAGGGTGCTGGCAGAGCCATTATCTGAAACACTGTGCGACTGGGTTGAGATGAGGTCCTCATCTTGGATGAGGATCTCATCTTGGATGAGGTTGTCATCTTGGATGATGCCCTTATCTAAGTCTGACTGATTAGCTGAGGGGGGTGTTGATGCTGAGGCTTTGAGCTGTTTTAACTGAATGGGTTGTTGATGGGAGTAAGCGCGGGCAATTTGATCACAGCGTTCATTGCCCACATTGCCTGCATGGCCTTTGACATAGCGCCAGTCAATCTCAATATTCTGCACATTGGCTAAGCGCTGAGTCAGCTCATCTAGCTCCATCCATAGATCTTTATTTAGAACGGCTTTGCCCGCAGATGTTTTCCAGCCCTTACGCTTCCAGCCCTTGAGCCATTGAGTAATGCCCTGAATTAGATATTTACTGTCGGTATGCAGTTCAACCGGACCAATATAATCTTGGTGCTCAAGGAATTGAAGGGCTGCGATCGCAGCCTGCATTTCCATTCGGTTGTTCGTTGTTCCGGCTTCATGGCCCCCTAACTCCTGGAGCTGACCATCTGCAAAATAAATGACCGTTCCCCAACCTCCTGGGCCAGGATTACCCGAACAGGCACCGTCTGTATATATCGCCTTAATCTCAGGCAAAGTAGTCATAGAATTTCAGTTGAAAAGGCCCTACGCATCATAGCGACGATTGCAGCCAATGCTTAGCTGTCATACAAAAATTCTACTGAGAAAGTGATAATCACAAACCCTATTCCATCAACGACGCATTATTTTCCTGCGCTTGCTGATAGCACTGATAAGTAAAACTTTGCACTCAGAGCTGTAAAGATATGGGATAAGGATTAAAGGGTATTTGCCAATATCCAAAGAGCAGGTATTTAAGGACTAACAGCCATGAAAAAGTTAATGCGGGGTCTGCGTCAGTTTCAAGATACCTACGTACCTTCCCACAAGAAACTGATGGCCAGTTTAGCCAAAGGCCAAAGTCCAAACGTCCTCTTTATTACCTGTTCAGATTCACGGGTCCAACCAGAACTGATCACCCAGGCCGAGCTTGGTGAGCTTTTTGTCATTCGCAATGCAGGCAATATTGTCCCCCCATTTGGAGCGACCAATGGAGGCGAAGGAGCCACCATTGAGTATGCAGTCAAATCCTTAAAGGTAAACCACATTATTATTTGTGGTCACTCCAGCTGTGGCGCAATGAAAGGGCTACTGCAAATCGGCAAACTAGAAGAAAAAATGCCGCTAGTGTATAACTGGCTGATCCATACAGAAGCGACACGTCAGCTAGTTGAAGACCATTACAGTGATTTAGACAAGTCTGACAAGCTGGATATGCTGGTGGCAGAAAATATCCTCACCCAAATTGAGAATCTGCGCACCTATCCAGTGGTTCGCTCCAGGCTCCACAGTGGTAATTTGTCTCTGCACGGCTGGATTTACAATATTAATGACGGCAGCATCTTAGCCTACGACTCTGATCGTCATGCCTTTGTCCCGCCATTTAGCGACCTCAGCAAAACGCTAAACAACGGTAGTGCTCATGCTGCATATCAAATGCCAGGAGAGCAGCGTTTACCCCAAA
This sequence comes from Cyanobacteria bacterium P01_H01_bin.21, assembly GCA_038748405.1. Taxonomy (GTDB): domain Bacteria; phylum Cyanobacteriota; class Cyanobacteriia; order Phormidesmidales; family Phormidesmidaceae; genus Leptothoe. Next base: position 72,847 of record JBCDIX010000030.1, on the reverse strand, counting down.
GACAAGCAGAAAGAATTTTCAAGGGTTCTTATTAGGAAGTTTTGGGGTCTTAGTTTTGAGTTAGACACCCTGATTTTCCTTATTCCTGTCAAGCACCCCAGTCTTTAAACGGATATTTCACCAGATTAGAGTTGTAATATCGAGGGTCGCCGGTCACCTCTTTGCCAATCCAGTCAGGTAAGTCTACTTGTTGTTCTGCGTGGGTCAGCTCCACTTCAGCCAAAATTAGTCCCTGATTCTCTCCCAAAAACTCATCCACTTCCCAAACTACTTCCCCTAGCGGGATACGATAGCGTTTTTTTTCAACAAAAGGCTTTTGACATAGTTCTGCCAGCATAGCCTGGGCATCGGTTGCCGGAATTTTGTATTCAAATTCAGAGCGGCTCATGCCCACCACCGGTCCCTTCAAGGTGAGGTAGCCCTGACTGCCAATAATCCGCACTCGCACAGTTTGTCTACCCTGAGTCGGTATGTATCCCTGGCAGTAATAGCGCCCCTCTGCTAAGTCACGCCACGTATCATTGAGAACTAGAAATTTACGTTCGATTTCTTTGGCCATCGGATTTCACCTCAAGGCGTAAGGGCGTTGTATGCAACGCGCCTAAAGCCATAGTCTCATTTTCTCAAAAACAAAAATGCATCCACCTCTCTCGGTGTTGGCTGGCCTGCGATCGCACCGGCTCTAGTCGTAGTCAACGCAGCAACCGCACTGGCATAGCGCACCACTTCATGAGCACAGTCAGCATCCAACAAACAGCTGCGCCCCAGCGTACATAGTTTGTGTAAAAACCCAGCCACAAAAGCATCTCCGGCACCAGTGGTATCTTCCACATCCACATCAAACCCTGGTACATGGCCGCTATGGCCACCCAGATAATATCGACAGCCAGCCGCGCCAGCTGTGACCATAACCCCTTCTAAATAAGGACGTTGTGCTGCGATCGCAACCGGATCAGTGGTGTCTAACAACCATTGGGCCTCGGTATCGGATAGTTTTAAGAACGACACCGATTTGAGCAGATCCATCACCGGTCCAATCGCCTGGGCTGGATTTTCCCAAAACATAGGCCGCCAGTTTATGTCCAAGACAACACGACCATTTTGTTGATGAATCCACTCCACGGCCTGCAAAATAGATTCACGAGTTTGGGGATAGGCTAAACCCAATGTGCCAATAACTAAATATTTAGTCCCCTCAAACAAACGTGGATCGATGCGATCGTAAATTAAATGTGCGTCCGCAAATCCAGCCGGATCAGGTAGTGAGAACCCAGCAAACGAACGGTCCCCTGTTTCATCCGTAAGCACATAAACCTCACGGGTTGGCGCTGTTGGATGATGCTGCAACCCACGAGAACCTACGTTTAGATCAGACAATAGCTGCCCCAGGGCTCGCCCCCAAGAATCAATCCCCACTGCTCCAACAAACTCTGTCGCAGTACCTAGCTTTGCCAAGCCACAGGCCACATTGGCGGGTGCCCCACCCGGCAACGACATTTTTTTCTCCTGGGTTCCAACCCAAAAGCTATCTACCAAAATTTCACCCAAACACACTACCGGACTTACCGGATTATTCATCACCACCTCCGGACCCAACCCTCCAGCATAGTAAGCCAATACAGGTCATCAGCCGAGAGTATAGGCCAGTACAAGGTTTCCGCAAGTATGTCGAATCAGATTAAGGAAAACAATCACTCCAGCGTTAATATAAGCGACTCAAAACATAGCTCGATAGCGCCTCCAGCGCTCGTTTGGGCTCCGATGGAGGCAGCTCAGACAGGCTAGCTACAGCTTTGTCAACGTGCTGTCCAGCCAGCTCCCGCGAGCGTTCGATGCCGCGACTAGTCTTCACCAAGCTCATCGCTTCATCAAAATCGCCATCTTGAGCAAATTCCCGCTCAACCAACGTTGCCAGGTACGGAGTTTCCTCCATGGCGTACAGCACCGGAGCTGTTAGATTTCCACTCAGCAAATCAGAGCCCGCTGGCTTACCTAGCACCTCCTCAGATCCCGTGAAGTCTAGAATGTCATCAACAACTTGAAACGCCAGTCCCAAACTGCGTCCATATTGATACAGAGCTTCAGTTAACGTCTCAGACGATTGGCTCAATACACCAACCGACTTACAGCTATTCGCAATCAAAGACGCAGTCTTGTAATAGCTTTTAGTGAGATACGCATCAATGGATAAAGTCGTATCAAACCGGTTTAACCCCTGCTGAATCTCACCCTCCGCTAAGTCCATAATCACGCGAGAGAGGAGCTTTACTACCGTCAGGTTATCCAAATTAGCAAGGTGCCAGGACGACTGAGCGAACAAAAAATCACCAGCCAAGACCGCTACTCGATTATTAAAACTACTGTGAACCGTAGGGACGCCACGCCTGAGTGAAGACTCATCTACCACATCATCGTGGACCAGACTGGCTGTATGGATCATCTCAGTGATCTCTGCGAGGCGAAAATGTCTAGCAGGGATTTCCGCCTCCATTACGGTAGCTCGTGATAGCAGTAGCACAATAGCAGGTCGGATGCGCTTCCCTCCGGCTCCAAAAAGATGCTCTGCAGCAGCGTAGAGAATAGGATGCCGAGCACCGACCAGCTGCTTTAAATTATCCGCCAGCAGCCTCAGATCGGCTTCGACGGGAGCAAACAGCGATGTTGTTGAAGTCATGGGAGAAAATGCTCAGACGGCTTGATTACGAAATTTTAAGTAATCCACATTCATTCTAAGCTAACGACTCATTTGGTGTTAGAAATCCATTGAGAAAGTCTGGAAACACCTTCTCTTTCAAGACTTTTAAGCCGATAGGGTTTCACCCCACACAAAGAGACCAATCTGGCCAGCATTGATTAGAAATTTCTATTTCATTTTTTTAATTATGTCTTTGTGAATAACAAATGCTTATGTTAAGCTAATAGCAGGAATTGAAAAATTTCATAAGTGAGCTAGATAATTAGCGATTAATAACTTTGTTCTAGTGCTATTTATGGCATCTGAAGTTGTTAATTGTGCTTGCTTGAGCGTTGCGATTGCCCTAAGTGAGTTATTGCCTGGGGCAAGTCCGATGTTTGTAGAGTGTGGTAACTGGTTGGCGCAATGTGAGCCGGTTTATCAATCATCTCAAACAGACGGCTGGGTAGAGATTTTATCGGTGCATGTACGCACCTTAGTGCGTATGGAGTGACGAGTGATACTGCAACGTTTATGGCACTAGGTAATCCTGGTAGTAAGGCTTTCTGATTATCGAGCATACATTTGAGTCGGCTCCAGTGCCGCCGATTCCTGATGCCTATTTTCTGGGTAAATCGTCCTTGTTGCTCCTCTCACCCTTGGCTACGTTCATGACTCACCCCTTGACCCCCCTGCTCATATTGGTGCTTGCTACTAGTTACTTATTAATGGTTTACGTTCTTTTCACAGCTGTTCAACGGTTTGTTAAGCGACGTGAGCAGATATTGAAATGACTGATTGTAAGCAATGAACAATGATTCTTTTGAGCCGTTAAATGCTTACTTTTTGAATCGGTTAAATACTCTTTAAAAAATCCTTTTTAATTCATGTTTATTACAGACAGATGGCTTAGTCACCCAGGTGGCTAGGCCATTATTGTATTTTTGAGACAGCATTTGCGATCCCCAATTAGACTGTTTCTTCCTTTTGCGATTTATTGCATCTACGGCAACTTTATCCAATTATGTATTCCCGAAAACAACTTAGGGAGTTAGCATAGACGGAAGTTTTAAAAGTAGGCATCGAGCAACTTGAGTTCAGCCCCTGACGTTTTTGCCGCCAACGACATTCCCGATAGCGATAGCAGTAAATCCAGCATCCCTTTTCCTGCAAACGTTATTCGGCTAAATAATGAGTTAACTGTGATTCACCAAGAAATCACAACGACTCCGGTAGTTGTGGTAGACGTCTGGCTCAAAGCAGGGGCCAGATATGAACCTAAAACCTGGGCAGGCATGGCTCATTTCTTGGAGCATATGGTGTTCAAAGGGACTGAACAAATCTTGCCAGGTATGTTTGACGCAGCTATTGAGAGTCGCGGTGGTCTGACTAATGCCGCTACCAGCCATGATTACGCTCATTTTTATATGACGGTCGCGGCTGATGACTTAGCCGAAGCTTTGCCATATCTTGCCGAGCTTTTACTCCATGCCGCGATCCCAGCAGATGAATTTGTTCGAGAACGGCACGTGGTGATCGAGGAAATTCATCAATCATGGGATGACCCAGACTGGCTTGGTTTTCAAACCCTATCAGAAATGATTTATGCCGACCATCCATATGGTCGATCAGTGCTAGGGTCTCCTGAGATTTTGCAAGAGCGCTCTCCTGAAGAAATGCGTGAGTTTCATCGTACCTATTATCAGCCTGAGAATATGCAGGTTGTCATCACTGGTGGCGTCTCCCTAGAGCGAGTGTTGGAACTCGTGCAAGCAACATTTCGTTCGTTTGCAAAACAGGAATCATGCCCGACAGCAGACCTGATTTCTTCCCCCCGCATCCTGACAAGTCTTAACCATAGCCTTGCATTGCCCCGTCTGGAGCATGGACGCTTGCTAATGGCCTGGCTTGCACCTGGCATAGATGACCTCAAAACTGCCTGTGGTGTAGATATTCTGGCAACAGTCTTGGCTGAAGGCCGCATGTCAAGGCTTGTGCGGGAGCTTCGCGAAGAACGCCAATGGGTTGATGAAATTGCCAGTAGCCTCTCAGTGCAAAAAGACTGTAGCCTGTTTGTGTTGTCAGCTTGGCTTGCCCCCCATCATATTAAAGAGGTAGAACAGGTCATTTGCGATCGCATTGCTGCTTTAGCCACTGTCCCGATTAGTGACCAAGAGTTAGAGCGTGCCCAGCGAGTGTTATGCAATGATTATGCCTTTTCAATGGAAACCCCAGGCCAGCTTGCTGGCCTATACGGGTATTATGGAACCTTAGCCACTCCTGAGCTTGCCCTAGCTTATCCAGACTATGTGAGAGCCTACTCTGCTGAGCAACTTATGCCCCTAGCTCAGCAATATCTATCCCCTGCACACTGTGGGACTCTTACCCTAACACCTGCTTAATTTTCATCTGCTACTAGCTTTTTAATCCTGACTCCAACCACGACACCTGTGACTGTATCCACTGCCCCGCAGCAAAACTCTATTACGACCCATCTGGGCAACGGCCTGAAAGTTATCGCCATTGAAAATCCAGTCGCTGATATTGTTTCAGCACGATTATTTTTACCAATTGGTCAGGGACACGAAACACCGGGCAATGCAGGTATTTTTAGTTTTTTAACTTCACTGCTTACACGGGGGACAACCCACCGCAGTTCCCTTGAAATTGCTGAAGCCGTAGAGTATGTAGGGGCCAGCTTAGGGGCTGACAGCGCATCAGACTACAGCTTAATCAGCGTCAAAACCGTCTCTAATGATTTCGAAGAAATTTTTACGCTTGCTACTGAGATTTTGCGAGAGCCTAGCTTTCCTAAAAATGAGATTGAGCTAGAACGTAAGCTGACCATTCAAGGGCTACGCTCTATGCAAGAGCAACCCTTTAGCGTGGCTTACAAATATTTTCGCGAAGGCATGTACGGAACTCATCCCTATGGCTTTTCTAGCATGGGCACAGAAGAAACCGTCATGGCCATACAGCAGCAAGATTTATTAGATGCCCATAGCCAGCATTTTCGCCCCGACAATATGGTGGTGGTCATTGTTGGCCGTATTGATCCAGAAAGAGCCGTTGCCCTAGCTGATAAGTTACTGGGAGACTGGTCAGCCCCCAGTCACCCAGCTATTGAACCTCGGCTGCCTGCCATAGATTCCCACGCCTATCGCATTGTCACCCCGCAAGAGACCAACCAGGCATTTGTGATCATTGGCTATCTGGCTGCTTCTGTAAAACACCCAGACTTTGCAGCGCTTAAGCTGCTCAGCACCCACTTGGGTAATGGCTTGTCCAGCCGTTTGTTTGTTGAACTCAGAGAAAAACAAGGACTTGCCTATGATGTATCGGCGTTTTATCCGACACGCCTAGGCCCGTCGCAGTTTGTTTCGTACATCGGCACCGCACCAGAAAACACCTCAGTTGCCCTGGATGGACTTCAAAGCGAGCTTCGCCGTCTTTGCAAAGTTCCCCTAACTGAACATGAGCTACAGGTCGCCAAGAATAAAATGCTTGGACAATATGCGCTAGGGAAACAAACCAACGGACAGATTGCCCAATTACTAGGCTGGTACGAGATTTTAGGTCTGGGCACTGCATTTGACGAGCAGTTTCAAGCAAACATTAGCGCCGTCACAATTGAAGCAGCCCAAGACGCCGCAAAGCGATGTTTTGTTGACTCATATATTTCGATTTTAGGGCCTGCAACAGCCGTAGAGGCATTGAGATAGAGGCCATAGTCAACGGCCTGAGCGAATCTAGGAAATTGCCCTTGTGAGTGGGCCTCATATACTAGAGGCAGTATCGTTGGGCGCGCACATGTCTTCCCCATTTCCTGGCTAAGCTTCCAATTTGACTCTCAGAAGAACAAGCTTTTGCACACATCACTATTCATATTGTCGCAGCTTAACTAAGCACCGTTCATCATACTGAATACATCAGCGAACTGATTGTTGTTCTTTATTATAATTAAGTATGAATAGCTTTTTTATAAGCTACACCAACGTTGATAAAGCCTATGCTGACTGGATTACTTGGGTACTGAGAGAAGCTGGTAATGAGGTGTTTTTTCAGTCATGGGATTTATGGTCTGATGACAATTGTATTCTTCATACAAAAAGAGAAGTAGCAAACGCCGACATAACAATCTTGGTATTATCAGAGGATTATCTACAGCTTGAGTTTACACGGCCCAAATGTGAAGAGATATTTATAAAAATTTTTGAGAATCAAGATCGCAGATTACTCCTTATCCGAGTAAGAGAGTGCCAACCCAAGGGATTACTTAGATCGATTGCCTGTATAGATTTAGTTGGATTGAAAGCAAATGCAGCACGACAAAATATATTAGGTTTAATACAAGAATGGCAATCAGTAATTATTAAGCCTTCCACGATCTCAACAATTAATATCATTAGCAGCAGAGAACAGTCTGTAGATAGCACTCAAGCTAACCCTGATACAGTAAAAAACCTCGATAGCTTAGGGACACCTTATGACTATACAGAGGATAAAACCGACAATACTGAAAGGTTATTGAAAGAAGCTTTAGCAAGCAGTAGACAATCATCAAGCAAGGACTCTTCCGATGTAGTTAACTGCCTCTACAGGCTAGGTTGGTTCTACTACAGTCAAGATCGTTACGATGACTCAGAACCATTTTTTCAAGAGGCACTATCAATCAATAAAAAACTGCTAGGGAATAATCATCCTAACGTAGTTGATAGCCTCTACAAAATAGCAGAGATCTATGAATATCAAGGCCGCTATGGTGAGATGACTATCATCTATAAAGAAGTCACAGAAATCAACAGGCAGCTCTCAAGCAACGTCAGTCTTGTTGTCGCTCAGAGTCTCAAAACGTTAGCTGCTCACTATAGCCAAGAGAATAATTTCAATAGTGCTGAAACACATTTTTTAGAAGCTGTAGCAATTCAAAACAAGATTTGGGGCGATGAACATCTTGATTTAGTAGACACTTTCTATTCTCTAGCATGGCTGTATTTTAATCAGAAAATATACGACCAAGCTGAGTTATTTTTTCTAAAGTCTCTAAAGATAAACAAACAATGGTGGGGTAACGAGCATGTTGAAGTAGCAAACAATTTGATAAGTTTAGCACTTCTCTATCGTACCCAAAAGAGATATCAGGAAGCAGAATCACTGCTATTGGAGTCCTTAAGAATATTAGACCAGAATAATTTCGATGCGCTCTCGAGCTTACATGAGCTGTCTGAAATTTATGAGCAACAAGAAAATTTTAGTAGAGCAGAGAAGCTCTTAATAGAAATAGTCGGGCGTACTAAAAAGCATTTTGGCAATGAGCACAAGAGCGTAGCTGGTGCCCTCAACAGACTTGCAAACTTTTATCGGAGGCGACAAGATTATGGTAAAGCAGAGGGTCTCTACAAAAAAGTTTTTTACATTGCCCAAAAGGCTTTACCTGATCAAGACTCTTGTCATGGTGTTTTTCTAGTTGACTTTGGCAGGTTACATGCAGAACAGGGCAAAACTCTAGAAGCAAAACAAATTTTTCAAAAGGCTTTGAGCTTTTTCTTATTTACCTTTGGCGAAGATAATCCCTACGTATCAGACTGTCGCAGCCATTTGAACAAGTTGTGTGAGTAATCACAGTCATTTAAAGTGCAGTTCAATCAAGAGAGTTTTTTATCATTCATTTACAGGAGATTTAATCTCGCCTCAAACGCCAACATATTTGGCAAATGCTGACTTAGCGGCATAATGATGAGTATGCGATCGCAAACTCATCATCATCATCACAGTACGTAATAATCTAAGAAAGGAAAAACTCCACCCACCATAAGCCCTGCCTCCATCCATGACTCAAACCCTATCTGCCCAAACCCACTTCTGGACCTGGCAAGGTTTCCCCATTCGCTATCAAACTGCAGGGACTCAAGGCCCTCCACTACTCCTCATTCACGGGTTCGGAGCCCACAGCGACCACTGGCGAAAGAACCTGCCTAGCCTAGGTCAAACCCACCGCGTCTATGCCATTGACCTAATTGGCTACGGTCAGTCTGCTAAACCTGCTCCTGGCGAGCCGATCAACTACACATTTGAAACCTGGGGACAGCAAGTTATCGATTTCTGTCAAGAGATTATCGGTGCCCCTACTTTTCTTGTCGGTAACTCCATCGGCTGTATTGTTGCCATGCAGGCAGCTGTCACGGCTCCTACACAAATCCTGGGTTTAGTTGTTCTAGACTGTTCTTTGCGCCTACTCCACGATCGCAAACGTGTCACCTTACCTTGGTACCGCAATGCACCTACACCAGTCATCCAGGCTATCCTCAACTACAAACCTGTTGGCAAATTCTTTTTCTCTCGGTTGGCTAAGCCCAAAACTCTCAAAAATATTCTGCGACAAGCCTATGGCCGCAAAGACGCCGTCACTGACGAGCTGATTCAGCTATTGCTTGCTCCAGCCTACGATCCGACAGCAGTCGATGTATTCGTTGCATTTATTAGTTATTCCCAAGGACCACTACCTGAAGACTTGTTGCCTCAACTGACCTGTCCAGTGTTGATGCTGTGGGGAGAGGCTGACCCATGGGAACCAATAGAGCTTGGTCGGGAACTCAGCAACTATAAAGTCGTCGAACAGTTCATACCACTCAAAGGAGTGGGCCATTGCCCCCAGGATGAAGCACCCGAACTGGTAAATCCACTAATTACCGAATGGGTGCAAAGGAAGGCAGCAGCCAGCTTAGTCTGAAATGATTTAGCTGAGCCGCTTCCTCCCGATACAAAGTCAGATAGCCTCTCTCTGCACTCTCCCCAAAAAAAGTACCCGGCGAAACAAATGTGTCTCACAGGGTAGGGGCAACAGTTAAACGCTTGTGCTTTCAATAGAATCGCCTAGGCATCCGTCATTTGACTGAGTTTTGTGTCGATTTCTAGAGTGTCTCCAACCCACCTAAATATTTGAGGGTGATTAACATGTGGGATATGGGATTTTTTTACAATGAGCTTACCGCTTTCGTTAGAGTTATTCAGTAGGTAATGCCCTGACGTGCCTACTTTTTAAGTTGGGCACTCTGGTCTACAAATGGTTGGCCTTTAAATAAAAAAGTACCCCGAGAACCTAAAGCTCACGAGGTAGGGGCAACAGTTAAACGCTTGTGCTTTCAATAGAGTCGCCTAAAAAAATGCCTACGCGGTTTGGCCTATGCCGCTTCCTATAGTGTCCATAAGTTATTTACAGCTTAGGTTTCAGCCATGTGAGTTATGATACTGATAGTTAAACGCACACCACGCACAGCTCAAATTTTGAAGCCAGTACTTAATAACTGTGTAGTTATTGTTTAGTTGCGGCTAATAATTGACATGATTTTTCTGGCTACCTTTAAATAAAAAAGTACCCCGAGAACCTAAAGCTCACGAGGTAGGGGCAACAGTTAAACGCTTGTGCTTTCAATAGAGTCGCCTAAAAAAATTGATGATTACTGATTTTTGTGCCGCTTTATAGAGCGTCCATGATGTTGTAGCTATTGTGAAGGCATCGCTGTACTACAGTTTTTTGGTGAACTCTTGCATTTATGGCAAATTGCTGAGTCTATTCAGCGGTTTGCTGCGTACATAGCTATGGCCAACTTAAGCTTTCAGGGATAAGGCCTGAACTATGTGCGCAAAGCTATAGATAAAAAAGTACCCCGAGAGCCTAAAGCTCACGAGGTAGGGGCAACAGTTAAACGCTTGTGCTTTCAATAGAGTCGCTTAAAAAAATTCCTACGCGGTTTGGCTTATGCCGATTCCTGTACTGTCCATAAATGCAATTGCAGCCTAACTTCAAGCCAAATGTGGCAGCAGCAGCTCTACAGTCACTCGACTTATAAAAAGTCCCATCGCAGACAGCAAGAGGAGTATGACAAACGCTGAACTGTTCCCAATATCACGAATTAAGAGTTCTACTCGAAGTAGTAGTGCTGCAGCTAGCATCACGAGAAAATAGCCAAAAATCTGAATCCAAGACACCACAACTACGGCGAGAGAAGCTATTACTAGCGCCATCACCGTGTAGCCAAAATCGGACTGAAACCCCAATAAGAAAACATTACGCATAGGTTTCCAGACAATAGTCAGCAGGGCAGATTCAAGGAATGCGTACCCCAAGGCTAGCCACCAAAGAAAGTCTGAACTGTGTCGCGAATGCAAAAAGGCACCGAACCCCATAAAGGCAAGTAATAAGAGCATTGAGGACAGCCAGGGCAATTTTTTCATGCATGCCTTCAAAGATTGGTTGATATTGCTTGCACAGGACAGGTGGGAATACATTGCTCACACACAATGCACTGGGCTCGATTGAAAACCAATTTGAAACTCTCTGGATCGAGCCGAAGGGCTCCAGTAGGGCAAACTCCGGTGCATAAACCACAGTGCACGCAGAGGTCTTCATCAATGAGAATTTCACGGCTTGATAAGGAAACTCCTATGCCTTGGTTACGCATCCATTCAATGGCTTCATCCAGCTGGTCGATATCGCCCGACAGCTCAATTACCCCTTTACCTACCTGATTTGGCGCTACCTGAGCACGAATAATATTAGCGGCTACGTTAAAGTCTTTGGCTAGCCGGTAGGTAATGGGCATATTCACCGTCTGTTTCGGAAATGTCAGGGTAACGCGCTTTTTCATTCCGTTAGACTAAAGAAGATGCTGTGATAACGCTGCGTGCGCTTTTTTATTCTATGTCGGTTAACTCCCCTGAATCGATTGGCCTAGGGCAACGGTTACGAAATTTTGTAGTGGTCACTGTGGCTATTTTGCTAAGTGTAGCGGTGGTTTTGGGTCTGCAGACCCGTACGCCTTCAGCCTCTCTCTCAGACATGGCCGCAGCATCAGTACCTTTAGAACAGGCAGTGACGAACGGTAAACCGACTCTAGTAGAGTTTTATGCCAACTGGTGTACTAGCTGTCAGGCAATGGCTGGTGACCTGCAACAGCTAAAAAATGAGTATCAGCAAGACGTTAACTTCGTCATGCTAAATGTTGATAATACCAAGTGGCTCCCAGAAATGTTGCACTACCGGGTGGATGGGATCCCTCACTTTGCCTTTTTGGATCAGACTGGTGGTGATATTGGCACCGCGATTGGAGAGATCCCTCGGGCTGTACTGGCAGAAAACTTAACTGCACTGGTAGCCGGAGAAAACCTGCCATATGCCCAGGCTGAAGGGCAGGCATCAGATGTAGAGACCGCACTAGAACCGGCAGGCTCAGTAGACGATCCCCGCAGTCATGGTGCACAGGTAGTTCAGTAATTTTTTTACTCAACTACAATTTCTCGCAGTGCTGGCTCAACCTTTGGATACGCAAAGGAAAAGCCAGTGGACTGGGTACGCTCTGGTAGAACTTTTTGACCTTCAAGTACAACAACAGCACCATCTCCCAAAAGGGTCTCAATCACAAAGTCTGGCACAGGTAACCAAGAAGGCCGATTCATGACTTTACCGAGAGCATCACACAGCTCAGACATTCGCACAGGATGGGGAGCTGTGCCGTTGTATGTGCCAGACATGTTGCTGTCGGTTAACCCCTGCATAAACAGACTCACCAGATCATCTCGGTGAACCCAGGAAAACCACTGTTGTCCACTGCCAATGGGGCCACCTGCATAAAGTCTAAACGGGGTGACCATCTTTGCGATCGCACCTCCCATCCCCAATACGATACCAATCCGTACGGTCACTAGCCGCGTCCCGTAGGCCGTCACCTTATCGGCTGCCTTTTCCCAGGCCTGACAAACTTGAGATAAAAAGTCCTGCTTGATTGGCTCGCTGGTCTCGTAAAATTCTGCCGTTTCACTGGTGCCGTAGAAACCAATAGCCGAAGCGCTTACCAATGTTTTCGGTTTAACATCCGCCTTGCCAATCGCTTCCACAATTTTCTCGGTGCCCACCACACGGCTATTCATAATCTCCCGCTTACGCTCAGGAGTCCACCGTTCCGAAATTGCCTCCCCAGCTAGATTGATCACACCGTCACAGCCAGAGATTTCAGCTTGCCAATCGCCAGATTCCTGGGGGGTGTAGCCAACCACATCGACCCGATTAAACGCAGACTCTGGAAATACTTTTCTGGCTCGCTCAGGGTTACGGGTAAATACCTTGACTTGATGCCCCGCATCATGGAGTCGCTGTACCAAGCGCGATCCAACAAATCCGGTTGCCCCAGTCACTGCTACTTTCATTGTCAATTACTCCCCTGGCTCAGCTACACGGCTGGTTTTTCTTCCATGTTAGCGGCATTCGATCCCCGTTCATACCGTGGTGCAATCCAATCAAAGTCAATTTCATTTAAGTAGTCGACAGCCCAGGTCGCACAGCGTTGAATCATATGATAAGGGTAGATCTGAGCTACACCTACAACCGGAATCTGAGCGGCTTTAGCAGCTTCGATCCCAGCAAAACAGGACTCAATGGCCAAACAGTTTTGAGGAGTCAACGCCAGCTCAGGATTTTGTAAATTTAACTGGTCAATTGCTGCCAGGTAGCTATCTGGGGCAGGCTTACTGGCAGACACTGGCATATCGCTAGCAGACACGACCAAAGAAAACTGCTCGATCAGTTTAGCGGTTGCTAACACATGCTCCACATCCACTCGCTGCCCACCAGTCACAATCGCTGTCACATATTGTTTGCTACGAATGCGATACAGCAAATCATCTAACCCTGCGTAGAGGGAAAGCTTAGATTGCGATCGCAGCCATGCTTGATACCCCTCGGCCTTTTTGCGCAACAGACCATCTACATACTCATCTCGCACAAAACGCCCCCTCGTCTGCAAAATCGTCGTCAGCTTGGCGCGATCGCTACGCCCCAGGTACATCTGCTGATATTCATCAGGATCAAACCGTAAGTTTTCGTCCAACAGCAGCTGGGAGAGCAGCTGTGGATGAATGTCATCGTCATTGATGATGACACCGTGAAAACCAAAAAAAACTGCCTTGAGCATTGTGCCAAATTACGCGATTAGTGATCTTGACAAACGTCCCAAACAAAGGGTCTTTAAAGCTCTAAACAAAGCCAAAGAAACAATAACAAAGATGTCCGTAGGTAAGACACCAAGTGTGCCAATAACGCTTTAGTATTAAATATTACCCCTTGGGGAATTAGCTTCAACCTTCCGGGTTAGTCCATGAGGTTTGTAACTATGCATCTACTTTCCAAAAAGACTTTGATCAGCCAAACATCTATCCCCGTAATCTTACAGTGGTGGTTGCGACGAAAACGTCGTGCCAACGCAAGGGATGTACTGAGCAATCCTGTTATCAATAATGGAGACTCTAATTACTTAGATAAGTATCAGCGGCTTATGGATGTCTATTCTGTCGTCAAATCTGGGGGTGCTGAAGCCCAGATTCAAGCCATCCATGAGCATTGGGAACGTGAACGTGAAGCGCTCACCCGTCGTCTTAACCAGATCAGTAATCAGCCTGATGCCACAGACGAATACTTGCGTTTGCAACAGGAAGCACGAGAATTAGAAAGTTCCACTCAGTGGCGCATTAATCATCTAAAAGATATCCATCCAGATGAAGAAATCGCTGTACGTGAATGTTTACCTGAGATTGAGCAAGTTTTAATTCGATAGATAACCATAGAACGTAGAGTCGTTCCATGGAACGACTCTACGTGTATGAAAAACGCCCATGGATTCCTATGACGTTGTTGTAATCGGGAGCGGCATCGGTGGCTTGGTAGCTGCAGGTTTGCTCGCTCGCTATGGTCGACGAGTACTAGTGTGTGAGAGCCATACTTTACCTGGTGGTGCAGCCCATGCATTCAAACGTCAAGGATTCACGTTTGATTCGGGTCCTTCGTTTTATTGTGGTTTAGCCGATTCAACGTCATGCAACCCGCTGCGAGAGGTGTTAGACGCCCTAGGCGAATCAGTTGAAGCCGTCACCTACGACCCGCTCGGACACTATCACTTTCCCGATAAAACTCTGGCAATTTATGGTGATGCCAAACGCTACCAGGCATCGCTGGCCAAATTTAGTCCCCAAGCAGCCCAAGAGCTACAGGCACTGACAGAGAAAATGCTGGCTATATACCGGCCTTTGGGGGCAATTCCCACACTGGCTTTACGGGCAGATGGGTGGTTGTTGCCACTGCTGGTTCAGCGTTTCCCACAGGCTATGCTGCAGCTTTTGCCCCAGTTACGTGGGCTGGGGCGCTCTATGGGTGACTTTGTGGATAGTACCGTTCGCGAACCCTGGCTTAAACAGCTGATTGATTTAGAGTGCTTTTTACTATCGGGCATGAAGGCCCATGAGACCGTCGCACCTGAAATGGCCTTTATGTTTGGAGAGCGCGCCGAATCGGTGATTGATTATCCGATCGGCGGTAGTGGCGCCATCATCGACGCCCTAGTACGGGGGGTAAATCGCTGGGGTGGGCAGCTACGCTTAGGCACCCACGTCAGCAAAATCTGGGTCGAGCATAATCATGCACAGGGAATTGTGCTGAAAACTGGAGAACGGATTCGAGCAACTACAGTGATCTCCAATGCCACCCTTTGGGATACGTACAATCACTTACTCGATGAGACTGAGCTACCGAAACGCTACCGTCAAACATTATTAGATACTCCTGCTGTCGATAGCTTTATGCATTTACATTTAGGTATCCGCGCTGAAGGATTAGAGAATTTAACCATTCACCATGTCGTGGTGCATGATACGGACCAAGATATTACGACACCAGGCAACACCTGCATGATTTCTATTCCGTCAGTCCTTGACCCGTCTTTAGCACCGGCGGGTCATCAGGTGGTGCATGCCTATACTCTAGAACCCTGGGAAAACTGGCAGCGGGATGCAGACTACGGAACGAAGAAAGAGACTAAGTCACAACCCTTGATACGGGCATTGCAAAGAGTGATTCCAGATATTTGCGATCGCATCGTTCTTAAACTCATCGGCACCCCCCTGACGCATCAGCGTTTTCTACGACGGCACCAGGGCACCTATGGCCCTGCTATCGCTGCAGGACAAGGACTATTCCCTGGCTGTAAAACTCCTATCAAGGGGCTATACCGAGTTGGTGATAGTACGCTACCTGGTATTGGTGTTCCGGCTGTCGCGGCTTCGGGCATTCTCTGTGCCAACAGTCTGGTCAGCCCGAGAGAATCGGCAGCTTTGTTAGACCTGCAGCGCGCCAAATCATCTAATCGGTAAACAAAAATAAACGCCCCATCCGGTAGAGACGTTCCATGGAACGTCTCTACCGGATGGGGTATCCCAATTGCCCTAAATCCAAGGTAGACCCATCGGCCAATAGAGCACCGTAATCGATACCTGCTCTTGACGCAGATAGGCCATCATCCGACGATGCACATTGCCCATAGACTTTCGAGTTTCAAAGGTTCTTAAATGGACCCAGGAACGTAAGGTTTCTCCTTGGGCACGGGCTTGCTCAGGCGCCACCGTTCTCAGCCAGCTTTGTACACTGTCGGGCAGCGTCTGAGTCATTCGTATCGGTAACGCTCCGGTCGAAAACTGTTGTGCGTAAGCAGGTTCTAGAAACACGCTATAAGTCTCGGCCTCATCTGTATGCTGCATCACCACACTTAGAGATAGCGCTCTCAGATACTCACGCAGGTCAGTGGTTTGCTCACCTGAGAGTTCTGGCATAAACGGAATTTGAGTTAGCGCCTCATTGACATTATCTGGATCGCCCACACTTAAATGGGTACCCCCAATAACGGCAACCAGGTGATTATTGGGGCCACTGAGCTGATTAAACGGCCCTAGCTGCTGAGCCAACGTTGGGGTCACCCCATCTTTTGTCCCCGTCAAAATAATGCTGGGTACGTCTACATCCGCTAGCCCTTTACGGCCAAACAGCCGACCCACCAAAGGATTCATGGCAATCACTTGAACAATGCGAGAATCGCTTAAATCGGCGGTGACCTCAGGCAATTCCGTCGCTGCGCACTGTAGCCAATCAGCCGGTGAAAGACCGACAGGTGTGAGACTTTCACAAAAAGGCGGTAGCGCCGATAAATCTAGCTGCGCACCCGCCAAGGCAAAGCCAGTGTAGCCACCAAGCGAGTGGCCAATCATCACCACCCTGTCAGTATCAAATTTGCCTCCTAACATCGGAGATACTTGCTCCATCCACACCAAACGGTCTAGGACATAGGAGACATCACGGGGACGATCAAGAAACTCACTCGCTGGCAAAATACGGCTGGGGTCTTCAACCGCAGAAGGGTCCAAAGGCGTATTGTTAAGGGCCTCAACATTACTACCCACATGCTCTACTGCAACTACGGTAAATCCATAGGACGCCACATGTTCAGCGATATAGGTCAAAAAACGACGATCAGCCGCAAACCCATGGGATAGAACAACCAGGGGCGCATCGTCTACCGCAGCTCGGTCAGGGACATAGATATCGAGGGGAATTAACCGATTGCGATCGCTATCTACAAACTTAAACGACCGCAGGGTCACATCGATTGGTCCAGAAGTTGTGGGCTCGATGCCGGTCGGTAGCTCAATATTGTTACTAACTAAAAGTTCTTGCTCAAGAACGCTACTCAGTGCATCGCCTTCAAGCCGCGACAGGTTGAGCTGCGAAACCAACGCTAATGCCGCTGTTAGATCCACATCTAGTGTGTCCTGGGGCACAGCTCGCAATACCCCAAGCATATTGAGACCATTGGTTTGTTTAGCTGCTAACCGAATCGCCCCACGGATCTGTTCCACTGTAAGGTCGGGCGCTACACGGGCTAAAGAATCTAGCAGTAGCTCACCATTCGGCGAAGCTAGCAGATCTGCCACCATCCGATCTGCCATCGCCGGATCGAGAGCAACCCGATTGTTGAGCATATTCCGCAGCTCAGGGGTCAGGAACGATTCATATAGTCTTAGTCGGGGCGGTACTTGGCCAGTTCTAGCAAATTCCTCAAGATCGCTAACATGGAGCGTCTGCTTAATGGGCCCAACTTGAATATTGACTCGTTCTGCAGCCTGCACTGGGCTCACCATGGCGATACCCAACGCCATAGCACTCCCCCACAAGACTGACCGCCATCGATTCAACTGGGTCAGCTTTGGGCCAGACGGCATAAACTGGGCAAGTCGAAGCGTTTGAGCCGCCGAACGAGCAAGATGAATCATAGTTGAACGGAAAGGTGGATAAGCGGACGATTCGAAAGTTAGCTCCCGGTCACGAGGGCGCACCCCTTATCAACAGCCATAAAAATTGCTAAATCACTAACTAACATAGCAATCAAAACTGGATGTTAACGGTTGCCAATGTAGCGAACTCAAAAGCTTGACCAGAAACTAATACGTTACTTCATAAGAGACAGCCATAATGCCGGACACTATCATGACTAGATTGATAGGTCTGCGTCTGTCTATTATGCTGACTAGCAAATAGCATTTCACACCCCAGCGATATCAAAATCAACAACATTCCAAGTATCTTAGAATGACCACCCAAAGCATCATTGGCATCATGGGGCCAGGGGATAATGCTCCGGAGTCTGAACGACAGTTGGCTCATGCTCTAGGCAAAGCTGTCGCTCAAGAAGGTTGGGTAGTGCTTACAGGAGGTCGTCCAGCAGGGGTAATGGCAGCAGCCAGTCAAGGCGCAGCTTCTGTAGGAGGCACCGTACTCGGAATTTTACCGGATAGCGAAGGAACTAACACGGCCATGGGAGTCACTCTGCCCATCGTCACGGGAATGGGCCATGCGAGAAATGTCATTAACGTTCTCTCGAGTCATGGGCTCATTGCCTGTGGTCTAGGTCTAGGTACTGTATCTGAAATCGCGTTAGCACTCAAAGCTCAGAAACCAGTTGTGATGATGCCCCATCACGTTCTGGCACAAGATTTTTTTGAACACTTAGCCCCAGGTCAGTTTTACATGACAGACAGTGTAAAGCTTTGTATCGGATATCTAAAGTCGGTTTTGCCTAACTAGTAGGGGCGCACAGCTGTGCACTCCTACTAAATTCCTGTACGTCCCTACTGGTTATTTCGCTTTTTCAGATCAGTCTGAAATCCCTGTCGCTGTAGCAGTCGTCGCCGTCGCTGCCGAGCAAGGGCCTGTAAATCAACATTACGGTCGGTTTCGTCAACGATTTCACCAATCAGCACTTCTAATACATCTTCTAGGGTGACAACGCCTGATACACCGCCGTATTCATCCACCACAATCATGAGGTGCTCACGGGAAGTTTGAAACGTTTTGAGCAGTCTGTCAGATTGTTCGGTCGCAGGAATATATCGGGCTTGACGCATACAGCTGGTGACCGGATCCTGCCCTCGACCCTGGACCAGGGCAGCCAGTAATTCAGCCTTTAGCGCCACACCCAGAACATCATCCAGTTCTTCACCAGCTACAATGATGCGGCTATGCTGCGACTGCATGATTTCTTGCTGAGCTGATTCTAACGATTGATGACCTTCAATGTAGGTAATGGCAATCCGTGGCGTCATGATGTCTTCTGCAGCAATGTCATTCATGCGAAAGACTTTTTGAATCATTTCAGCTTCGTCATCTTCAATCAGACCTTCTTGATACCCCAACATCGCCAATAGCTTGATCTCGGCTTCATTTGTGATGGGGCGGTGATTGCCTTTGAGCAACGGTGCGGTCAATTTTTCTAGCAACAAAATAATCGGTGTCATTAGCCAGGTCAGGCTACGTACTGGAATTGCTACCAGTAATCCAAATTGCTCGGCATAACGCTCACCAATTGTTTTGGGAACAATTTCGGCAAATAAAATAATTAAAAATGTTAGGACGCCGGAAAAAATACCCAGCATCAAATTGCCAAACAAACTGGCAGCAATTCGGCTGACAACAAAGCTACCAACGATATTGAATATGTTGTTGAGAATAACAATGGTAGCAATTGGCCGGTTGACCTTTTCCCGAATAGCTAGTAAGGCAACAGTGGCTGGGTTACGATTTTGGGCAAGCTGTCGAGCTTTGAGGAGAGGGATGGACAGCAATGCCACTTCGGTACCTGAACAGATAGCGGAACCGATAATAACGATCAAAACTGCGATCGCAAGTTGAGCCATGATGGGAGTAGAGACAACGTATTAATAATCAACGGCGAAGGATTACTATGATTGCGTACACGATCGCCTGCGTTAACGCCCGCACGGGCATTTTGCATAAGCAGTGGCTAACTCACAATACCGATCCTTTGCATATTCGCACTAGCGCGCATTTGCCGAAGTCTCAACGGTTGACTCTACCTCTAACTATAGTTGGCTAACTCCAAATAAGTACATTGATAACCACAGGTTTTCTAACATCGTTAATAATTAAGCTTTAATCATCAATATCTGACCGTCTAGAGTAGCCCAACCGTCTTCTACCTCCTAGCAACCACTAACTCCATGAGCGAAACCATCCTCGATGTCCGCAATTTAAAGGTCGAATTCGATACCGCCAACGGCGTGATCAAGGCAGTTGATGGCATTTCCTTTCAAGTCCAGCGAGGTAGAACGCTAGGTATCGTTGGCGAATCGGGCTCAGGGAAATCTGTTACGTCCCTATCGGTTATGGGGTTGGTACCCAACCCACCCGGACGTATCACTGACGGCGAAATTCTATTTTCCGCTCAAGCAGATGCTCCATCGGTAGATTTACGTCAGGCTTCGCCCAAACAAATGCAGGACTATCGGGGTCGCCAAATTTCCATGATTTTTCAGGAACCGATGAGTTCCTTGAATCCGGTTTACACCTGCGGATTTCAGCTGATTGAAGCGATCCAGCAGCACCATAATGTATCCAAATCTGACGCTGAAAAAAAGGTCATCGCCCGACTGCAGGAAGTCAAACTGCTGCCCAGTGATGAGGAATTAGCCACCCTGCTTGCTACTGAACAGCAGCTTACGGATCGCAACGCTATTGGCCGAGCCGTACAGCAGCGTAAAAAATCAATGCTGAAGCGGTATCCCCATCAGCTCTCGGGTGGTCAGCTGCAGCGGGTCATGATCGCCATGGCCATGGCCTGCGATCCGGCGCTCTTAATTGCTGACGAACCTACCACAGCTCTAGATGTCACCGTTCAGGCTCTCATCCTAGATTTACTGCGGGATCTACGGGACAGACGCTCCATGTCCATGATTTTTATCACCCACGATCTGGGCACCATCGCTGAGATTGCCGACGATGTAGCCGTTATGTATCGTGGCAAAATCGTGGAGTATGGCTCTGTCGAGAAAGTTTTTGCAGCCCCAGAGCATCCCTATACCAAGGGCTTATTAGCCTGTCGGCCTCAGCCTGAGCAGCGATTGCGTAAGCTGCCCACCGTTGCCGACTACATGCAGGTTCAAGATGAGCCTGACGGCGAGTTTAAAATTTTTGCCCGTCATTTTGAAGCAGACGAGGCTGATGCGCTGGCAGCTGAAGTGACTTCAGCTGAAACCGCCAGCCGTCTCGAACAACTCAGTAGTGAAACACCTCTGATCACAGTGCAAAACCTCAAGGTGGGCTACCCCATTAAGGGCGTGTTTGGCCAGACTACTCGTACCTTTATGGCCGTGGATGATGTTTCCTTTGATGTGTATAAGGGTGAAACATTTGGTTTAGTCGGTGAATCAGGATGTGGCAAGACAACGCTGGGACGCGCCTTGCTACGGTTAGTCGAACCGATAGCGGGCAATATTTTCTTTGAAGGGCACAACATTCGACAGCTGCCCAAAAGAGAAATGCGTAAGCTGCGCCGCGAGATGCAGGTCATTTTTCAAGACCCATTTAGCTCGCTTGATCCACGAATGAGTATCGGTAAAGCGATCGCAGAACCCTTAAAAATCCACAAAGTTATTCGCAGCCGTCGCAATCTTAACGAACGAGTGGCCTATCTTTTAGAGCGCGTGGATATTGACCCTGGCTGTGTCAATCGATTCCCCCACGAATTTTCAGGCGGTCAACGTCAGCGTATCTGTATTGCTCGGGCTCTGGCACTTAACCCTAAATTTATTATTTGCGATGAGTCAGTTTCGGCCCTTGATGTTTCTGTGCAGGCTCAAGTACTTAACCTGTTAAAAGAGCTACAGGCAGAGTTTGGCCTAACCTATGTATTTATTTCCCACGATTTGGGTGTGGTGAAATTTATGAGCGATCGCATCATGGTAATGAACCAGGGGCGTCTTGAAGAGCTGGGTCCTGCTGATGAGATTTATAACAACCCGCAGCAAGAATACACTAAACAGCTGATATCGGCTATCCCAGCTGGCACCCTAGAGCGCATTCAAGAGTTACAGATGACCAGAGGTGCGATCGCATCATAATACTCACCCACAACAGATAACATTTTTTACCTAAGCTCTCTCCGTAAGAACAACAGATAACATTGTTACCGAGCTCTCTCCGTAACAACATGGGAGTTACGTGAACAGGTTGATTTTATTGGAGTCTAAAGGCATCAAGCTCCATATCAGAGAGCATTAGAAAGTCATTCTGTTGTCTAAAACAACTCTTCCTCACAATCCTTTTATTACTCTATTAAGCCTCGATAACCATCACGAGCTTCGTAGGGAGAAACAATCATTGAATCGAATTGATTGAGTAAGTCGCTTCAGGTCACTAACGCTTTTAGTGAAATCGTGTCCGGGGCAGACCTGCTGAGAGATGCGGGTTCTGACCACATCGCATGAATCATATAGGCAACGCAGATTCATGGTGGCAAGGAACAGATTAGCGACTTGACCAACACCTATTAACCGTTTACTCAATCTAGAAAGATCCAATGGCAGTCCTTGAAAGAATCAATCTCCGTGATGATATAACTGACCCCAATTTTACCGCCGATAATCGACTAGTATTTCGGGCTACGTTTACAGACGATGTAAACAATGTTACAGCTGACGATTTTAATGTTACCGGAGTAACTGGGGCCACCATCGTTTCTGCCGTGAGTGTCAACCAAGGCATTAAGCAATACGACATTACTATTGAGGTTGATAACCTACCTGCTTTCACCGGCACAATCGGTCTCGAATTGGCAGACGACCAAGATATTACTGATGCCGACGATGACAGTCCTGTGCCAACTGCAGCACCCACAGGCACAAATGCCTCTTATCAGCTCACTGGGACTGACCCTGCTGATACAACTCCCCCTGAAATTACCAGCATCGAGCGACAAACACCTGATGCTGCAGTCACTGATGCAGATGCACTGACGTTTCGAGTCACCTTTAGCGAAGACGTCCAAAACGTTAATGCAGCTGACTTTGTTGTTAATGGTGACACCACAGCTACAGTCACTAGCGTTACTGAAGTCAACGATGGTGTTTATGACGTTGTTGTCAGTGGTGGTGACCTAGCTGACTTTAACGGTGATGTAGGTCTAGATCTCGCTGGCGATCAGGATATTGCGGATCTCGCAGACAACGATCTTCCTGATGGAGAACCCGATATAGATGAAGTTTACACCGTTGATAACGATGACGATCCAGCTCCTTCGCTAATCAGTATTGAGAGACTGACACCAGGCACTGCAACAACTAGTTCCAACACTTTAGTCTTCCAGGTAACCTTTGATGAGAGTGTTCAAAACGTTGATGCTAACGACTTCTCCATCAATGGCAACAGCACTGCCACTATCACTAATGTAACCGCTGTCAGTGATAGCGTTTATAACATCACCGTTTCTGGTGGCGATCTGGCCTCGTTTAATGGCTCTGTCGGACTTGATCTAGCTGGCACACAAAATATTACAGACTTAGACGACACTGCTTTACCGAATGAAGAACCCGATATAGATGAGACCTACACTGTCTCCAATAATAATGGTCCTGGAGGCAGCAACAGTGAGCTTACTGTCGTAGGGAATATTCTAGAAATCACTGAGCTTGGTAGTGCCCAGTCACTAAACCTGACAATCAACACGTCTAGCAACGTCACTATTGAGACAGTCAAAATCTTTAGTACTGATGCCGATGGCAACAATCGCACCCAGATTGGTAGCTTCTCTGTTATCGAAGGCAGCGTATTACCGGTAGAGTATACGCCTGGCTTCAGTTTTGGCGGTGACGATCTTGAAACAGGAACATTCCTTCAGTTTGAAATTGAAGAGATTGATCTAAAAACCAACACCACTGTTGTGCGCACCGCAACCCTCACCTCTATCAGTGAAACGGAAGTTTCTATAGATTTTGGAAATGGCACTGAGTTAGTCACGGCCTTAGCGGATGAAGCTGCGGTTACTAATCTACTTCTGAATGATGCAGCCGTTATTGACTTGACTGGCTTAACTGGTCAATCTGAGATGACATTCACTGTTTATCGTGAAGCAAAGAACGATAATACTGTTGGTTTCTATGTCACAGACTTTGCAGATGGTCGCATCATTATTGATGAACTCACTGGCGCAACCATAAGTCCGGGCGAGGCAGGCTATAAAGAAGCGGCTCTAGCCAAGCAATTAAATGTGCAACTGACAGGTGAAAACAATGAAGTCACTATCTTTAATGCCACCATTGATAATGGTGTTTTTCTAAGTACCTATGTTGTAGTCGATGGTGTTGACCCATCTGTTGGCGAGGTCTTCTTTAGTCACCAAGGCGCTGGTAGCTTTGACCAAATCAGACAGGTTGGCGCTAATGCTTTTGGTGTTGAAGACATCATTGGTGGCGGCGACCAAGACTTTAATGACATGGTCATTGAATTTGAGGCTCGCACTGTGGTTGTTTAACGATAGCCATCTGCTGACTGCAGTCAGCACACTTGAACTCTAAGCTGAGTTGATTATAAGCCGATGGAGCTTACCCCATCGGCTTTTTTGCATTTCCACAACAGGTACCCTGGACAGTACTATGGCTCATTTCAAAGACACGATAGACTAATACCACATTTATCCTTATGGTCTATGCGGTTAGACATCAGGGAACTCAATCTAGGTTCAGATTCCGCCGAGCGTGATATTAACCTTGGGCTAGCAGAATATTTTTACCCTAACGCTACCTATCAAAAGTTTCTCAGCGGCCGTAAGACTATTTTGGTGGGAAATCGGGGAGCTGGGAAAAGTGCCATTTTCAAGTACATTGCAACTATCGAGACTCGTAAAGGGCATCTAGTTTTAGAGCTATCTCCAGAGGAATATTCGTACGAGCTACTCTCGGATCACCTCACGAGTGAAGAAGATGGATTCTGGCGTAAGCAAAGTGCCTATTCAGTCGCTTGGCAATATCTGCTCTACACACTGATATTCAAAAACATTGCTCAAACTAAACGGAGATTATTGCTAGGGGCTACCAAAAATATCTATGACTATGTCTCTAAGCAGCAGCTATTTAAGCAAACTAGCTCGATCATCACCTTAGTTGATTATCTAAAACGTATTGAGCAGGTTAAAACAGGTGTCGGCGGTCTGCGTAGCCAAGAGCTTCAGGCGCTCTACAGTTTAGATGAAATCAAAACTCTGTTGCCTAGCCTTGAGACCGTTCTTAAAAGTACCAAGATTAAGATCCTAATCGACGAATTGGATAAGGGTTGGGACAATTCGGAAGATGCCAAGTTTTTTATTGCTGGTCTATTTCAAGCAACGCAAAAGCTGAATTTGATCAGCCCCAATTTAAGGGTATATATTTCTATTCGACAAGAACTATTTGACAACATTCCTCAAATTTATGAGGATGCTCAAAAAATTCGCGAAGATGTAGAAGTTATCCGCTGGGGCAAAAACGAGCTACTTGAGCTGATCGGTCGCCGTATCGTGCACTCATTTCCCCAAGCGGCTAGGTTAGATGCTCAAAAGCTGTGGCAGTCGGTCTTTGTCGGTCAGATGAAGTCTAGCGGGGCTGAAACCCTGGACTACATCATTGACCGTACACAGCTGCGTCCCCGTGAGCTACTGCAGTTTTGTAAGCTTTGCGCTGAACGGATTGAATACTCTCTAGCTGGCAGAAGAATTGACGAGGTTGCGATCGCAGCAGCAGAGGAATCCTACTCCGAACAAAAGACTCGCGATCTCGCCTCAGAGTATCGTTTTCAATATCCCCATCTACTTGACCTTTTTGAAACGTTTCGAGGCAAACGTAGCCACTACACCAAAGAGGAACTGGACTATTTACTTTTAGCCATTGTCTGTGGTGAATATGATGTTGAACAGGCATCCTCCTGGGTGCTGGATGTGGACTATCTCGAGCTGAAACAAATCCTCTGGAAAATTGGTTTTCTCAAGGCATGGGTGCCGCGCCATACCAATCGTCAAACCACTTTGGCTGGAGCCTACCTGGGGCACTACGAACTTCCCACCATCAATCTCGAAAATATTAAAAGGTTTCGTATTCACCCAGCCTGTACCAGTTTTCTGCACCTGAAAGAGCACGCTTAGCGCCTACCCTTGTAAAATCAGCCTATGAAATGGAGAGCAACTCGCCCGGTTCATCCCATTGAACGCTGGATGCAATCAGTCCCCACATGGCTGGTTGCCACTAGTGCGGTCATCGTCTTATTGGGCCTGAAGATTTTGGCAGCAGTCCCCGAAATTCAAGCTGCATTCCCCATCAAAGTCCAAGACAGTCACTGGACGATTGTGAGCACACTACTCAGTGATGTTGAGTCGATCGCAGCTGTTATCGCCGTCATTTTATATATCAAAGGTGCTCCCGAGCGCCGAGCACAAAAACATTATGAAGCCTGGCGAGTTGTTGATATGGCAGCCTCTGCCAATATGGATGTCAGCTATGCGCGCTATCAAGCTCTAGAAGATTTACACAGGGATGGCTTGTCACTTCAGGGGTTGCAAGCTTCTAATGCTAATTTGGCCAGGATTGAGCTTCCCCAGGCAGATCTCAGCCATTGCAACCTCCGAATGGCTAACCTACGTCAGGCAAATCTGCAGGGAGCAAATCTGCAGGGAGCCGATTTACGGGCCGCAGATCTACAATATGCCAATCTGAGAGGGGCTAACTTGCAAGGTAGCAATCTGCAGGGAGCAAACCTACGCAACGCTGAGCTATGGGAAGTGCAATGGTGGGATGCAGATTTGAGCGAGGCAGAACTGTGGTGGGCCGATGTCCACCTTGAGGATCTTGAAGGAGCCCATCTTTGCCGAACTATCATGCCCGATGGTCAACAATTTAACCGAGATTGCTAAGCCGCAGCAAAATAGTCTACTTCAGACTTTTCCACAGAGTCACCATTTGAGAACGGTCTGCCCATATGTCGTCTCTGCTTTTTGCCGTATGTTTCGCAGCTGGAGTTCCATTAGATTTTTCATCCCCACAGACAATCCAAAAAAATGTGCATGATTAAAACCTGTGGAAAACTTATCTAAAAATGTGGAAAATTCATAGGAAACTGTGGAAAATTTAAGACAGTATTAGAGAAAATTGTTCTTTACATAAAAACATTCTTGCTGCGGCTGATTTAGAGGATGAATCGATCCGTATAAAACAGCATATATCAGCATTTTTCAAATGAAATCAGACCGAGGAGCAGAAACGCTGTACTTTTTATGAATTCACGTTGAACTCGCTGAGGATACCAAGGTTAGTTTTTAATTGTCAGAAAAGCCCAAAAAATCAATAATGAGTGCTTTTAAGACACGCCAAAGCAGGTTTGCAAGCCATGACCTACCTTACTATCAACGTAAAAATTTTGCGTAAAGATGGGTCTACCCTCCGTGACACGAATCAACTAAGTATGGTCAATATTACTTAGGTGCAAAATAAGTGCTTTAAAGAGAAATAAGTGGTTGTGTGGTGATTTTCTTAGACATTAAAAGGACATATGGCTGATGGCTGGGGCAATATCCCGATAGAAATTCCAACAGAATTAGTCCTCCCCAGACAATATCCTCCAGCTAGTCAGCTAAGTCGAGCTGGTGCAAAGCTCAAGGGTGCCGATTTAAGCGGCAAACATCTAGAGCGGGTGGATTTTACTCGAGCAGATTTGCGAGGGGCGAATTTAGAGCGAACTCAACTGCTTGATGCTCAGATGGCAGATACTAATTTAAGTGGAGCCATTTTAACTGCTGCCAATCTCAACGCCGCCAGTCTTCGTAGAGCAAATTTGATCGGTGCCGTTTTAATGTCAGCAACACTTTGTCAGACAACGTTGGCTCAAGCTAACTTAGCTGGTGCAAATCTGACTGAGGCCGATTTCTATCGCGCTAGTCTGACTGAGGCCGATCTCAGCCATGCCATGCTACGACGGGCCAGCCTAATCGAAGCAAATTTAAGCCAGGCTAATATGACTCAGGTAAGTGCCAGCGGTGCTGAGCTTTACGGTATTGACGCTAGCTATGCACAGCTTCATCGTGCGGAACTGCAAGGGTGCGATCTGCGGCAGGCAAATCTTAGTCACGCAAATTTTACCCAGGCGGTATTAACGGGTGCCAATCTCAATCAGGCCATATTGACGCATACAGATGGAACTAGCGCTACACTGCAGCAGGTTAATTTGGCTTGGGCTAGTCTAAATCGGGCAAATTTAACATCTGCCAATTTATATCAGGCTGTTATGGTGCATGCATTGATTATTGACACTGACCTATCAAACGCAAACTTGCAACAAGCCGTATTAGACCACGCCACATTTCAGAACTGCCATCTTCGCGAGAGCAGATGGCAAAAAGCATCGGTTAAAGGGACGCATTTTGATCATCCCATTGGTTTGTTGGAATCTGAAAAGGCTTGGCTGCGATCGCAAGGCGCAATCATCACCTAGTTCTTAGCTCTACAGATGAAATTCGATAGATTGTTCCTTGCACAGCTGGTTTATCTAATCGCTCCAATGTCATTGGCATCGCCTCGAACTCAAATCCATGAGTCTTAAGGGCGATCTGAAATTCCTGCTTATGGGGTCGGTCAGGGTCAGAGAGCCAGCATTCTCCACCTGGTGCCAGGACTTTACCCATTAGTTGTATCAGCGGCTCAATGTTGCGGGCTTCATAAATAACATCTGCTGCCAACAGCAAAGGCACCTGAAAATCCACTGGCGGGCAGCGCCAATCTAAGGGCAATGTCCGAAACTGCTCAAAGCCATTGAGTCGTGCATTTTTGGCCGCAAACTCCAAAGCAGCCACATCATAATCGCTAAATATGACATCCATATCTAGGGACAATGCAACTAATCCCGAAAGTCCCAAACCACAGCCCACCTCTAACACCTGCATTCCCTTAGGCCAAGACCGTTGAGCAATCGCTCGCCCCAACATTAAGGCAGATGGCCATAGTTCTGCCCAATAGGGCATATATTCGTCTTTAGCAAATGCTTCATAGGTTGCCGGGTGATCCAACAATGCATCAATGCTAGTTGGCAGCACCAGCCGAAACTGTTTAGACATCCCGTTTAGAAACGGAATCACGACACACTGCTCCACCGTATCAGACAACACATCGTTGGGCGTCGTGTGCAAAAAAGGCTGTAGCGTCATGCCACCGCTTCACTAGTCACAGCGGTATCCGGCACCATTTCAAGACGAATAAAATCCTGACGTGGATTGGCATGAGCCACACGCACATCAAAACGTTCACCCAGCTCTGGTGACGTTTCAAATCGCATCGCCAATTCCAAGCCTAAATCCTCAATGATGACCAATCCCAAGCTTTCATGTTCCCTCAACCACCGCAGCAGCATTACGGGCCATACATGATTGCCCTGACGACGCAAAAACTCTAACGCCCAATACCGTTTTGTCTGCCGCTCCACAGTGACAGCTTCATAGGCGGCTGTCGAGACTCCCTGGGTGAGTTCGGTCATTTCTTCTGGAGAAAAGGGCAAACGTTCACCCCTTAAGTGAGCTTTGAGCTGAAAATGAGCAAGTAAATCGGTATAACGACGAATGGGTGAGGTTACTTGAGTGTAATAATCTAACCCCAGGGTGGCATGACGAGCCGGACTAATCCCCATCTCACTGCGAGGCATGCAGCGTCGAATAGCAGAATCACGCACCCAACCCGACGGCAGCTGCAATAACTCATTATCTGAGGGAAGTTCAGGTTCAGGCTGACTGCGGAAGGGAATCGCTAGCTCATGGGCTTCGCCATAGCGAGCGGCAACCTCGCCCGTTAAAATCATCATCTCCGCCACCATGTGACGCGATTGAGAATTTTCTAATACATCAATGGTAATTTCTTCATCGATTACCTTGATAGATGACTCTGGCATATTGATAGAAATTGCACCTTGAGATTTGCGCCACTTTCGTCGTCGTTGAGCACAATCAGCAATGGCATTTAGCTCTGGTTCTGCCTTAAGCCCCAGCTCTAGCATTTCGTCCACGTCCTCGTAGGTTAGACGATATGTAGGCTTAATTAAACTGGCTTTGATGTCATAATCCTCAACGGCTCCTGCTTCATTCAGCACAATGCCAAAGCTCAAAGCGCAGCATATTTGCCCTTGGCGTAAACTCATTGGGCCAGTTGCCAAGGCTTCCGGGAACATCGGAATCATTCCCGTTGGTAAATACACAGTCGTACAGCGACGTCGCGCCTCTAAGTCAATATCGTCTCCAGGCAACAACCAACGTGTGGGGTCAGCAATATGCACCCAAATACGCTTACGTCCATCATCAAGGGTCTCTAGGCTCAGACCATCATCAATTTCTCGAGTACTCTCGTCGTCGACGGTATAAACCTTAAGATGAGTCAAATTCAAACGGTCAGCATCCGCATCGGGCGGAGGATTATCGATACGCTGCTGAACCATAGCACTAACCTCATCAGACATTTGGAGGGGAATCTGACTACGTCGCAGTGCTAAATTCTCGTGGGGGCTCCACAATCCTAAATCCACTAGCAGCTGAAACGCATCCTCAGCACTCGCTTTGTACTTTAGAGCTTTTAAAATTTCTTGAGCCGCTGCTTTCTGTGAGCAATCGTCCCCTAACGTAGCATAGCGTTCCAACAGCTCTAACCGGGGTCGATCTGTTTTCTCCCACGCAATCGTAGAGGCGATATCCCCTGCCAAACTATCCCCAGATCGTTGAGCGGTTAACGCCTGATGAGATCGCGACAAAAACCCTTCCCATTCAAGCTTTCGTGCGGCCTCACGCACCTGCTGATGACGAACCTCATCAACCTGCTTAACCGAACGGGGTTCATACTGATCGCCCTTACGCTTGAAAAAAATCTTATCGTTACTTAGCAAGCAATAAGCCGCATAGCATAGCGGTGGAGACTGCTCCGAAAACAACAGCAACGCCAAAGAAGCCGGGTCGGTTGACTCCCCAGCTTCTTGCAAAAATTCCCAGGCAACCTCAAGACTATCTGGATCAATATTTGGCCTAACTTCGGCTAAAAAACCATCAATGTCTGAAGGCTCATAGCTACCCTCTTTGACAGTGTAAGTAATTTGACGAGGATGTAGAACATGAGCATGACCGCTACCATCGATCACTACCCAGTTCTTTTTACCTTCTGGGCGATCAGCTACCCCTAGCCTTGGGGTTCCCTGAACCTTAAACTCGACCAGCGTTCCTTTTTCCACCAACCTAGATCCTTGTCCTTGAAGTTTTATCGTTGGTTTTACTGCGGCCTTACTCTACATTGAGAACCGAACACAGCCGAAATGCGGAAACGGTACCGTCAACTACCTCGCGACTTGCACATAGCCTTATGCCCCTAGTACTAACCTTCGCGATTAACGTAAGGCAATAGCGAAAGGATACGCGCACGCTTGATAGCGACAGTCAAATCCCGCTGTTGTTTAGCAGTTAACCCCGTAATACGCCGAGGTAAAATCTTGCCACGCTCCGTAATGAATTTACGCAACAAATCAACATCTTTGTAATCGATC
Organism: Cyanobacteria bacterium P01_H01_bin.21; assembly: GCA_038748405.1. Taxonomy (GTDB): domain Bacteria; phylum Cyanobacteriota; class Cyanobacteriia; order Phormidesmidales; family Phormidesmidaceae; genus Leptothoe. The sequence continues at coordinate 41,426 of JBCDIX010000030.1, read as the reverse complement.
TTTTCCTCGGGTTTTATTGGTGAAACCCGACGGCGAAAATAAGCCATGGTGCTATGCTACTTAATCTCTTTGTGAACAGTGTGGGTATTGCAATGGGTGCAAAACTTCTTCAACTCTAATCGACCGGTGGTGTTCCGACGATTTTTTTGAGTCGTATATCGAGAAACTCCCTTAGAGCGCTTGTTGGGATTACTACGGCACTCCGTGCACTCCAACGTGATGATAATGCGGACGCCTTTTGCCATGATCGATGGTGCTAGCTAGCAGTTATTGACACAGGAGATCTATCATGTCACACCTCTATGTAGAGATGCAAGTCAAAAAAGGACGCGTTAACTTGCTCCCCAGCAACTGCATTGCTGTCAAACCTCACATCAAAAAACATAGTGCCCCTAAAGGACTAACTGAGTTAGCCCTTTAGGGGCACCTAAGAAATAAAGAGCTAGCCAAGGCCAACAGCAGTTGGGTCTACCTAATCAGCCAAGTGCATTGAGACGACATCAGCCAATGCATCGGTCCAATGGTCAACCAAATCGACATGGGCAGCTTCTACCATCACACGTATGACAGGTTCAGTACCGGAGGCCCGCACCAATACCCGTCCTTGATCACCCATAGTCGCCTCAGCTTTAGCAATTGCTTGCTGTAGAGGCTCACAATCTGACCACCGACGACGTTTCTCACGATTGTCAACCCGGACATTTTTTAACCGCTGGGGGTAAGGAGCAAAGCTTTGATCAATTAGAGCAGGCAAACAGCACTCAGCCTGCTTTAACCAATTCGCCAAGTGCAAAGCAGTTAGGATGCCATCACCAGTCAGGCTGTAATGGTGACATAGGATATGACCTGACTGCTCACCACCCAGCATCGCGCCCCGAGAAATCATTTCAGCATGGACATATTGGTCGCCTACTTTAGTTCGCACTAATTTGCCACCCAGATGTTCCCATGCTCGTTCAAACCCCAAGTTGGCCATCACTGTCGAAATGATTGTATTGTCCGGTAACTGCCCTCGTTGTCTTAGGGTTTGTCCCCAGAAATACAAAATATAATCACCATTCACAACACGGCCCTGGCTATCAACAGCCATTACTCGATCCGCATCGCCATCAAAAGCAAATCCGATATCCGCGTTGTGCTCACTCACAGCTGCTTTTAAGGGCTCTAAATGAGTAGATCCACAGTTAACATTGATGCGATTACCATCTGCTCGACCGTGAATCACAATGACCTCTGCACCCGTGGATTCAAATACGGACTGAGCAACACGAGCAGCCGCTCCCCACGCTAGATCCAAAACAATTCGCATCCCACTCAGATAGTGGGGACTTGAAAATGGCTGGTGTAAAAAGTCAACATAGCGCTCTACCAGCTCTGGGCGCTGATACATCTTGCCCCAATGGTTTCCAGGATTAAATGCATCAGCATAATAGCCTTCACGCAGAGCCGTTTCAATCTGCGCTTGTGTCGACTTCGCGAGCTTAGTGCCATCAGCCCCAAAAAACTTGATGCCATTATCTGCAGGCGGATTGTGACTAGCTGAAATCATGATGCCTCCAGCAATATCGTCATCAGCCGCCATATAAGCGACCGCTGCAGTTGGGCATAGTCCCATATCCCATACTTCCAGTCCGGCAGAGGTCAGCCCAGCGGATAAGGCTGCTGCAAGCATAGGACTAGAGTTACGGGAATCTTGTCCTAAAACAACGACGCTTTGCTGCTGCTGTCGCAAAATTTGACCTGCCCAAAAGCCTACTTGCACAGCTAGGGGGGCTGTAAGCAACTCCCCAGCTCGACTACGGATTCCGTCAGTTCCAAATAAAGGGGTCTTGGGCAACTCTAGAGGCTGCCACCCCATACCAAAGGTTGCTTGCTGAAAGCTAATAGGGGACATCACCATACTTGACACTCCAAACAACGCACACTCAAAGTGGAGAATAACATTTGTAAGTTTGTGTAGATTAAAGATTGATGTAGGCTTCTCATGATTAATCCCGTTGGGTCTCTGGGCAAAAGCGAGCAGCCTAACGAATTTTGGCTAGGAGTTGAACAATTTAATCGCGGAGATTACTATGCCTGCCACGACACACTGGAAGCCATCTGGTTGGAAGCTGCTCCGAGTGAACGGGCTTTTTATCAAGGCATTTTGCAAATCGCTGTCGGCCTCTACCACCTCACCAATCTCAATTGGCAAGGAGCAGCAATTTTGCTAGGAGAAGGCAGTAATCGGTTGCTCATCTATGAAGAAAACCACAGCGGCATTAACGTCACCGATCTCATAAACCAGGCCAGTGACTGGCTAAACGCCTTGCAAGAATCTGGCCCCGAGCAAGTACAACGGGTAGCATCATGGCTAGACACACAGCCCGAGCTCAAAAATCATAGAGTTGAAAATGGGCATAGGTTAGTACCCCCAAAAATTCAAGCAACATGACCACTTAAGCCGTACTCACCAGAGCTAGATGAGTACAATTTTCCCCATTAGATACGAAGTAACTTGTAACCAAGTCGTTCCCCACACTCAAAGAGAAGGTGGATAAGATGAACAAGATTTTATGAAATAAGTTCTTGCAAACATGAACCGCCCACACAATCAAGCAGAAATTAGAGCTTAGCTAATGAAACCAGTCATATAACTGGGCTAAGACTAACGCGTGTGAAGCCATCAACAGTTAGATTAGGAATGGGCAATAGACAAAAGGTAAGGCATGGTTGTACAGCGAGGTCACAGATTTCGGTCTCCTTTTCCCAAACGTATGCAGCACCTCAGCGCCTTGGCACTGGGTATGCTAATCACAGCTAGCGGTTGGAGTCCCCCTTCTCAGGCTCAATCAGGAGGTTCTATCAAATTAAGGGCAGATGTCCAAGAAGCCGATGCTAACACTGGCATTATTACTGCGAGGGGAAATGTCAGGATTGATTATCCTGAAGAGGCGATCTACGCTACGTCCGCTCAAGCGCAATATTACAGCCGTGAAAGACGCATTATCTTGACAGGAAATGTATTTGTACAGCAAGAGGCGAATACACTTCAGGCTGAGGTTGTCACCTACCTAATTGACGAGGGCCGCTTTGTTGCCACTCCCAATGACAATGAGCAGGTGGAATCTATTTATGTTATCCCAGAGCCAGCAGAGGAGCCTGCAGCGGCCCCTCAGCCTGAGGAACCTGAGGAACAACCGTCGACACCACTCCCAGCCCTACCTGAGGAGCTGCCTAGTTTTAATGTACCTACTGCTGAATAAATGCTGTCTCCTGCTGTTGACTCCACCTCAAATACATCGGCAATGCCAGGAGCTGTGCTAGCTCTGGAGAATGTTCACAAGTCCTACGGTAAACGAACCATTGTGCGTGGCGTCAGCCTCTCAATATCTCAAGGAGAAATTGTTGGGTTATTGGGGCCAAATGGAGCGGGTAAAACAACCACTTTCTACATGGCCACTGGTTTGGAACGCCCCGACCAAGGAACCGTGCGACTCAATGAGCGCGAAATTACGGGTCTTTCGATGCACGAACGCGCACGCTTGGGAATTGGTTACTTAGCGCAAGAAGCCAGTATTTTTCGTAATCTAACTGTCAGAGACAATATTCGTCTGGTCATGGAACAAACTCGTGTGCCCAAGCGAGAACAAGCTAAGCGCTTAGCACAGATAATGCAAGAGTTTCGTTTAGATAAAGTGGCAGATACGTTAGGCATTCAGGTATCTGGCGGTGAGCGTCGACGGACAGAATTGGCCAGAGCCCTGGCTTCTGGTGAGCAGGGTCCTATTTTTTTGTTTCTCGATGAACCGTTTGCTGGCGTAGATCCAATTGCGGTTTCAGAAATTCAGACCATTGTGTCTAAGCTGCGCGATCGCAACATGGGCATTCTGATTACGGATCACAATGTCCGTGAAACCTTGCGCATTATTGATCGGGCCTACATTATGAGTGACGGGCGTATTCTGGCATACGGCAGTGCTGAAGATCTTGCCAACAATCCACTGGTACGCGAACACTATCTAGGTGACGATTTCAAACTGTGATTTTCCGCAGTTCCTTCTTTGCTCTCCCAAATACAGCACGGCTATGGCTCTAACTTCACAACCCAATGTCTCCAAGCCTAGCCTGCCCTGGTGGCCATCCATATCGATTATGGATCAATACATCGCCAAGGAACTGGCACTCCCTTTTCTATTTGGTGTAGGGGCGTTTTCATCAATTTTGATATCTGTAGGTGCCCTATTTGATTTGATTCGCAAAGTCACCGAATCAGGCTTAGAAATGGGTTTGGCTATGCAGGTGTTTGTCTTAAAGATGCCTGAGTTTGTGGTGCTGGCATTTCCCATGTCCACGCTGCTGGCCACCATGATGACCTACAGCCGATTCTCTAGCGATAGCGAACTAACCGCATTGAGGGGGTGCGGCGTCAGCGTGCGGCGCATCATCGCACCAGCATTGGTGCTTAGCATCTTAGTAACCGGCATGACCTTTGTTTTTAATGAGGTGATTACCCCGGCTGCCAATTACCGCGCCAAAGTGATGTTAGACCAGGCGTTCAATTCCGAAAAGCCACCTTTCCGGGAACGCAACATCATGTACAGGGAATTTCAAAAAGCAGCGGATGGTAGCGGCAGGGAGTTAGGTCGTCTATTCTATGCCCGACGCTTCAATGGTGAGGAAATGCAGGGCTTAACTATTCTCGACTTTTCTCAAACCGGACTAGAACAGGTAGTCAGCGCAGAAACAGCTACGTGGAACTTTACAGACAACGTTTGGACATTCTTCAACGGCACCATTTACGCAATTTCGCCCGATGGTTCTTTTGGCCATATCGTCAAGTTTGACCGTCAAGAATTAGATTTGCCTCGCACACCCCTGGACTTGGCCTCTCACAACAAGGACGACGATGAGATGAATATTGCCGAAACACGGCATCACTTAAATCAAATCGTTCGCAAGTCCGGAGATGAGCGCAGTATCCGTGTGTGGGAGCTGAGGCTTTATCAGCGCTATGCCCTCCCATTTGTTTGTATTGTGTTTGGAATTGTCGGCTCAGCGGTCGGCATTCGCCCCCAGCGAACAGGTAAAGCTACGAGTTTTGGCATCAGCATCGTAATTATTTTTGGCTACTATCTACTGAGCTTTATCGCTGATGCCCTCGGCAAAGTAGGCACCTTAAATTCAGTAACTGCAGCTTGGCTCGCTCCAATAGTAGGACTTATGGTTGGTGGCCTGCTCGTGGTTCGGGCATCGAAGTGAGACCGCCGCTTGCTTCGATTCTGAAATAAGCTAAGGATTGAAAATACGAGAGAAGTCCCTTGAGTGGTATTTGCTACCATCTACAGCTGTCTTGTCTTATTTTTTTAGGCATTTTTAAGGATTTATCAAAACATTTGATACGGAGTGAGCCACAGGCGAGTTCGGTGGCAGATCTGCACCATTGGCAGCTAAATTAAGGTGATCTACCGTATTCCCACCCATGACGTCGCGTTCCTCTGAATCGTCTTCTAAAGTTATTGAACCTAGTGCCAGGGGTTTAGGCACCTTTGGCGGTGTCTTTACGCCCTCAATTTTGACCATCTTGGGGGTGATTATGTACCTCCGGTTTGGTTGGGTTGTAGGTCAAATGGGGTTAGTCAACACTCTACTGATTGTTACTATTTCAACCGCGATTACATTTATTACAGGTCTCTCTATCAGCGCGATCGCAACAGACCAGGTAGTCAGAGCAGGCGGTGCATACTACATGATTAGCCGCTCCCTTGGGATTGAAACTGGCGGCGCTGTTGGTATTCCTCTCTATTTTGCTCAAGCATTCTCAGTGGCTCTATACACCATTGGTTTTGCCGAAAGCGTAAACAGTGCATTCCCTAACCTCCCCATTACGATTACGGTAATGGCTCTGGTCACCACCATCGCCGTTACAGCTCTGGCACTAAAGTCAGCTGATATTGCCATCAAAGCGCAATATGTGATTATGGCAGCAATTATACTGTCCCTGATTAGTCTTGCCTTTGGTAGAACAGTCTCTCCTGCTGAGGTGGCCGTTGCGAGCGAAGAGGCCGGTAGTGTAAGTTTCTGGGCTGTCCTGGCTGTTTTTTTTCCGGCGGTAACCGGCATCATGTCAGGGGTTAACATGTCGGGTGACCTCAAGGACCCTAAAAAGTCTATTCCTATGGGCACCCTGGCTGCAGTCGGTGTGGGCTATGTCATCTATATGTGCATCCCCATTTTGCTAATCTATCGCGCTGATTCAGACAGCCTGATTGCAGATCCCCTGATCATGCGAAAAATTGCTTTTTGGGGTGATGCAATTTTGTTAGGGGTATGGGGAGCTACATTATCCAGTGCTCTTGGCAGCATTTTAGGAGCACCTCGGGTCTTACAAGCTCTAGCGCGAGACAATATTTTGCCAAAGCGACTACGTTGGCTAGGTAACGGTCACGGTCCGACCGATGAACCGAGGTTAGGGACATTATTTACCCTGGGCGTAGTCTTAGCGGTGGTATGTATTGGCGACTTAGATGCGATCGCGCCAGTCCTCACCATGTTTTTTCTAACCACTTACATGGTGCTGAATGTTGCAGCAGGTATTGAAGGATTTCTCCAAAGCCCATCCTTTCGTCCCACATTCCGTATTCCCTGGTATATATCCATCCTAGGGGCCCTTGGCTGTATTGCCATTATGTTCTTGATCAATCCAGCAGCGACAGTAGCCGCTGCGATTATTGTTCTGAGCATCTACCTATGGTTAGAGCGACGCGAAATCCGCACAACATGGGGAGATGTTCGTCAAGGCATCTGGCTATCATTAGTTCGTGCTGGTCTCAACAATATTGACGACAGCGCAGATCCTAAAAACTGGCGTCCGCATCTGCTAGTGCTCTCAGGCAGCCCAACCAGACGATGGCACCTGATTGAACTAGCGACTGATTTTACTCACAATCGCGGATTAATTACTGTAGCCAGCATCTTACCAACTGGTGCTCGAAATTTGGATCAACAGGAACAGATGCGGGGAACGCTCCGCGACTACCTAGAAAAACGGGGCATCCAAGCATTTGTCAAACTTATAGAAGCCACCGACACCTCTACCGGCGCACAACAGCTCATTGACACCTATGGTATCGGTCCACTAATGCCCAATACAGTCCTTTTGGGCGATACCGAAACTGATGATCCTCAAGCTCGAGAGCGCTACTGCCAAATAATTAGTAAATGTCACCAGGCAAAACGCAATATTGTCATTCTCAGAAACGCTCCTAACCAAATGCCACAGTTTCCAAAACGAATCGATGTTTGGTGGGGTGGACTTCAGGCTAACGGAGGATTGATGCTAATTCTGGCCTATCTTTTACGCACAGCCATGCGATGGCGTTCCGCTGATATCTACCTCAAACTTGTTGTCTCCAACGAAGCTGCTGCTCAAGCAGCCCAAACCAATCTCAACAAGCTGCTTGACACATTAAGCATCGGTGCTCAGTCAAAAATCATAGTCGCCGAAGGCCGTCCCTTCGACACCATTCTTAGAAAATCTTCAGCAACGTCGGACCTCATTCTGATGGGGCTTGCAACTCCGAGCGATGGTTTTGCTAACTACTACACGTCCTTACAAAATAAAACTGCGGGACTACCACCAACTATTTTTGTACTAGCTGCTGAAGACCTGGCCTTCTCTGAACTATTACAGAAAGAATAACCAAATTTTGAAAGTGTGAGCGCCATCAAGCAATCCCAGCTAAAGCGCTCAACTAAAACAACTCAACCTAGCCAAATCACTCTACTCAACGACACGCAGTCGCCCCTGATTTAAGGCATCGTAAATTTGATTAATCAACATTTTGTCATTAGCGCTGATATTGTTGCCTGCAAACATTGCCATTAGAACGCCCTGATCGGCGCGCGTAATTCGGCGAGTTGCGAATATCTTGGCAACCATTTCTTCCACCGATTGAATAGCCATAAAAGATTGATCCACAAATTCAGAGAGACAGCATCCTACCCTAGCGACCAAGAACAGGTATAAAAGTAAACACTTAGTTCAGTTGTTTTACATAACTAATCTATAGGGTTCGCTACGGACTTACATCCGTGATATGCCTTATTTCAATTATTGGGCGAGTTATGGCTACGTGTAAGTAATTATGCTCTCACCATACTAATTCTTTAAACTGAGCCCCCCTGCATACAAAAACACTAGTAAATGTATTGAGTGTCAAAACATGACTGATGCTGCCATCTTTTTAGTTTTTCGGAGTGCATCTCATACCAATACATCCAAGACTCCTTCTCTAGAAACTCCTTGCAAGCCAATAGAGGAGTCCTTAAAAATCTTGCTAATTTTGGCAAAGACTATCCGTAATTTTGCTGAGAAATCTTAATGTTTCCCTTTTAAAGGATTTATCAGCTCTTCATAACTCATCGCACAGTTTTTTTTGCAACTGTATGGGCCATTTGTCTCAAATCAAAAGCCTAGGCCACACAGGCAACCTAGGCTACAAGACAAACTATCTAATTACTGACTAATCAGATTCTTTTCAAGTATTAGACTTTATGCAAGCCTAATACTAAACGGCAGCAAGTTCAGGTGTAGGACGCTTGCTATTGCGAATATTGCTAATGGCCTCAGCATAGTCTGACGCTTTGAAAACCGCAGAGCCAGCTACGATAGCATTTGCTCCAGCTTCTATTACCTGCCAAGTATTATGAGCCTTTAAGCCACCATCAACTTCAATCCATGGATCTAAACCACGCTCATCACACATTTGACGTAGCTTACGAATTTTAGGTAGAACTCCAGGAATAAACTTCTGCCCACCAAATCCGGGATTAACGCTCATGATCAATACTAAATCGCATAGCTCCAGCACATAATCAATCAGCTCCAACGGTGTAGAAGGGTTAAGCACAACACCCGCCTGCTTGCCCATGTCCCGAATACGACTTAATGTGCTGTGCAAATGGGGTGACGCATTATGTTCAGCATGCACAGAGATAATATCTGCCCCCGCTTCAGCAAATCCTTCGATATACTTTTCAGGCTCAACTATCATCAAATGAACATCGAGAGGCTTCTGAGTCACCGGTCGAATTGCCTCAACAATCAATGGACCAATAGTGATATTAGGCACAAACCGACCGTCCATCACATCAACATGAATCCAGTCTGCGCCAGCTTTGTCCGCTGCTCGGACTTCATCGCCTAAGCGACTAAAATCAGCCGATAGAATAGATGGAGAAACAACAACAGATTTTTTCGATTGCGTCATGGGAAACCCGCCTCTTGTAATCACCGCTAATGGTCACCATCGTAACAAAAACTTAGTATCAAAATCGTTACTTACTTCTCTAACTGCTGCCAGCTAACATCTCAAAGTATTTTTACCGGAGTCTCTATGGGAATTCTTCAGCAACTACTTGATCGCTCTAGCTCTATAGATGTTATGAAGATTCAACGTCTGCTTACCCCAGCAGCTTTAATAATAGGTTTCACAGGCGGGCTCCCAGTTCTGGCGTTATCCGTATCTGTGGGAGTTGATGGAATTGATGCGCTCCGCTTACATCAGGCTCCTTACAATCTAACTGGGAAAAAAATTGCTATTGGTCAAGTTGAAGGGGGGCGCCCTGGAGTATTTGGTCTAGATAAATTAGCAACTTCTGACCATCCAGTTGCCGTCACCCAGGCTTTGCAACTAGATGGTTCTGCTGCTGCTGATGAATTTGTCGATAATCATGCCAATCACGTAGCCAGCGTCATGATTAGCCAGGACAAGCGACTTAGGGGCGTAGCACCAGATGCCACCCTCTTTTCAGCCGCTATTGGGCCATTGGATAGAGAGCTGAGCGGTCAACCTCAAGAATGTTTAACCACTCAGCATATTGCCTTGCGCAATAGCGGCGATGTCCGGGCAATCAACTTTAGTTTTGGCGAACCTTTGATTAGCGACCCCCGTCCAAATGCCAGCCTTGACGGGAACGCCCTATTAACTCAGTGCGTTGACTGGTCAACGATTACCCATAAAGCCTTGTATGTTATTGCAGGGAACCAAGGTGGCGGGGGTATCCCTATCCCAACCGATAATTTCAACGGTATCAATGTTGCCTACTCAACTCAGATAGATGGGCGTTTTGTCAAAGTTGATTATGCTAACGCTGGCAGCGAACCAACCTTTAGTCCACGTGGCGCAGCCGCACCAGAATCAAATGATGGACCTCGACGCTCCATCAACTTGGTTGCACCTGGTGACGATATCCGCATGCTAAACCCCGATGGGCAGGAAATTTTTAGTAGCGGCTCCAGTTTTGCAGCCCCCCATGTAGCAGCCACAGTAGCTTTACTTCAAGAATGGGGGGATCGACAAATTCGCACCAGCGACTGGAGCTTAGATGCCCGTGAACCTATGGTTATGAAAGCTATCCTCTTAAATGCTGCCGATAAACTGATGGACGAGGGAGACGGTCAAAACCTGGGCATGAGAAGAACTCTGCTGGATGAATCAAACCTGACTTGGATTGAGTCAGACGCATATGCAGACCCCAAGATCCCATTACATAGAGAATTAGGTACTGGTCATCTAAATGCCTTTAGAGCCTACGAACAATTTGACGGTGGACAATGGTCTACTGGCAATGTAGCCATCAAAGGTTGGGACTACGGCTCTATCCCTCTAGCTGAGCCAGAAATTCCGTCTGCAGATGCTGCTCATGTAGACTACGTCCTTGATAGTCCCCTTAAAGAAGGTAGTTATTTTTCTGCAACCTTGACATGGGAGCGTCAGATTTCATTGACAGACAGCAATAAAAATGACCTTTATGACCCCGGTGAAAGCTTTAATCCTCAAGGACTAAACAATCTAAATCTGTATCTAATGCCTGCTGGTGAAGATGACTTAGATAAAAGCATCTGGTCATCGGTAAGCGATGTAGACAGCGTTGAGCATATTTTCTACAAAATTCCTCAAACCGGACGCTACAAACTAAGGGTCGTCTATGAACAACCAGTCATCACTGATGCAGTTCAACCCTACGCTTTAGCTTGGTGGGGTGTAGATGCGCCAGAATCGATTGCAGGCAATCAAAACTATGGGCAAAATTGAAATTAAACATAAGCCGACACAGGCTGAACTTGAAGCTGCTGGCGTCTTTTCATGGTCTGTTTGGCAAAAGGAAGTCTCAGAATTTCCTTGGCATTATGACGAAGCTGAAACCTGCTACTTTCTCGAAGGTGATGTAACAGTCACGCCAGAAAATGGCGTGACTGTTTCGATGGGGAAAGGAGACCTAGTGACATTCCCAGCAGGTATGAGTTGCACCTGGCGCATAGATGCTGCTGTCAGCAAACATTACTTGTTTGGCTAACATCTAGATCGTAAAACTACACAATATCAGCACAATCAAGTGCCTATCTAAAGCGTCCTCTCGAAATTAGGCTTCCGGGGACGCTTTTAGTATTTCCACTATATAAATTCTATGCATTCTTCAGTAAATGCTTGACCAAGTTATCCTTAACCATCATCTGGCGCATAACTTCTAAAACATAGTTTTGTGCGTCTTCATGGGAGAGGTTACGAACCTGCTCTTTAAGAACCTGTAGCTGAAACTGCTGCTCTAATGTCAGCTGACCTGGCATCTCCATAAGTCACTCCTCCAAAAATCACTATCGGCAACAGGGAACTATTCTCTGTCTTGCTTATCAAAGATTCTAACTACACTGCAACTACTCGTCAACCTGTCAAGCAATAAATAATCAAAGATACATTTATTTACAAAATCGATTCAGATTTGGTAGTTAAACAGGCAGAAATGCCTATTGCAGCGGCAAAAGCCTGGGTAAATGTACGAGCCTCTCATGAAACTTTTCAAAAGCTCTCTCATAAAAGGCGGTCGGAGCATATTGGTTGAGAAGGGATTTGTCTAAATCAAGCTTATTAATATAGCTTTGGGCATATAGTTCATAGCAGTGATGAGCGCTGAAAGCTTTTGATAACAACAGCTATGCGCAGAGCACCTGCATGCAGCAAATTGTATCACTGGGCCTCAGGATGGTTCTAAGCACAGGAGACCGTTAGATAGCAACTGCTTCAGTGCAGTCAATCGTTTCTTATTCCTCATGGATACCCTCTAAGCGACGTCACAGGCATCCATACTTAGATAGACAATTGCAAAAGCTCTGCCAAATTAAAACATTAGAATTTCTACACGCCATCTGTATTACGCCTTACGAGATCCTTAGCAATATCTAATGATTGAAGGCGTTTTGGTACAAAAATGGCTGTAGCTATTGATAGCTACAGCCATTTTTGTACCACTGAGATATAAAGTTAGCATCTAAGCCGCCTTAGCGTATTGCTTTACCTGTTCTCTAAGAATTCCAATATTATTAGAAATAAGCTGCTCTTTACTGATAGAAAAAGCCTCGTCACAAACCGTTTCAAGCTCTCTAGAAACAGGTCGAAAAAGGGATAAAACAGCTACCTGACAGCCTAGATCTTGCACACGTTCAATAACAGGGACAAACTCTTGGTCACTGGTTACTATTAATGCGTAGTCATAGTTCTTCATTGCCGCATGATAAATCATGTCTGACACCAAGTGAACATCTACGCCCTTATCGCTATAGTTGCCGTCTCCTATGGGTATGGCATAACCCAAGACAACTTTTGAAGTTTGCAAAATATCGTGTTCATGTTCACTTTCAATCAGTTCCAAATGGGGCTCACAAGTATAGAAAAAGGTTCTGACTAACTGGCGGCCTTCTAAAAAGATTTCACCAATCCAATGAATTGGCTTTATTAGTTTTATATCAGAGCCGTTAAAACAGGATTGAAAGTTCGTTCCGTCAACAAACATCATGGCTCTTTGAACATGAAGTGCCGGTGCTTTTAACTTGATATCACCATCATAAGATCTGTACATAAAGATGATTCCTAATATTCAAAGTTCAGAACTTTGAAGATATAAAGTTCCTTTTTTACTCGCACCAAAAATAAAGATCTATTCTGATCTCAAACATAGATAGCCGTTAACAAGTAATTCACTTGCAATTCCTTTATTGGGAAAATAACTTGCTACAGAAGCGTAAGCAAATAGGCTATGAAACTTAAGCCTGCTAGGTTTAATGACAAAGCTCTTATATACCTAGTTCCTTATTGATTGGCTGATCTAAGATGATTTCAATGAGCTTTTAGAAATGCAGAAAAAAGTTTTGGTGAACTGGTATCGATCTCATTAATTATTAGGCAATCAACGATTGTGAGGTCACTTCAGAAGATAGAACTTTACCAGGTACTCCAAGGAGTAGTTCACCGAGTAACCATAGGGCTCATACTTCATAAATACTTGCCCAACACCAGGGATAGGCCATTACTAGGAGCCCTATAAGCATTCTGAGCCAGCGATAACTAACTCACTCATCAATACTGAAACCCATTTGGATAAAGCCTTCAACGAGAATTGAACTCGTGACCTCTCCCTTACCAAGGGAGTGCTCTACCGCTGAGCTATGAAGGCTGGTGGTGGGCCGTGTTGGATTCGAACCAACGTAGGCGTAGCCAGCGGATTTACAGTCCGCCCCCATTAACCACTCGGGCAACGACCCACAACTAGTCGGCAACTGCCGACAATGCCAGGAGGCGGACTTGAACCGCCGACACGAGGATTTTCAGTCCACTGCTCTACCAACTGAGCTATCCCGGCAACAAGCGGCATTACTGCCTTCGCCTGTGCGCCTAAACAAGTTAGCAAAAGAGTGGAACCCTTAGCAAGCAAAAACTTAGGATCTTTTCTCTTGGCTATCACAACACCTGTGGAGCGTTGGTGTCTGGGCAAAACCAGGAAAGGCTCAGATGTGAACCTACAGAGCTCTAAGCTTATTCCTCAACTTCCCGCAGACGAGCGAGCTTTAGCGAAAAAGCACCCATGCCCTGACCAGCGTAGGATCTGACTCTTACAGTGTACTGACCGGATTTAGAAATGCGTGCAAACAATAATGAATTTGTTGAGCCATCTGGACCGTCGTCGTTTTCACTAACGGTTGTACCATCATCACCAAGCAGGCTTACTAGCGTATCGAACTCTTCCGAAATAACGTCAATGGTAATCTGATCACCTTCAAATAGCTCGACGCTATAATCCCTCGCAAACCCGCCTACTCCAGTAGGGATATCGCTTTCAGATAGAGTGTCGCTGATTTCACGCCCACCCGATAGCTCAATGGGGCTGTACACTTGCGCCACAGCATGGGTAGCATTCATGATCCCTAGCGTCAAAAGAGTGGTGGGAATAAGTAGAGCCTGGCGTAAGGTTTTTCTAGATTGCTTCATAGTTGCAAAGAGAAGGGGTCATCGAGTTGGTGACATTATGCCCCAAGTCAGGATTTCGTTGTGTTTCTAAGCCAGCTTGTAACGTTCGTTCGCGTACTTGGTTGCTTAAGCTAACAACCCATCAAGTTTCTAGACAAAATTTCAGGTTTTATACTGAGCTATGGTGTCTTCTATAATGTCACCCCGGCTCTTAATGATTTATCAGCATACGATTACACCCTATGCCTCTTTCTGATCTACCTCCAACGCTGGCAGAAACGAACTCTCACAGAGCATTACAGAGGTTACGCGGTCTCAGCCATATTCTTGATAATGCGATCGCAATTCCAGGCATTGGCTATCGTGTCGGATTAGACCCCCTCATTGGTCTGTTACCGGGGGGCGGTGACTTGGTGGCTGGCCTAATCTCCATCTATGTCGTTATAGAAGCTGCCCGGCTAGGCGTACCGGCAGCCACCCTTGGTCGCATGGGGCTCAATATTTTAACTGAAGTCATCTTGGGCACAATACCCATGGTTGGCGACTTTTTTGACGTTGTCTGGAAAGCAAATGCTCGCAACGTTGCGCTGCTAGAGCGACACATTCGTAATCCTAGACCCAGTAATAAAGCAGATAAAGTGTTTGCAGCTGTCATGATTACGGGCTTACTCATGATTGTGCTAGGGGCCGCGACACTATCTATCTTGTTTGTGCGCTGGGTCCTACAGCTGTAACATAATAAGCCTGTCAAATAGGCCTGCGGGAAGAGAAATTAAATGGTTGGAGCAGCCGATTTTGTGGCCGATATCACCCAGGGTGGCACAGACCAAGATGTAACGCTCAACTTTCAGATTCCCGACCCCAGCGACACCAATATTTCTGATCACGAGTTTAGTCATCAAATCGATATCGCTTGGCAAGTTTGCGATCGTTTTGACCTACAGACTGATATTTGGCGCGGTCGTATTCTCAGAGCCGTTCGCGATCGCGAAAAACAAGGGGGAGATGGGCGCGGCACTGGTTTCCTCAACTGGTTAAAAGATAGAGAAATCAGCAAAAGCCAAGCTTATGCACTGATTGAACTTGGCAATAGTGCTGACGAACTACTTAAAGAGGGCCTACTAAACGAGCAATCCGTCAATCAATTTAGCAAACGCGCTTTTGTGGAAACCGCTCAGGCAGCACCAGAAGTTCAGCAAATGGTAACAGAAGCAGCACGACGCGGCGAGCAAATCACTCGCAAAGAGGTCAAACAGCTAGCTGATGAGTGGACGGCTATGACCTCCGATCTAATTCCTGAAACAGTAAGAGAAAAGGCAGCCAACAACACTATTCCAACTCGATATCTCACACCGCTGGTTAAGGAAATGGAAAAACTCCCTCCCAGCCACCAGGAAACTTTACGCACTGAAGCCGCGCTTAATCCAGATGTCGATACCCTAAAACAAATCACATCGGAAGCCCGCTATCTATCAAAATACATAGCTGCGGCTAGCCAGGTGCAAACAATTGACCCAGACATTGTCAATTTAGAACAAGCTCTAGAAGAAGCACTCCGTGTAGGGTGTTTGAACTCTACAGCGGATTTAGTGAATCAGGCTACTCAGTTAGAGCAAGCAACTGCAAAACTTTACACAGCCTGGCGACGGATTAACAAACTTGCAGAGCGGGTTTATGTAGACAGCGGTGAAAGTACACCTCATCTGCGTGCATTACTAAGCGCGCTTTCCCCGCTGACCAATGAAATCATTGAAATTCAGCTAGGTAACGCCAACAGTCCCTCGACTAAAACCATCCGCTTAAAGGTTCTTGAAGACATTGAGTAAGCCATGTTCTGTCCGTTAAAAAACCTCATAGCAGCTCAAAATCTACAGCTTGAATCATTATCAATCTAATAGATAAAAATTCTAAATAGATTCCCCTAGAACGCTTGGAAACAGACAAAATAGTGACACTTTAGCTGCACTAGCACACAACCCTCTACTACTAATTGGGTGTACAGTGTGGAATCAGATGTCGATATTTAAGTTATCCGCAGCACTTGTGCTAGCCCATAGCTTGGATATAGGCAGCAGGTGGTTATTGTAACGCAGGAATTGGACAGATATGCCACAGCTTGAGGCAAACCCAGCGCTTGACTTCCAAAGTGAAGTGTACAAGGATGCATACAGTCGCATCAATGCAATCGTAATTGAAGGGGAATTGGAAGCTAACGATAACTACAAAAAGTTGGCTGAATACCTCAGTGAGCATAAGGACGAGCTGATTAAGCTCGCTCGTATGGAAAAGCGTCACATGAAAGGGTTTCAAGCCTGTGGCAAGAACCTAGATGTGACCCCCGATATGGACTTTGCGAAAAAGTTTTTTGCAAAGCTGCACGATAATTTCAAACAGGCTTGGGACGAAGGTAAGGTCGTCACGTGCCTGTTGATTCAGTCACTAATTATTGAGACTTTTGCCATCTCTGCGTACAACATCTACATTCCAGTAGCAGATGATTTTGCTCGCAAAATCACTGAAGGCGTAGTTAAAGATGAGTACATGCACCTAAACTTTGGTGAAGAATGGCTTAAGGCTAACTTTGAAACAGCTAAAGCTGAATTAGAGGAAGCAAATCGTCAAAACTTACCCTTAGTTTGGCAGATGCTTAACGAAGTCTCGGACGATGCAGCCGTGCTGGGTATGGAAAAGGACGCCCTGGTTGAAGACTTTATGATTACCTATGGCGAAGCTTTAGGTAACATCGGCTTCTCTAGCCGTGAAGTTATGCGACTATCTGCACAGGGTCTAGCCACTGTTTAGCGCCAAATATATTGCAAGAAAGGCTGATCTTGCGATCAGCCTTTCTTGCGTCTGTTTTTGGTTAGCTTGCTCTGAACCGCAAGACTGTAACGTTTTGTTGTAATCTGAACTTCTAAAGATATCTTTATTTTATAGAAACGTCCCAAATGTTTGGCTTAATCGGACATCTCACCAACTTAGAACATGCCCAATCGGTTGCCCGTGATTTGGGATATCCAGAATATGGTAGCCAGGGCTTAGATTTTTGGTGTAGTGCGCCTCCTTTTGTTGTGGATAACATTCAGGTGGTGAGCGCCACCGGTCAAGTGATCGAAGGACGTTATGTAGAGTCATGTTTTTTGCCAGAGATGCTGGCAACAAGACGTATCAAGGCTGCTACACGGAAAGTTCTCAATGCGATGGCCCATGCTCAGAAGCTGGGTATTAACATTACGGCTTTAGGTGGTTTCTCTTCAATCATTTTTGAAAATTTCAAGCTTGAGCAAATTCGTCGTATTCGCAATTTGGAGCTTGACTTTCATCGTTTTACCACTGGTAATACTCATACGGCTTACATCATCTGTCAGCAAGTTGAGCAAGCTGCCCCTCAATACGGTATTGACTTATCTAAAGCAACAGTAGCCGTCTGTGGAGCGACGGGGGATATTGGCAGTGCTGTTTGCCGCTGGCTAAGCCAGCATGCCAACGTCAAAGAGCTGTTGTTAATTGCCCGCAACCGAGAGCGTCTAGATAATCTTCAAGACGAGATTGGCATGGGTAAAGTTATGGGGTTAGAGGATGCCTTGCCATTAGCAGATGTGGTTGTCTGGGTCGCTAGTATGCCCAAGGGAATTAACATTGACTCAAGCACACTCAAACAACCTTGTTTAATGGTCGATGGCGGCTATCCTAAAAATATAGGTAGCCAATTTAGTCATCCTGGAGTGCATATCCTTAAAGGTGGCATTGTTGAACATAGTCTCGATATCGACTGGCGGATTATGCACATTGTTGCTATGGATGTTCCTGCTCGACAGCTGTTCGCTTGTTTTGCTGAATCCATGCTGCTGGAGTTTGAGAAATGGCATACTAATTTCTCTTGGGGGAGAAATCAGATTACCCTTGAGAAAATGGAAAAAATTGGCGCAGCTTCCATTAAGCATGGCTTTCGTCCCTTATTAACACCCTAGATTATTCTTACCTTTGGCATATCTGCCCTTATTTCACAGCAGCAGCATGTGAATTTTAGGGGCAGTTTGCGATAGGGTGGAGTCATTGCTGGAGTATCTAGACTGGGTATGGCAACAACAGAACGAAGGCCGATTTTGCTTGACTTTGAGAAGCCTTTGGCTGAATTAGAGTCTCGCATTTTACAAATAAGAGCCTTGGCTGAGGATAACGATGTTGATGTCTCAGCTCAAATTCAACAGCTAGAGTCACGAGCTCAGCAGCTACGGCAGGAGATTTTTACAGGTCTGACGCCAGCTCAGCGGATCCAAGTTGCGCGACATCCGCGTCGTCCTAGTACCCTAGATTACATCCAGGCAATTTCTGAGGAGTGGATAGAGCTACATGGTGATCGCCGCTCAGGCAAAGATGACTTGGCCTTAGTGGGCGGAATTGCCAAATTTCATGGTCATTCGGTTGTCATGCTAGGCCATCAAAAAGGGCGAGATACGAAAGACAACGTTGCTCGAAATTTTGGAATGGCCTCTCCTGGTGGTTATCGCAAAGCTATGCGATTAATGGAGCATGCCAATCGGTTTAAGATGCCGATCTTTACCTTTATCGATACACCGGGTGCTTGGGCAGGTTTAGAAGCTGAACAAATGGGCCAGGGCGAAGCAATTGCTCATAATCTTCGAGAGATGTTCCGTTTGGATAGCCCTATTATTTGTACTGTGATCGGCGAAGGCGGCTCTGGTGGGGCCTTGGGCATTGGAGTGGGCGATCGGCTTATTATGTTTGAGCATTCTGTTTACACTGTAGCCAGCCCTGAAGCTTGTGCAGCTATCTTATGGAAAGATGCATCGCGGGCATCTCAAGCAGCTGAAGCTCTCAAGATCACAGCCTGGGATTTGAAAAATTTAGGAATTTTGGATCACCTACTCCCTGAACCAACCGGAGGTGCTCATGCCAACCCCATTCAGGCTGCAGAGGGGTTAGAGTCAGCCTTATTGGAAAATCTTGAAGCCTTACTGGCCATATCACCAGAACAACGTCGGCAAGAGCGTTATCGCAAGTTTCGGCAGATTGGGGTATTTTCTGAAGCTGCATAGCTGCCGCTCATAAATGTAGAGGTTTTTCTACTCTGCTTTTAGTTTTTCTAACGGAGCTAACGGCAGGTTCTAACAAGCCGTCTATCATCTCTAGCTTCCTACGGTAGCTCTCATTAATCTCTAACAGAATTAAAGATTAATGAGAGCCACAAAAGTTGTTGCACTGTGGGTATAACTCTTATAAAGCTTAAAGTTGACTGCTTTTTTAGAAATCTCTCACTCTGAAATCACCACAATTTTCGCAACATTTGTTAACATTGATTCTGAGATTTTTTTTGCTGCCGCCCTACTAAAAGCCCATTGATGAACACTGTTTCTAACCGTCGCGCACTGATTACAGGCGCTAGTACTGGTATCGGTCGTGCTACTGCCATAGCCTTTGCTAAGGCAGGGTTTGATGTGGCATTGGTAAGTCGCTCGGCAGATAAGCTTCAGATGCTAACAGATGACATTAGTGCGATCGCATCTGTTAAAGCAAAAAGCTTTCCTATGGATTTGGGTGTCATCGACAACGTCAAAGATAATATTGCTGAGTTATTACAGACCTTTGGTTCTGTTGATGTACTGGTCAACAACGCTGGCATGGGCTATACAGGCAAGCTCAATCAAATGCCACTGGCTGACTGGTGCCAGGTCATTAACCTCAATGTAACCAGCATTTTTCAGTGCATTCAGGCTGTTCTTCCAAGTATGCGAGAGGGCAGCGGCGGCATGATTATAAATGTTGCATCCATTGCGGCTCGCCAGGCATTTCCCGAGTGGGGTGCCTATGGAGTCAGTAAAGCCGCAGTCGTTGCGCTATCTAAGGCTATCTCAGTAGAAGAACGAGAGCATGGCATTCGAGTAGTTACTATTTTGCCCGGAGCTGTCAACACGCCACTTTGGGACACCAAAACTGTTCAAGCTGACTTTGACCGCTCTGGCATGCTCACTCCTGATTTAGTTGCAAACGCTATTCTACAGACCGCTCTACTCCCTCCTGGGGCAGTAGTTGAGGAGCTGACTATCATGCCAAGCGGAGGAGCCCTGTGATGACCTAAAGCATTTTTATTTGGTCAAGGTAGCTGGGCAAATGTTCTCCTGCCGCAGCAATTACTCTTTCTATCTGTCACAAATCACTTACCCACATTATGGTTATCTCAACTAACGGTTCTGCTAACGGTACTAAGACCAACGGTATGCTTAGCAATACGTCTTTGGAAGCAACTGTCCGTCCTGACCGAGCCAAAAGCAAAGGACACGAAGCGTTATTGAACGAACCGTCTGCTGACAATGAGAAACTAATGCAGGCAGTGCACACAATGTTGGCTGAGCTAGGTGAAGACCCCGAGAGAGAGGGGCTTTTAAAGACTCCCAAGCGTGTTGCAGAGGCTATGCGTTTTCTTACCCAGGGCTATACCCAGTCCCTAGATGCTCTCGTCAACAATGCCATCTTTGATGAGGGTCATAATGAGATGGTCCTGGTTCGCGATATTAACTTTTTTAGCCTTTGCGAGCATCACATGCTGCCGTTTATGGGTCGAGCCCATGTTGCTTACATTCCCAATCAGAAAGTGGTTGGCTTAAGTAAACTGGCCCGTATTGTTGAAATGTACTCCCGTCGTCTTCAGGTACAAGAGCGCCTCACCCGCCAGGTTGCAGAAGCCATCAGTGAAATACTTGAGCCACAGGGTGTTGCGGTCGTTATGGAAGCCAGCCATATGTGTATGGCTATGCGTGGCGTTCAAAAGCCTGGGTCATGGACAGTTACCAGTGCCATGCTAGGCGTGTTTCAAGACGAGCAGAAAACTCGTGAGGAATTTTTAAGCCTGATTCGTCATCAGCCCGCTTTCTCCAACTACTAAAAACAGAACTCAGGTATAGGTGGTTGATTTCCACCTATACCAAAGACTTTAAAGTCGCAGAATAAATCTGAAAAAATAATCTGATAGGGCTCTCTTTACGCAAAGCGACAATACAGTGAGGTGGACATTATCGGCAGGAACTCACGCTCCTTGAGAATGTTCTATTTAACTAACAATATTTTGTAGCAAACTGCTGAATGTATTCAGCAGTTTGCTACAAAATATAGCTGTTGCTATCTTAAAGCTTTCAGCGATCACCACTGTTGTGGACTGCACAAAGCTATATTCAGTAACCGCTTGTCACACTCACACCCTCGATTGTGATTTTTGATTTTTTAGGAGTAAATAGAGCCTATGAGTCCCCTGAATGTTGAAACTAATGGAGAAACCATTAGTGCTGGTACTGAAAGCTTTCAGGCAAGTCATATAGACGTTATCGAAACCGTCATCGCCAGCCTTGATCAAGGAGGTGATGCCATGGTTAGCCGAGATAGCGATGGTTATCTTTGGAAGTTCACCTATGGCAGCGTTGCGGTCTACGTCCAGCTAACGGGAACTGGTGATGAAGATACGCTGACTGTCTGGTCTCCAATTCTCAAACTGCCAGTGGCTAATCAAGCAGAACTGATGCAAGAGTTGCTGGCAATGAATTGTGGAGAAACATTTGAAGCTTGCTACGGTATTTCTAATCAAGAGGTTTTGATCTTAGCCAGCCGTATTCTGGCAGATATTAACCCTGGCGAAATTTCTCGACTAATGACCATTGTTGCGACTATTGCTGACGAGATGGATGACGTTCTCCAGAAGAAGTATTCCGCTAGTTAATTAATGGATACTGCATGGCGGCTTATTCCCTACTTTGAAGCGTGTGGTCTTACACAAATGGCTGTGGACGAATGGCTTTTAGAGCAACATCGTCTCAAGGGGAAGCCGCCCGTTCTGAGGTTTTATACTTGGCAACCCATCGCCATTTCTCTCGGATACCATCAATACCACTACCCAGACTCCTGGCACACGTTGCGATGGCATGGACAACCGATTGATTTAGTCAGACGGCCCAGCGGAGGACGAGCTGTGCTACACCAAGGTGATTTGACCTACAGTCTGGTAACTTCTGGGCATCGGGGCCGTCGTCGAGATATTTATGCTTATCTCTGCAGATTTCTAGTTGAGGGGTGGCACCAGCTAGATGTACCTGTACACTTGGGTGCAGAACAGCGCTATCAGCGATCTGCCAACTGCTTTGGCACATCCACGGCTGCTGACCTCGTGATGAATAATGGCTACAAGCTTGTCGGTAGCGCCCAACTCTACAGAGATCATTGCATCCTACAGCATGGCTCCATAAGGCTGCAGCCGGATCCATATCTTGTAAAAACAGTATTCGGCACCCCAATCATCCCACCGACTGCCCTGGCTAATATTGCCCTAAGTACTATCATTGGATCTCTAACAGAGGCCGCTCAGAAGGTTTTTGGCATTACATTCAAGACTCAACCTTTATCACAGCAAGAGGTGTTAGAAGCAACGACTTGGGCGCAAGCAAAACTGCTACCTATCAAGCATAGATAGCGGTTTTGCTGCCATTGGCGGCCCACTGTAGGATGACTGCTCTATTGAGGTATGCAGCCCGAGTCGCACTGAGCTAGTAAACCGAAAAAACGTTAATCGCCCCCGCAACCCCTCAGTTAGGATGACAAATCCACTGGTACTAATAAAGCTCATAATCGGAACCATAGTGGGCAACCAGTAGTTTTGATTAAAGGCAAAAAATACCACACCAGCCCAGATAGCAGTGGCTGTCAAACTGCCTAACAGCCGTACTCGCAGAGGGCAATAAAAGTATGTGTACCCCAGAATTGGGCTCAAAAAGAGCACCATTCCCCAGACAGGCGCAATAATTAGCTGCAAATGGTCTTGGGCAAGCAAGTTGTTAGCTGCAACAATGTGCTGATAAACGCCTGCAGTAGGCGAGGCATGATTGTAAGGAGTTGCCATTTCATCTAAATCTGCACCTGTAAACCCAATAAAAACTATCTTGTCTTTAAAGCTAGAAGCTGGCACTTGACCATTCAACACATCCGTAAATGAGTAACGGGGAGCGCTGCGAACAAAGCCCCGCCAGTTGAGCCAAAGGTTCTGATTTACATTACTAATACCCCCTGTAGCTAGCTTTTGCTGGCTATAGCGCTGTACAGCCGCGATGCTCAATGCTGAAATACCGTTGACTTTAGGACGATAAGTACGTGTAATACCGTCAGCGTCAGCATTATGATGAATATGCCCCGTTGCGATCGCACCTTCCATCACACTGGCATTAGGCCCAATCACTCCCCTCTGTTCATCCCAGGCCGTGGCCAGTACAACATTGCCATGGCGTGCCATCGCTATTGATAAGTCAGCGTCATCTTCAGTTGACTCTGCAAATAAAATATCAAAGGCAATAACACTAGGATTAGCAGGTTCAAGCTTTTCCAATAGCTCAACATAGCGATGACGCGGCCATGGAAATTGACCAATCGCAGCAAGACTGGCTTCATCAATTTCAATAACGGTCACCCGCTCATCCCACAATTGCTCTCCTCTTGCTTGGAAAAGGAACCGATAAATACCATGTTCAATTGGGCGAAAAACTTCGGTGCGAGCTGTCATAAATGTCAAACCCGCTGCTAAAAGTCCGGGCAGCAAACGCCACCCAGATTGATATCGCCAATACTTCATAAAAACTGCTCTAAGGATGTGGCTGCAATGGGACCACAACTCACTGCCTTATCCGTTCAACTATGACAATACGTTAACTTTCGACAGGTGCAACAACCAATGGACAAATCACTGAAGTTGTCATGACCCATGAATCATTTGTCTAGATGCCTAATATCCATACGTCAACAACGTCTAGCAAACAGCAGCAATTAGACCCAAAATGGTACAAATCGCTTAAAGCAGCGTATTTTTAAATAATTCAGAAACTAAATTTCCAGCCTACTATTCAGCATTTCTAGCAATTGCAGCAAGCTGTAGCCCTGATGGATAGGCCCCCTCTTCTTTAATCCGATCAATGATTGCTTCAGAAATCGGAAAATTTAGCCGTTTTGCTAACGCACGCACCACATCTCCTCGGTCGATGGTACCCGCAACAGCATCAGCAGGAGAGAGAACTGTAATCCGTCGCAACTCATTCTCCTCAAGGTCTGTAATCACTTGAGATAGTGGAGTTTCCTCTCGCACATAGGGCACATCCAACAGGGGATGAGCTATCTCTACTAAAGTCATCACTTCCCAACGGCTGCGTTCGATCTGCCGTAAATCATCAAGGGACACCATGCCTCGATAGCGACCGTTAGACGCCGCAAAATAAACGGCTGACTTACCCTCATGCAGCAGCTGACCATCGGCAAACTCCCGCAACGTCAGGTTGGCATCAATCACCTTAAATTCGCGTACGCTGGCATCTCTAGCTTTTAAGCTTGCGATCGCATCCTGTAAATCACTAACTCTGTTGTATGCACCCGCATTGCGTACAGCAAACCAGCCTAGGAGCGAGAGCCATAAAAACGTAAATTGTTGAGTTGTCAAATAAGCATAGATACCAATCGTAATCGCCATCCATCCTAAAAGTTGACCAACCCGAGCGGCCCACCGCACACCTTGAACCCGACTGCCAGTAATTTTCCAAACCAGCGCTTTAAGCACTTGGCCACCGTCCAAGGGCAATCCCGGAATTAAGTTAAATAGGGTCAATACCAGATTGATCTGAGCAATCGTTCCCACCGCTTGGGCTGCTACAGTCTGTGATGGTAGCGCTAGTGCAGCTAGACTGAGCAATAAGAATAGAAAAAAGCTGACCAATGGGCCTGCGATCGCAACCTGAAACGCCTGACCCGGTGTTTTTGACTCTTTGTCAATCGAGGCAATACCACCAAACAAAAATAGAGTAATTGAATTGACCTGAATACCTTGCCGCCGTGCCACTAGGCTGTGCCCCAACTCATGGAGCAGTACAGAACCAAACAAAAGCAGTGCCATCACCAAACCCACTACTGCTGCTACTGGAAAGGGGAATCCATCATTGAGCAAATCGCTGCCATAGGCAAACGTCATCAACAGGACAATAAAAAACCAGGAGTTATCAACAAATAGGGGAATGCCAAAAATTGCGCCAACGCGCCAACCAGATTGCATAGTGATATACCTTTGATATGCCTAGGGATACTAATGGCGAGACTTTAAAAAGGGTCTTACTTGACCAGACCTTGTTTAGGACCGGGTTCTATCAGAAAATCTCTCGAGTCAAGTTTGATTTAGACTACAGATTACCTAAATTTCAAGACCTGACTTCATTTTAATGAGAGGGCTTGCTAGTAGCGTTACTGGATTTCCGAATCTTTATTATGCGCATCAAAATCTGTGGGCTAACTCGGCTAGATCAAGCAGTTGCGATCTCATCTATGGGAGCGTCTGTATTAGGGTTTATTTGTGTCAAACAATCACCACGATATGTCACTCCTGATGTTATTGAAACTATTGCCCAGGCAATACCTCCCATCGATCGATTCGGAGTTTTTGCCAACGCCCCTTTAGAGGAGATCAAACAGACGAAAGGCTATCTGACCGGCATACAGCTTCATGGCCAAGAGTCACCTGCCGACTGTCAAAAAATTCGGGTAGCATTACCTGAAATGGAGCTTATCAAAGCGTTACGCATCCGTAATTCCCAAGATCTAGTGCAGATTAAAGAGTACGCCCCCTATGTTGATACTTTTTTACTAGATGCCTATCACCCCCAGCAGCTAGGCGGAACGGGCCACACCCTAGACTGGGAAACCCTCAAGTCGTTTCGACCTGAGAAACCGTGGTTTTTAGCCGGTGGACTGCGACCTGACAACGTCACCCAGGCCCTGTCTATTCTCACGCCCAATGGCATTGACCTTTCAAGTGGCGTAGAAAATGCTCCTGGCGATAAGAATCTTCAAAAGGTTGAACAGCTCATCAAAGCAGTAAAGACCGTTTACACAAAATAGAGCTGCGAGGGTTTGTAACAAAACATCTCTGACCCTAAACCTTGGTTACAGAATATACCTGATTATTCATATAGCCCAGATTGTGATGATAATTTAAGTGCAGTCAAAATATAGTTCCTCAGCTGCACTCTATGTATAACGCCCGAAAAGACTGGTTAGGAGCACTTATGATGGCTGGCCTGGGTGCTGGCATCATCACATCCTTTGCAGTCAGCCAAGGTCAAAATCCCTTTGTTGGGCTAGGAATTACAGCCTTTGCGTCCGTTGTCGCTGTGCTCGTTGATCATCTCTGCTAGCAGGAAACGTCTACCTGTTCTAGCGATTGCTCCTGTCCGGCCAGTAGTGATAGCTACTGGCTTTTTTGATCGAGTCGACAATTGCGGCACCGTGAATATATTGTGCCCTTGGTGAGCAGTATAGAAAATATAGCTTTGCTCGTAGCTCACACCAGTGATGAGCGCTAAAACCTTTAGATAACGACAGCTACATCTTGCAGCAAAAAGCCGATAATGTTCACATCATCGGCTAAGAACTTAGCGTACAAAGCACCTATACAAATAGGCTAGCTCAAGGCTTCTAGATAGTCGCGAATACGGTTGCGACGCTTTGGCTGACGCAGTTTTTGCAACGCTTTAGATTCGATTTGGCGGACGCGCTCACGCGACAGCTCTAACGTGCGGCCGATCTCAGCCAAGGAGTATGGCACGCCATCGCCCAAGCCAAACCGCAGACGAATAACTTCTTGCTCACGAGTAGTTAGATCAGCCAAAAGCTGATGTAAGTCACGCCGTAGAGCATCGCGTACCGCCAGTTCCTCAGGTGATAGCGCATCGGTTTCTAGAAGATCTCCTAATTCCGTATCACGCTCTTTGCCAACCTTGGTCTCTAGCGAAATAGACCGGGGTACCTTGAGTAGCACCTCACGCACCTGAGGCGCCGTCATCTTTAGCTCGCGGGCGATATCTTCCACAGTGGCTGTGCGGCCTTTGGTCTGGGAAATCTTACGCTGGGCTTTCTTGATCTTATTAAGCTTTTCAGTGATGTGAACCGGCAGACGAATCGTACGGCTTTGAGTTGCGATCGCACGAGTAATTCCTTGACGAATCCACCAATAGGCATAAGTGCTAAAGCGATAGCCCTTAGTGGGGTCAAACTTCTCAACCGCCCGCTCTAGACCCAACGTACCTTCTTGGATCAAGTCCAGCAACTCTAAACCACGGTTTTGATACTTCTTGGCAACCGATACCACCAGGCGCAGGTTCGCCTTGATCATATGCTCTTTAGCTCGCACCCCTTCACGGCAAGCCTCGTCCAGCTCTGAAACAGATATACCAACCAGTTCAGCCCACTGACGTTTACCCGCCTGCAGAGTTGGCTTTAAATCAGCAGAAGCAATGTCACACTCTTTCGCAAGACGCTCAAGGGAAGGACGATGACCCAACTGAGCCGTCATTCGATCCCGTGTCTCTAAGAGCAACACATAAGTAGTTAAAATGCCATCCTGAGCCTCAGCCGCACTGTTACGCTGCTCTAGTAGGCTCATATAACTCTGAACCAGCTGCGCTTCAGCAACCTCTTCATCGCGCTCTAACAGACGGACACGTCCAATTTCTTGTAAGTAAAGACGAACTAAATCAGTAGTACGGCGTCCCGGAGTAACCGCCAATTTATCAACGTCTAAATTGTCGACAGTGCTATCGTCATCTTTCGACAGCAGCATTTTGATATCAGTATCGCTGGGCTCTTCCTTGCCAGGATCAGCCGTAGCGAGAGCAACAGAGCTGGGGGCTGCCAGATCAGCATCTGTAGTGGTTTGATAAGACGTTGCATCCATAACCATGGGCGGTGTAGCTTTAAGAACAGTCAAGGCCGTCTAGCCCTCGTAGATGTAGTGTGCCCTAGCCAAGAGACCGGGGAACAACCTGTAAAATTGGGAATTTATCCACGCACAAGCACGAACCTAGTGAGCTAGACTGACGCACCCAGACTTAGCGTAGAGTGACGTTGTTAAACTCCAAGTGATTCATGTCAAGGTGACATTGGGATCTACATCACTTAGTAAATCGATTCCCGATTGACAGTATCTAAAGATTGCACCGAGGACTATATCTAACTAAATATCAACCACTCCTAGACACCCTTATCAGGATTAGTCCAGGTTTTTCAGTGGCACAGGTTTAGCAAAAATATCCTGACCTATTCGGATATCAGAACACCTGCTCGCCCCTATATTCAGGTTCTTTTGGAAAACGCCATAGCCCCTGATAGCCAAACTCACATGCGGTAAATATCACAAGAATTTCATGAGTACCAGCTGTTCGATTACATCTGCTTTATGTATAGCCAGTTAAACTAGCTGGCCCTATCGAGTACCTCAGCTTTCATCAATCACAGCTTTACGGTCAAGCAGTAATAGTTCACGCAGCTGATCTGTATCTAGCTCTGTTAGCCATTGTTCACCAGCACCCACAACCTGTTCCGCTAACGCTTTTTTACTTTCAATCATGTCATTAACGCGTTCTTCTAGAGTGCCGCTACAGACAAATTTGTGCACTTGTACGTTGCGAGTTTGACCAATACGAAACGCTCGGTCCGTGGCCTGGTTCTCGACAGCTGGATTCCACCAGCGATCAAAGTGAAATACATGGTTAGCACGGGTAAGGTTAAGACCCACTCCGCCTGCTTTGAGCGAAAGAATAAATAATTTTGGTCCGTTGGGATCATGCTGAAAGCGATCTACCATCGCCTCACGGGCAGGTTGAGAGGTGCTGCCGTATAAAAATAAGGCATCTTCAGATAAGTGCTCCTTTAAATGGGCCTGTAGCAAGCTCCCCCACTCTGCAAACTGAGTAAAAATCAAGGCGCGATCGCCTTCTGAAATCACTTCTTCAAGCATTTCATTGAGACGTTGCAATTTGGCAGAACGCCGCTGTTTGCCTAAGGATGCCTGTTTTAGATATTGGGCTGGATGATTACAGATTTGCTTTAGCTTGACTAGCAAACCCAAAATCATTCCCCGTCGCTTCACACCGTCGGCCTCATCGATATCGGCTAGCGCCTCATCCACAGCTTTTTGATACAGCCGCGCTTGCTCTGCAGATAGCCCGCAAAATACGGTCATTTCTTGCTTCTCAGGCAAATCTTGAATAATCGTACGATCAGTCTTGAGCCGTCTCAAAATAAAGGGTTGCACCAGACCTCGCAGGGTCCGCAGCGAATCAGTATCTCCGTAACGTTCAATAGGAGTTGCAAAACGTCGCTGAAAAAAGTTCTTAGGCCCCAGATAGTTAGGGTTTAAGAAATCCATAATGGACCATAGTTCAGCCAATCGGTTTTCTACTGGGGTACCGGTCAAAGCAATGCGAAAATCACTTTCTAATTCCCGTACAGCCTTAGATTGCTTAGCGTCGGAGTTTTTGATATTTTGGGCTTCATCAAGTACTACACCTTGCCACTCCACTCGCTTGAGTTCTTTAAGATCTCGATAGACCAGGGTGTAGCTGGTGATAATCAGGTTTGTCTCCCGCGCTTTTTTGACAAACGTAGTTCCCTTCGGACGCTTATCACCGTGATAAATTAGCGCCGTTAGCTCTGGGCCAAATCGGTTGACTTCTCGTTGCCAGTTGCTCAGCACCGATGTCGGGCAAACCAGCAAAATTGGTTTAGTCAAAATATCTTGCTGTTTTAAGTTGAGTAAAAAAGCAATGAGCTGGATAGTTTTACCCAAACCCATATCGTCTGCTAGACAAGCCCCTAAACCCCACTGCTCTAGGAATGACAGCCAGGACACGCCCCTTGCCTGATAGGGTCGCAGCTTACCCTTAAACCCGTCGGGTTCGTCCATCTCTTCAAGCGTCTGATTACCTGTGGTTAAGGTTGTAATCAGTTCCTCAAGTTTGCCTGAGGCTTCAAAAGCAACGACTGGTAGCTTGTCAATCAGCTGACCATCACCGCTGCTGATGCGTAAGACTTCTTCAACCGAAAGCTTATTTTTGGTTTGTCGACTCGTGAAAAATGACTGGGCCGCCTTAACATCCTGCGGACGCAGCTCAATCCATTGACCATTGACTTCTACCAAAGGTGTTTGCTGAGCGATTAATTGCTCAAACTCTCGTTGACTGACACTTTGACCACCAATGGAAAGCTGCCACTCAAAGTTCAGCAGGCTCTGTAATCCCAGACGCTGTTGCTTACGGGGAGGCGCGATCGCTTTTACACTCAACCCCAAACGACTGGCACTGGCTTTGGTTGGGTCAACCAAATTCTCGGGCAGAGTAACCCCAAATCCATTGTCTTGTAAGCGGTTTGCAGTAGCCTTAATGAATTCAAAGGCTTGAATCGGGTCAAGGGTGCAACCACTAGGGCTCGCATCGCCCAAGGTTTGTTTAATAGGCTCACATAGCCGAGCAGCACGGCCTAGACCTGCCAGCAGCTTCTCTTGAGGCCCATCGACTGTACGACCACGATAATCTAGTTGATCAACCGGATGTTGCCAAATAATCTGAGCATCAAGCCAAAAGTTTTTATCATCGGCGGCCTCTAGACCATAGTGCAACGTCCAGTTGAGTTCGCCACTGGGGGGTGGCATCAAACGAAACCCTACATGCAATGCATCCAGTACATCCGCCGCTAAATTTTGAAGCGGTGACGTCCAAGTATTTAGAGCTTCATTGAGCCGCACTAAACCCACTGGTGTCGATTCAAAGCGCTTTTTCTTCTCTTGGGTTAGGGCGCCAACCCATTCGCGCAGAGGCAAATCTTTGCTGAGAGGGGCTGTCGCTGGCAAGGGCTGCATCTGGGCTAATTCACGTACTTTAGCCGCCACCATATAGCCTAAAAAGTCTTGGAGTAGAGGAGAAGAAGCGCCTGGGAAATCGATTGCCACTGGAAGAGCTGCATTTGCTTTGGCAGCAGTTTTTTTATTAGCTTTAGCAGTGCTGTCTTTACGTTTCTGGAGGCTTGGTGTTTGATATAGTCGGCAGACCAAAGGCATACGATCAGAGAATTGCCGGAGTCTGGCCTGATCGGTAGCGCTATTTAGGAGCAGTTGCCAGGTTGCGATCGCACCCCCACCATCAGCACTCACCGTTGGCACAAATTTTCCACGCGCCATCAGGTCTAAACTCCAGCGTGCCATGTGAGACCAGTAGCGTAAATCACCACCGACCAAGTTAGCCTCAGCTCCCAGTGGCACTCCCGTCAGTAACTTAAGAGCTGCTGCTGCAGGCAGCATCACACCAGATACACGCCATGGATGTAGCACAATCTCTAGCTCCTGGGATTGACCAGATAGCTGAGGGTAGAGTTGATTATCGGCGACTACCGACGGTCCAGCTAAAAAACATTCTTGCCAACGAGCATTAAATCGCTCCGCCAATATACTCAAATCCCACTGGGTTTCGTCTGCCAGCAGTGCCTGAAACTCATCCCGACTTAAGCAATAAGGATGAGGTGACACACTGAACCCATCCCCGCCTGCTTCAAGCCTGCGCCATGTCTCAGCCCACACAAAAAAGCGTTGCTGTGTCGAGAGCCAACTTCCGTGGAGAATCCCCATAGTTAATGCCGCCTTCAGTACCGTCCAATATTCAGAAGCAAAAGGATTATGGTGACTGGGTTAACCCAACCACCACCTACCTACACCTCATATTTTTCATAGGCCGCCACAATCCTCTGGACCAGGGGGTGACGCACAACATCAGCCTTTGTTAGCTCAGAAAAAGCAATACCGTCCACGCCCCTAAGCACCTTTATAGCCATGGATAAGCCCGATTGACGCTCATTAGGCAAATCCGTTTGAGTAATGTCTCCAGTCACCACCATCCGCGACTTAAAGCCTAAACGTGTTAGCACCATTTTCATTTGCGCTGGCGTTGTATTCTGAGCTTCATCTAAAATCACAAATGCATTGCTTAAGGTACGTCCCCGCATATAAGCCAGTGGGGCTACCTCAATAATGCCGCGTTCCATTAGTCCAGGAATACGCTCCGGATCAATGAGCTCGTGCAGTGCGTCATATAAAGGACGCAGATAGGGATCTACTTTCTGCTGTAAATCACCGGGCAAAAAACCTAAACTCTCTCCAGCCTCAACAGCTGGCCTTGTCAAAATCAAACGCTCATACTGCTGTTCAAGAATTGCCTGGACAGCCACCATAGCCGCTAAAAAAGTTTTGCCCGTTCCTGCTGGTCCAGTACAAAAAATCAAATCGTTGGTACGCAAAGAACCAACATATTTGCGTTGTCTAAACGTTTTAGCTCGAATCGTTTCTCCACGACGTGTACGGGCAATAACATCGCTATGAAGCTTATCAAGATCATCTTCTCGATGAGTATCGAGAGCATGAACCGCAGTCATTACTTCAGCAACCGAGACCGGTTGCCCCTGAGACCACATAGATTCTAGTGATAGCACCAATCGCTTGGAACGCTCTACCTGACTTGACGTACCCGATATTAATAACGTGGTACCCCGCATAACTAATTTGGCCCCTGTCTGCTGAGATAGCCGCTTAATGGCTTCCTCTTGATATCCAGCCATTGCCATTGCCTGCTCAGCAGAATCAAATTCAAATACGAAGGCACCATCCATAAAATAGGCTAACCTTGCCTCTACAGATGTCTAACATCTGAGCTTTATGTACAACTAAAATCACTTTTCCCTAAGCTTGGGCGACGCTTTCTTCGTCAGATATCATCAGAACTTTGATGACGTCTAGGAGGAGCCTTACTAGGAGAACCACCCCGTGGGCCACCACGTCGAGGACGAGAACCACCGCGACCGCCCCGTGGACGACCGCGCTCCCCTCCATTTGACTCGTGAGATGATTCACCATAAACATCCAGATGAATCGAGCGATTATGTAGTGCCCCTGTCGCCGTTAAGACCTTGCGAATTGCTTGAATATTACGACCACCACGACCGAACACACGACCTTTATCTTCTCCATCAAAGGCAACCCTTATCCAAAGACGCTGGCCATCTGACAATGTCTCAAGATCGAGTCTCAACGCATCAGGAGACTCCAAAAAAGGATTCACCAGGAACCGCACTAAGGCTTCAAAGTCAGGCACACTCGCCACCCTCTACTAGCTAGCAGCACAAAACACATACAAAAAACCAGAAAGCTCACCTTTGCTTTGGGAGCTTCCATATCAATTAAGACCATACAGCAGGTCGAAGACCAAACTCAGGACTTAAGTTGTTCGTAAACATTAGCTTTCTCAAGAATATGCTGCACTGTCTTAGTAGGCTGCGCACCTTCTCTGAGACGCTTCAAAATAGCAGGAACTTCTAAACGTGTTTCATCAGTACGAGGATTATAAAAACCTAATTCCTCCAAAGGTCGGCCGTCACGACGATCACGACTATTCATAGCCACGATCCGATAGCTTACTTCACGTTTTTTACCGTAGCGCTTGAGCCGAAGTTTGATCATAGTTGTGCTGAAATAGTCCGTCTACTGTTATCTAAGAAGTATGCAACTGGATAAGGGTATCCAGAGTACCTAAACAAAATAGGCCCTCACCAAAACGAAGAGGCGCACCTATCCAGAGCAACTAATTCTATCATCACTTACGGGCATTGACATCACGGCAGCCAATACAATAAGGCTGCCGTGGCCCAGAGCGTCTTCAGTGACAGGGTTGCTATGAGTTACTGAGCAATTTTTGAATTGAAATCAGAACAGATACCTCAATCTTCATGATCATCAAATGGATCAGCCAGCTGTTTTGACGGTGGACCAAACGCAGTGTAGATGGCAAGACCAGTGAACGCGACGATAACTGCGCCCACTGAAATGATAAGAACTGTTGCAGAATCCATAGGATCGTTTAAGACATAAGGGATGTAAAATCTATGATATTACAGAATATAAAGTGACCTTAAGGTACTTACGCCCATGGCACAACAAACTCGGTTGGGAAACCTGCTCAAGCCTCTAAACTCTGAATACGGTAAAGTCACCCCTGGCTGGGGTACAGCACCTCTTATGGGAGTATTTATGGCACTTTTCCTTGTCTTCTTGCTCATCATTCTGCAGCTTTACAATAATTCCATTCAAATTCAAGGAGTTGATGTCGATTGGCGTGGCTTAAGTTTCTAAGCCAGCCTGACCAGTACACACTGCTCTCACAAAGTTTGGTGAAAGCTTGAAAGCTGTTAGAGGGGATAGGTTTATTGACCTGTCCCCTTTATGAGTAATGTGTAGTTAGTTGATTGTGAGAGCACCTAAGCGCTCTGAAAGGGTTTTTAGTGGTAGTTAGCAGCAGTTAAGGTCAGCGGGGGGATTTACCTAAATAATGAATATTTTTGGCATCGGCTTGCCAGAGATGGCATTGATCATGATGGTGGCTCTGCTGGTGTTTGGCCCCAAGAAGTTACCTGAGATTGGTCGCAGTCTTGGTAAAGCGATTAAGGGATTTCAAGACGCTTCTAAAGAGTTTGAAGACGAATTTAAAAGGGAAGCTGCTCGAATTGAAAAGACAGTGGCTGAACCCATGAAAGCTACGTTAGAGAAACAAGAGCCCAAAGCTCTTAAGCCCGAAGATGGTGAGTCCGGTCATACGGCAGCAAGTGATGAGACAGCTGGCCTTGCTACTGAAGAAAAAGCATAGTTGGCAGTATGAGTATTGGAGTCAGGCAATGATGACTGCTGCACCTTCAAAGCTCTGACGTCAGTCTTCAGAAATAGTGTGCAGTGATAGCAAGTTCTAAACAGTAGGATGGTGATTACAAACGCCGCTTCTCCACAAACACCAAAGCTGTTGGTTGGACTAGGCAATCCTGGGCAAAAGTATGATCGCACACGACACAACATTGGATTTGAAGTTATAGATAGTTTGGCGAAAAGCTGGACTGTTCAGCTCACAGAAAATAAACGTTTCCATGGTACGGTCGGCGAAATGCGTTCGAGTCAGGGCGATCGATTGATCTTATTGAAGCCTAATACCTACATGAATCGTTCTGGGCAATCGGTAAGGGCTATCGTAGATTGGTATAAACTCTCTGCCAATGATGTGCTGGTAATCTATGACGACATGGATCTCCCGATTGGCAGACTGCGACTGCGACTGTCAGGCTCAGCAGGGGGCCACAACGGCATGAAATCAATAATTTCCCATTTAGGCACTCAAGTGTTCCCTAGATTGCGCTTGGGTATTAGCCGAGCAGATAACGCAGAGCAACAGGTGAATAGAGCTGTTGTGGGGCATGTGCTTGGTAAATTTGCTCCAGATGAACGCAAAGTCATGGATGCAGCTATCACTCTTGCTGTTGACGCTGTCGAGTTTAGCCTACGTAAAGGTATTGAGCGCACCATGAGTCTTTACAATGGGCGAGAAGCTGCCGTTTAGAGGCTGCTAAACCATCTGTTCTAACGATGAATACCTAGAAGTTAGGGCCCTATTGTTGGAGTGAGCCGTGGCTAAGGGAAACGAGAAACAAGCAGCCCCAAAGGTGCTAGTTATTTTGAATGGGAAAGGGGGAGTGGGCAAAACCACTACTGCCGTTAACCTAGCTGCAATTTTTGCAGAAGATCGACGAGTTCTACTGATAGATAGTGATATTCAACGCTCGGCGACTTGGTGGCTTGAGCGAGTTCATCAGGCATTTGATTTTTCCCACGAGACTGATGTTGACATGTTGGGGAAGTTAAAAGCGCTTGCAGACTATGAACTAATTGTGATTGACACCCCACCAGCGCTACACTCTAAGTCTCTAGGTACCGTGTTGACAGTGGCGGACTATCTGCTGCTACCTACCCCACCAGCACCTATGGATGTGACCGCCTTGATCACAACTGTAAAAACGATTGTCCAACCCTCTGGGGTTTTCCATAGGGTATTGCTGACAAAGGTTGATTCCCGTAGTTTAAAAGAAGCGCAAGAAGCTCAAACCATGCTGGAAAAGTTGGATATTTCAGCTTTTCAAACATATGTCCGCAATTACAAAGCCCATGAGCGAGCTGCCATGGAAGGCTGCGCTATTAGTCAATGGAAGGGGCCCAACGCTCAAGAAGCGCAGGCCGACTATTACCGAGTTGCCTCTGAAGTCCTAAGGGACTGGAAAAGATTATGACGAAAAAACGCATCGCCGACCTGCTAAAAGAAGAAGTTGAAAAAACAAACGAGGCTGAACTCGCGTCGAATACTTCTCAAAGCCCCGAGCCAGCCCCTGACAACGCAAGCAGTACTAAGCCAAGTTCTGGAACTCGCACAAGAAAGCGGACCACTAAGACCTCGACCGCAGCAAAGACAGCAGAGGCTGCTGAAACTGCCAAGCTTGAAAAACAAATAGCTGATCTAGAAAAATCTTTAAAGCAGGCTCAAGAACAAATTACCGGCTTACAAGATGACCTAAAAACTCATCAAACCAGGATTTTTGAACTCAAAGATGAGTTAGACACGTCGCAAAAAGCAACCATAGAGAAAACAGAAGCCTTAACCAAAATTACAGAAGAACTAGAAACCGCCAAGGACACAATCCGAAAAATCACAGCGACCCAGCAGGAAGAGAAGGAGAAATCGGATAACACAACATCTAGAACAGTCATTCACGGAGCTGACTTGGCAACAAATCGGAGCACTTTGAGTTTAAGAAATCGTCCTGGCGGCTATAAGGCGATTCCAGAATATGCGATTCAGCGTGGAGAGCAGAATAGTATGCTTTCTGATGACGATATTGGATGGGTTGATTAGACCCTCAGTGCGCACACATAAACTCTCATAGCGTTTCTTTACAGTTGAATAACGAGTGAACACATCACAAACGGCGTCCTCTAATCTGGCAGAAACAATTGCAGAGGTATGATGGCCATGGATGTGAGAGCTGCTGTTGCGCACCAGGCTGGACAGCCCTTAACGATAGAGACTTTAACCTTGGAGGGTCCCAAGTCTGGTGAGGTACTAGTTGAGATTAAGGCCACAGGTGTTTGTCATACTGATGCGTACACTCTGTCAGGGAAAGATCCAGAGGGATTATTTCCGGCTATTTTGGGGCATGAAGGGGCTGGTGTCGTCGTCGAAACAGGGTCTGATGTTACAAGCCTGAAACCTGGCGACCATGTAATTCCTCTGTATGTACCTGAATGCCGTAGCTGCGAATATTGCTTAAGTGGTAAAACCAACTTATGTCAGGCAATTCGCACTACCCAAGGACGAGGGCTAATGCCTGATGGCACTAGCCGTTTTCAGCTTAATAATGAGCCCATCTATCACTACATGGGAACTTCTACTTTTGCTAACTACACCGTTGTTCCCGAAATTGCCTTAGCAAAGATTAGAGAGGATGCCCCCTTCGAGAAGGTTTGCTATGTCGGCTGTGGTGTCACTACGGGCATTGGAGCAGTGATAAATACTGCCAAGGTAGAGGCTGGGGCAAATGTAATTGTTTTTGGTCTTGGTGGTATCGGTCTCAATGTAATCCAGGGCTGTCGGCTAGTG
The DNA here is from genome assembly GCA_038748405.1 of Cyanobacteria bacterium P01_H01_bin.21. Classification (GTDB taxonomy): domain Bacteria; phylum Cyanobacteriota; class Cyanobacteriia; order Phormidesmidales; family Phormidesmidaceae; genus Leptothoe. The sequence goes on along the minus strand of JBCDIX010000030.1, from coordinate 3,775 downwards.
GGTGCAAACATGATTGTGGGAGTAGATACCAATCCTGATAAAAAACCCTTAGCAGAAAAGTTTGGCATGACACACTTTGTAAATCCACAGGAAGTTGAGGGTGATCTTGTACCTTACCTAGTGGATTTAACGAAAGGTGGGGCTGATTATAAATTTGAGTGTATTGGTAATGTGCAGGTCATGCGTCAAGCACTGGAGTGCTGCCACAAGGGCTGGGGCGAAAGCATCATTATCGGTGTTGCGGCATCAGGACAGGAAATTTCAACACGCCCATTTCAATTGGTTACAGGTCGTGTTTGGAAGGGTACAGCGTTTGGGGGTGCCAGGGGACGTACAGATGTACCCAAAATCGTGGATTGGTATATGAATGGCAAGATCAATATTGATGATCTGATTACCCACACTTTTCCACTAGAGCAAATTAATGATGCCTTTAATGTGATGCATGAAGGCAAATCGATTCGCAGCGTAGTGACCTTTGACTAAGATTGCTGCGACCGAGCTTTTAGCACTTTGCGAAAGCCGACTAACCCTGCGACTAGTACACCAATACCTGCAGAAGGCTCAGGCAGCTGAGGCGGTTCTTCAGATGTGTGATCGTCCCACTGGAGCCCTGCAATGGCTCCACTAACGCCATTGTATTGAAACTTGATTTTTTCAAGAGTGGTCTCGTCAAACTTAAACTCATACATAGAGTTGTCATCTCGCTTACTACCAACTTGAGTGATAGTTACATCTATGTTTTCTCCTAGGCCATTTCGGTAGGCGTGGGTAAGCGATTTGCCCTGGCTCTTTGAGTGATCTTGATAGTTATAAGTCTCTGCAAAACGTTTAATCAGATCATCCACATTGATATCTAAGACCTTTTGATTATCGGCATTTTTACCAATCACTCGGACTTGGGTACCTGAGGCATCGCCAAAGTTATCATCAATGTCGAGCAGTGAGAACTGTTGAAGCCCTACTTCTTGCTCAAATTTGAACCAGACGTGCCCACCCTTCGCTTCGTCATCAGGGGTATTTAGGTTATAGCTGCCATTGTTATATTCCTGAATGATCAGGGCATTTCCCTGGTTAACAGTGCCCCAGGTTGAGCCTGTGCGCAGGTCATTATCTGCACCAGATTTACTAGTGTCATATAGCAGAAGAGGGGCATTATTATGCCCGGTTTTATAGTTCTTACCGGTAATTTTTAGTCCCCAGTCTGCCCATTCATCATCGATTCGAGTGCCCCCGTTAAGGGTTTTACCAGAGGCGTCTCGTTCAAAATCGAGTACACGAACCTCCGCCTGGGCTGGTGACAGCATGCCAGCAAACGATAGGAGTGTAGTAGTTGCGATCGCAACTCCAGAAACCAAAGTAGACTTATTCATATCAAAGACAGGACGAGTATCAAATAATACTTTATATTTGATAACCTTACTGATTAGACAATCACCTCGGTAGCTTCCATATCTTCTTGGCAGCTTTACTTTCAAACAAAAAATTGGCTTTTGTCGACCAAGAGCTGCTTGCAACGACCGCTACATCAGCATCAAAAAGCCCCCGTAAAAACACGGAGGCTTTTAATTTCTTATAGACAGATAGCGGCGAGGATCTGATGACTTTCTAAATTTGATTGGTGGCAAAGGTATTACACTGCTCAACATCCCCAATGGCTAGCCCTTGTTTAAACCAGCGCATACGCTGGGCTGAACTTCCATGGGTAAATGACTCAGGTACGACAACTCCCTGAGACTGCTGCTGTAAGCGGTCATCACCAATTTGACTAGCCGCGTTTAAAGCTTCTTCGATGTCGCCATTCTCTAAAATATCTCTAGCCTTATCTGCGCGGTTAGCCCATACACCAGCAAAACAGTCAGCTTGAAGCTCTAATCGCACTGAGAGCTGATTAGCTTCAGCTTTACTGGCCTGGCTTTGCAGCTGGCGTACTTGATTAGAAATGCCAAGAATATTTTGCACATGGTGCCCGACTTCATGAGCAACGACATATGCCTGAGCAAAGTCACCTGGTGCCTGATGCCGGTTGCGCAGGTCGTTATAAAAGCTCAGATCAATATAGACCTTTTGATCAGCTGGACAATAAAACGGCCCCATGGCGGCCTGGCCTAAACCACAGGCCGACTGAGTAGACCCAGAAAATAAAACTAGTGTAGGTTCCTGGTAAGGTTGACCAAATTCCTCTTGAAAGATCTGATTCCATGTATCCTCGGTATCAGCCAGCACCACAGAGGTGAAATCGGCCAGAGCATCTTCCGCAAGAGATGTTTGGTTTTGTTGAGCAGGGACCTGGGACGTGGGTGCTGCAACTTGGTCCAAGATAGGACCTGGGTCTCCTGTGAATAGGGAAAAGACTACGGCCAGCACCAAAGCAACTAGACCACTACCGCCAACGAAAAGAGAACTCGTACTGCCACGACGATCTTCGATGTTGCTACTGCGACGCCCCGTTTTTTTCATAGCTGCCCCTTAGATATAGGTTTGCGCACGTAGTTTAAGCCATACATAATCGCTAAAAGCTTTAAATAGCAACAGCTATGTGCGGAGCACACCGATGAATGTATTCATCGGTGTGCTATGTGGTAACAGACTCAATAGCTTGAGAAATTAGCTTGAGAAATTTGCACTAAGTGCTTAGACGGAATATACCACCGCCGTCTGTAGGCATAAATCAAACCAATGAATATCTTAGTATTCAGGCTACTGAGCCGCTCGTTTAGTTAATGCAGCAATATATCGATCAATGCGGTGGTCCTGCAAACTACCAGAGATAATGCGCCAGCTAAATCTCACCCTAAACCTGATACGGCTATCAACATGATGATAGTTTTGCCAGCGCCGAGGCAAGCCACTAACAACATCGTTACCATTTACAAATCGCCAAGAATTGGGCACACGTCGGTTATAAGACTCCATAAAAGCTTTATTACCAACCCGTGGGGCTCCAAATGTGTAAACTTCCACCGAGATACGGGGTGAAAAGTTGTACTGCAGGTCTACGGCACATAATTTAGCCAAGGCCCCTCCTAAACTGTGACCTGTAACCAACCAGCGCGTCATCTCACTTTGACGGACAATATCATGAATTTCGGAGCGCACTGAAAGATAGGCTTTAGTAAATCCAGAGTGCATTTTTACGCCAGATTTAGAGGCTGCATAGATATCTGGATAGTCAAGTTGCTTATCATCAAGCACCGCATCGGTCACAGCTGACCAGCGGGAAAAGTCTAAATTTGTTAACCAGTCGCGATCAGCATCACTCCCGCGAAACCCAATATAGCCACATTGAGTTTCTGGATCTTCTAATAACGCGACCTGGGTATCTGTGCGTCTAATATCAAATAACTTAGGTACAAGACTGGAACGAAAGCTAAAGCGAAGCCGGTCGTTAAAGTCTCTATAGACCTCATTAGATAAATGGGCGCATCGTAATGCGATTTTATAGTCTAGTTCCATAACTCAATTTTTAGCCCTACAGCAAACCCTTATGGGTCAGTGTGCCGTATGGATTAACTGTCTCTACTAGTCATTGATAAAAATTTAAGCCTTCACAATAAATATCCCGGCCTAAAAGTCTGAGATGTGGAGGCGTCCTAGTGATGCTAGCTTCAAAAAGGTGGCCCCAAATTCCAGGCTACATAGGGTTTGCTGAAAAACACAATAAAAATCTCAGCGGTTATTCGGTAGTCCAAACGCGCTCAGTATTGCCTTGCGGATAGTCGATGATTTTCAGGCAATCATCGCTTACCATTGCTGCAAAGGGGCACACAGGTGC
>JBCDIX010000029.1:0-79091 GCA_038748405.1 Cyanobacteria bacterium P01_H01_bin.21 | reverse complement strand
CAACCACAGCGGAGGCTGACATTGCCAGGCCAACCAAACCCAAGCGAATCAACTGTTTCAGCGCCATCTTTAAACTCCTCAAGCTCACATTAAATCAAAGCAGAACTCATCTAGAACTATCACGCAGACTGGGTCGATATTTCGATACAGGGGACAGTTTGCGCAATTGCCCTATCAGACATGTCAGACTAGTGGGCTGTGGCAAGTCGGCATTCATCAACATATGTTGAAAACACCAGAAACGCCCACGACATCCACCAACAGTTCCTACGCCATTTACGGAACGCAATTTTTCTTAAGATTAGCACACGGAATAAAGTGTGAAATTGTCTCAGCAAGCTGGAGATCAAGTCCGACGCTCATAGTTTGTGACCTACTTCTTTAGAGGCGTGATAGTTGGCGCTATCAGATTTAAGAAAACGGCTCAGTCAACAAATCTTTAGAAGAGTCTTGATCATTCTAGATTTCTGTCAAAAAAGATAAATCTTCATAACAAGACTTATGATCTTCAATACTTAAGTTGACAAAATCAAATCAAGATAGGTTTCAAAGGCTTAATTCAGCTTTGACTACGTTCGTGTAGTGCTCAGGGTTGACCTAAGTCATTGTTATTGGGGCTTTTAGCTAGTATTTTCAACCTTCTTACCCCTCTATTTTTAGCCAATCATGCAAGCCATATCACTTACTTTAATAGAGGTTTAAAGTAGGGTTTAAATCAACCAGCTTGTGCATAAAAGTGGTGTTTTAGGCTTCAGAGCAATTCCCCATTTTTAAGTTAAGTAAAACCACTAAATCTAAAGTTATTCCTGTCGGATTGAGTTTGGAAGCAATTCCAATTCCATAGTGTTTTTACACCAATCGTTAGCCTAGCTAGTTAATTAATTAAGGATTACTATGACCATTGCACTCGATCAAAGTGCTGTTAACCAACAGGCGTCACATTCCCAACGTCCAAAGCGTATTGGTATTCCCAAAGAAGTGACACCGGGAGAATGCCGTGTTGCTGCTACCCCTAAAACTGTCAAAAAGCTCCAATCTCTTGGCTTTGATGTACTGATAGAACAGGGTGCTGGCGAGCATGCTGAGTTTTCTGATCAAGCCTATCAAAATGCAGGCTCTCAGGTGGTTGCCAATGCTTTAGAACTCTGGCGGCAGGCCGACATTATCCTCAAAGTGCAGCCGCCAGGCCATCATCATGAACTGAACTGTAACGAGACCGATCTGGTCCACGATGGTCAAACCCTGATTAGTTTTCTATGGCCTGCCCAAAATCCTGAGTTGCTTAATCAGCTAGCCGTTAAGCAGGTAACGGCGCTGGCGATGGATTCAGTGCCTCGCATCAGCCGTGCCCAAAAAATGGATGCGCTCAGCTCCATGGCAAATGTGGCTGGATATCGTGCTGTTATTGAAGCCGCCAATAATTTTGGTCGCTTTTTTACAGGTCAAATTACAGCTGCGGGCAAAGTGCCGCCTGCCAAGGTGCTAGTCATTGGGGCAGGCGTTGCGGGTCTGGCCGCTATCGGTGCTGCTAAAAGCCTGGGCGCAATTGTGCGGGCCTTTGATACTCGACCTGTTGTTAAAGAGCAGGTCGAAAGCATGGGAGCTGAGTTCTTAGAGCTAAACTTTAGCGAAGACGGTACTGGCACCGGCGGCTACGCCAAGGTAATGAGCAAAGAGTTTATTGAAGCTGAGATGGCACTGTTTGCCGAGCAGGCAAAAGATGTCGACATCATCATCACAACCGCTTTGATTCCCGGCAAAAAAGCGCCTCTTTTGGTCACCAAAGACACGGTAGAACTCATGAAACCAGGCTCAGTCGTCGTAGATATGGCCGCTGAACAAGGGGGTAACTGTGAAGTTAGCCGTGCGGGTGAAGTGTATCGTCACAAGGGTGTGACAATCGTTGGTTTGACTGACTTGGCTAGTCGTATGGCCGGACAGTCTAGTCAGCTTTATGGCATGAACCTCTATCACCTACTCAATGACATGGGGGGTTCTGATGGCTACACCATTAACGTTGAGGATGAAGTTGTCCGAGGGGCTCTTGTGAGCCATGCAGGTCAGGTGACTTGGCCAGCCCCCAAGCCTGCACAAGCGACTCCACCCCCTAAGGCTGAGCCTAAAGTCGAAGAGGCGTCTGCTGCAGTTGAAGAACCGGCTGCAGCACCTAAGATTTCGCTTCCCTGGACGTGGATTGGAGTTGCGATCGCAGCCCTTGCCCTCATCGGTATTGGCATCGGTGCGCCCTCATCATTTCTCTCTCACTTCACCGTCTTTGTCCTGGCCTGTTTTGTCGGCTGGCAAGTGATCTGGAATGTATCCCCATCACTGCATACGCCACTAATGAGTGTGACCAATGCCATTAGCGGCATCATCATCATCGGCGGCATGCTGCAAATTTCAGGTGAGCCCATGTCACCCACAGTAATTTTGGGAGCTATCGCCATCTTTATCGGCACCATCAATATCACAGGTGGGTTCTTGGTGACCCAGCGGATGTTGAAGATGTTTCGGAAGTAGCCCCTCTTCCTATCGTTAGCGTCGACTTCGCTCAGCTAACGACTCCCGTTCCCTTCGACTTCGCTCAGGGGCACCTACAGAATTTGCTCTACAATCTCTCTTTCCATGTCTAACAATCTTGTTTCGGTGGCCTATTTGGTCGCTATTGTTCTCTTCATTCTTAGCTTGGGTGGTCTTTCCAACCAAGAAAGCGCCAAGCGCGGCAATATTTACGGCATCGTTGGCATGGTCATTGCCCTGGTGGCCACAGCCTTGAGCGCTCAGCTGACAGCCTATGGTCTTCTGGTCGCGGCAATTTTGCCCGCTGTTGCCATTGGCGGTTTAGTTGCATCTCGAGTGGAAATGACTGAAATGCCTGAGCTAGTAGCTATCTTGCATAGCTTTGTTGGTTTAGCCGCGGTACTGGTGGGTGTAGCCAGCTATCTACAGCCCGACCTCACATTGGTCGGTGCCGAAGAAACAATCCACAAATTAGAAATCTACATCGGTGTCTTTATCGGGGCACTCACATTCACGGGCTCAGTGGTGGCCTTTGGTAAGTTGCGGGCCATTATCAGCAGCAAACCGCTCATGTTGCCCATGCGCCACGCACTGAATATTGCCATGCTGATTGGCACAGTGGCCCTAGGCTTTGTATTCATGGGTGCTCAGGGCACCGACGGCTTTAGCTATCTGTTAGCAATGGTGGCAATTGCTTCCGTGCTTGGTATCCATCTAGTTGCGGCTATTGGTGGTGCCGATATGCCTGTGGTTATCTCTATGCTCAACAGCTACTCTGGCTGGGCAGCAGCGGCAGCGGGCTTTATGCTCTCCAACGACTTGCTGATTGTAACTGGTGCACTCGTCGGCAGCAGCGGTGCCATCCTTAGCTTCATCATGTGCAAGGCAATGAACCGCTCGTTCTTTAGTGTAATTTTGGGCGGTTTTGGTCAAGGGTCTGGCAAAGGCAGCAGTAAGAACGTTGAGGGCACCGTTGATGAAACTGATGTCAACGGCACAATTGAACTCTTAACCGATGCTCAGAATGTGATTATCACCCCTGGTTACGGTATGGCAGTGGCTCAGGCACAGCATGCCGTTTCTGAAATTACGCAGCTGTTGATGAAGCGTGGCGTCAATGTACGCTTTGGCATTCACCCTGTTGCCGGTCGTTTGCCAGGTCATATGAATGTGCTGTTGGCTGAGGCAAACGTGCCCTATGACATCGTGTTAGAGATGGATGAAATCAATGAGGATTTCCCTGAAACTGATGTGGTGTTAGTCATCGGTGCAAACGATACAGTGAACCCAAGCGCCATGGAAGATCCAGAAAGCCCCATTGCTGGGATGCCGGTATTGGAAGTATGGAAAGCTCGCCATGTGGTGGTCATGAAGCGCGGTATGTCCACTGGCTATGCGGGTGTAGCAAACCCCTTGTTCTTTAAGGACAACACCCAAATGCTATTTGGTGATGCCAAAGCAAATACCAATGCAATTTTGGGCCGTTTGCAAGAATCCACAACTGAGCAACCTAAATTAGCCACTGCTTAAATAAAAAGTCAGCAACTACTCCAAAAACATAGCTTTCTTAAAAATGTCTTAGGCTCTTTTAGCAAGCCTAAGACATTTTGCCTTTTCGCTGGATAGCTCTTTATTAAGTGGGTGGCCCAAACTATCTAACGTCCTTCAAACAGTTATCAGTGATTCAGAACGACGTTGACTTGTGGCTACCTATTTGCCAGTTCCACAAAAGTATTTCCTGACCATTAAAAATTATCAAAGACCACATTATTTATGCCATTTCTAAAGAAAAAGGGTTTGTGACATTGAAAGACATTGCTTAAGCCTCTGAGAAAATCAAGCCATGGGCAAAGCGGGTAAGGTTCTTAAAGAAGTTCTAGATGATTACGGTATCAGTCAAACTCAGCTGGCAATCGAGCTGAATATTGGCCGATCCAATGTTTATCGCTGGGTGAATGAAGTGCGAGATCCCAATAGCGAAACCGTGATTGATATTATTCGGGTTCTAAAAAAGCTAGATCAAGAAGCCGCTAAAGTTTTTGTAGAAAAATACGTTCTAGACGAGTTGTAGAAATAAGTTCAGTAAAATTGGCAGTATCCCATTAGCGGCATCGGCAGCAAACTATGGTGCAGGCCCCTCAGCTAACCCTCAAAGACTTCTTGGCCTTGCCAGACGGTGATGTCGCCCATGAATTGATTGACGGTAAAGCAGTTCCCAAATTGGCTCCAAAACGATTTCACTCCAAAACCCAGAAAGCCATCCTGCGATTGTTGGACGATTGGGCCATTGGCCGTGGGGAAGTCGGTCTAGAGTGGTCCGTCACCCTTAAGCGTCAAGGTCGTGACTGGTGCCCAGTCCCTGACTTACTTTTTGTCGCATCAGAACGTCTGCCCCCCGATTACGATGAAGATGGCCCCTGTCAAGTGCCTCCCAATGTAGCCATTGAAATCATTTCACCCGATCAAACCTTTGGCGCAATGGCAGAAAAAGCGTTTGACTATTTAATGGTGGGGACTCTCAGCGTTTGGATAGTCGATCCACGAGCCAAAACCGTAACGGTGTTTCATCCCCAGTCAGTCCCAGTCACCTATCGTGGCAACACAGTTATTAATGAGCCACAATTACCAGAACTCAATATTTCCGCCCAAATGATTTTTGACCGGGCTGGCCTGCTAGGCTAAAGCCCCTGATCGATTCATTACAATAGAGTGAGCAAAGAAACACAGGGCTCGAATGATGACAGTTGCCCAGCAGCGGCTTACTCTGGCCGATTACCTCGCCTACGAGGCCCCCACAGAAAAACGCTACGAGTTGGTTAACGGGGAGTTAATCGAGATGCCTGCTGAAAGCGATATCAATCAGCGTATTGCTATGTTCCTGCTGATTTATTTTTCTCAGCAAGGAATTCCTCATTACTGTCTCCGCATCGGCTTAGAAATTGCAGTTAGTGGCACGTTTGCAACCGTGAGGCTTCCTGACCTGGCTGTGTTATCTGAGGAAGCCGCCCTTGCTCTTGAAGGAGCTAGCCGCTCAATAATTACCTACGATATGCCACCTCCACAGCTAGTGGTAGAAGTGGTCAGCCCCAGTCAAGCCAATCGCGATTATCGCCACAAACGTTCCGAATATGCAGCACGCGGCATCCAAGAATATTGGATAGTAGACCCCAGCGAACAGCAAATCACAATTTTAGTTTGGACTGATGGTCTCTATGAAGCGAAAACATTCTGTGAAACCCAGCCGCTAAAGTCTTTGCTATTTGCAGACATCAATTTAACTGCAGCCCAGGTACTTGCAGGCTAACAGGCACGGGCTATCCCACAAGTAACTACCATCTATTTTTAGGGATAAATGCTTTCTCCATATCCAGGCATTTCCAATCGATAACTCGCTGATCAGCTCTTTCAGTAGCCTGTTGAATATCTGCGGGTCTCGGGGGCAATAGTCGCCTGGTTTTGACATAGAGCATCGTTGCTAAGAACTCTCGAATAATGTGCTTTCGCCATTGTGGAAAGTCTAGTTTGACTGGGTGAGGGATGACCTCAAAGCCAAAATTGCGATAGAGCAATGCTGTGCGGCCCGTGTGTAAACCATCGGTCACCAGCAAAATTCTGGGCTTATCTGCAGATGCCTGGTCTAAGGGTAAATACCGTTCGGTATAGAACGCATTCTCCCAGGTCGTAGCAGAACAGGCTTCACCGACCACATTTTCATCCGGCACTCCCATTTCCTGGGCCAAGTCCACAAGAATAGGCGCATCATTGGCACCACTCATAAAGATTTGGGGAGCCCGACCTGCTTGCCATAGGTTGACTGCTGCCTGTGCTCGACTCTTGTTGTAACCACGCCCACGCCCCACAACAACGATGGCATCTACGGGTTCGCCATTATCGGGCCGAGTCACTAGCAATCGCAACCCCCTGTTGACCCACCATGGTGACAGACCAGCAACGAGCGTAATCGCCAGTAGCCATTTCATCGCCCGCCGTATCGATGGATAAAAGATATGCTGACAGCCTTGGCACTGATAGGGCTGGAGAAATTTGGTTGCTCCATGCTTTTGCACTGAGCGATGTTTGCACTTAGGGCAACGCATAGGACGACAATCATTAACTGAAAAGGACGCTCACTAGTCAATGAGCGTCCTTGAATAAATACATCTTAGAGGTTCAGGATTCAGGGTAATGGCAAATCAAATCGCCGTCTACGGCAGTTACTGATGATCCGCAGTCTGATTAATAAAATCCTGGGAGCCGGTATAGCCAGAAGCAGTTGCTAAAGACTGCAGTGACTGCACTCCGGCGTAGATTTCACCATTAATCTCCCACGTGGGATAGCTCTGGACGCCAGCAGCACGACATACGTTGGGCTGAGGGTCTATGCCTTCTTCATCGCATTCAACATAGGTCACATGCTCAAACGCCTGCTCGCCAAAAAGAGTTTGCTGAGAGTGGCAGTGAGGACACCACCAAGCGCCATATTTTTTGGCCCCAATGGCGGTCAAATGCTTAGCGAGAGCAATTTCTGAGTCCCCGGAAGAGGTCTGGATGGCCGCTGGTGGATTGCCAGCGGTAAAGGTTTCTGGGTTTTGGGCATAGGCATAGAGCCCCGTGGTTGCGATCGCAGCCACCAAGGCCACCGAAATCCCTGGCAATAGTAGCTGACCAAAACTCTCCCAGCGATTGCCAACCAGGGTTAGCACCCACAGCCCCATGGCGAGAACCGCCGATATTAAGCAGGGAATACAGGGCTCTTGTAAGACACCCAGCATGACGTAAAGCAGATAGCCACTAAAGATGGTCATCGCGGTACTGCCAACAAATAGCCCTAGCCAAGTGGGGCCTTCAAGGGATTTGTTTTTAGTGACAACAGGACCAATGGCAAATGCCCCCATCAGGAAGTATGCGATCGCACCCAATAAAGGCAACGAAAGCCCCCCCAGCTGTACATAGGCGCTACCGGCCAAAGCACTGGTCCCCTTAGCCATACAGCCAACTGCCAGCAATAATCCAGCAGTAGAGACGCCACCAATCAGATAGCGAGAATTCCGATGAATCCAGGTAGTCGGTTGTTTACGTTTGCGTGCCATGTTTCCAATATATAGAGCTAAATTGTGATGCTATTTGCCGGTTGACCGTTGTAGGGGCGTTGTATGCAACGCCCCTACAACGCCTACAAATATCAAATTCGTTCAATCTCATAGGCCAAACTCTGCAGTTCTGACGTCGGCAGCTCTGCCACTAAGGCATAGAGATAATCGTCATCACGCCAGAGCACAATGCCCGTACCATCAGGTTGCTGCATTGTGATTTGTGCCGCCTGAAACTCAGGGAACTCCTCTTTAGCAACCGCCAGCTGATAGGCCGACACGGTTTGATCGGACCCTAGCTGATAAGTCAGACGCAACCCTTGGGTTCCCCCTAACTCACAGTTGCTCCCTCCCAACAGCAAGCCTTTTTTGGCAGGCAACAGTGGTAGGGCGGCCACTGTGGTTTTAAACCCGCTTAAAAGATCAGGAATCTCATCGGGTCGGCTAACCACAAAATCCACTGGACCGTCGGGATTCACCATTGATCGCTGATGGTCTTCTAGAATCTGGCTTAACCCAGACCAGGTTTGACTAATGTCGTCACCTTGTTCGGCGATAGGGGCCTGTACCCGCAGCAGCCTAACTTGACCACTCAGATGCAGCGTGGCAAGACCACACACAAGAGCCAGACCCGCTGCGACGGTACTTATAGTCCAAGGTCGTCGTGTCTTTTTGGGTAAAGGGCTTGTCTGCAATAGCTCCGCATTAGCAGCAGACAGGATTTGCGATCGCAGTTCCCGTTCGGGCTTTACCTCCTCTAACCCATAGGGCATCATGGCCAGAGCCTCTTGCAAGGACACCACCTCAGACTGCAACTCGGGTGTTTCAGCCAACAGTGACTGAAATGCTTCCGCTTCTGCTGAGGTCAAATCACCTAAGACATACCCTGCAGCCAGCTCTTGAATCTCTTGAGGTGAAAAGGGCACCGCCATTACACATCCTCCTCTAGCAGATTTAGCTGTTTACGCAGCTGCAATAGCCCACGTCGAGCCCAGCTTTTTACCGTCCCCAGAGGAACCCCCAAATGTTCAGCAATATCACGCTGGGACCGCCCTTCGTAATAGCTCAGCTCCAAGACTTCTCGCTGCTGTGCCTTCAATGTAGTCAACGCCTCACGCACCAGGGCACGCCGTTCTTGCTCAGTAATGTGCTTCATAGGTGTAGACGAGTCAACATCAGACTGGTTGTGATGCCACTGATTGAAGTACTTACGCTGCGTCGACTGAGACCTCAGTCGATCAATAACCCGTGAGCGGGTGAGTGTGGTCAAATAGCTAGCAAGGGAACCACGACGAGGGTTAAAAGACCGAGTCCGCATCAGTTTTAGAAAGATTTCCTGAGTCAAATCCTCAGCCTCTGCCACCTGTCTTAGTCCTTTAAGGGCAATGCCGTACACCAACGTGCCATAGCGATCATAGAGACTGCCTAAAGCAGATACATCGCCATCCCACAGACGAACGACCAGAGCACTATCAGTCTCATGGGTCATCACAGATTGAACAAATTTTGTCTCATCTATCGCCTGAATCACAGTTTTAGTAGCCAGGTATCAACAGGTATACGGCTGCCAAATCGCATCGGATGCAAACAAAGAAAAATAAGGGAGAACGGTATGGTCTCCCCTTAACTTGAGTCACAGCCCTACGAATAGGGAATCAACAGGTATACGGCTGCCAAATCGCATCGGATGCAAACAAAAAAGGAGAGCTGACGCTCTCCCCGTTTGGTAGTATGTGCAATTAAACTTTGTCTTAGGCAGTCTGCTTACGCTTGCGGTGCGCAAATGCTAGGCCACTCTAGACAGTCTGCTTACGGTTGCGGCGCGCAATGACAAGGCCACCCACAGCCATTAGGCCCAAAATCGTACCTGGTTCAGGCACATCTTCTACCTGCTCCACACGAATACGAGCCACCTGATAGCCAGGGGCAGTAAAGTCGGCACCGGTAAAGTTCAACGGCAAACCATTAAGCGGGCTGGAATCAGTGGTACTTAAGATGGGACCACCAGGAATAAGTCCAGGATGCAGGGTCACAACCCCACCTTCATCTGTGCCAGTATCTGGTGTCGCTTGCCCCAAGAAAGCAGTGCTGAATGGCAACTCATCATTTACCTCAGTACCACCATCCAGCACTTCGCTACCCAAAACAACAAAGTCAGCCCCCAAAAAATTGCCCGCATCATCAAAGATTTCATGCGCCAGGGGATTGCCATTAGCAATGAAAGCATCATTACTGGGAATTATCATCGATGCATAGCTAAAGTACTGATTGCTAGCAGGATCCACACCATCCAGGATAAAACTAGTCAATTCACCTGGCTCTAAAGGCGGTGGACCATCGCTAACCAATGTCGCCTGCACGCCATCTGGACTGTCTGCAGCAAAGGCATCTGTCAGTTGAGCTGTATCCCCATCCTCTACCAAAGATTCCAATCCAGGAAAACCATCAAGGGATACATCACGGTCATAGAGGTCAAATGTACCATCATGAACCCCAACCCACACAGGAGTTAGAAATCCACCGTTAGTGGGTGCCAGGTTTTCGATCGTTACTTTGAGCGTGGCAGCAGACGCAGCTGTTGCCATAGTCGTCACAGCTCCCAAACTCATCGCAGCGGCCATGGCCACCTGATGGCGGGAGAAAAGAGCAAACGTATTCATAGCTAGAGTGGTAAGACTTTAGTGAAAATATGGACCTACACCCAGAATCTGGAACAGATAGGCGATCCCCCTTAGAAGAGAATTTTTAGGGGTAGGCGTAATTTTGCGCTGAGACGTTTTTGAGAAACCACTGAGAACTCCGTAACAAAGATAAGGAGCTTCTGAGAAAACCCTGAGCACTCAAACACAGCATTTACCAGAAAATCTCCTAGAGATCCTCGAACACCCTATGCCGTCGTGAGTTATCACCGAATATTCACAGCCACTAGTCAAAATTTCTTAGCTCAGGTTGAAAAGAAAACTCTGAATGCGATAGTAATTACCAACAGAAACTGAGAATTTCTCATGGCAAACACACAGACTGAAAGTCTAACCTTAAAGAGTCAGCATGCATGCTTTGGAGGCACTGTTGGCATCTATAGCCACCCGTCTGAACAGTGCCGATGCACTATGTCGTTTGCCGTCTACATACCGCCCCAGGCAACGATCAAACCTGTTCCGATTCTTTATTATTTGTCAGGGCTGACCTGCACAGAACAAAACTTTATTACCAAAGCGGGTGCTCAACGCTACGCTGCGCAGCATGGCCTCATGTTGGTAGCGCCAGACACTAGCCCTCGAGGCGAGGATATCCCTGATGAAGACGGCTGGGACTTTGGAAGCGGTGCTGGTTTTTATGTAGATGCCACCGCAGCACCTTGGGCCAACAACTACCGAATGTATAGCTATGTCACTGAGGAGTTACCTAATCTCATTCACGACAATTTTTCGGTAGATTCTAGTCGTCAAGGCATCTTTGGCCATTCCATGGGAGGCCATGGGGCATTGGTGTGCGGTTTGCGGAATCCTGAAAAATATCGGTCTATCTCAGCGTTTGCCCCCATTGCTAGTCCAACCCAGTGTGCCTGGGGACAAAAAGCACTGGGCAAATATTTGGGGCCTGATCAAACCGCTTGGGCTGCTTATGATGCCAGCCTTTTGGTTCAAGGGCATGGCCAACCAGACCGACATATCTTAATTGACCAAGGTTTGGCTGACCCATTTTTAGAACAACAGCAGCTTAAACCCGAGGTGTTTGAGGCGGCCTGTGAAAAAGTGGGACAACCGTTAACCCTGAGAATGCACGCGGATTATGACCACGGCTACTATTTCATCGCCACATTTATGGAAGACCATATCAGACACCACGCTGAGGCGCTGTGTGGATGATTTAGCTTCCCAATAAAAATAAGCCAACCAGAGTGGCACTATTCCAAAGGCTGTGGAGCAGCATGGGTGATAGTAAATTTCGCGATCGCGTATACACCCAAGCCAAAATTGCCCCCAGCAATGTCAGTGGCAATACCTCAGATAGACTGAGGTGGGCCGATGCAAAGATAAAGCTACTTAGCAAAATCGCACCCCACACCGGCATATAGCGAGTGAGTGACGGTAGTAAAAATCCCCGAAACAAAACCTCTTCAAACAAGGGTGCTGCTACAGCTGCTGTCAAGAAGAAAAACAGCAGCGCCACACCATCGCTTTCTTCTAATACAGTCTGCAACAAGGGGTTATTCCCCCCCTGGCCTCGCCAAATCTGTTGGTTTAAGGCTGAGATGGCAATCATCAACGGTAGGGCTACCACATAGCCGCCGACTCCCCAGACTGGCCAACGATCTAATAGATTGAGCCGAAACCACCCTTTTGGTAGGGGACGATAGGTCCAAATCGAGCCCACCAGCACAGCAATGCCGCTAAGGGACATCAGCAAGTAAAAAATCATTGAGTACAGGGCACGGCCACGACTGCTAGTTATGGCGAAACTCACCCCAGACAGCTGCAGAACAAACGGAATCAGCAATTGCCCTACAAAGAAAAAACCGACAATCAATACCTGCCAAACAATCTCACCATCCCACGGCACTTCCCAGGGTGTGGTTCCCTTACCCAATAAAGACTCTTCTCGGCGGGTAAACCACTGAACACATAAGAAAATTAGCAACCCGATACCGACAATACAGCCAATGACTGGCATTGTCCCAACAGCCACTAGCTTTACGAGCTTATTCTGAGCCGCCGTTTGTTCTTGAGCAATCAGCTGTGCCAGGTCTGTCGCTCGATCATCCAGGGTATATAGCTGTTCTAAGCCGCGATATTCAAACCAGCCGTTGAGTTGGTTTGTAAGGGTAGCTTCAGCAGTGGGGGTAATAGTGGGGGGTGTTGCCCACAACCCCAACAAAACGTTCGCGACATCAGCGGTTGGACCATCGTTTTCAACCAGTGGCTGCCACTGACGGCGGGCTTCGTCAAGCTGGTCTTGCTGGGCCGCAATCACACCTAGCTTTAGGTCGATAGTCTCGATCAGCTTCTGTTGTTGAGTTATAGCGGATGTAAATTTCTCGGACTGAGGAGCTAACTCATCCTCTTGAGCGGCTAGCTGTTTTTGCGATCGCACCACTCCAGCCACAGCTTCTTTGCGCACTGCCCCATATTGCTTGGCCACTGTTTCTAAAGGGTTAGCCCCCAGCAGCGCAGTTCCCAACGGCTTAAATTCATCGCCTTCTAGCTCATCCCATTCAGACGCCTGCAAAAGCAAATCACTTTGATAAAGCTGGAGCTGTCCCGTCACCTGAGGCTGGGAAAAACTCTCATACAGAGATGAAACCAAAACCAGCACTACCAGGCCGGTCAAAATTGATAAAACAACCCGCTTTAGCGTCATCGGAAAAACAAAGACAGTCTAGGCATTATCGCACTGAGGGGAAGGCAAAACCCACTCTCCTTTATTAACGACTATTGCCGATGTAATGAATACTCTCTTTGAGGTGATTTAATGATGTCTGAGCTACTTGTATAAGTTGATACAAGCTGGCTCACAACACATTTTCTCAGCTTAGATTTGCCATGAAACGTAGACGGTTAATTGGTTATGGTTTGACGGGTGCAGCTAGCTCTGCAGCACTCACCGCCTGTGCCCAATCAACTACCCCCAGCGTCGCCAACAGTGGGGAAACAATGCCTACGGTGCGATGGCGAATGGCCACTAGCTGGCCCAAGTCACTGGATACGCTCTTCGGTGCCGCAGAGATTGTTTGCGATCGCATTGAGGCCATGACCGATGGCCGTTTTACCATTGAGCCCTATGCCGGTGGTGAAATCGTTCCAGGCTTACAGGTACTGGATGCCGTCCAAGACGGCACCGTTGAATGTGGGCACAGTGCATCTTATTACTATGTTGGTAAGAGCCCTGCCCTCGCCTTTGGGACCACGGTGCCCTTTGGTCTCAATGCCCAGCAGCAAAATGCCTGGCTTTACCACGGTGGTGGGCTAGAGGCGATGCAAAAACTCTATGCCACCTTTAATATCATTAGCTTTCCAGCAGGCAATACCGGGGTGCAAATGGGTGGCTGGTTTAATAAAGAAATTAAGACTGCCGCAGACCTCCAGGGCCTCAAGATGCGTATTCCAGGTCTGGGCGGTAAAGTCATGGCTAAGCTCGGCGTTAATGTGCAGAACTTACCGGGTAGCGAAATCTTTCTAGCCTTGGAACGCGGCACTATCGACGCGGCGGAGTGGGTCGGCCCCTATGACGATGAGAAGCTAGGTTTACAGAAAGCGGCTCAGTTCTACTATTATCCAGGCTGGTGGGAGCCCGGTCCCGCCTTTGACATGATGATCAATCTGGCTGCCTGGGAGTCTCTACCACCGATTTACCAAGAGGTTGTCAAAACCGCCTGTGTTGAATCCAACATTAGTACCCTGGCAAAATATGATGCGGTTAATGGTGCCGCGCTTCAGAGTCTGCTAGGCTCAGGGGCTCAGCTCAGACCGTTTAGTGATGAAATCTTAGCCGCTGCCGAAAAAGCCGCTTTTGAAATTTATGAAGAAAGTGCCAGTCAGGACGCAGCCTTTAAGGAAATCTACGACCAGTGGACATCTTTTCGTAAATCGGTCTATGGGTGGAATCGCCTTAACGAGCTAGGCTTTGCAGGTTTTGCCAATCAAGGGCAAGCGTAGAATTAAGCTAGCTCTCCAATCATTATGGTTGTTTTGCTAAAACACAGCCTGCAGCAGCGGCAAAACTAATAGCAGCAATTAATAATGAGGCGGTTAAGGTCAAGTTAGCAACGCCGACACTGCTCAATACGCTCATAGCCAAAGCACCACCGCTAAAATACAGCCCAGTTCCTAAGCCTGCTTTGGCAGGAGGAACCATAGATAGGGCATAGGGTAAGGTGCCATTAGAAACCAGGCTAAACGCAATACCGATTGCGATCGCAATCAAAACGGCAACCCCTGGCGTTCCTAGAACAGCCGTCATACCGACGGCTGCAATCAAACCAATAAAGCCAATGATCATTGCCGTGCGATTACCTAATTTGGTAGCCAGCTGACCACAGGGCAAGGCGCTAACAGCAACCGTGACAAATAGCACTACCATCATCAACTTAGGTTGACTAAAACCAGTTGCAGCAACCGCCTGTGGAAAACTTTGTAGCAATAGCCTCAACCCTAAAGCCACTCCTGCACCTGTACCCACTATCCAGGGTAAATTGACCCATCTCATTGAGGTATTGGCATCAGCTAATGAGGGAGAATTTTCAACTTTTTTATTTGGATGAGCCTGCCGCAACACAAAGGCCGCTAACAATAACACCACCGTACCAATGGCAAAGGCAGCTAGCGAACCTAGCCTTAAAATAAAGTCGCTAGCTAAAGGAGCCATCGCTCCAGTCACACCACCTACCATAGTTAAAACGCTGGCCGCCTGAGGTAAATCGGCCTCAAATGCGTAGCGCCCCAACAGAGATAAGGCCGGACTGCGAAAAATTGTCATTGTCAAAGCCCAAGCCACCATGGCAAACGGCAGTAGCCACCTCAGCGACATACCGCCAAACACAACCAATAAAGGAATCCCCAAAAAGCTTAAGGCGGCCAATATTATACCCAGGGCAATCTGTGGGAAACGACTACCGACCCAATGTTGACGCCGATCTGAGAGATTCCCCATCAGGGGCTCCATAACCGCTCCCATAGCGTTTTCAATCACCAATATTAGGGTGACGACACTGGCAGAAAACCCCACAGTTAAGAGTAAATCATCCAAATAAAGGTTGTAGATTACCCAAGTCAGAGCAATTGCCCCCTGTACAGCCGCCAATCCTAAAACCTGCAACCAAAGAACTCGTCGTCCCACGACCGAACTACTCATATACGTTCCTAAAGAAAACTAATACCCTACAGACATTCAAGAGCAAACGGACTCACGCAACTAAGTCAGCCGGTTAGTGCCTACACAAAGATTTTGTCCAGTATTAGATAGAGTTCATAAAATCTATTCATTACCATGTAAAGATATGGAGTTTTCCTAAGAAACTTATCATCATATATAGTTGTTTTAAGCAACTATGTAGGAGCATCATAAAGTTCAAAAGCTAATGAAACTAGACAGGGTGAGAATGCCTTTTTTCTGAGCAGTCATGGGTTATGGAAATAATCTGTCATGAGTCAAGCCACAAAACTCAGCAAGAGCATTGTATTTAAACGAACCCTCTCAAGACGAGCAACTCTCCTTAAATCCTTAAAGTACAGCTTATTATCCGGACTTGCTTTTTTAATTACTTCGCATTCTTTATATCAAACAGTACCAACATCAAAGATTCCCGAGAACATAGAGTTTATTGGGCCTAAATATACTTACTACCAAGCAAATAAAGACAACTATAACGCCTTATT
Source organism: Cyanobacteria bacterium P01_H01_bin.21 (assembly GCA_038748405.1). Lineage (GTDB taxonomy): Bacteria > Cyanobacteriota > Cyanobacteriia > Phormidesmidales > Phormidesmidaceae > Leptothoe. The sequence continues at coordinate 63,106 of JBCDIX010000029.1, read as the reverse complement.
TTTTGGCTCTAGTCGAGTACTTAATCACATTAGTCCAGCAATTGTAGATCAAGAAGCCAGAGCCCATGGCATAGAAATTAATAGCTATAACCTTGGTATACCGGCTATACGGGAAATACATAGCTATATCTTTTTACGAGATGTGCTGAAAAGCGCACCTACCACCTTGAAATGGGTATTTATTGAAATCTCTTTAGATAAAGGATACGAGCCTTTTGCCAATGCTCGCACAGGTCGCTCAATATATTGGCACAATTTTAGTAATACAAAAATTGCAATTGACTATGTGCTCACTTCCGAAGAACCACTCTTAAATAAAGCTGTATTAACCACTAGTCACATACTTCCTTACATCTATCATCAACTAAACGTCGGCACCTTTTTTAATAGGGTTTTGCCCTTAAAATTTTTCAGTACTGAGCTTCAATCAGAGCAAGAATCATTTGAAAGAAACAAGGGATTTCTAGGGATACAGAGTGATGACTCTAATGAATTTAGGCAAAGCTTTATAGCTAATGTATCTGACTATCAGAACGATGTTAAAAGGCTCAAAGAATATCATAAAGAAAGCCTCCAAGTCGATGAAAAATCACCGTATAACAAGCGAAATTTAATAAGAAAAATAGTCAAAGCTGTTAATCAAGCAGGTGCAACCCCAGTATTTATAATTACACCGACATTAGATACTGCTGAGGATTTATATGAGGCTTATCAGGAAGGAATAATTCCTAAATTACTTGCGTACAACGATCCATCTAAATATCCGCAATTTTATGAGTTAGACAACCGTCATGATGCAGAGCATCTAAATGTTTATGCTGCTAATGATTTTAGTAGAGAACTTGCCCGAGATTTTGCTCAGATTGCTCAAACAGATAGCTGAGCTGTTTCATCCTTTAAATCTATAAATACTCAAGTTACAGCTTGGCGCACATAGTTCAGGTCATACGTCATCCCTTAAAGCTTTAGGTAACAACGGCTATGTTCGCAGCAAGCTGCTGAATATATTCAACAGCTTGCTACATCTAAACAACTAAAAGAAAATTAATCAGTTTAGAAAACATCAATAGAATGCCTACTTTTAAGCCTGTTTTAATTCAGGCTTTATGTTTTCTATAGTTTAGAATCATATTATGATTTTCACAGAATTTCGATTTATCTTATTTTTTATATTGGTATTTTTCATCTATTGGAAATTGCCAAATAGACGTATCAAAACAGTCTGGTTACTAGGATGTAGTTATCTATTCTACGGAGTCTGGGATTGGAGATTTTTGTCTCTGATAATAGGCTCCACTTTGATAGATTATGTAGTAGGCCACAAGATCTATTCTAACCAGCAAAAAAGGGTCAAAAATCGATGGCTAACCGTAAGTTTAGCGGTTAATCTTGGGACTTTGGGATTCTTTAAATACTTTAACTTTTTTATTGATTCATCCATACGTCTCTTTGAAGCAACAGGCATCCCACTCAACTCAGTTACTCTCAATATTGTTCTACCTGTTGGTATTAGCTTCTATACATTACAAACCCTAAGCTACTCTTTAGACATTTATTTTGGAAAGCTCAAACCTCAAAAAAGTCTTTTGAACTTGGCATGTTTTGTTGCTTTTTTCCCTCAATTGCTAGCAGGCCCGATTGTTCGAGCGTCAGATTTTCTACCTCAGCTTACGGTTGAGCAGAAATTTCGTAGTGTTGATGTAAAAAGCTGTCTGGTTTTGTTTATGATAGGCTTCTTCAAAAAAGCCTGTATATCAGATAATTTAGCCCCATTTATAGATAGTTATTTTACGTCGATTGACAGCTACACAGCATTGAGTGGTTGGTTGGCTGTTGTATCTTATGCTGTTCAAATTTATTGTGACTTTTCTGGTTACTCCGATATGGCTATAGCCTGTGCTGGTTTATTGGGTTATCAGCTCTGTACCAACTTTGATTCTCCATATTTCTCAAGCAGCATTACAGGGTTCTGGCGAAAATGGCATATTAGTCTGTCGAACTGGCTAAGAGATTATTTATATATCCCTTTGGGTGGTAATCGCAGCGGCCAATTATCGACGTATCGAAACCTGATGTTAACGATGCTTTTGGGGGGGCTTTGGCATGGAGCAGCTTGGCGATTTGTGGTCTGGGGGGCTCTACATGGGGTAGCGTTAATTTGCCATAAGGAATGGAGTAAACTCTGGGATAAGCAAAGTCTCATTCATAAAACAGCTAAGATTTGGGGAGTTTTTCTCACCTTTTATTGGGTCTGTTTGACATGGATTTTCTTTCGAGCCAATAGCTTTATGGATGCCCTGGCCGTCGTCAAAGCGTATGTCTTTTTCCAAGCCTCAGGTAATCAGCAACTTGAGCCACGTTTGTGGTTAATATTGCCTGTGCTAGTGGCACTACATTGGTTAACCGCTCAAACATCCTGGCCAAAATTCATTGGTAGACTTCCGAATCAAGTATTCTCTATTAGCTATGGATGTATGGCTTCATTTTTGATGCTTTTTATGCCAACAGGGTACGTACCGTTTATCTATTTCCAGTTTTAGTTGGCTGGCTATACAAGCATCACCACGGAACGTCTGGTTTAACCACTGATGGAAGGCAGCCAGTTTACTAAGGCTGGAAAGGCAATAATCGCTACTAAAACCAATAGCTGAAGCGCAATAAACGGCACCGCTCCTCGATAGATACTACCGGTAGACACCTCTTTAGGCGCTACACCACGCAGATAAAACAGGGCAAATCCAAAGGGTGGTGTCAGAAATGATGTCTGCATATTGGCACCAATAATCACCCCATACCACACTAGATCTAGCCCTAATTGCTGAGCGACTGGAGCAAACAGAGGAATAACGATAAAGGCAATCTCAAAAAAGTCAATAAAAAAGCCAAGTACAAAAATTGTCAGCATACTGACAATTAGAAAACCCATGCTGCCTCCTGGCAAATTGGTCAGCACGTCAAAAATAAAGCTGTCGCCCCGTAACCCACGAAATACCAGGCTAAAAGCCGTAGACCCCAACAAGATAAAAATCACCATCGTGGTGGTTCGCAGGGTGCTGTCGCACACTTGCTGCAGGCCACGTATTGTCAACCGTCGGTTAAAGGCCGCTAGCACCATTGCCCCAACTGCACCCAAAGCCCCAGCCTCAGTAGGTGTAGCAATGCCAAAAAAGATACTTCCCAGGACAAGTAAAATCAGCACTAGCGGCGGCACCATTACTTTTAATATCTTCACAGCCAAGGCGCGACCGCGAGTACTTAAGAGTTCTGCGGGCAATGCCGGCAGTAGGTCTGGGCGAGCAAAGGCCATAATGGCCACATGCACCACAAAGGCTGCTGCCATCAGCAACCCAGGAATTACTGACCCTAAAAATAAATCGCCGACAGATACGCCAAGCTGATCTGCCAGTACCACTAAAACAATACTGGGTGGAATAATTTGCCCTAACGTGCCTGAGGCTGCAATCACACCAGCCGCGACATCTTTGTTGTAGCCATAGCGCAGCATCGTTGGCAGAGAAATAAGTCCCATAGTGACCACCGTTGCTGCGACTACGCCTGTCGTCGCAGCGAGAAGTGCACCTACGACAACAACTGCGATCGCTAATCCACCCCGCAGTCGGCCAAACAAACTGCCCATGGTTTCTAGTAGATTTTCGGCAATGCCAGACTTTTCTAGCATTGCTCCCATAAAAATAAAGTAAGGAATTGCCAGCAGGGTGAAGTTGTTCATGATGCCAAAGATTCGCTGCGGCATCGCGGTCAGAAAAATAGGGTCAAAAACCCCTAAAACAATCCCTATTAGACCAAAAACTATTGATACGCCACCTAGAGAAAACGCGACCGGGTACCCGAGGGAAAGCATTACCAGTGCGCCAACAAACATCAACGGCCCTAACCAATCAGTCAGCATCGCCACCTCTCTCATCTGTCGGTAGATGCCCAGAGAAAATGGCCCAGTTTTTAATCGCTTCAGAAATGCCCTGCAAGATCAGCAGCCCGAAGCTAACCAAAATCATCGCTTTGATGGGATAGCGGGGTAGACCATTGGGGTCTGGCGACATTTCTAAAATTTGCCAGGACTTGATGACGGCCCCCCAAGAAAAGTAAATGACCAGGGCAGAAAACGGAATTAAAAAGACTACTGTGCCAATAAAATCGGCTAACGCTTTGCCACGTCGAGACCAGCGGTCATAAAAGACATCCACCCGCACATGGCCACCTTTTTGCAGAGTGTAAGCAGCCCCAAGCAGGAACACAATATCAAATAGATACCACTGGGTTTCAATGAGTGCATTAGAACTAAGGTTGCGGCCAACCAGATTACCTAGATAGCGACCGATGACATTCCATGTGCCGACACCAATCATGGCTAGCACCAACCAGTAGGCAAACTTACCCACCTGGTTAGTAAGCGCGTCAATCTTACGAGCGATAGAGATTAGGGACTGCAAAACATATTCGCAATTTTCTACCGTGGTATTTTATCTTGTTGAGTTAAGGCGTCAATTGCGATCGCACAATTTGCAATGTTTCAATATTTTTCAGAAGGTGGGCGTTGCCCACCCCGTTTCAATCCTCTGTCATTCCTTTTGAGCCAAAACCAACCCAAACCATTTGCGCTCGTCAGTAAAGGTTCTCAAAACATTTAAGCCATGGCTGGCAAGCTGCTCACTCATTTGACGAGGGTCAAATTTACGAGAGATCTCACTCAGCAAGCGTTCTCCTTTGTCAAAGTTAACAACTAAGTCCAGGGCCTTAAGGGTTACAGTCTGCTGTCGCTGACTCACTAAATACATTTCTATTTGGTGATCGTTCGAGTTATAGAGAGCCTTATGTCTAAAATCGTCAAGACAAAAATCGCCCCCATAGCGATAGTTAAGGTGCTGCAACATGTTGAGATTAAATAGGGCCGTTATCCCTTGGGCATCGTTATAGGCAGCTTCAACAGTGGCAATCTCTTTTTGCAAATCTAATCCCAACAAAAAAAATTGTCCTGGGTTAAGCGCATCACTCACCTGTTGCAAAAATCGTTCGCAGTCATCAAGGGACAAATTACCCAGGGTGCTGCCGATAAACATGACCATCCGAGTCGCTAAGTCGACGGCAGGAAGAGACTTCAATGCTGGTTCATAGGTGCCGATCAAACCATGAATACCCAGATCTGGGTATTCACACAGTAGCTGATGAGAACTGTCTCTCAGCATGGTGCCGCTGACATCTACGGGAATATATCGCAGTGGCAGACCATTTGCCCGATAGGCATCCAAGAGAATACGTGTTTTTGTGGCACTCCCACTGCCTAGTTCTACTAGTTCACAGGGGCCTGTTAGCTGGGTGATCTCACGGGCATAGCGCTCAAAAATAGCGGCTTCAGTGCGAGTAGGATAATATTCCGGCAGGGTGCAAATCTTTTCAAACAGCTCTGACCCCAGATGATCGTAGAAATATTTAGGGGGTAGAGACTTTGGTGTTTGGGTTAAGCCTTCAATCACATCCTGCCCATCTACTAAACTCTCTCCAGAAGAGTTGCTAAGTAGAGTTTGAATGTGTAGGCGGGCTGGATCGATGACATTGCGATCGCAATCAGCTGTAGAAAAAGTCATAGAAAACCGAGATAACCAGGGTCAGTTTAGCTTGTGGCTTTATCCTTCGTAGAAAGATTGCCAATTTCTCTATCGCGCACAGCGAAACCCCATAAATAGCTCTCTCACATGGGGCTTATACCAATTGCGAAAACTTGGTCGCAAGGCCCAAGGACGAGTTGCCCAGCTTCCTCCCCGCAACACCCGATGGCAATCATCAAAATAAACCGCTGAGTATCCTCGATAAGGATAAGCTTCAAAGCCAGGATAGGGACGAAACCAGCTGTTAGTCCATTCCCACACATTGCCTAAAAGGTCGTAACAACCACAGTCACTAACAGCATGTTCATACACACCAACAGGTGTCGTCTGTCCCAATCGGTGATTGCAGTTAATTTGGTCTGTTTGTAACAGCGTTGAGAGTTTTGCTGATAGCCCACTCGCCGCTAATGTCCACTCCGCTTCTGTAGGCAAACGTTTACCGACAAAAAGAGCGTATGCACTCGCTTCGTACCAATTCACCCCACAAACCGGGTGATGTCTAAAGGCAGCGAATACCTCTTGGTCAGGCCAATAGAGCGGCTGGCTTACGTTAGTGGTCTGCAACCAGCGCCAGCCAGCATCACACCACCATTGCCGATCCTGATAGCCCCCAGCAGCCATAAATTGATAATACTGCTCACAGGTCACTGGCGTTCTATCAACCTGATACGGTGCAACATCGACCACATGGGCGGGTTGCTCATTGTCCATAGTAATATCACCATCTTCAGTGGCTACCCCCAAACACACAGAGCCACCAGGGATAAACGCCATCCCCGCAGGTATCGTTTTCTGAGGATGCGTAGCCACCGGAGTACCCAGAGGAGTCTTGTGCCCCTGGGTTTGATGCAAAGCCATCACGAGGGATATGGTTTCATTATGCTGACATTCATGTTGCACTAGCCAATGCCATAGACGTCTCTGACTCGCTAAGGGTGCCGTGTGCAGATATGCCAGGGTCCGTTGTCGAATCTCTGCTAAAAAAGCTAGCAGCTCATCTAAGCTTGGCAACATCTGTCGCTGGGCCTTTGGTAATCCATCCGCAGCAAATAGGGTGCGATAGCTTGGAAATGGGCAAGGCTGATGAGCCAAGTGCTCTAAAATCCAGAGTGATTCGGTAAACGCAATATGCCCCAGATGCCAGCCTACCGGGCTAAAGTCTGGGTGAGCTTGCTGCGCTAAAACGGTCGGGCTAATACCGTCTGTTAATGCCAGAGTACCGTGGCGACAGCTATCGAGTGTAGTTTGAAAATAGTGACGTAGCTGTGACTCATCAGCAGATTCAGTGTCAGGAAGCGCCAGAAAAACCATGTATGCGAGGTTGAAAATCAGTAGCAGCAACAGTCAAACTATGGGTCTGAGGCAGAGGTTCCCAATCTCCTCTAAATAAAGGTTCAGAAGCCAGGATAATGCCTCTTTGCTGCCGTAAAAAATAGAATGACGGAGCTTTTGCCTGATTATCAAAGCGAGCGGCAACGAGTTTATCCCCGTCAGCTAAAACAATCGTCCCCGACACCCGCACACCGTGCTGATCGGCCAACGACTGAATCATCTCAATTGCCTGCTCCAACGCCCCCAACAGAGTCAGCTGGGAGTCAAGCTCAAGCAAATGGGTAATCAGCGCAAAAATATGTTCAGAATCTGTCAAACCATAGATATTTTGATAGGCGACATCGCCAATCAAATCGCGCATCGGACGGTAGAGAGTTTGGCGAAACCTCTCAATGTAGCCGTTATGGACAAACAAAAGCTGACCATGGCGAAATGGCTGACAGTTGCTGAAATCTAATGGTAACCCTGGTGTTGCGCTGCGAATATTTGAAACAAATGAGCGGGCGCGAATGTAGCGGCAGAGGTGCGGCAGATTAACATCGTTCCAAATAGGTAAAACATTGCGATAGACAAAGGGCTCAGCCGTGACATCGTCGGGATGGTGCCAGCCAACTCCAAAGCCATCTGCATTAAGAAGAGCAACCTCCAGTTCTTTGGGTTGATAGCTCTGTACAACTAAAGAATGCTCCGGTTTGAGAATGAGATCTTCAAGGTGAATGGGGGCTCCTAGATACGCAAGTAAACGACACATAATGGTATTGAACAGAACAAGCTGAATTCAAGAGTGTGTGCTCTGAGTTTGAAACTGACGTGCAGGGGGCTAAGCTCATCATTCACAACTCAGCTTTTGACCCTTTAGTTTGTCAGAGAGAATGCGGCAGTCGCTAAAAGAGCCCAACCGATAATGAGGGCTAGACCGCCGATGGGCGCAACTGCCCCTAGCACCTTGATGCCAGATAGGCTCACTCCATAGAGGCTCCCAGAGAAGATAACAATGCCGATAATAAATGCCCAACTAGCGTAGCTAAGCCAGCTATTGTCCGGAAGTTGTAGCCATAGTAGTCCCACTAGGAGCAATGTGAGGGAATGATACATTTGATACCGCGTACCTATCTCAAAGGTAGCTAACGCCTTCTCGGTCAGCTGAGCTTTGAGTGCATGAGCCCCAAAGGCACCACCTGCCACAGAAAGCCCTCCTAAAATTGATGCGATCGCAATACACAGACGAGCAGTCATAGTGTAGTTAAAAAACGGACTCCTACAGAGTAAACAATGCTTCGCTATTCTGTCTTATGAGATTGTCAATTAAATCAAAATTCAGTTGGTTTCCTTCAGCAAAACTTGACCTTAATTTGGTTAGTTTCACCTAGGAAGTGTTGCCGGACTAAACGCTTTTACATGTGAAAAAGACCCTAGAGAATGCTCCCACTCTCCCCACAGAAATATCATTTTGACCTGATTTCGCAACAGCAATCACGCCCCTGATAAATTGCCGTTATCGCACAAACCCTTAATTCAATTGCTCTCAATTTGGGCTGGCTACAAATGGAAGTCTTCACCAAAACCACGGTAGTGTTTGCACTATCGCCCATCATCATCAGTGGGGTCGCCATTGCAGAGACCGCACTAGCTCAAACTATCGTACCCACTGATAACAATACTCTGGTAAGAGCATCAGACAACGGCATTATTGATATCAGTGGAGGAACTCAAGTAGAGAGCAATCTCTTCCACAGCTTTGAACTGTTTAATCCAAACAAGCAGCAAACTGCTAATTTCCTGACAGCCCCAAACACTGATGCAGTGATTGGTCAAATTGTTAGCGGTAATACATCGATTATCGATGGTCTACTGCAAATAACCGGCAGTGATGCCGACCTTTATTTGATTAATCCTGCAGGGCTCCTCTTTGGCCCCAATGCTCAGCTCAATTTAGGGGGCTCGTTTACAGCAACCACCGCCACCCATATCGGCACAAATAATCAGTGGTTTGAGGTACTCAATCAGCCTGATTACACCAACTTAGTCACCCCTCCCAGTCATTTTGGCTTTAGCCGTCTATCGGCCATCACCAACCAGGGGCAGCTCAGTGTAGATACCGGGCAAAGCCTACGGTTATTGGCGCCTCAAGTCATTAACACAGGTGTTTTGAGCGCACCTGATGGTGAAATAACCCTCTTTGCCGCCGACCCTGGCCAAACCATTCAATTGGGCCAGACTGATGGTGTGCTTAATCTAGAGATTAACCCTGACACCTCAGGGTTATCTCTACCAGCCTTAGTCACAGGTGGCGACCTTGAGCACAGCAATGAGCTAGTGATTGGCAATACTGGAGAAGCCGTGCTTGTCAATCGCGATGCTGCGAATAACGTCCAGCCGACCTACAGTCTCATAAATGCCGGAGATATCTCTACAGCGGGTGTCACAGGTGGTGAAATTAATCTTCTAGGAAATACCATTCAGGTCACTGATAGTACATTGAACGCGTCTGGTAGCGACAGAGGGGGGCTAATTCGCATCGGCGGCGACTATCAGGGGCAAGGGCTGTTACCCCGCGCGCTCCAAACCCATATTGCGCCAACAGCCAACCTGATTACAGACGCCATCGAAGGGAATAGTGGTCAAGTAATTGTCTGGTCGGATGGTCTCACCACCTTTGATGGCAATATCTCAGCTCGATCTACGACAGGTAACGGAGGTCTTATCGAAACGTCTGGTCTCCATGAACTTGTTATTGGCAATCATGCAGCTGTTACAACCAAAGCTCCACAAGGATTAACCGGTCTCTGGCTAATTGACCCTGCCAAATTGAGAGTAGTTGAAACAGGCGGTTTAGGAAACATCGTTGTAGGTAATAACGATCCTTTGAGCAATGAGATTAATGCATCTACCATCGTCAGTGCTCTGAACAACACTAATGTCACCTTGCAGGCTGCTGACTCAATCACAATTGACGCTGCCGTTGATGCTAGGGGTAATGACGCAGCAGGAAGCCTCTTTCTAGACACCAACACCCTCAATCTGAATGACCGCATTAGCCTCAAGGATCAAGGGCAGCTATCTGGCTCAGCAACCACAGTAAATGTAGGTGTGGAAGGAAGCATTCAAAATGCAGTGGATAGCGTTGCCAACGGAGGCGTTGTTAACTTAGCAGCCGCCACCTACCGCGAGGGAAACACTATTACACTTGACCAACCACTGACCCTGTTGGGTCAAGGTCAAAATAATACGTATATTAGCGGGGATATTGACAACAGCAGCACTGGCAATCATAGAGTTTTTGAGATCACTGACAGTGGAGACAATATCAATCTCTCCGGACTCACGATTCAAAATGGCAGGAGTACCTCCGATGGAGCTGGCCTCAGAAATTATGGAAACAATGTCGCACTGAACTATGTGACGTTTAGAAATAATCAAGTTACCGGGGGTTTGCGAGACGGTGGGGCTATTCAGAATAGAGGATCTCTCTCACTGTTCAACACTATTTTTGACAATAACCGTACTAATTCTGATGGCGGTGCCATTGATATCCTGCAAGGCTCGGTAACGGTTGCTGACAGCATTTTTATCAACAACCAGGCAGGTGCTCACGCAGGTGCCATTGATATCGACCCCAATGGAATACTCGACATCTCCAACACTAGCTTCTCGTCAAATACCGCAGGCACTCAAGGGGGTGCAATCGTAAATGAAGGGCTTTTGACAATTGATACGGCAAACTTCAATCAAAATAGTGCAGACAACGCTGGCGGTGCAGTTTTTCTAGATGGTATTACTGAGATTAGGGCTAGCACCTTTCTAGAGAATACGGCTAAAAAAGGTGGTGGGATTTATAACCAAGGAGAACTCACATTACTCAATAGTACGGTTGCCAACAATGAGACGACCGGAACGGGTTCATTCGATGGCGGCGGTGGCATCTTAAATACCTCAGGTGGCCGCTTAGGTGTGGATGCAAGTTTGATCAGTAATAATATATCGGCCAACAGCGGTGGCGGCATTCTAAATTTAGCCACTGCTCGGCTAACGGAGACTGCGATCTCAAACAGTGCCATCGTAGGTAACCAGGCAGCTACTCTCGGCGGTGGTATTGAAATCGCTGGTATTGTAGGGTTGTCGAATCTATCACAGCTAAGTGTTTCTAACAGCACCCTCTCAGGTAATCAAGCCTCGGTGGGGGGCGGCATTCGTACTGTTGGTCCCACAACACTGACCAATATCACGGTTGCAGATAATATCGCTACTGTTAGTGGTGGTGGCATTTCAGATAATGTCGCCACAGCAGCCTCCCCAGTCTTGCTCAATACTATTGTCGCCAACAACATTGCTCCCATCAATCCTGATTTGGAAGGGCGTTTTACCACTCAAGGCCATAACCTGATTGGTACGAACCAAGGCAGTACGGGACTCACAGCTAGCTCCCTGGTTGGAACAATCACCAATCCCCTGAATCCAAGGCTAACCCCCTTAAACAATGACATAGGCCCCTTACCGTCTCATCAATTACTGAGCGATAGTCCAGCGATCAATGCAGGTGACAACTCAGCCGCTGCCGATCAAGATCAGCACGGACAACCAAGAATTATCGATGGCAAAGTTGATCTCGGTGCTGTGGAGTTCCCTACACCGCTTACATCTCAACCCCAGCCTGCACGAGACAATCCCACACCACCCCGCAGTGAAGAGCTTCCATTGGTACCGCCAGTAGAGCCAGTGCCACCGGCAGAGGTATCTCGTCCCACAACATTGACAGTTGACATTAATAGCAGCGCTCCTCTAAATCAAGAAGAAAAGATAGTTCAATCTTTAGAGCAAGGAGAGACAGATTTCTTAATATCAAGCGGACGCATCAGCTATTTTGATGAAGAAGCTTTTCAGCATCTAGAAATTTCTCTTAGCAAGGATTATGAAGACTACTGGCAAACACCTCAAACTGGGCCGGTTACGCTTCAGTCTATTCAAGAAACACTCTATCGAGCCAAGACAGCATACGAAATCAACTCAGCCGTTGTTTATGCTGTTTTTGTGCCAAAGGCATCCTTGACTGGAAATAGTTTATCTATCTTGCCCCATGTGCAGCGGACCCAGGCTGCAGACGACCAACTGTTGCTAGTTTTAGTGTCTGATACTGGTCAACCCATACAGCAACTCGTCAATGTATCTCGTGCTGAATTAACTCAACAAGCAAAGCTATTTCGACTGGCAGTTTCAGATCCTGAAGACCCAATCAGCCATAAAGCCCTAGCTGAACAAATGTATGGTTGGCTAATGGCCCCACTACAAAAAGAGTTAGCTGAGCAGAAAATTGAGCATATCATGTATGCCCTCGATCAGGGTCTAAGAACTATCCCGCTTGCAGCCATGATGCAAAAAGATACGTTTGTCATTGAACAGTACGGCGTATCGATTATCCCCAGTATGGGGATGACACAACATGCCTTTGACAGTAACTCACCAAAGCTGCGATCGCTTATAGGAGGAGCCAATGAATTTCAAGGGTTTGAAAATCTCCCAGCAGTATCGATTGAGCTTGATGTTGTTGCTAAAAACATCGAAACCAACAGCATCTTGCTTAACGAAGCATTCGCACTCAACAATTTTCTAGCCGTACAGCAGGTGCAGCAGCCAAATTTGTTGCATCTCGCCACCCATGCTGAATTTAACGCAGGCGATTTAGATCAGTCATTTATTCAATTTTGGGATTCACCACTCACCTTCCATCACATGAAGGAACTTAATTGGCCTGAGTTAGAACTCCTGATCTTGAGTGCCTGCGGCACCGCACTTAGCAGCCCTGAAGCTGAACTAGGATTTATTGGATTAGCGGCAGCAGCAGGCATTGAAACATCAATGGGTAGCCTGTGGAACGTCTCAGATATCGGCACTTTGGCATTAATGGCAGAGTTTTACACTCAGCTGCCAAAGACATCGCTACGTTCACAATCATTACGCAACGCACAGCTTTCCCTAATTCAAGGAGAGACGCATATCAACGCTAATGCCCTGACAACATCGCAAGAGTCGATACCCCTTCCGAGGGATTGGACACTGCCAGCTTCAGCAGAGTTTTCTCATCCTTTCTACTGGGCAGGATTCACAATTGTCGGTAACCCATGGCATTAAGCCTGCTAGACAGCATTGTTATTAAAGTAAAGCCAGTTTGAATAGGCAATTCCAAGAGTTTATCTAGTCAGCATGGAGAACTCTCTAAATTTTTAAGTGTTCTTTATCTATTTTCAAATAACAAAAGATACATTAAATACAGAGAAGACTCTCACTATTCAAATATAAAAAACTGTTGTTTACAGCAACAGAGACCTTGCCATGCACCAGTTTAAGACCTTCGATCTAAGACCACAAATGGCGATAAGTATAAAATTAGGTCGCCGTCTATCGTCTGCTATTCTTGCTGGTTGTCTGGGAATAAGCCTGCTAGCTTCTAATAGCTATGCTGAGGATCGTATTCGTTGGGTTCCAGATCCTGACCGAGGTAATGTCGGCTCCACACTCTCAGGTGGACGAAGAGGACAGAACACAGTTAGTTGCAATGCTGCCGCCAGTACCACCAATCTTGCGTTGATGGTTCCAGGCAATCAATCCAGTCTACTAACAGCTATTGAAAGTCCCACATTAGCCTGGCATATCGAAACTGACACTCCAGTTCAAATGACTTTCTATCTATCAGATCCTAACCAGGCAACTCCACTATATACCCAAACTTTTGAGCTAGATGATAGTGCCACTGTTAGCATGGCCTTCCCCAAAGCACTCAAGCTAGAAGTTGATAAACGCTATCGCTGGACTGTATCTGTCTTATGTCCAGGAGAACATCAGGCAGAAATTTCTGCCCGCAGCTTTATTGAGCGCATCAATGGGGAATCCTTACATCTAGATGGCCTGTCCAATATGGAGCAGGCTAGGATGTATGCTGAGCAAGGTATTTGGTACGACGCTATTGCGGTCTTGCTTTCTCCAGAAAGTCAGAGAATGACCAATGCCGAAACCATGGCGCAAATGCTCTTAGAGCAAAGTCAGAACTCAGCAGGAATAAATTTATCGACGGTGGTGCATTTCTCTCCTTTGTAGAATAGCCATTGTGTCACTGAAGTGATGGAAATAAAACATCATGGACAGGTGGTAGCTTTTGGTAAAAATAGACAGCATTAGGTGGCGATCGCTCTGGCATACCCTTAGAAACAACAGCAGTTTTGTTACAGTAGCTGGCTTATTGGCAGCCAGCAGTATTTTGAGCGTACGAGCACTTGGCAGCTTTGAGATGTTGGAGCTGTGGATGTTCGACACTATGCTTGCTTTAAGTCCTTCTGAACCTAGCGATCAAAGAATCGTCATTATTGGTATTACCGATGCTGATTTAGACCAATATTTAGGCACCTCATCTATCAGCGATCAGCTTATGGCTGACCTGATTCAAACCGTTCAGAGCCATCAACCTCGAATTATTGGTCTCGATTTTTATCGCAATTTGCCTAACGAGCCTGGGGCTGAGAATCTGGCAGCATTATTTAAAAATACCTCTAATCTGATTGGCATCGAAAAAGTAATTGCTGATAGAACGGGGGCTGCAATCCCTGGCAACGCGATTTTGAAAGCTGCCGACAAAACAGCCGCTAGCGATATCGTTGCCGATGCTGATGGCCGCGTTAGAAAAGGAATACTGTTCCCTGCAACAACAGGTCCTAATGTTGTTGAATCTCTCGGGTTACGTTTAGCGCTTGGTTATTTAGCCAGTGAGCCCGATCCAGTCATGCCTGAGTTAGAAACGTCAGTGCTCACGCTTGATAATGTGCAGTTTGTTCCAATTGAGAGTGATACGGGCGGCTACGTCGATACTGATGCGCAAGGATATCAGATATTACTCAATTTTCGCCAACGGGCAGAACCATTTCAGATGGTTTCATTACGACAGGTTTTGCATAATGAAATCTCGCCTACTTTAATGCGCGATCGCATTGTGCTAATTGGCAGTATGGCCCTTAGCAACGGAGACATTTTTTACACTACAAACCGACCTTGGATACAGGAGCCGTCTATCAAGTTTGGTGTGGAACTTCATAGCGAGATCGCCAGCCAGATTATCAGTACAGTGTTAGACAATCGGCCTTTACTTTATGCTTGGCCACAGTGGGTAGAGATTTTAATAGTGATTGGTATCACCATAGTGGGGGCTCATTTGGGCCAAAGAGCAACAACTCTCTGGCAGCGACTAAGCCTTATCCCTGGGGCTAGTTTGCTGCTGTTGAGCATGGGGTATATAGCCCTAAGTGCTACGGGTCTGTGGCTGCCAGTTATGCCTAGTCTATTGGGTTTATGGATGTCGGCAGGAATCACAAATGCATATCGGACTACTCAACTGCAGGTGCTCTCTGCAAAAGACAGACTAACAGGATTAGCTAACCGACGGACATTTGACGAGACTCTACAGCAAGTATGGTTTAAGGCGCTGCGATCTCAACAGCCAATCGCCTTAATCTTAGGGGACGTCGACCACTTCAAAAAATACAACGACACCTACGGTCACCCCCAAGGAGATGACTGTCTAAGGCGGGTGGCTCAAGCAATTCGTATCACTGTTAGATCTAAAGGAGTTTTGAGCGCTCGCTACGGCGGTGAAGAGTTTGTTGTCTTGCTACCTAATACTAATGCTGATGATGGAGTTGCGATCGCATACGAAATCTTGACAAAGCTAAACTCCTACAAACTCCCCCATGCTGCATCAAATACCAGCAGCTATGTCACCATGAGTTTAGGAGTGACTAGCTTTATCCCTACACTAGAGATTCCTCCCAGTGCCCTGGTTGAAATGGCTGATTTGGGCTTATATACGGCTAAAGAGTCAGGACGAAACTGTGTCCGACTCCATCAACCTGACACTCTCAACAAGCTCAGTGGCTTGTCATAGCCGTAGAACTAGAACCTCAGACTAGCCGACTTTAACAGCTTCAAACAGACGTGAAAAATAAAACTGAGTTGCAGTAAATTCTCGTCGTTTAATTTCCCAGCCATTGGCTTTCAAAGCAGCACGAATATCGGATTCGCTATGTAAGTAAGCACGAGTTGCCTTGCTGGGGCCTGGGAAAAATTCACCAATCCGCTTTAACAGCGTGTAAAAGGGATTTTTAGGCGCAAAGCTCAAAATTAGTCTCTCTTCGGCCAGGGAGCTTAAGTGAGCAATCATGTCACTCGCTTTCTCTTGGGGGTAGTGAATTAGCACGTCCAAACAGATGACTGTGTGGTAACTACCCTCTAATTTTTCTAAATCTTGTGCGTCAAACTTTGGCACTGATTCAGATGGCAATATGGCCTGGGCTCTTTTACAAGCCTCTTCCACCATTTTTTCAGAAATATCACTAGCCGCTACCACAGCCCCCATTGCGGCTAGTGGAATGCTCAGACTACCGACACCACATCCAGCATCACAAACAGTCAGTCCTTTGGCATTATCGTCTTGCTTAAACCAATAGAGCACATGGTCGACGGTTTGCTGATGACCATCACGAATATCGCGCTGTACCTTATTAACCTGTCCATCACCATAGATACGGCTCCAACGATCAAAACCTTTGGCATTGAAGTAGTCACGAACAATGGCCTTATCGTCAGTTGCACTCGTCATAGAACAAATGGGGAGTTCAATATTTATCTCTTGTCAAATTCTATTATGTTTTGCCCCTAGCTCCTTGGCCATCTTCGTCTAAGGAAAACTGACTCTGCCCCAGAAGTTCATTGGACTTGTGACGAAATCAGACTTGTAGACTGCTAATGCGACAGGCGCTCCCAATAAAGGCCGTTTTCTGTTTGCCACCAGCGCAGTAGAGATGAGGGCTGATGTGGAGATAGCCCAGGTAAACCAATGGCTTTGCGGGGAGCTTCAGTTGCGAGCGTAATCGCCTCAGCAACGTCACACAGTTCCCATCTCACCAGATTTTGCACTCCCTGTAACAGCGATAGTGTTGTGCCTGATAGCGTGCCATCAGATAGTCGAGCAGTGCCGTCTATCACATCTATTTCACGGTTGTCCCAGGGATAGGTGCCGTCGGGTAATCCTAAAGGAGCTAGCGCATCGCTGACTAAAAACAGTCCATTAAAGGCATCGGGAGCGCCACGATTAGCTCGTAGCAATAGATCGAGCATGATGGGGCAGATATGCTGACCATCCGCAATCAGACCGGTGTAAACCGGGGCATGGGTTAAGGCAACCCCCAATAGCCCTGGTTCACGGTGGTGCAACGTCGGCATTGCATTAAATGCATGGGTTACCATTGAGGCCCCTTGAGCAAAAGCCGTCTGGGCTTGAGCCGCCGTCGCTAGAGAATGACCAAGGCTCACGACTATATTGTGCGATCGCAACCAAGGAATCACCTCAGAGGCAGACTCGATTTCTGGAGCAAGCGTCACAATTTTAATGACATCGACATAAGGCTCCAGCAGCATTTGCACACGCCCAAGCGATAACGGTTGCAAATATTCTTCAGGATGGGCTCCACGCTTATTTGGATTTAAGAAGGGACCTTCCAAATGAGCGCCTAAAACCCTTGCGTGGTGAAGCTGCTCGTTACCCCCCTGAGCCCAATAGTCACGAATTACGGCCAAACTCTGCCGAATTTGGTCTGGGTGGGCGGTGACTAGTGTTGGCGTAAACGCATCAATTCCTTGATCCCAAAGGAAGCTGGCAATTTTTTGCAGTTCTGAAGGGTCAGCTAGATCAGGAAACGCTAGCCCTAGTGCTCCATTAATCTGCAAATCCACGCCCCCAAGAGAAATCCACGCCCCCTGTAAGTCAACCGCGTGCACCGCGTTAGCAGACACTTTTGACATGGGGAGAATCGACCGCAGCTGATTGTCTACTACCTCAAGACAGTAAAGCTCTGGTCTATTGGGTAATCGTGCATTGAGCAAAATTGACATGAGCACTGATGTCCAAACTTTGTACGAATCATCCCATAGGAACCCGGTAGGCTATCAACATTACCCCAGTAAACCCAGATACACTCCACTCTATGACTTCTCCCCTTGTCGGCATCATTATGGGCAGTGATTCTGACCTGCCTACTATGGAAGCAGCAATTATTGTTTGCGAAAATTTTGATATCCCCCACGAGATAGCAATTGTGTCTGCCCATCGCACCCCTCAGCGCATGGTTAACTACGCACAAACCGCTGTCGAGCGAGGGCTAAAAGTGGTTATCGCCGGCGCTGGTGGAGCCGCTCATCTACCTGGGATGGTTGCCGCTATCACACCGCTGCCAGTTATTGGTGTCCCTGTCAAAAGCCGAAGCCTTCAGGGCATTGACTCTCTTTATTCAATTGTGCAGATGCCTGGCGGCATTCCTGTCGCGACGGTGGCGATTGGCAATGCTAAAAACGCAGGTTTGTTAGCTGCACAGATTTTAGCGACCAGCGATCGCACCCTGCTAGAGCGCATCATCACCTACCGAAAAGAATTGGAAGAGAATGTACTAGATAAGCAACATCGACTTGATGAGCTGGGCTGCCATCCCTATTTAAAGACGATGTTTCCCTCCAAAGACGGCGACACAAAACACTGACAGCAACGGATTTAGAGGGTTGATAATATGAATTTTTGAAAAGAAGCAAAAATAAGTAGGCCTCAAACACCTAATATTCGACTCACACGAGTCAAATGTATTGCCTGATACAGAATGACTTGGCCGAAATTGGTGGAATCTATCTAGGTAGATATGCACAATGCACCAGCACGAGTACACCTAGAGAGTAATCGTGTTCGATATGTTGAACATGCTGTTGCTAGTGAAAACTCTTTATTGGTTTCTGATTTTGAGTTTTCCCAGTTTTCTGCAGGTCCATATCATGGCCTCAAACCCATCGTTGGTCATTGAGTATCTTGAACTGTCAAGGTCCCCTCACACACGGACTTCACTGTCTAGGTTGGTTCCTTTGAGAGTGAGTTTTAGTTGATTGGATTGTGTTGTAGGAACGTCTGTTGAGATGTCTAGTCTAAATTTGAGTCGCAAAGCGAGACGACGTAAATCGTCTGTCTGGGATTCCTATGCGCCGCCGTTTGATCAAATGGCTAAGCGCTTTTTTGGTAGAAGTTTTTCTTGGGCTTGGTTAGCGTGTGTTCCTTTGGCATTGGTTATTGTTGCCACCTGGAATACAGCCGCCCATGCACAAGAAGACGCAATTACTGCTGATAATGTTCAGTTCGTTTTAGATAACATCTGGGTGCTGGTTGCAGCAATCCTGGTGATTTTCATGAATGCCGGTTTCGGGATGTTGGAAACTGGATTCTGTCGCCAGAAGAATGCTGTTAATATCCTTTCCAAAAACTTGATTGTTTTCGCCCTCGCTACGCTTTCATTCTGGGCGATTGGTTTTGGTCTCATGTTCAATGAGGCTAATCCTGTTTTTGGCATGGGCAATTTCTTCTTGTCTGGTTTGTCTGCTGATGAGCCCTATGCGGGTAACTTAACAGCCCCTGTGTTCTTCCTATTCCAGGCAGCTTTTGCAGGGACTGCAGCAACCATCGTGTCTGGTGCAGTCGCAGAGCGGATCAAGTTTATCGACTTCGTTATCTTCAGCATTCTGCTGACGGCGGTTTCTTATCCCATTACGGGTCACTGGGTTTGGTCTGGTAACGGCTGGTTAGGGGCTCTACCCACAGGCGGGTTCTCAGACTTTGCTGGTTCAACTGTTGTACACTCTGTCGGCGGCTGGGCAGCTTTAGTGGGTGCAGCGATTCTTGGTCCTCGTATTGGCAAGTATCAAGACGGTCAGATCAACGCGATTCCTGGCCACAACATGAGTATCGCCACTCTTGGTTGCCTGATCTTATGGATTGGCTGGTTTGGGTTTAACCCCGGCTCTCAGCTAGCAGCTGATGCTGCAGTTCCTTACATTGCGGTGACCACTAACTTGTCTGCTGCCGCTGGTGGTGTAGCTGCAACAGCTACTGCCTGGATGATGAGCGGTAAGCCTGACCTTTCTATGATCATCAACGGTATCCTTGCGGGTCTAGTTGGGATTACGGCTGGTTGTGCAGGTGCTAGCTTCTTTGGTGCAGTTATCATCGGTCTTATTTCCGGTGTTATTGTTGTCTTCTCGGTTGGCTTCTTTGACAGCATCAAGATTGACGACCCTGTCGGTGCAATCTCTGTGCACCTTGTCTGCGGTATGTGGGGTACGCTGGCAGTTGGTCTCTTTGACACCACCTCTGGCCTGTTCTACGGTGGCGGCATCACTCAGCTGATTTCCCAGGTGATCGGCATCGTCGCCATTGGCTTGTTTACCGTTATCTTTAGCGCCGTTGTTTGGACTATTCTGAAGTCTTCTTTTGGCCTACGGGTATCTGCCGAAGAAGAGCTCAAGGGCTTGGATATCGGTGAGCACGGTATGGAAGCTTACAGTGGTTTCCTTAAGGACACCAGCGATATGGGCGGCGTAGCCTAAGTATCGCACTACTGGTTTTTCTGTAAGCCCTAAGCTCAAGTTGAGCCCTAAGCTCAAGTTGAGCCTGAGGCTCAGAGAGAATACTAGTTTTGAAAGTAGACGGTTCTCATATTGAGCCGTCTACTTTTTTATGTTTGGGGCGGTTTAACATTTCGCGGCTGCCCCCTTAAAGCAACAATAGCGGTGTGGTGAGGCCTTCCCCTAAGCTTAGTTACAATTCCTCCGCAGCCTGTATAGGCGCTGATAAGGTTGGTGCAGTTGGGCATAAGTTCTATAGCAATAGCCCAACAGGTTAGGGGCGTGCTTGATATCGGTGCTGGGCATCTGGCCAAGCAGATGCTGACCCTAACGCATGAAGTCACTGCTATGGCATAAGTCACATCGTAGATTGAATGGGCAATCCGGCTTCAGTTTTAGACGAGTTGCTTGCGGCCTTACCAACCCTGAGGCCACAAATGTATTTCAAAACATCGCTGACGGCTCTCTCCCATGCGATGGAAGATCAGGTGTTGGCGGGGGACGATTGCCCCTTAATGATTGCTAGCTTTCAGCAAGAGCGATTTTATCGTCAAGAAGCTCATCGATATCTGCGGTTGGCTGAAATAACCCCTCAGATTTATGTGATGGCGGCAGCTGACACGAAATTTGCGGATACTGATGGAACGGCCAGACATGAAACGATTGCCTTTGAGCCAGAAGATGCGCTCGTTGATGAATGGCATCTGGTGGTTTTGGGCAAACAATATACGGCCTGTTTGATTTGCCGTGAACATTATCAGGGCTCCCAACCCCCAAATCCCCTGGGCGGGGCTTCGGCTCTAGATCAAAGTCGCCGCTTTGAAGGAATTTGGACCTTAGATCGCCGTGTATGTGAGCAGGCGGCGCATATCTTACTACAGCGCATCATTAACTACCGACCTGATCTGTCGGATAAAATCGCCCAGGCGCAAGCTCAGTTTATTCCGACTGAACTGTTACAGGGGCAATCGTATGAAGAGGGAAGTGCTGAGTCCTATCCTTTTGCTCAGCGGCTAGTCACCTATGTTCAAGCTAGTCAATACAAACTGCTAAAGGCCTATAAAGCTCTGGCTGCCAAAGAAAATCGAGAGCGGCTGATCAATTCGATTACAGCCGCCATTCGTCAATCGTTAAACCCGACGGAAGTGTTTGCGATCGCAACCCATGAGCTAGGCCAAGGAATCTCCACATGTCGCTGCATCATCTACCGCAGTGGTCATACATCAAACGTCGAAATTCAACATGAATTTCGACAGCCAGGCGTGCTCTCACTCAAGGGTGAGACATGGCCCCTGTTAGAAAATAATCCGCTCTTTCAAACCGTTAACCGCCGTCGAGAATCCCTGACATATCTGCGCAATACTACCAACGCAACGCAGAATGCTCAGAACGGCGATACTCTAGTCATCCAGGCTTTATTTGACCAGTGGAACATTAGCGGCTGTTTGCTAGTACCGCTCATCTATCAAGAACGGCTGCTAGGGATGATTGAATTACATCAGTGCGCCCCGACACCCCAACCCTGGAACAAACACGATATTAGCCTGGTAGAAGCAGTCGCAGCACAGCTCAGCGTGGCTGTTATTCAAGCTGAAGCATACGCTAACCTCGAAAGTCTCAATCAACAACTAGAGGCGCTAGATCGCACACGCAGCAATCTGATTGCCATTACGGGGCATGAGCTACGTACTCCCCTATCCACTATTCGAGTTTGTTTAGAGAGCATTTCGACAGAGCCTGACATGCCCGCCGAAATGCGACAGGCGATGCTGCAAACCGCAATGGAAGACTCTGAACGGATGCAAAGACTTGTCCAAGACTTTTTGACCCTATCGCGTCTAGAGAGTGGCCGGATTGAATGGAATTTGGAATCGCTCTCTCTCAGTGAGTGTATTGCTTTAGCGTTAAGTAGTCGACGGGCTAGTTCTAACAGTGCCAATATCACAGTCGAGTTACCAGACGACCTGCCGCTCATTAGAGGGGATGGCGAATGGATTGTAGAGGTGCTCACCAAGCTGCTAGACAATGCCTGTAAGTTTACAGAATCAGACGGCAGCATTTTACTCAAAGCCATCCTCAAAGATAAGGCGTTTATAGAAGTTTCAGTGAATGATGATGGCCGCGGGATAGAACCAGAGCGTCTAGAAACCGTTTTTGAGCGCTTCTACCAAGAAGAGGGGGCGCTCCGTCGCTCTGTTGGCGGTACAGGTTTGGGGCTGGCGATTTGTCGTCAGATCATTGAGGCGCAGGGTGGAAAAATTTGGGCTACATCACAGGGCAAAGACCAAGGCACACAAATTCATTTCAGTTTACCGATTGCGGCGCAGTCAACAACGCAACAAGCCCGCAAACGCTCAGATGCAAAGTCATCCCGTTCTCGAAAAATCTCAGTCTGAGCCTATATTCTCGCGATCGGGGGCTTCGAGGATTATCCAGATTATTCAGGCAGCGGCCGCACAGGCAGCGGCTGACCAAATGTTAAAGGGGCGGGCATATCGGTTTGCATGATCGTACGTTCGCCAATCGGCTGTTGGATAGTCTGGGCAGCCGGATTCGCAGTTTCGTCAAACGCAGGCTGCTCGGGTGCAGATGATTCTACAGGGGCTAATGCCGTCGTCTCGGCTGCAGGTGCTATCCCGTCAGCTGAGGGGGGTGTAGAGTCAGAAATTGCTGCGTTTTCCTCTGATAAGCTTTGCGAACCTTCTGATGTCAAGGCGCTATCAGGAACTGCAACGTCAGATGGCTCAGTATTATTGCTCAGCTCCGGCAAACTAGACGGACGTGTCTCCAATGTCTCTGAGGGTGCTTCTGTATTTTCTACGTCAACGGCCTCTAGCTCTGGGACCGTCATGGGTGGTAGTTCTGGTGACTCAGCTTCGGTTGCGATCGCAACCGGCACAGTCGGCTCTGGAACATCTTCTAGAGGTGGCACACTCACATCTTCTTCTAAGGGTGGTACGCTCACCACGTCAGAAGCATCAGATTCATAAGGATCAAGCGGTAAATCTGTCGAAGTCGCCTGCTGTTGCGATGGCTGCAAACTGGCGGCGGACAGGCTAACTTCATTATTCTCAGAACCAGGGTCAGCCGTGGGTGTTTTTGCCACAGCCGCATCATCAGCAATTAACGGTCGAAAGCGCCAGTGTCGCTGACCATCCCCACTATTATCAAATTGAATATCGGCCTGCCCCGGCGATAAGGCAATCCCAGGGGCCAACTCAATCACAACTCTTACATTTTCTGGAGTGTACTGCGCCACACGAATAGCTTGAACCGTGCCGTTATAAATCTGCTCTGGCTCAACATCCCCAATCTCTGTGTCGGGAATATCCAGCACCAGACGAGGAGGCTCTGCCAGTAAGAAAAATGATGGAAATACCTGATCGGATAGAGAAAATGTCAGCTCACTGTTGCTCGTGTCAAATTCCCAGTCATCCAACTCTCCGGCAAACGCTGGTAAAACCGATAAGGCCAGAACAGCAAAACTTCCCCCAAAGAACTGGTAAAAACGGTGCTTGAACCCCATAGGACTAACCCGCAGAACGATAACAGACACAATAAAGGTAAAAGCATACGGCACTTTGTCAAACATGACCCATATTTTTGATAAAAATTCCCCATGACAGTTGGAGTTATCAGCCATGATAGGTGCAGTCAGAAAATAATTCGCTGCCTGCGTTCTTTATCAAAGGAATCAATCTTATGGAAATGCATGAGCTGTTTACCCTGCTTTTATTGTTGAGTCCTGGCCTACTGCTGTCTGCCCTGGTCATGTCTGCCATGGCATTTGGTGGATAAATCTGAAGTTTTTGAGCGCACATTAGGCTAAACCTAGCCATGCAAAAGCATGTTTGAATGGGCAACAAAGGACGTACTTTGAGGTATCTGTCATGGTGATGGTTGAATCCACAATGCTGGCCTTAGGAACTCAGGCTCCAGCATTTTCATTAGTTGATGTTGTGTCGGGTGACAGTATCACGCTAGAGAATTTCTCAGACAGTAAGGCATTACTAGTAATGTTCATTTGTGTCCACTGCCCGTTTGTAAAGCATGTAGAGCAAGAGCTCGCAAAAATTGGGCACGACTATGCTGATCAAGGTCTAGGAATTTTTGCTATCAGTGCCAACAGCATTGAAACTCATCCCCAAGATGCTCCTGAGCATATGAAAAACCAGGCAGCCACTCAGGGCTTTAATTTTCCCTACGGTTATGATAAAACTCAATCAGTCGCAAAAGCCTATACGGCAGCTTGCACGCCTGACTTTTTCTTATTTGATGCGTCACTCAAGCTAACCTACAGGGGCCAGCTTGACGACAGCCGCCCTAGTAACGGCAAGCCCGTTACTGGTAAAGACCTGCGCCAGGCAATTGACCAGGTGCTCGCAGGCCAGACGCTATCTAATCAGCAAATGCCAAGCGTTGGCTGCAATATTAAATGGGCTCCTGGCCAAGCTCCAACCTACTTTGGAGCCTAAACTTACAGGTGGCTTCTGGGGTTAAAGGATTCAATTGCCCGTAGCTTTTCGTATAGTTCTACTTCTTGATCGCTAAGGAGCTTAGGAATAGCTACTTCAATCTCCACAATTTGGTCGCCGCGCTCCTCTGGGGTGCGGCCATAGCCTCTACCCGCTAAGCGCAATTTTCGCCCAGACTGAATGCCCGCCGGAATAGTCATTTGCACCGGTCCATCAACTGTCGGTACGGTTATCTGTCCGCCCAGCACCGCCTCACTGGGCGTGATTGGCAAGTGGCAGACAATATCTCGCCCCTGCACCCTTAAAAATTTGTGGGGCTCAACAACTATTTTGAGATACAGATCACCACCCTTAATCCCTTGCCCTCTCAAGCGAATACGCTGACCAGTCACCATTCCTGGAGGCATATCTACTTCCAAAGCTCGCCCATCTTCAAGTCGGACTCGCTCTGTCCCTCCTTGAAACGCACGTTCTAAGGGCACTTGCAGAGATGCTTCTGCATCACGACGCTGCGCGGAAGTAGCTTTTCTAGATTTCTTCTGAGTCTTTTGAACCGATGGTTGAGAACTCTCTTGGCGATTCAGCAGCTGATCAACAAAGTGATTAAAGTCTTCTAAATCTCGATAGTCGGACTCAGATTTTTGCTGTCGCCAATAGCGTCGGTAATCATCATATTGGGATTTATGGGCCGTATCAGAGAGTATCTCATAGGCCTCACTGATTGATTTAAAGCGTTCTTCGGCCTCTTGGTTACCTGGATTGAGGTCAGGATGAAACTGACGGGCAAGACGACGATAGGCTTGTTTTATGGTCTGAGCATCGGCACTATCAAGAATGCCGAGAATCTCGTAATAGTCTCGAAAGTTTTGCATGGTGGGGCTTAACCGACTTACCAAAGCTCGTCCTGGTCACCCCATTCATCGTCATATCGCTGTGGATTATTGTTTTGACTTGAGTTATTGGAGTATTCTTTCGAAGGTTTAGGGGTTGATTCGTTTGGCTTATCTGCCCAAGGATCCTCCTCTAAAGAGGAATCAGAATTCCAGTTACTTGTTGAGGGTTTGCTATCACTGGTGGGCCTACCCCCACCGTTTCTATAGCTATCAGCGGGTTGTGATGGATAATAACCGCCAGATTGAGAAGCCCCATAGCGTTCTCCATCAGACGGCCTCTGATTTCTATCGGCAGAACCATAGCCACCTTGGTTAGCGCCGTAGGTCGATCTAGAGTCAGTTGAATAATCTTGGCGGCCACCACGCTGACCGTAGTCATCTTGGTTATAGGCTTGCGGCTGCCCATAGCTATCTGAGGGCGGACGGCGCGGTTCAGACCAGTTTGAGCGGTCTTGAGCCGAGTCTGGCGGTCTTACCTCACCTCTGCCAGCAGAGTATCGGGAGTTATTCCAACCTTCCTGGTTAGTCTGCCTGGAACTCCCCTCACTGTATGGGTCACCCTGGTCGTAACGATCATATTGACCGCGGTCAGCACCACGGGCATAGCGATCTTGATTACCTTGATCGTATTCACTCTGGGCATAAGAGTCTGGTCCATAGCCCGGCTGACTATTGCTGCTTTGGCCATACCCATCTTGGGAATAATTTTGCCCATAGTTTGTCTTGGGCTGAGAGTCATAGGGCGCTTGGGCATTAGGGTCATAGCGGTCTTGATCATACCGACCTCGGTCAGAACGTCCCTGGTCATAACCACCTTGTTGATAAGACGACTGACCATAGCCACTATCTTGACCATAGGACTCCCGTCTGTAGGATTCTTGCCCCTGGCCGTAATTGTTGTTATCCATTGAAAGATCATTACGCCGACTCTGAGCGTCGTCGTAACCTCGATTCTCATACCCTCGACTGCCATAGTCGCGAGGTGCATCATAGGTTGAGCGACCGTCACCTGGTCGAGACACCGGACGATTCCAACTATCATCCCAATCATCCCAACCGCTACGATTGTCACGACGACCAGACGACCAGCTAGGGTTATCCCACTGACTTTGACCATTCCAGTCATAGTCGCGACGATAGTAATCGTCATCATCCTCAAACGCTTTCTTGATGGTGTCACCAATTTGGCTAAAGAGATTACCGTCGTCGTTATCAGCGTCGTAGAGATAGGCTTCGCGATTTAGTTCGTATAGTTCATCCTGCAGCTCAGACTGAATCATATCGATCATGCGCTCATCCTCACGTTTAAGAGCGTCACGTAGATCTTGAATCAGGTTATCAATGCGGCGTTTGCGATCGCGAGCAAACTGCAGTCCATAGTCAATCGAGACCATTCGCATGGCTCGTTCGGCTTGGAAGGTCAGTGTTTCAGCCCGGTTGCGTTTTTCAATTCGCTCGCGCTGACCGCGATCTACATCGGCAAACTCCTCAGCTTCCCGCAGCATTAGCTGGATATCGTCTTCGGATAGGTTTGAGGCCTCTTGTACCGTGATGCTCTGTTCACGACCCGTGGTTTTATCCATGGCCGAAACCTGCAAAATCCCGTTAGCATCGATATCAAACGACACCTGCACCTGAGGAATACCTCGGGGAGCGGGCGGAATGCCCATGAGCTTAAATCGGCCCAGCGACTTGTTATCGATGCCCATTTCTCGCTCACCCTGGAGCACATGCACCTCGACAACAGTTTGGTTATTTTCAGAGGTGGAGAAGATGTCAGAGCGCCGTACCGGAATAGTCGTGTTGCGCGGAATAACCTTTTTCATCACCCCGCCAATGGTCTCTAGGCCCAGAGACAACGGCGTGACATCCAGAAGCATAATATCCTTGACTTCTTCTGTAAGAATACCGGCCTGAATTGCTGCACCAACAGCAACGGCTTCGTCTGGGTTGACGTTCTGATTGGGCTCTTTACTGAGGATAGAGCGCACCAGTTGCTGCACCATGGGCATACGGCTTGAGCCACCCACTAGGACCACCTCATCAATTTGAGAAGGGGATAGCCGGGCATCGTTCATGGCCTGCTGCAAAGGAGACCGTAAACGGCTGATCAAATCAGCACAGAGGGATTCAAAGTGCGATCGCGTCAGCTTTTTCTCAATATGTTTTGGCCCATCAGCCGTCGCCGTAATAAACGGTAGATTAATCTCAACGGTAGGCAGACCAGACAATTCAATCTTGGCTTTCTCAGCCGCCTCGAGCAACCGCTGTAGTGCTTGACGATCTCGACGCAGGTCAACTCCTTCAGCCTCTAAAAACTCATCCGCCAACCAGTCGACAATTTTTTTGTCAAAGTTGACACCGCCCAGTTGAGTATCACCACTGGTAGAGCGAACTTCAAATACCCCGTTGCGGACATCCAAAATAGAGACGTCAAAGGTACCACCGCCTAAATCAAATACCAGAATCGTTTGATTGAACTGCTGATCTAAGCCATAGGCTAAAGCCGCTGCAGTGGGTTCATTAATAATCCGTTTTACTTCTAGTCCCGCAATGCGGCCAGCATCTCGAGTCGCCTGACGTTGAGCATCGTTAAAGTAAGCAGGCACCGTAATCACTGCACCCGTCACTGACTGCCCCATATAGCGACTCGCTTCTTCAGCCAGCTTCCGCAGCACCATAGCGGAGATTTCCTCAGGTGCAAAATCTTTATCTAATCGAGGACAGCGGATTTTGACATTCCCTGTCTCATCTTTGCGCACAGTGTAGGGAACACGCTTTGACTCGGAGCTGAGTTCGGTATATTTGCGCCCCAAATAGCGCTTAACGTTGTAGAAAGTATTTTGAGGATTTAGCACCGACTGTCGCCGGGCCATTTGCCCCACCAAACGCTCACCCTCTTTGCTAAACGCAACCACCGAAGGTGTGGTGCGCATCCCCTCCGTATTGGCGATGACCACCGGTTTGCCACCTTCGATGACTGAGACAACTGAGTTGGTAGTACCGAGGTCAATACCGACGACCTTTCCCATCCGCTAGGTTTCTCCCACTGCGCGTGTGCGGCTGTAGCTGCCGTCTACACAATTAATCATATATATAGTAGTCACTTAGTAGTCTAAGCCACTATTGTGCTGCGGCTTAACCGCATGTACACACCATCATAATGGTCCGACTAGGACAAAATTGTCTATTCCAGAGAACCGACTATAACTTGTTCGAATTCTCTGATAGTATAGGATTCGCATACAAGCGGATGTGGCGGAATTGGTAGACGCGCTAGGTTTAGGTTCTAGTGTCTTCGTGACGTGAAGGTTCAAGTCCTTTCATCCGCATTCAAAACTCCGGTTTCTCTCAGAGAGCCGGAGTTTTTGGTATTTTGCCGTAGAAACCGGAGTTCTCAAGCGGATGGTTTTGCATTTTGCCACAATGGGAACCGGGGGTCTCAAGCGGATGGTTGCAAATTCTGTAACCTCACCGAGTCTTTTAAGATATCTGCCCATACTGAGGTGAAGAACCCAGTATGAGAGATGGGAAATTAAATTATGGCAACCTCGATGAGATCTAGCTTTGCAGTCCTTGTGGTAATCGCTAGCCTGACCAGCTGTGCAGCCGCTACCGAGATGGGCGTGCAATCACAGGCCCCTGCAGAAAGTACAGCAGTAGCAGACTCCGCCAATATCTTGGCAGACAGTGCTGAAGCAGAGGCCGATACTAGTAGCCCAAGTGAGCCGCCCGCTAATCCTGCAGTTACAGATAGCCAGCCGCAGCTGATCAAACGAGCACAGCTGCGGCTGGTGGTGGATTCCATCGAAGATGGCCTTAAGCAAACCTCACAAATTATTCGCACCCACCAGGGTGATATTCTCGATCTTCAAGACAATCAGATCGAAGCTGTTCAACGGACTGCCTACCTGCGCATTCGAGTACCTCAGGCAAATCTAGACCCCCTGTTAGCCGCATTAGGTGAGCTGGGTACTGTGCAACAACAAGGGCTCAGTGCGGAAGATGTGTCTACCCAAATCGTGGATGCTCAAGCACGGTTACGTAACCTGCGTAAGTCAGAAGAGTCCCTACTTACAATCATGGAACGGTCTGGGGAAATTTCTCACGTGCTGGAAGTATCAAGAGAACTTAGTCGTATACGGGAGCAAATCGAACAAATTGACGCCCGCGTACAAAACCTACAAACACAGGTCCGGTACTCGACAGTGGATTTAACGCTGGCAGCTGCCGTAGCATCACAGCCAATTGGGCGGCCGCTGGGTGAAACGATCGGTGCAACCTGGCAAGATGCCACACAGTCTGTTGGTGACCTAACAGTTGGGCTGATGCAGGTTGGTCTCTGGCTATTAGCCTACAGTCCATATCTGTTAGTCGTGACCATTGCTGGTGTATTGGGTTATCGAACCCTGAGACGACGACCTAGCTAGAGTCCTATTTTTGGAAAAACCAGGATGCTAATGCCCGTAATAGTCTTTATACCAGGCAACAAATTTCTCGATGCCAACCTCTAGGGGTGTGCTTGGGGCAAACCCTACATCTGCTGTCAAATCAGCGACGTCGGCATAGGTCGCGGTTACATCTCCTGGCTGCATTGGCAGCATCTCTTTAACCGCCGGTTTTCCCAGGGTCTGCTCAATAATCTCGATAAAGCGCATCAGCTCCACCGGGCTATGGTTGCCGATGTTGTAAATCTGGTAAGGCGCAGCTGTGTTAAATGCCTCATTTGCAAGAGGTTGGGGCAGGTGGCGCAGCACTCTCACAACCCCTTCAATCACATCATCTATATAGGTGAAGTCACGCTGCATTTTGCCATGGTTATAAACCTGTATGGGACGGTCGTTTGCGATCGCATCTACAAACTTAAAGTAAGCCATATCTGGCCGCCCCCAAGGGCCATAGACGGTAAAGAAACGTAGCCCTGTCGTTGGCAAGTTATATAGATGACTGTAGGAATGAGCCATTAGCTCATTTGCTTTTTTAGTAGCCGCATAGAGCGAGACTGGATGATCTATATTATCGGTTGTAGCAAACGGCACTTTGCGGTTAGCCCCGTATACGGAACTCGAAGATGCATAAACGAGATGCTGTACCCGGCTCTGGCGACATCCTTCTAAGACATGAATAAACCCAGCCAAATTACTATCAGCATAAGCGTAGGGATTTTTTAGCGAATATCGAACACCCGCCTGAGCAGCTAGATGAATTACCCGGTCAAACGATTGCGATTGAAACAGGGTGGCCATTTTGTCACGATCGGCTAGGTCCAAGGGCGCAAACGAGAAAGAAGGATGAGGCAATAGCTTTGCCAACCGAGCCTTCTTAAGCGACACATCATAATAGTCATTGAGATTGTCAATGCCATAAACAACCTCACCATCGGCCAACAATCGTTGAGCCACAAAGAATCCCACAAAGCCAGCTACGCCCGTCACCAAAACATTCATACGCCACTCGTTCCCGTCCAACGCGCTTACTATAAAGTAACTTTCCCGTAACGTCTCCGAAAGTGAAACGAGTCGGAGATTGACACAACACTGTGTGAAATAGATTTAGAAAATTTGAATTAGGCAATCTCAAAACTTGCTGAGACAAATCCAAGACGAATTTTAGAATGACTTCAGAAATCTCACTAAACGTTTAGAATTCGCTTTTGAAAAGCACTTCAGCAAAACAAACTAACTTTTGATTATTTTTGTATTAATTTTCTCTGCATCAAGTACATAATTTCAACGAAACATTCAAACCAACATGACCTACTGTAGAGCCCTTACATCTATAGAGGATTCCCTCTCAACATCTAACTAACAGACATATTCAAACTCATTTAAAGGTGGATTCTAAGACCCATCAAATCTTTTTTTGAAGAAGAAACAACTGTTCTACATCAGTGCTAGGATTGCCAGAGAACAAATGTGAAAGACGTAAGAAGGACGTAGTTGTAAATGCAAGAAATTGACAAGTCAATATCCTTTGATGGACGGGATATTCGACTTAAGGTGGGTCTTTTAGCTCCCCAAGCAGGCGGTTCGGTATTGATTGAATCTGGCGAAACTGCCGTACTCGTTACTGCAACCCTATCGAACCCCCGTGAAGGCATCGACTTTCTACCTTTACTCGTAGACTACGAAGAACGCCTCTATGCAGCAGGTCGTATCCCTGGAGGTTTTTTACGCCGAGAAGGTCGCCCGCCTGAACGTGCAACTCTAGTTAGCCGACTGATTGACCGACCTATGCGTCCGCTATTTCCATCCTGGATGCGGAATGATATTCAAATCGTGGCAACCACCGTTTCAATGGACCACGATGTTCCCCCAGATGTGCTTGCAGCGACAGGGGCATCTATCGCAACATTACTAGCCCAGATCCCATTTTACGGCCCTATGGCAGCCGTACGAGTTGGCTTAGTTGGCGATGACTTCATCATCAACCCCACATACAAGGAAATTGAAGACGGGGACTTAGATCTAGTAGTTGCTGGCTCTCCTGATGGAGTCATTATGGTTGAGGCTGGAGCCAACCAGCTGCCTGAGCAAGATGTGATCGAAGCCATCGATTTTGGCTACGAGGTTGTCCGCGACATCATCCAGGCTCAAAAAGACATTATGGCGGAGCTCAACATCGAGCCCGTTACCCTGCCTGCCCCCGAAGCAGATCCCACACTGTCAGACTTTTTGTCAGATAAGGCCACTGCTGGTATCAAAGAGATTTTGAAGCAGTTTGAGCTATCTAAACCTGAACGGGATGAAAAGCTTGACGAACTCAAAGCTCAAGTCAGTGAAGACATTGCTCAGCTATCTGACAATGATCCTATTCGAGTAGCCGTTACTGAAAATGGCAAAGCATTTGGCAATGCCTATAAGGCTCTGACTAAAAAGCTGATGCGGGCTCAAATTCTAGAAGAAAGCGTCCGCGTCGATGGCCGCAAGCTGGATGAGGTTAGACCGATCAGCTGCCGTACAGGAGTTTTACCCAATCGGGTCCATGGCACCGGCCTTTTCCGGCGGGGACTCACCCAGGTCATGTCAGTGGTTACTCTGGGCACACCCGGCGATGCCCAGATGACAGATGACCTGCATCCAGACGAACATAAGCGCTACTTACATCACTACAATTTTCCTCCATACTCAGTGGGTGAAACTCGACCGATGCGATCGCCAGGTCGCCGCGAGATTGGTCACGGTGCTTTAGCAGAAAGAGCCTTAGTCCCGGTCTTACCACCTATGGCAGACTTTCCCTACGTGATTCGCGTGGTGTCTGAGGTTCTATCTTCCAATGGCTCTACCTCTATGGGTTCAGTCTGCGGCTCCACCCTATCGCTGATGGACGCTGGCGTGCCCTTGAGCAAACCGGTGAGTGGTGCTGCTATGGGTTTAATCAAGGAAGGGGATGAGGTTCGCATTCTCACCGATATTCAGGGTATTGAAGACTTCCTGGGCGATATGGACTTCAAGGTGGCTGGTACTGACAGCGGTATCACAGCACTACAGATGGACATGAAAATCACTGGTCTAACGCTAGATACTATCGCTGAAGCGATTAATCAAGCGAAACCAGCCAGATTGCATATCCTCTCTAAGATGCTCGAGGCTATCAATGCACCTCGAGCTGAGCTATCTCCCTATGCTCCTAGACTTCTCACCTTCAAGATCGATCCAGAAATGATTGGTATGGTGATTGGTCCTGGCGGTAAGCAAATCAAGAGCATTACTGACGAAACCGGAGCCAAGGTAGACATCGCAGATGACGGCACAATCACCGTCTCCTCAGTGGACGGTGCCGCAGCTGAACGAGCCCAAGCCATTATTGAAGGCATTACCTTTAAGCCTTCGGCAGGGGATGTCTATGTAGGTAAGGTAACGAGGATCATTCCGATTGGGGCATTTGTTGAGTATCGCACTGGTAAAGAGGGCATGATCCACATATCACAGCTCGCAGATTACCGCGTTAACAAGGTTGAAGATGAGGTAACCGTCGGTGAGGAAGTACTGATCAAGATTCGAGAAATCGATAACCGTGGTCGAGTGAATCTGACTCGACTCAACATTCATCCAGATGAAGCCGCTAAGGCTCGGGCTGAAGCTGGTATCACATCTGACTAGAGCAAGGAGCTACCCGCTAATACCTCTAAAAGTTTAGGGATTAGGAAAGCCATAGGGTTACTACCGACCCTATGGCTTTTAGCGTTACCGTGTGACGATCTAGCACCTCGATTTGCACTGGGTTAAGGTTTCTCGGTAGGATGCTGGATGCAATATAAAGAGCGAAATTAAAAATCCGTGCGAAGAATTGTTATCGCTGGCAATTGGAAGATGCACAAAACCCAGGCAGACAGCTTGGAGTTTTTGAATGGTTTTTTACCCCAGCTAGAATCTACCCCCGAAGAGCGAGAAGTGATTCTCTGTGCTCCCTTTACTTCTCTAACTACCCTGTCAAAAACGCTCCATGGTTCACGGGTAATGGTCGGTGCTCAAAACGTCCATTGGGAAATATCTGGGGCTTACACTGGGGAAATTTCTAGCGAAATGTTGACAGAGCTGGGCACACGCTATGTGATCGTGGGTCATAGTGAGCGTCGTCAATATTTTGGAGATACGGATGAGACTGTCAATCTACGGCTAAAGGCGGCTCAAGCCGACGGCCTTACACCTATTTTGTGTGTGGGAGAAACTAAGCAACAGCGTGATGCCGGGGAAACCGAAACCCATGTGGTCAGCCAAATCGAAAAGGGGTTAGCGGGTGTAGACCAGAGTCGATTGATCATTGCTTATGAGCCAATTTGGGCGATTGGTACTGGCGATACCTGTGACTCAGAAGAAGCAAATCGTGTGTGTTGGTTAATTCGTTCGCAGCTTGCCCACAAAGATGTGCCAATTCAGTATGGGGGCTCTGTTAAACCCGGTAATGTGGACGAAATTATGTCCCAACCTGAGATTGATGGCGCGCTTGTGGGTGGGGCCAGCTTAGATGCAGGTAACTTTGCTCGCATCGTTAACTATAAGTAGAGCAGCAACTAAACCATGACTGCTTAGTCGCTTGCTAGCCGTCTATCGTGTGTGTGGGTTCCCAAATCGACATGCTCAGAGTGAGCGTTAGTGTTCACAAAATAGTGAGCATGTACATAAATGCGATCGCGTCCCTGTTGTTTAGCGTGATAAAGCGCCAGATCAGCGGCCTGAAGAAGATCTTGAGCAATTAAGTGATGATCAGGAACCACTGTCGCGATCCCCATAGTCAAAGTAACGGCATCAGAAACACTAGAGGTACAGTGAGGAATCGCCGCTTTTGCCAGTCCTTCTCTAATTGCTTCAGCAACGCTGTGGCCACCCCCTGTATCTGTATTAGGCAAGATGACTGCAAATTCTTCACCACCATAACGAGCGACTAAATCGGCAGGTCGGCGAATGCATTTTGTCAGAACATCTCCTACTTGAGCCAAACAGATATCCCCACTGGGGTGGCCATAGGAGTCGTTATATCGCTTGAAGTAGTCAATATCACACAAGATTAAGGTCAGCGGCTGATGCTCACGGGCCAGACGCTGCCACTCAGCATCAAAATAGCGATCAAACTGTCGACGATTAGCCAATCCGGTCAGACTGTCTTTTAATGCCAGTGTCTGTAGATCACGATTATCTTGCTTTATTTGTTCGTAAAGTAGGCTGTGGTGTAGCGCGATCGCAATCTCATCAACCAAGATTTTTGCCTGTTCCAACTGCTCTGTGGTCCAAAGACTAGCTTTGTCTTTACGACCAATAGCCACTAAACCCCAGGGTCTGATTGGCTGACCTCGATTGGCATGGGGTAAATGAATCGGCCCCAATAGCCAAGTTCCTGAAAATTGCGTTGTCCCTTGCTTGTCTACAGGTCCTCGCTGTAGAGACTGTTCATCTAAAGCAATTGGAAAAGGGCGTGCTAGTTTGGGAGCCACGCTCTCCAGACCAAGATACTCATGAATCACATGGGTGCTATTGACATCCGCTGGGTAGAGTGACGCAGCAACAGACTGCCAGCAGTAGGGACCATTTTCAAAAATACATATCCAATCAGCTTGAAAAAAGTCCATAAGCGTCTGAACGGCTACGCTGTAGACATCTTTGACACAGAGCACTCGTCGGATACGCTGAATGGCTTCCCGTAAGTAGATTTGTTGCTGTAGCTGCTGCTGAAGCTGCTGGATACTATCCAGACTCGCTTCAGATTCAGTAAAACGGGCCATCCTTGAGGAAGGTTCGAGGGGTTGATGAAATTTCTCAGCAGGGGCAGAGAATGTATTCCAAAACTGAGACCACACCTGCTCATCACACCCTGAAAATTTCAACACAGGAAACAGTGTCTGCAGCTGGAATGATCTTTGACCAGAAAGCTTTTGGTCCATAGAATGCCCAGGAATAAAAGATGTGCAATCAACAGCGACACCTATCAATTTTTATGAGTCTTTGATATGCCCGTCGCTGTGGTGGTTATTGAATGTGTATGGCACACAATTTAGGCGCTTAAAAAAAACACCAATTGACGCACCTAAGCACCCATCTGGTCCCCAGTACACTTCTCAGAGCTATCCAAAAATAGATATGAAAAATGTATGCTCTCTACAACAATTGCAAAGATAGATATGTCGGAACTTAGTAAGTTTTTACAGATATATTGTCGCGTTATCATATCGCTCAATTTATGGCTAACGTTATCTATGGGTATACGAATTTAGAAGCACATAGCCAAGGTGATAAAACATAGCTACAGGGAAGTATCACTATTTTTCGTACCCACTTACGGTGACGACAACTCACCTTTCCCCAACGCACCACTGAATTACAAGTATTAAGCCCCGCTCTAAGAACTTCTATCGTAGAAAGACTGAAATTAATTAAATAGGTGTAACAAGTGAATAGACCAAGCAACTAAACCTATTGATATGACCTTGATAGACTAGATTTATTAAAAATCTTAAGAATTGTAATTATCTGAGAAGGTCAATTCTCATTTTACCTAAGGCGAAATAAATATGTTTAACCAGACTTTCAAGTGTTTGAAACGAGCGTTTCAGACTTGCTTAGAGTTTTAGAAAATGTTCGAGGGCATCTACTAGCGAAGGGGGCCAGCGTCGCACATTCTTTACCCAGTCAAGGTCGGCATAACGCCGATCAAGTCCTCGGGCTGCCACCCACTGGCTCTCGGCTTCTCCACGATTGCCCGTTTCCCATAGGGCGGCTGTCAAAGCAGCTCGCACATCTGCATAGTTAGGGTATTTACGGGCTAAACTTTTGAGCACCTGTAACGATTTTGTTTGATCGCCCACCTCAAATAAAGCAATGCCATAGTTGGCATATCCAAGGGAAAAGCTAGGCTGAATCGTAATGGATTGCTCATAATCTTCTAGAGCCGCCTGCCAATCTCCCTGGCCCCCCTTAGCATTACCACGATTGTTATAAGCGGCTGGATCGTTGGGGGACAACGATAAAACCCGGTTATAGTCGTCAATCGCGTCCTGCCACTTGCCGATGGCCTCATACGCCGCACCTCGATTGAGATAAGGGTCAGGCTGCAGCGGATCTAGCGCGATCGCCTGGTCATAATCTTGGATAGCAGCCTCAACTTTGTTTTGGCTGATTCGCACATTGCCTCGATTACTCCACACAGCAGGTTCGTCCGGCAGCTGGTTAATCAACTGAGTCCAAGCTCCCTCGGCTAAATCAAATTTGCCTTTTCGCGTGAGTTCAAACGCCTGTCTACGAAGGGCGCTCAAATCTGTTTTTGATAGAGCTTGGGTGTCTGCCAAAACTGGTGGTGGCAAGATGGAAGTGAGTCCTAACAAGAGTCCAAGGGCAGCTGCAAGTAACCAGCGCATAATATATAAATATTTTTTCTTCTATAAGCTTAAATTGGATCGAGAACCAGTTGCTACCTCACCAGCTTCTCTAGTAGTGCCTATTGCAAAATGATCCAGGTATGGTCTACTCGAGCCACGATGCCGCCTGGGAACGGGTCGGTTTGGGCTTGATGAGGTGCATTAGCTAGCGCGACAAGTTTTTCAATATGCTCAAAGTTAGGTTGCTGGGACAGCAAAGTCTGCAGCAAGCGGCGCGCTACTCGACGCTGTAGGGCCAACGATATCGTCTTAAACCTGTTGCGATCAATACGCCAGATATCTGCCTCAATAGTGACTAACTGACTATAAACCTGGTCGGTTTGATGCTCTAGATAGCTCACCTCAGCCGTAAAAATTTCAGCAGTTTGGGCCAGCGTCATTTCAACATTGGGGTTGAAGTGCGATCGCAAATACGGCATTAGTTCTTGACGAATGCGATTGCGGCGATAGTGCAAGTCTTCATTAGAGGCGTCATGCCAGATTGGTAGGGCTAACTCCCGGCAAAAAGTCCCCGTCTCTTGTCGAGTTAGCTGCAGCAGTGGTCGAGTGACATAGATCTCTGCATGCTCTAGGCTCACCGGTCGCTGCCAGCTCAACGCCTGCACACCATCAGCACCACTACCTCGCAGTAGGTTGTAAAGCACCGTCTCAGCTCGGTCAGTCGCCGTATGACCAGTAACCACGTGGTGGTACTGGTGGGCACTGGCCACAGTGGCAAAGACTTCATAACGCCAACTACGAGCAGCTGCCTCTGTTGCAGGTAGTGCCTGAGCCGTTTCCACAAAGCACGGAATTTGCCACTGCTGGGCTAATTGCAATACATGGGCAGCATTCTCAGCAGAGTCAGCTCGCCAACCGTGGTCACAATGCACAATTGCCACAGACCAGTCCCATTTAGACCTGAGATCTAATAAGAGTTTGGCAAGACATAAAGAATCTTGCCCCCCAGATACAGCAATTAGGATGGACGAACCTTTAGGAAGCAAGACTTTGGCCTTTAATACCGTGTGGATTCTTGCGTGGATATGAGTCCAAGACATATGAGATGAGTGATGACAACTGCCATAACCTCAATATCCAGCAATTCAACCTAGATACATCAGTTTTTGATACCTACACACTCCTCTAGAGTGAGCAACCCCACTAAGGATCTTTTATCGGCGACCATCTGCAACAAACAAAGGAGTTGTCTAGCAAAAAATCTGACACTATTGCCAGCATATGCTGACTCAAAAAATCAGGTCAGACTCTATATTGGTTTATGCTCTTGCGTGACCACAGTGTGATCGATATTTCTTCTAATTTTTCTTTATAGTTAAGGGCGTTCTAGGAACACTCTTAGCCAATTCAACACCATGGATAACGGCGCAGACAATAACATAGCTAACCACGAGGTTTCTGAAAGCCCTCTTAATCCAGACCAAAGCACTCCAGCAGCCCAAAACACTATCGATGTGGCTGAGCAGTCTTCAGAGTCGGCTGAGCCACCAGCTGCAGCTCCTCAAGAAACAGGGCCTCAAGAAAAGACTAAAGCCGACACCGACCGCTCTGCCTTATCAGCACGATTACAAGCCTCTGACAATGTGGAGCTGTATGTATTTGAAGAAGACAACAGTAAAACTAGCGATACCCTGGTGGATGTCGCGTCCCTGGAGTTGGAGATCGATCAACCAGAAACTGTATCTAAACAGCAAGTAACCCTTAAAAGTGAGCAGGGACGACTGTTACTTCTACTCCCTCCAGCCGCAGAAAAAAGCTTTACGCCTCCAGAATGGGAGGAGCTCTGCCAGCAGCTAAAACGACGTCTCGGTTCTGAAGAGCGCTTTTTTCAACCCAACACCACAGTGCATTTAATCGCTCGCAACCGGCTGCTGGATAATCGCCAACTGCAGGAACTCGATGAGCTTTTGCAGACAGCTCAGCTACGGCTAAAGCGAATTTACACTCAGCGACGACAGACAGCCGTGGCAGCTGCCACAGCCGGCTATTCGGTAGACCAGCAAACTAAGCTAGACCGGCTGAATGAAGAGGGTAATGGCAAAGCCTTAGACACGCCCCTGTATGTACAGATGACCCTACGATCTGGCACAGAAATTCGTCACCCTGGATCAATTGTGGTTTTGGGGGATGTTAATCCTGGTGGAACCCTAATTGCGGCGGGGGACATTTTTGTATGGGGGCGTCTGCGAGGGGTAGCCCATGCTGGCTCAGAGGGCAATTCAGCCTGTCGCATTATGGCTTTACACATGCAGCCTACACAGCTGCGCATCGCCGATTATGTGGCTCGAGCACCGGAAAAACCACCTGCGTCGTATCAGCCTGAAGTGGCCTATGTAAACAATGATGCAATTCGTATTGCGATCGCATCCGATTTTTCCCAGATGCACTTGAACATCCCTTGAAAATAGAGCCCTACGGCAATTTACAAACGCAAGATTTAGCGATCTCTAGAAAATCTCCAGAGAATTTCCTATAAAATTCACCACAACATGCGATTATTGCCCTACTCAAGCCCTGCTCTTTGTCACCACCGTCCTCAATCGCCCATTTAATCCATGGCTATGAATCGCATTATTGTCATTACCTCCGGTAAGGGAGGCGTTGGTAAAACCACCTGCACTGCCAACCTAGGAATGGCCCTGGCCAAGGCAGGAAAACGCGTTGTCGTGATTGACGCTGACTTTGGACTACGTAACTTAGATTTATTGCTAGGGCTGGAAAATCGCATCGTCTACACAGCCTTAGACGTACTGGCAGGTGAATGTCGCCTTGATCAGGCCCTGGTAAAAGATAAACGACAACCCAACCTGGCCTTGTTGCCTGCCGCTCAAAATCGATCAAAAGAGTCAATTACGCCTGAGCAAATGAAAAAGCTGGTGCGGGCGTTGACGAAAGCCTATAACTTTGTGCTCATTGACAGCCCCGCTGGTATTGAGATGGGGTTTCGCAATGCGATCGCAGCGGCTCGAGAAGCCATTATTGTCACAACGCCAGAAATTTCTGCTGTTCGCGATGCTGACCGTGTGATTGGCCTGCTAGAAGCCAATGATATTAAAGCCATGAGGCTGATTATCAACCGACTTAAGCCATCTATGGTAGAAGCTGAGCAAATGATGTCAGTCAAAGATGTGCAAGATATTTTGGCAGTGCCGCTGTTAGGGGTTATTCCTGATGATGAACAGGTGGTCGTTTCTACAAATAATGGGGAACCTCTTATTTTAAGCAAAGACCTTTCTAAAGCTGGCACGGCTGTTTCTAACATTGCCCGTCGACTACAGGGTGAAAAAGTGCCATTAATGGACTTAAGTGTGCCGAAAGAAAACTTTTTTAAGAAACTACGTCAGTTATTTAATTAGCTCTACCCAAGCGGTCGATGGGCAGCGACCGTTATTTCTGCCCCCGCCTTATCGTAAACGACTATGATTAGCGACTTTCTCGAACGACTCTTTGGCTCCCGTGAACCGGTTAGCCGTGATACGGCGAAGCAACGGCTGCGGTTTGTTTTGGCTCACGATCGCTCCGATATTTCCCCCCAAAACTTAGAGAAGCTGCGCAAAGAGATCTTGGAGGTGGTGTCGCGCTATGTAGAACTCGACTTTGAGAGCCTAGAATTTTCTCTGGAGTCAGACCAGAGAATGACAGCACTTATGGCTAATCTGCCTATTCGTCGAGTGCGAACTAATCCTCTCGAACCGGATAGCCCCGTCGAAGAGAAACAAGATGCCAATCTTAATCTAGAAGAATCCATCGAACTGAATGAGGTGGTTGAAGAAGCGTCAGAAACCGCTGATATTCCTCTAGACTAGCGCCACTGGCGATTATATTCATAAATTGCGATCGCACCGGCTGTTTGCACATTTAACGACTCCACCCGGCCATATTGAGGAATCGACAGTGCCACATCACATCTGGTCATAATGTCGGTAGGGATACCGGTTAATTCTCGCCCTAGTACCAACAACGTTTTTGCTGCGAAGGCGTAATCAGTTAGCACCTGGCAAGAGTCGCTTAGGGTAAGCGCCACACGAGTATAGTGATTACGCTGGGCTAACCATTGACTCAACCGGATCGGAGCACAGTAATCGATAGCTTGCCAGCGTTGGGCCGAGGCCGAGATTTTACGGAACTCCCAGGAATCATTGACGGGCTCTGGCAGCACTAATTGATCAGCTCCCAACACCTCACACGTGCGACATAAAGCAGCCTGATTGGTGATTTTCTCGACCAAAGAGGCACACACTACTAAACTCGCAGATGCTTTAGACCTGTTTTCTAGCTGGTGGGCCATGCCCACATCCCTCAAAAAACCTACTTCAAGCAGCACTTAGTCAGCAGGCACCAGCTCAACATTTAATTCATTCACCGGGCGGCGACGCAGCTCTTCAGACTCTTCACGAGGTAGCAAATCAAAGACTTCTCGAAAGACATCGTCTACCTCTTCATAGCTAGCCGCCCCGGTTTTATCAAAACGGACCTCGCCAGTACCATCGAGCACTAGTGTTTGAGGCACAGAGCCCTTGAAATAATAGCCCGGCTCACTGCGAGTAAATGTATCTTTTTGGAGCACAGCATCCGCCATGACTGGGACAAAGTTAGCAACCCTGCCATAGGGAGCCTGCAGCTGAGAGATTACAAAGGAATATTCTTTACAGTCACGGCTGTCATCAACGTAGAAAAACAGCAGTGTTGGCTTTTCTTGCTTCAAAGACTGCTCCAGATTTACCCGTGGTGGCACAATCGCACCGTTGCCAGCATAGAGCGCAAAGATATTGCCATCATATCTATCGTCGTCAAGGCTAGCCCAAGCCGTCCCCGGAAAGCACAGCATAGGGATTAAGAAAGTTGCGATCGCAATTCCAACGACTAACCAACGGCGAATCACGCTGTTATTTGCGAGCGCCAGGCCCATTGCAAAACTGCCCATAAAATCTCGGCTCTAAATGATTACACCTTTATCATTACGCCACAGAATGGGCACTCCCTTCCACAGCAGTGCTGAGAAAGTAAACGCAGTCACAAGAGAGTAAGCAAACTAGGTTCCACGAAAGCTTTGAATCACAGTCTGCAATTCATCTCTAGCGGCGGGGTATTCAGCCGCACTCGTCCACCCCACGACCTGGTAATAACTTGTCTCGCCCTCAACTGTTGTATGCAAATAGACGATGGGCTGATTCTCCACGTTGCCTCGAACCTCATACTGGACCGCATCGAGACCATTTAGCGAGTTCATATTAGTAGCCACCTCAGCCTGTTCCTGGGCGAGTCCTCGGTCTAAAAAGCTCAGATATTGAGTGGCATTATTCGCCAAGCTAAATGTGCCTACTTCAGAACTTTTAGGCTCAGCTAGCACCAACACGTACATGGTCCGATCTTCGCGGGCCACATACAAATCAGCATCGGAGCGTAAGCTCTGAACATCCACCCAACCCTCAGGCAGAGTCAGCTGGACATCACTCTCCTCATTTCGTAACAGCGTTCTGCCATTAGATAAATTTTGAATTGTGATGGCATCAATCACATCCTTAGTACGGTCACCAACGCGATCGCAGCTGGCAGCTCCTAGCAACAAACCCGCCGAAAGCACTAGCAGTGAAGCCCGTTTCAACATACTTGTCTTGCCCTGATGTGCAAACTTAAATCCCATTGACTTATCCCAGTTGCATAGCGACTTTACCACAGGCTTCTTGACTAAATGTGCCAGATACCCATAGCCAAAG
This sequence comes from Cyanobacteria bacterium P01_H01_bin.21, assembly GCA_038748405.1. GTDB lineage: Bacteria > Cyanobacteriota > Cyanobacteriia > Phormidesmidales > Phormidesmidaceae > Leptothoe. The sequence continues at coordinate 19,726 of JBCDIX010000029.1, read as the reverse complement.
CATAGACCACATCTACGTACAAATTTCCTATTGTTGACAACGAGAAACCTAACGTACTGGATCTGGAGGCAGTTTAATTACCTGTTTCTCAAACCGCAAGGTCAGCGCTTTGACCTATGCTGGACTATGGAAATTTCTTAACCAAACATCAAAGGCCATGCTTAGAGCTGGAATTGTCGGGCTCCCCAACGTAGGCAAATCAACCCTTTTTAACGCACTGGTCGAAAATGCAAAGGCCCAAGCGGCTAACTTTCCGTTTTGCACCATTGGGCCCAATGTCGGTGTCGTTGCAGTCCCTGACCCTCGGCTGGCTGTTCTCACTGAAATTTCTACATCCGAAAATACCATTCCAGCTCGCATGGAGTTTGTGGACATTGCGGGTCTGGTCAAAGGGGCTAGCAAGGGCGAGGGGTTAGGCAACCAGTTTTTAGCCAATATTCGTGAAGTGGATGCCATTGTCCATGTGGTGCGCTGTTTTGAGAATGATGACATCATTCATGTGGATGGCTCCATTGACCCCATACGCGACGCAGAAATTATAAATTTAGAGCTAGCCTTATCGGACCTAGAACAAATCGAACGTCGGATGGAGCGTGTTCGTAAACAAGCCCGTCGCGATCCTGACGCCCAAGCAGAGCTAGCTGTACTAGAAAAAATTCAGCCTGTACTGGCAGAGGGTAAGTCTGCCCGCACCGTTCAGCTTGAAGATGACGAAGAGCTGCTGATTAAGTCTTTGGGGTTTTTGACCCGCAAACCCATCATCTATGCCGCAAACGTCTCTGAAGATGAACTTGCAGATGGGAACGCATGGGTTGAGCAAGTCAAAACGCTAGCAGCTGAAGAAGATGCTCAGGTCGTCATCATCTCAGCCCAAGTTGAAGCAGAGCTGCTAGAACTTCCAGAAGACGAACGTACTGATTTCTTAGAGGCGTTGGGTGTCGAAGAAGGCGGTCTCAAGTCTTTGATTCGGGCGACCTACAATTTGTTAGGGCTACGGACCTATTTCACCACCGGTCCTAAAGAGACCCGCGCCTGGACCATAATCGCAGGCATGTCTGCGCCACAGGCAGCAGGGGTTATTCACACTGACTTTGAACGGGGCTTTATTCGAGCTGAAACCATTGCCTATAAAGACTTAGTCGAGCATGGCTCTATGAATGCGGCCAAAGAAAAAGGACTAGTGCGTAGTGAGGGTAAGGAATATACCGTTAAAGAAGGCGACATTATGCTGTTTAGGTTTAATGTTTAGCCCAACATAAAGCGACCGAGTAACCCGTCTGATGGCCTTTGGTCTCCGGTTTTCTTTACGAAGTGCAACGGTTATCTGCACCTGATGCATACAGTTGACGTAGACAGTTAGGTCTGGAGCTTTTGCCAAGGTTACGATCCCCAAACTTATCGAAAAAAATCCGTGACAGAGGCTGTCTATCCAGGGCAGTTCCTATTAGAATCTGTCCAACGCCCTATGCACTAGCTTAAATATTGTGGTGGCTAACCGGTTTCTGAAAGCTCCGTTCACAATCCCCTATTGGGCAACCCTCTCATTGCTAATGAATGGGGTTCTGTTTATCGCGCTTCTGGTCGTGTGGCAGGAAAAAGATGAGGGTGGTGAGCCAACGGTGCTACCCCAGGCAAATGCTGCTTATGCAACGAATGCTACCGCCGAGCCCATCGCGAGTTCAGAACCGGCTTCTCAAGGTCAGCGTCTGACCTATGAGCAATGGGTAACGCTTCTGGGTCAAGAGCTCGAGATGATGGCGGCTAAGAATCCGGACCATCTCACGATTCTACTAGGGGATTCTTTAAGCTTATGGTTTCCAGCGGAGCTGCTGCCCGGTCAACGGGTATGGATGAATCAGGGAATCTCAGGCGAGAAAACTCATACGCTGCTATCGCGCATCCATTCGCTAGATGTAGCCGATGTGGACACCATCTTTTTGATGATCGGCATTAATGATTTGATATGGGGCCAAAGCGATCAGCAGGTGCTGGCTAACTATCGCGACATCATGGACTATCTGACCAGCTATCATCCTGATACCCAGGTGGTGGTTCAGTCTATCTTGCCCCATGGAGCAGAGACGTCTAATTGGGAAAGTCGCCATCTGTTGCTGGAGCTGCCCAATGAGCGTATTCGGGCTATGAATCAATCGTTAGAAGACATTGCTGACGAATACGATGCCTATTATCTAGAGCTGTATCCTATTTTTGCCAATGGAGAAGGGGAGTTAAGACCTGATTTAACCACAGACGGATTGCATCTCAATCGTGAGGGCTATTTGGTGTGGCGCTCTGCGATCGCACTTTACAGCCAGCTAGAGTTGCCACAAAGAGGGGAATAGGATTCGGTAGACTAGGTACATATTCTGCCTCTTTGAAAAAAATGGATACCAGAGCGTTTCGTCGTAGTCTCAACAAATCCGACAACTACTACCGCAACCAGGGCTTTGGCGAAAAAGAGCAAATAGCTGCTCAAATGGATGATGAGTATCAAAGTGACTTGGTTCAGACTATCCGTAATCAGGGATATTCCTATACTCAAGGCGATGTCACTATCAAACTCGCGAAAGACTTTGGGTTTTGCTGGGGTGTAGAGCGTGCCATTGCGATGGCCTACGAAGCACGTCAACATTTTCCTACCCAGCGCATCTGGATTACTAACGAAATTATCCATAACCCTGGCGTTAATCAACGGCTTCAGGAAATGGACGTCCAGTTTATTCAAGTCATTGATGGAGTCAAGGACTTTTCTGTCGTTGAGCATGGCAATGTTGTGATTTTGCCTGCGTTTGGTGCCAGCGTTGAGGAAATGAAGCTGCTGAGCGAGCGCGGCTGTACCATAGTGGATACTACCTGTCCCTGGGTATCAAAAGTTTGGACTACCGTTGAGAAGCATAAGAAACAGGCGTTTACCTCAATTATCCACGGCAAATATAAGCACGAAGAAACCGTAGCAACTAAGTCTTTTGCCAACACATATTTGGTGGTGCTCAACTTAGAAGAAGCTCAATATGTGGCCGACTACATTTTGAATGGTGGCAGTCGTGACGAGTTTTTGGCTAAGTTCGCCAATGCCTACTCTGAGGGCTTTGACCCTGATCGCGATTTAGCCGCTGTGGGTATTGCCAATCAAACCACCATGCTCAAAGGAGAAACTGAGCAAATTGGCAAACTGTTAGAGCACACCATGCTCAAAAAATATGGCCCTCAGGCTATTAATGACCACTTTTCCAGCTTCAACACCATCTGCGATGCCACTCAAGAACGGCAAGATGCCATGTTTGAGCTGGTTGATATGAATATGGATCTTATGGTGGTTATTGGCGGCTTTAATTCCTCAAACACAACTCACCTCCAAGAAATTGCTATTGAGCGAGGCATCCCGTCTTACCACATTGATAGCCCCCATCGCTTAGGCCCTGGTAATCAGATTGAACATCAGCTACTCCACGCCTCTACAACCACATCCCAAGACTGGCTACCGGCTGGCAAGGTTGTTATTGGCATCACCTCAGGGGCATCAACCCCCGACAAGTCAGTCGCCCAGGTAATTCAGCGCATTTTTCAACTCAAGGCAGAAATACCCGCACCTGCTGTTGTTTAGCCACAGGCACTGCCAGATCGTTCTCGGGTTAACAAGCAGCCTAGGCAATCGCGTACTTGTAGACATCCAAAATGTATGCAAAAAGTATCATGGACCTAGGCCATAATCTCAGCCGTAAGAGCGATATTCAGGGTTCTAACTAGCGACAGACCCGGAGTTTTCCCTAGAATATTCGAATAGACGGGGATAAGTATGGCTATCTGCTCTTTGAGCGCAGGCTTTGAACGAGACTTTTCGTTGTCCATCCGATTTTAATTTTCGAAAATTAAAATCGGATGTCAAGGCATTGAGTCTATACAGACCTTGAAGGAGGGCAAACGCTTAATACACCAGTATTTAAGTATTAACCCATGTCTAAATTGATACGCTTTAATAAATTAGACACCGCTTAAGTAGATATACGGGTGCTATTACATCCGAAAATCATCAATGCTTTTGGGTAGACTTAGCTGACAACGTTTAAGTTCCTGATTGAGTTCCTGGTGACTATGGCTCGTACAGATATCCAGAACGCGCAGCAGATTCTCTACGATTTCTTTCTCTACAGTGTTCAGACAGAACCTGTGGATATAGTTTTAGCTACATTTCGTCGTCTGTTTGTGGATTACACCGAATCCTCAACTGAGTCAGACTTGCCTGTTGCCCTCTATTCCATCGTTATTGCTAATAGTGAGCAGCAGTTTCTCTTTACCCTTAAACGTGTTTGCTACATCTTGATTAATAACTGGGGTATTCAACGCCAGTCAGAGGCTATTCAATCTTTAATCAAGATGTTTGATGAGCAGGTGCTGATGCGCCCAGGATTTTCGTTAATCCTCAAGCGGTTGCGCTGCTGGATGCAGGACTTTATCAAAAGTCAGGACTTTCAAGATCTAAAGCTATTCGCAGCACGATATGACCATCACGAACACTGGACCGAGCGATATACCTCTTACCTACTCGCTCCTCAGTACCTAAACCTCAATAACCCACTAGAGCAACGCGAAGCGGCTCGCAGCCTGTCGTCACAGCTCAAATCTCAGTTTCGCTTTGACCTGGCAATGTACACAGCGAAATCACAGATGGAGGTGCCACCGACCACCATAGACAATCCAACAGTGTTGGGTGAATCGGCTATCAATCTGATCAAGCTACTTCTACTGCAGCCAGGTCAATTTGGCTATGAAAACTTAGCGAATCTGCTGCGAAAACAGTGTAAAAACCTCCAATATTGGGACTTTAAGCGGGCCTTACTACACTACTTGGCCTATGCCCTCCCCCATAGCGCTGTCACGCTTTCGCTCAAAGAAAAGCTACCTGACTATGTTTTGGCGCTGTACCACCATAACGATATTGAGACCATTACAGAAGCGCTAATGCTGCGTACCTGTAAGCGAGTGGTTGATACTTTAACCAGTGAAGATGGGGAACAGCCATCTACAATCTTCAGCATGTTTCTGGCCCAAGGCAACCCGTTGGTGTTAGTCGTTTTATTGCTAAAGATTGCCCTATTTTGCCCCCATGTGCAGTCTCATCTGGAACTGCGCATTGCTGCCTTAATTCGCTACTATGAAGCCTACTCAGAGGAAGACTGCCGCTGGGTAATTAACTTTTTTGAGGTGTTTCGTATCACCTTTGCTGTCCACGCAAGTGGCACACTCTATAACCTGGTGCAGGTATCCGGTGATGACGCACCTATGTCCCCCCTGAGCACATATCGCATTTTTTCGCAGCTGCGGGATATTAAGCACATTAAGCGTGATCGAGCTGCGGCAGCGATGGAGCCCAATATTGTTGAGAATGACCCAAAGATACCTGTAGAAATGATGGCTATCTCACATTCCGCCGTGGCTGACGCGATCGCAAGCTAATCTTGCTGCTGGGCAAACTGATAGGCACCTACTGCAGACAGTGCGATCGCAACCACTAGCAAAACAGGTATTGAATACCACGGGAAGCGTTGTGGTTCATAGGCAGCCGCTCGCAGCCCTACTGTCGTGTAAGTCAGCGGCAATAGATAAACAATTCCTTTCAACACTGCAGGCAATGTAGTTGGGTCAAAAAACGTTGCCCCTAAGAACGACATTGGCACAATCAGAAAATTATTAAACAGCCCAACACTTTCCAAGGACTTGACATTTAAGCCAACAATTACACCTAGACCGGCAAAAACAGCACAATTCAGGACCAGCAGGAATAAAAACAGCGGATTAATAAAGCTCCAAACATCACGAGTAAATAAAACCGCCACCAAAATCACTGACCCAGCTGTCAGCAGTCCCCGGACAATTCCCGCCAGCATCTTACCAAGATGCATTGCCAGGGGATGGATAGGAAACAGCAACATTTCCTCAAAGTTTTTTGTAAACAGCCGTTCTCCACAGATTGAAAATGTGGTGCCACCGAAGCTAATCACCATGGATGACAGAGCAACCATGCCTGGCAAAATAAATTCTAGATAGCTTTCCCCCATCGGCGGCGGCGCAACTTGGTCGAGGGAGCTTCCCAACCCCAAACCAAATGCCAAGATATAGATCAAGGGTGAAACTAATCCCGAGGCTGCAACCTGGGGAATCCGCACTCGCAGATCTAACCAGTCCCCCCAGAAAATGGTCAAACTGTCTGCCAGCAAGGTTTGCAGCGTACGTGCTCTCAAGATTTTCACAACAATCTCAAACCGAATTGTTAAATATACCTTTATTATCGACGGTCACGGTGCAATTTACCCCATTGTTTTAGCTTGACTTTTTCTGACTAAGTTGCCGTTTACCAAAGCAACTCGCCGTTGATATAGGAAACAGAGTCAAGCAATCCGCTAGCGACATTTAAACTCTGAAGAACTATTACGCTTCTTCACAAACGATGTAAACAACGTCATCCGCAGTGATAGATTTGTGAGCGATAAGGTTGAGAGATAATATTATTCATGTCTGAAGAAATTACCAATACCGAAAGCACCGAATCTGCAACTCCTGCTGGCCCTTCCGGTCAAACTCCAATATTTGGTGGCAGTACTGGTGGTCTGCTCTCCGCTGCAGAACGTGAAGAAAAGTACGTCATTACCTGGAGCAGCAAAAAGGAGCAGCCCTTCGAGATGCCCACTGGCGGTGCTGCTATCATGAACACAGGCGACAACATGCTTTATCTGGCTCGTAAGGAGCAGTGCTTGGCTCTCAGCCGTCAGCTCAAGACAAAGTTTAAGCCTAGAATTACTGACTATAAGATCTACCGCGTTCTACCCAGTGGTGAAACGACTTATTTACACCCTGCAGATGGTGTTGTTCCTGAGAAAGTGAACGAAGGTCGTGGCTACAGCGGTAAGATAGATCGCAATATTGGCAGTAACCCTGATCCTGCAACCGTTAAGTTCAGTGGGAAAGAACCCTACGAAGTGTAAAAGATGTACTTTTGCAGCTAGTGTGATTAGTTCCAACTAATTGCTATTAGAGTTCCAAAGAGGCAGTCCATGGACTGCCTCTTTTTAATGGTTATGGCCGCCATTTAGCTTTTGTTCAAACCGCTTGCCAAGGGTTCAAACCGTAAGGCAGGCTTAATAAACCAGTGTCCGCATCCAATGGTAGCTTTCTCAAAGCCAAGCCCTCGGATGCGATTTGTGCCCACGCTTCACTACTGCATGATTTATCCAGACCTCACCACATTCAACGCCTTGGCCCACCAAGGTAATTTTGTTCCGGTTTATCAGGAATGGGTCGCTGATTTAGATACCCCAGTATCTGCTTGGTGTAAGGTATGCGCAGGTCAACCCTACAGTTTTTTACTGGAGTCGGTGGAAGGGGGCGAAAATATTGGCCGCTACAGTCTCCTGGGATGTGACCCACTCTGGACTCTTGAAGCAAGAGGAGAAACCACAACCCAGCGTTTTCGCAACGGCACGGAACACATATTTACGGGCAACCCATTTGACATATTGGCCGACTGTCTTGCGCCTTATCAGCCCGTAAAACTGCCCTCTCTTCCCCCTGGCATAGGGGGTCTATTTGGCTTTTGGGGGTATGAGCTGATTAAGTGGATTGAACCTACTGTCACTGTCTATCCAGCTAGTGCGGACGACCTACCTGACGGGATTTGGATGCAGGTGGATAGTCTATTGATTTTTGACCAAGTCAAGCGAAAAATTTGGGCCGTGAGCTACGCAGACCTGCGGGATGCTGAGGTCGACCTAGAGCAAGCTTATCAAGAGAGTTGCGATCGCATCACCACGCTGGTCAACAAACTCAACCTGCCGCTCTCCAGCCAAGACAGCCGCCTGGCTTGGACTCCACCCGCCCATAACAATGCTCCTCAGCTGGCCTACAGTAGCAACCGCAGTAAAGACGAGTTTTGTCAGAGTGTAGAAACCGCAAAAGACCACATTAAGGCTGGCGATATTTTCCAAGTCGTCATTTCGCAACGTCTCTCTACTGACTACAGCGGCAATCCATTTGACCTGTATCGCTCACTGCGACTGGTCAACCCTTCCCCCTACATGGCCTATTTCAACTTCCAAGACTGGCAGATTATTGGTTCTAGCCCTGAGGTTATGGTTAAAGCTACTCGAGAGGGCGACGACGATACTCTGACCGCAGTCCTAAGACCCATTGCTGGTACCCGTCCCCGTGGTAAAACGACCGCCGAAGATGATGCCTACGCCAACGACTTACTGGCAGATCCCAAGGAAATTGCTGAACATGTCATGCTGGTGGATCTGGGGCGTAATGATTTAGGTCGTGTCTGCACCAGCGGTACAGTCAGCGTTGATGAGCTGATGATCATCGAGCGCTACTCCCACGTGATGCATATTGTTAGCAATGTAATTGGCGAGCTAGCTCCGGGTAGAACCGCGTGGGATTTACTCAAAGCCTGTTTCCCAGCCGGTACCGTCAGCGGTGCTCCCAAAATTCGCGCCATGCAGATTATCAATGACTTAGAACCCTGTCGTCGGGGCCCCTATTCTGGCGTGTATGGCTACTACGACTTTGAAGGCCAGCTCAATAGCGCCATTACTATTCGCACCATGATTGTCGAAAGTAAAGCTGACGGCAGCCATCGCATCAGCGTTCAGGCCGGCGCAGGTTTGGTGGCGGATTCGGTTCCTGAAAATGAGTATCAAGAAACCTTGAATAAGGCTAAAGGCATGCTTGAAGCCGTTAGGTGCTTAAAATCCTGAGTATTAGCGCCAGATCTAGTCAGTTTGTGCGCTATGGAAATCCCCCTTGATTCAGCGCAATCAAAGGGGGATTGAAGGAATATTTCAATGCAGTGCTTATATTTTTTAGGGCTATAGCAGGTGTAGGAATTTATCTTCCTTGCCAAGGGCTTTAACCGCTTTTTTGATCTCCTGAGTACGGTCTTTTTTGACAATGAGCGTGGCATTGCCATCACGCACAATCACCACATCTTCTAGGCCAATGGTGACTACGACTTCCTCATCATTGGAAGAATAAACAATACAGCCGTTGGTGTCGTGGGCCTGGTGCTCACACATATCTACATTGGCCTGGTCACCCTTCATCAGACGCTCAATAGCGTTCCAGTCGCCTAAGTCATCCCAACCAAAATTAGCGGGCATCACATAGGCTTTTTGGGTTTTTTCCATCACGGCGTAGTCAATGCTGAGCTTTTCTAACTCAGCATAGGCATCCACACCTTTGGCTAGCAATGGTCCCATGAGTTCAGGCGCATAGGTTTTTAGCTCATTAATCATCACCCCAGCCGGAAAGATAAACATACCGCTGTTCCAGCTATAGCGACCACTGGCTAAAAATTCTTCGGCAACGCTACGCTCGGGTTTTTCAGTAAAGCGGCTGACCCGATAACAGGCTAAGTCACCGTACTGACCAGCAGCATCACTTTGCTCAATGTAGCCATAGCCTGTGGATGGGAAAGTAGGCTGAATGCCAAGCGTAGCGATGGCTTCCTGACTTTGGGCTAGGTCAGCAGCGGCGCGAATGGTGGCCCGAAACTTGGGTTCGTCGGTGATGTAGTGATCGGCAGGGAAGAAACATGCGATCGCATCATCTCCGTGTCGTTTGGCCACTTCCAGAGTTGCCCAGGCAACAGCAGGTGCCGTATCCCGTCCTTGAGGCTCTACCAAAATATTTTCTACGGGCAATTCTGGTAGCTGCTGCTTAACCCCTTCGGCTAGATGAGACGCCGTAATCACCCAGATTGCATCCCAGCTACCCGCCAATGGCAGCAAACGATCAGCCGTAGACTGCATCAAACTACGACCACTGCCATCCAAACATAGAAACTGCTTTGGATTTTTCAAACGACTAACAGGCCAAAAGCGCTCCCCTTTACCCCCAGCTAAAATAATTGGCACTAATGTTGGAGTTTGATGGATAGGTTGTGTCATTGTTTACTTAATAAAGTTAAATTACGACGTTAAAATGGTGTGCCCAGGTGGAGATCTGAACAATACTAGCGGTTCTTCAAAAAACGCAGTGTACAAGCAGCTTAATATTGGTTAACTTCTCACCAATGTGTAGAACGTATCAAACGTTCGCACCCTCTTGTAAACAGGCTGCCTTAACAGCGAAATACACACTTGAGAAACCGATAAGAAAATTTGCTTCTTATTAAGCAACCCACCAATAATGTCAAATCAAATGCTGACTCTCGTACAGAGAACGCGTAGTTTGATTTAGGGACCACTATAAATTCTTTGCTAGACAGGGCTACCTTTGTCCGGGCATTCTCATAAATACTCTATGCTTCCCTTCTCATCATCTAAGTCTGACTCCACTGCTCCAGCTAAGCGCCATTCATTCTTGGGTAACGTTCTTAGAATATTTGCTTGGACTGGTATTTTTGGCACAACAGCAGTGGTTTCTGCAGCAGCAGGGGCGGCGTTCATACTGACGGTACCTCTGCCTAAAGGAGTGGGGGGAGGAGAGGCCACGGCAAATCCTCCTGCGCTCAGTGACCTATGGCAGTCAGGGTTTCGTTACCAGGTATCTCGTCCAGTCACAATTTTGTTGATGGGTCTCGATGAGGCCACCGATATAGACGGTGCGGCACCGACTGATTTAGTGGGTCGTACTGACACGATGCTGCTTGCCCAAGTTGACCCTGAAACTGAATCCATTAACGTCATGTCAATCCCACGAGATACCCGTGTGGAAATTCCGGGCTACGGCATCGACAAAATCAACCAGGCCAATGTTGAGGGAGGAGCTGAGCTAGCCGCTCAGACAGTCAGCTATAACTTCAATCAGGTCGAAATTGATCGCTATGTTAGGGTAAGCACCGCTGCATTTCGTGAAATCGTCGATTTAGTAGGTGGCGTGGAAGTGTTTGTCCCTAAGGCAATGAACTACGAGGACAAAACCCAAGGGCTGGTTATCGATTTAGAACCTGGTTGGCAAACCCTGAATGGTGATGAGGCTGAGCAATTTGCACGCTTTCGTCAAGACAATCTGGGCGATATTGGTCGGGTACAGCGTCAGCAGATATTGCTCAAGGCGTTGCGCGATCGCATGATCAACCCCAAGGTCATTACCCAGTTGCCCCAAATTGTCCGTATTCTCCAGAGCCACATCGATACAAATCTGTCGACCGAAGAAATTCTGGCCCTAGCAGGTTTTGGTCTCCAGCTGGAGAGAGAAAATCTCAATATGGTGATGTTGCCCGGTCGCTTTAGTAGCCCCACTGAATATCGGGCTAGCTATTGGATTGCGGATACAAACAGTACAAATGAGGTGATGCAGCAGTTCTTTAATGTAGAACCTGATGCCCTGCTAGCCACCGATACCCCACGCCGCTCCATTAGTCGTCTTCGCATTGCTGTTCAAAATGCATCTAGAGACCCTTACATGGGCCAAGCCGTAGCCGATCATCTCCGCGAAGAAGGTTTTCGCAATGTCTACGTAGTGCAAGACTGGCCTGATTTCCACCATCAAACAACTGTGATTGCGCAAAGAGGCGACTTAGATGGAGCTGGCTTTTTAGAAGCCGTCTTAGGAACCGGCAGAGTGGTGGCTGATTCAACCGGCGATCTTGATTCCGATATCACCATTCGCGTTGGCGATGATTGGACCGAACAATTAATTCAGTAGCGTTTAGCTAACCAATGGCGATACAGCCGCAAACTGGTACAAATCAAGCCTATTCAGTAACCGCTAACCTTCAAACAATGTTAGTCATAGCATTGCTAGCTATTTTTCTAGCCTGTATTTGGGTACTTTTAATCACCAAACCAGCGCAGTAATAACCATAGCTTTGCACACTTAGATTGCCATATCTTAGACTAACGCTTGCATCAACGGCTCCCACCTAGAGATATCGTTTATCAGGGTGCGATAGCCTAACACGTTGGGATGCAAACCATCCTCGCAAAGCCGCTCATGACACCAGACATCTCCCTTAGACTGCCATCGCTTAAATAGATCTAGATAAGGAATTTGCCTTGCTTCGCACGCATGACGGGTAATTTGGTTATAGTTCGCCTGGTCAACGTTTGAAAAGTAAAGTACATCTGCATAGGGCATCTGTGCCTCATTGACCGGCACCATGCCAATAAAGTAAGTGGGGCAAAGTTGGCTGGCTTGATCAAGTAACCCATGCAGCTCTCGGGTAAACGTTATTTCATCGGTCATGGCTCGTCCCGTAGGTCGCCCAAGTCGAGCACTATCATTGAGACCGACCGACAATACCAACACATCTGGCACTCGACGGCGCAGCTCACCCCGCAGCTTGAACTCATCTTCTAGTCGGGCAGTGACCTGCTGTACTCCATCTCCGCGAACACCCAGGTTATAAATGATGGGGCCTGGCTGCGAAGGAGCCATCCACTGACGACGTAACCGCTCAACCCAGCCTCCACCTTCCGTATCGCCATACCCATAGATTAGGCTATCGCCGACTACAACGGCTTTTTTAGGATGTGTGAGTTCCTGCTTACCAGGGACAGCGATCGCACGAGCAGTCAGAGCAGCCATAAAAGATTTGAACAAATGTCAGAGTAACGAAATTTGAGAGGCTAGCCATAACTACTAACGCTCTATGTTTAGACTCCCGCAAATTAACATTTTGTACCGCTTATTTTCAAATCTTCATGCTCAAATCGAGTTTTACAGATGCAATTAGTCAACTACAACAAACCCGAGGGACGTGCGATCGCACGTCCCTCGGGCCTAATAATTAAGTACCAAAAGTATGGCTGTTACTAACTCATCGCAGCATTACTACGGCCATAGGCATGCTGCACATCATATCTAGGCTTACCTTGAATACGGCTGCCTTCGCCAATGGCTTCTACGGACATACCAACATCCATAGCAGCACGGCTTAGCAAAGAACGCTGACGATTGGTTACAGCATGACGATTAGAAACGATTCGCAACCTAGCTGATTCTTGAATAGACATACCTATTAACCTCCTAAAGAAGTAAATCCAAGGCATCGTTGCAGTGCCCTGCATCCTGTTCAATTTTGATTATAGCCACCAAAACCGTATATTTCGATACTTTTTGAGTTTACTTTTTATAAATATATATCCTGTTTTATATCAATGTGCATTCATTGCTTAGAGACCAACAAAAAACGCCAGTCTTTCGACTGGCGCTAAGCCAAAAAGGCTTTTAAGCAAAAACTACAAATCTACTAGCAATCGTAGTAGAGAGCTATCTCGTAAGGGTGAGGACGAATATCCATGGGGATCACCTCAGTGTCAAGCTTGTAGGAAATCCAGTTTTGGATGAAGTCTTCGGTAAAGACGCCACCTTGAGTTAGGAAGGTATGGTCGCTTTCGAGTGCAGAGAGCGCTTCCTTCAAGGAGCCGGGTGTAGATGCAATCTTCGCCAGCTCCTCAGGGCTAAGCTCGTAAATATCTTGATCAATCGGTTCAGGGGGCTCAATCTTGTTCTTAATTCCGTCGATACCGGCGCAAAGCATTGCAGCAAAGGCCAAGTAGGGGTTAGATGTGGGGTCGGGGCAGCGAAACTCAAGACGCTTGGCCTTAGGACTGTCACCAGAAAGCGGAATCCGAATAGCGGCAGAACGGTTACCGTTGGAGTACACCAGGTTAACTGGAGCTTCAAAACCAGGCACTAGACGCTTATAGGAGTTGGTACTGGGGTTAGAAAACGCCAGCACAGCTGGTGCATGCTTGAGCAAACCACCAATGTACCAGGTCGCCATCTGGCTTAACCCCGCATACATATCACCCGCCATTAGAGGCTGACCATCTTTCCAAATGGACTGGTGAGTGTGCATACCAGAACCATTGTCCTCAAAGAGAGGCTTGGGCATAAAAGTAACAGTCTTGCCGTACTTCTTAGCAACGTTCTTAATGCAGTACTTGTAGGTCATCAACCAGTCAGCCGCTTGGATCATTTCACCAAACCGGAAACCGAGTTCGCACTGGCCACCCGTTGCAACCTCGTGGTGATGCTTCTCAATGGGTACGCCACAAGCAGCCATAGTCAGCAGCATCTCGGTACGCATGTCTTGGGATGTATCAGTGGGAGATACGGGGAAATAACCACCCTTGTAGCCAGGCTTGTATCCCAGGTTGCCACCTTCCTCTTCACGACCCGTGTTCCAGCGACCCTCAACCGTGTCTACGTAGTAGTAGCTAGAGTTAGCAGTCGTATCGAAACGAACATCATCAAAGATGAAAAACTCTGCCTCAGGGCCAAAGTAAGCAGTGTCACCAATACCTGTTGAGTTTAGATAATCTAGGGCTTTTTGGGCGATGACGCGAGGGCAGCGCTCATACCACTGGCCAGTACGAGGCTCTTTAATTGAGCAAACAAGGCTTAAGGTAGGCTCCTTCATAAAAGGATCAATCCAGGCTGTCGCCGGATCGGGCACCATGGACATATCTGACTCATTAATTGCCTTCCAGCCCCGGATACTTGATCCGTCAAACGCCACTCCGTCCGTAAAGCTACTCTCATCAATCTGGCTGCGATGCACCGTGAGGTGTTGCCAGATACCTGGCAAATCGATGAACTTTAGATCAATCATCTGAATGTCTTGATCATTGATCATTTGCAGAACTTCTGCGGCAGTTTGAGCCATGGATCACTCCTTTTTATGCATTCACTAGAGCCGTTTTTAAGCTGGCGTCACTGAGCTAAGGTTGTGTCGAAAATGATGCAGCTAGCAACCATTCTCAAGCCAGATTCAGACCAAGACTCAGAGACGCCAGAAAGTTTTGAGGGAAATGTAGCCTTGACTAGGACGAACGGGCCGACTCGTTTAACGGCCAAAACATTAAACAATGAGTGTGGCTAAAAATATGCACCTGTTAGAAATTTTCTATATTTCTAGGCAGTGCATATTCAACGAACCCTGGCCATAAACGCTATGACACCTTAAGAAAATCACTCATTCCCATACAGCCTTTGACACCGGCTAAGACTCAAAGGCTATAAAAATGCCTATAAACAGAGAAACTGCGCTTTAACAAACATCAGTGTTTACTCCAACTAGGCTTGGATAATCCTAGAAACACTAACCCCCGGCGATTGTATCTCTTGTTACAAATTCAGGTTTTCTCTAGCAAGCCTATCGGGGGATCGAGATGAGGTGTTGAGGATTTTGAATCATTGGGCCGATAAACACGGCTTGCCTCTCTGTGCGGATTGTTGCGAAAGATTGCGCATTGTAAAAATTCAGCGGCGCAATCAGCCTCTCTAGGGGGTGTATTGTCTGCTGTTTAATCCACCGTGGTAGACTAAGTTCTGACATTTGAGTGTTGATAAACGTTGTCGCTGAACGAGTTTCAGGCTTTTATGACAGCGGCAACACACCCTTTAGATGTCTAAACAAGCAGTTGGATAGCCCTTGCGCTTGTTCTCATATTTGGATCATGCCCATGTTTGGTCCATGCTTGTATGAGGACTTTCACTCCTAGCTTGGTTATAAGTTCCTACTTAATTTTTTGAGTCGCACATTAATCGCACTGGGAGAAAGATTTCATGCGGGATACGGTGACGGGTTTAATCAGCACCTATGACATCACAGGTCGTTACCTCGATCGCGACGCCATTGATTCTTTAAAAAGCTATTTTGATAGTGGCGCTAATCGAGTGAAAGCCGCTGCATATATCAGCGCTAATGCATCTAGCCTGGTTAAGGCGACTGGAGCTGCTTTATTTGAGCGGATACCTGAGTTGATTCGTCCTGGCGGCAATGCTTACACGACTCGACGTTATGCGGCCTGTTTACGTGATTTAGACTATTACCTGCGCTACAGCAGCTATGCCATGGTGGCAGGTAATTGCGATGTGCTAACGGAGCGCGTGCTCAATGGGCTGCGCGAGACATACAACTCGTTGGAGGTTCCCGTTGGCCCAACTGTTATTGGCATCCAGATTATGAAAGATGTGCTGAAAGAGCAGCTTTCTGCCCAGGGAATTGTAGACACATCATTTGTGGATACACCTTTTGACCATCTCACACGTGAGCTAGGTGAAGTTAGCGTCTAATCAAACGTCGTGGATGGTTTCAAACTAAATAATTTGGTGTGGGGCGCTCATGTGAGGGCCTCATTTTTTATGGTTGAGCATGAACTATTTAGGTATTGATTTTGGTACTTCTGGGGCGAGAGCGATCGCAATTGATGCCGTGGGTCAGGTAGTGGCAGAAACCCGCTGCCACTACGCGTCTGATGCGGCCGCTGGCTGGCAGCAGGCACTCTGGTCACTTCTGCAGCAGCTACCAGGAGACATCAAAAAACAGACAGCCGCGATCTCAATCGACGGGACCTCTGCCACTGTTTTACTGTGCGATCGCAGCGGCAACCCTCTCACACCGGCAATTCTCTACAACGATGCGCGTGGTGGCATTCCAGATGTGGCCCCAACCGATAGCCCAGCCCACAGTGCCACCTCTAGCCTCTCTAAAGCCCTGTGGTGGCAGCAAAATTTACCGACGGCTATTCTCGATAAAGCTTATTATCTGGTTCATCAAGCCGATTGGCTCAGCAGCTTACTCCACGGACAGTCAGGCATCAGCGACTATAACAATGCGCTTAAGCTGGGCTATAACCCTCAGACCCTGAAATATCCTGACTGGTTAATGGCGTTAGACATCAGCCCTTGGCTACCTAGGGTATTAGCCCCCGGCGCTGCGATCGCACCGATCCAAGCCAACGTAGCCAAAAGGTTTGGGCTACCCCTCAGCTGCATCGTCAAAACCGGCACCACTGATAGCATTGCAGCATTTTTAGCCAGTGGTGCCAGTGCTATGGGCGAGGCCGTCACCTCCCTCGGGTCTACGCTAGTTCTCAAACTCTTAAGCCCCGTTGCCATCAACGATGCCCCAAGCGGCATCTATAGTCATCGTCTCGGACAATACTGGTTGGCAGGTGGGGCATCCAACACAGGAGGGGCCGTATTGCACCAGTACTTTAGCGATCTAGAACTTGACTCTCTCAGCCCGCTCATTGATAGTGCATGTCCCAGCGGTTTTAATTACTACCCATTACTAAAAGCTGGCGAGCGTTTTCCCATCAATGATCCCGCTCTAGCTCCGCGTCTCACACCACGTCCAACAGACTCTGTAAAGTTCTTACATGGTCTGCTAGAGGGCATGGCTCGGATTGAGGCGCTGGGCTATCAAAAACTGACCGCCCTGGGTAGCGGACCAGTAAATCGCGTTTACACAGCAGGTGGGGGAGCTAAAAACGCCACCTGGCAAGCACTAAGAGAGCAGATTTTAGGCGTTCCTTTAGAACCAGCACTGCATACTGAAGCCGCCTATGGCACCGCGCGTCTTGCAGCTGGTCTAGCCCCAGGGCCTTCACCTGAAAGCTAATCAACACTATCGCCATGCCAAAAAGGCCAGCGCTTTCGAAAAGCACCGGCCTTTTTGCAATATTTATCGATCAGAGCTTAGAAGTTGAGCTGATCGCCACGACGATACTGCATGTATGCGGCTACAAACAGACCAGCCAACGTTACTGGAATCAGGCCCAAAACAATACCTAATAGCAAAGGTTCAATCACGCCACGTTTTCCTCAATGACTTACAAAGCTCGTAGAAGCACTGCCAGCGACATATTACTTCTTCTTCCTTTATATTAAGACATTCCCTCACTTGAGCCTAGTGCCCTCATGAGTTTGATCACTGTCTTGTCGTGTCTTCTCGATCGGCTCAAAGCAGCCCACATTGCGGGGAAGCAATCATAGCTTAAGGAAAGCTATAGGTTTTGCAGCCATTTTCCAGGCGAAACACCTTGCACTGTCTCCTGAGAAAACTTTAAAGTATGTATCGTAAACGTAATAACAAAGTGTTACGTTCTGTCTGTGACCCAGAAAACCATCGATAGCCCTCCCATCACTGAGCCAACTTCGCCTAGCCAAGACAATCGGCTGGTTGTACAGTTTGCTCTGGCAGCAACTACGATTTTGCTATGTATTGTCCTGATTATTTGGGGTATCCACAGAGTGCAGGTATCTGACCCCTACGTTCATGATGTTTTAGCCTCTACCGGGGATCTTGAGCGCGGGCAGCAGCTGTTTTGGCAAAACTGTGCAACCTGTCATGGGATAGATGGCACAGGTGAAGTCGGGCCAGATTTACAAAATGTCTCTGAGCGAAAATCGCAAGTAGCATTAATTAAGCAGGTAATCAGTGGAAAGACACCGCCAATGCCTCAGTTTCAGCCCAATACCCAAGATATGGCTGACTTACTGATATTTTTGGAAAGCTTATAGAGTTCCTTACGTGACCCGTTATGGCAGCTAAGACTCTCAGCGTATTAGCCAGTCAAAAAACACGTATAGCAACTATCTAGACTTACTCCCCGTACGCTCCAGTCCAAGTTGGATCAAACGATCTACGAGCTGATCAAATTCCACGCCGGAGGCTTCCCACAGCATGGGATACATACTAGTAGAAGTAAACCCTGGGAAAGTATTAATCTCGTTGATTAACACTTCGCTCGTATCTTCCAGATAGAAAAAGTCTACCCGTGATAGACCCGCACCATCAATCGCTTGAAATGCTTGAATCGCCTGCTCTTGAATCGTGGTGACAATCTCTTTGGGCAGTGATGCCGGAATCGCTAAGTCAGCCTGACCGCTAGTGTATTTTGTTTCGTAATCATAGAAATCTGCATTAAAGCTAATCTCACCGATAGTAGATGCCTTGGGATTGTCGTTCCCTAAAATGGCGCATTCAACCTCACGGGCGACTACAGCCGCTTCCACAATAATGCGACGGTCATAGCTGGCAGCACTGTCCAGCGCCGCTTCTAGGTCTCGACGGTCTTTAACTTTCGCAATACCCACAGAAGAGCCGAGATTGGCCGGTTTTACAAAACACGGATAGCCCAGGGTAGATTCTATGTCATCGCATAGTTTTGGGAAGACGCAAGGATTGGAATACACTTGCGATCGCAAAACCTCCATGTAATTCACCTGAGGCAGCCCAACCTGAGCAAATGTAGATTTCATTGCCAACTTGTCCATTCCCACTGCCGAAGCTAAGACTCCACAGCCGACATAGGGCACCTGCATCAGCTCAAAGAGTCCCTGAATAGTGCCATCTTCACCATTGGGGCCGTGTAGCACAGGAAACCAGATATCTACATCCACTGTCGCTGTCGGTATCCGCCCTGTCACCGAGAGGTCTGTCTCATCCGTAGCCATTGCTTTACCCGAAGCCAGCACGTCGTGAGCATCGCTGACCCACAGACCATCCTTGCGGATATAGACTGGCACCACCTCATATTTGTCGGCATTCCCCTTGAGCCTCAACCCCTTTGTAATTGCTTGGGCTGAGCTAATAGAAACCTCATGCTCTCCGGAACAACCGCCAAATAATAAACCTACGCGCATTTTTGCCATTAGGCTGGCTCCTCTTTAAACAAGCTGTTGCTGATTATGACGCTGATCGTGGCAATGGGTTAAATCACACCTGTTGTTTGGCAGTATTTGACAGATTGATTCATACTTAAATCAGCGGTGGGTAAGTAAAATAGCCTATCACAGACGTAATGGTTGCATTGCGCCTGCTGAAGCATCACCCCAGCAATAGGCAAAAAAAACCCCTAAGCCCGATTAGGGCCCAGGAGTCAGACATCAGGGTGCATCTACCAGCTCAATGTCCACGCATTTACCCCTAACATCCGGATAGAACAGAATATCAGCTGGCACTCACTGGGTTAGTCGGTTGAGTCGGGTT
>JBCDIX010000028.1:0-80416 GCA_038748405.1 Cyanobacteria bacterium P01_H01_bin.21 | reverse complement strand
GCGCTGAGGTCGAGCTGTTGGAGACTGGTGAGCTGTCCAATTTCAGGAGGAAGCTGGGTCAGTTGGTTCGCGCTGAGGTCGAGCTGTTGGAGACTGGTGAGCTGTCCAATTTCAGGAGGAAGCTGGGTCAGTTGGTTCGCGCTGAGGTCGAGCTGTTGGAGACTGGTGAGCTGTCCAATTTCAGGAGGCAGCTGGGTCAGTTGGTTACCAGGTTTAGCTCCCCTTATTCTGTATTTGTAGAGCGAATTACCATTTGCTTGAAGTGATTTCAGATTCTTAAGTAAGCCGATTTCAGCTGGTAACTGGATAAGGTCATTGCCTAAATATTTACCCTTGACGTATTTGGCTAATATCAATGTCTCAAGCTGGGTCAGTTTCCCAATCTCTGGTGGCAACTCCGTCAAATCTGCCCCAGCTAAGTCCAACTCTTTCCAGCCTTCAGCAGCGGCCTGGTCAATCAGCTTGAGCAATTCATCTTGAGTCATCAGTCAGGGATAATAGCAAGAAACCCTCTAGTTCTAGCAGTTTCCTGATGCTTGGCCTGTCTTTTTAGCATTGAATTTAGGTTGCCTGAGCATCTACTGTTTGTTTAAGCACGGAAACGAGTAATGGCCTAAGGTTATGTCTGCATTAAGCCCATCACGATAGCTGCCTTTCCGACCCATGACGCCTACACTCATCCTTAGAAACTGCACCTTAGCGAATGGCCCAGCTGACATCGCCATTGAAGACTCAACCATCATCGCCATTGAACCTAACCTAGACCTAACCGCCCCTACCGAAATCGACTGCGTAGACAAACTCGTCAGTCCACCCTTTGTCGAATCCCACATTCATCTAGACTCAGCTCTGACTGCCGGGCAACCCCGCCATAACCAAAGCGGCACCCTGTTTGAAGGGATTGAGATCTGGCGCGATCGCAAACGCACCCTCACCCTCGACGACATCAAAAACCGCGCCACAGCCGCGCTTAAACTCATGGCTAGCCATGGCACCCTCTTCGTCCGCACCCACGCCGACGTCAGCGAAGCCAGCCTCATAGCACTGCAGGGCCTGCTCGAAGTCCGCGACGCCGTCAAAGACTGGATCACTGTGCAAGTTGTTGCCTTCCCCCAAGACGGCATTTATGGTGACCCCAAAAACGACGAGCTAATCGAAGAAGCCATCAAACAAGGAGCCGATGCTGTTGGCGGCATTCCCCACTACGAACTCACCCGCGAAGACGGTGTCCGCTCTGTTCATCGCATCTTTGAGCTAGCCCAAAAATACAATCGCCTGATCGACATTCACTGCGACGAAATCGACGATGATCAATCTCGTTTTCTCGAAGTTGTCTCTGCCTGTGCGCTGCGAACGGGTCTAAAAGAGAAAGTCACTGCCAGCCACACAACAGCATTTGGCTCCTACAACGATGCTTATGCCCTCAAACTTATGGGCTTTCTAAAACGATCCGAGATTAACTTCATTGCCAATCCGCTAATCAATATCACCCTCCAGGGTCGTACTGACACCTACCCCAAACGTCGTGGTCTCACCCGCGTTAAAGAGTTGTGGAAAGCGGGCCTCAACGTCAGCCTTGGCAACGACTGTATTCAAGACCCCTGGTACGGTCTCGGCACTGGCAACATGCTTGATGTTGTTTCCATGGCCGTTCATGTTTGCCAAATGACGGGACTTCAAGAACTTGATGCCTGCTACGACATGGCAACAGCTCATGGGGCACGCACGCTCAACCTGCAAGACTCCTACGGCATAGATGTCGGCAAACCTGCCAATCTGATTGTGTTGGACTGCGATCTCAAATATGAGGCTGTGCGCCGTCGTCCCATTGTCAGTCATGTCATTTCTCGTGGGCAGGTGCTGGTGGAGACAGCTGCACCTGAGGTTAAGTGGCAGCAAGAGGTTGGACAACGGTAGGGGCGTTGCATGCAACGCCCCTACCTGCCTAACGTTTATCATTGGAGTACTGCATTTTGTGGAGACGGGTCGATGACGGCAGTCAATAAAGTTCGCTGGACGGTGGATGACCTAGATAGTTTGCCTGAAACTAGCGATCGCTTTGAAATTATTAGCGGAGATCTGCATGTGACCCGAGCACCCCATTGGAAGCATCAAAGTGTTGCAGGTAGGGTTTATGCTCAGTTACTGAACTGGTCTATCCAGTCAGGACTAGGGGAACCTGTAATGACCCCAGGAATAATTTTTTCACCCAGTGATGCAGTGATTCCTGATGTGGTGTGGGCGAGTAATGAGTGTGTAGAAACTCTACTGGATGAAGCTGGGCATCTAAGCGGAGCCCCAGAACTAGTGATTGAGGTGTTATCTAAGGCCCCAAAAGATAAAGAGCGTGATAGAAAGTCAAAGCTCAAGCTTTATTCGGTTGAAGGTGTCCAAGAATATTGGATTTTGGATCGTGAACAGCAAATGATCGAGGTTTTTCGCCGCGAAGACGGTATCTTGGTTAAAGTGCTTACTCTCTACGCTAAAGACACGCTAACTAGTCCTTTATTGCCGGATTTCAGCTGTGGAGTCGCATCGCTTTTTGTGTAGTGCGATCCTAATTATCGGCCTACGCTGTTGACCCACCCTGGACTCAAAGTTGCAGGGCTAATTAGATCAAAACCCACTAGAAGGGGTTAGTAGCTGTAAGGCGATCCCAAATGGCATGAGTACATTGTCGCTACTCTTCGAGAAGTCTTACGCCTATAGCAGACAGCCCTCAATTAGCGATGGGTTTTGAACCCGGCGCGGGTTGTAGCTTAATGTGCATGATTTAAATGTGATGACAATATTTGCGCACCTAATGTACAGACATTACCTACAAAGCCCTACCCTCTATTTGCCATCTTAATCACCGCACGAATAAGCTCTATGGCTTACCATAAAGAAATGTGTTGCTAGTACTAGTACTGATTTATCAGTCTAGTTATGATCTACCTGCCTGAGCTGTAATCCTTACCCGCCCCATGCCCCAGTCAAAGACCTCGAAAACGGCCAAGACACGCAAGTCTAGCAGCAGTGGTAAGGCAAGTGACAAGGCAAGTACGAATGGTAGAGCGGCAAAAACTAAACTTACAAACCTATCCGACGACCTGATCCGAATTCGCGGTGCCCGCCAGCACAATTTAAAGAATATCGATCTGGACCTGCCGCGCAATCGGATGATTGTGTTTACAGGAGTATCGGGTTCGGGGAAGTCATCCTTGGCGTTCGACACAATCTTTGCTGAGGGGCAGCGTCGCTATGTGGAGTCTCTGAGCGCCTATGCTCGGCAGTTTTTGGGTCAGGTGGATAAGCCTGATGTGGACTCCATTGAGGGGCTAAGCCCGGCGATTTCTATTGATCAGAAGTCTACGTCCCATAACCCGCGCTCTACGGTGGGTACGGTGACGGAAATTTATGACTATTTGCGATTGCTCTATGGTCGGGCGGGGCAGCCCCATTGCCCCCATTGCGATCGCTCCATTGCACCCCAGGCTATCGACCAGATGCTGGACCAGGTGATGGCGCTGCCGGACCGGACTCGATTTCAGATTTTGGCTCCTGTGGTGCGGGGTAAAAAGGGAACCCATGCCAAACTGCTGTCGGGACTGGCGGCAGAAGGATTTGTGCGAGTGCGGATAGATGGCGAAATTCGTGACCTGGGCGACAACATTGAGCTAGCGAAGAATAAGACCCACGATATTGAGGTGGTAGTGGACCGCCTGGTGAAGAAGGACGATATTCAAGAGCGGCTGGCGGATTCTTTGGCGACTTGTCTAAAGCGGGCTGAGGGTATTGCCATTATCGACCTCTTGCCCAGTGGCAAGGCAAAAGAACAAGACGAGGATCGTAAAAAGGCAGAAGTGGTGCCATTGAAGGGTAAAGGCAAAGCCGACGTGCCAATGGCTGCTGAAGTAGAGGAGAATTATGGGTCTGAACTGCCGTCTGAGCTTGTTTTCTCTGAGAATTTTGCCTGCCCTGAACATGGGGCGGTGATGGATGAGCTGTCGCCTCGTCTGTTTTCGTTTAATTCGCCCTATGGTGCTTGCCCCGACTGCCATGGTTTAGGTAGTCATCGGCGGTTTGCGGCAGACCTGGTGGTGCCTGATCTGAGTTTGCCGGTGTACGCTGCGATCGCACCCTGGTCTGATAAAGACAACACCTACTATTTCTCTCTTCTCTACAGTGTGGGTCAGGCTTACGGGTTTGAAATTCAGTCCCCTTGGTCCAGTCTCACCGACGAACAGCGCGATATTATTCTCCACGGCTCCCCTGACAAAATCTATATTGAAACCGACTCTCGCTATCGCGATAAAAAGGGCTATCACCGCAAGTATGACGGAGTACTACCTATTCTTGACCGACAGTATCGTGAGAGTACGTCTGACCTTTACAAACAAAAGCTAGAGAAATATCTGATCGATCAGGTGTGTGAAACCTGTGACGGAGCTAGACTACGACCAGAATCTCTCGCGGTCAGAATGGGACCTTACAACATTCTTGACTTTACCAGTGTGTCCATTCGTGACTGTTTGTACAACATTGAAGATGTGATGGGTGAAAACGGTGATGAACCACTTTTGAGCAAAAAGCAGCTGGCCATCGGTGAACTGGTGCTTAAAGAGATTAAGGCACGGCTGACATTTTTGTTGGATGTGGGTCTAGATTATCTCACCCTGGATCGAACTGCGATGACGCTATCAGGGGGAGAGGCCCAGCGAATTCGACTAGCTACCCAGATTGGTGCTGGTCTCACAGGTGTTTTATACGTCCTGGACGAGCCCAGTATCGGCCTGCATCAGCGCGATAATGAACGACTGCTAAAGACCCTGAACCGTTTGCGCAATCTTGGTAACACTCTGATTGTTGTTGAGCATGATGAAGATACCATTCGTGCGTCAGACTACATCGTAGATATTGGCCCCAAGGCGGGTGTTCACGGCGGTGAAATTGTTGTTCAAGGTGATCTTAAAGCGCTCTTAAAGAACAAACAGTCTTTAACAGGGGCCTATCTGTCTGGTCGAGAGAGCATTGGCACCCCTGCTGAACGTAGATCGGGTAATAACCGTAAACTGCAAATTCGCAATGCTCATCGCAACAATCTTGAGAATATTGATGTTGATATTCCTCTAGGTAAGTTTGTTTGTATTACGGGTGTATCCGGGTCGGGTAAATCGACCTTGATCAACGAGTTGCTATATCCATCTCTGCAACATCATTTTGGTAGCAAGATTCCTGAACCTAGTCAGATGGAGCCTATTAAGGGTCTTAAGGCTTTGGATAAGGCCATCGTAATTGACCAGTCGCCCATTGGCCGCACACCGCGTTCTAACCCGGCGACCTACACGGGGGTCTTTGATGTTATTCGCGATCTGTTTTCTGAAACAATTGAGGCAAAAGCCAGGGGTTACAAACGCGGTCAGTTTTCTTTTAACGTCAAAGGCGGTCGTTGTGAAGCCTGTGGTGGTCAAGGTGTAAACGTCATTGCAATGAACTTTCTGCCTGATGTGTATGTGCAATGCGAGGTGTGTAAGGGCGCGCGCTACAATCGTGAGACATTGCAGGTGAAGTACAAGGGCAAGACTATTTCCGATGTGCTCAATATGACGGCTGAAGAGGCCCTAGGATTTTTTGAGAACATCCACAAGGCCGCTACCAGACTACAAACCATGGTGGATGTGGGGCTGGGCTATATTCGCCTGGGGCAGACGGCTCCGACGCTCTCCGGTGGTGAAGCCCAGCGGATGAAGCTGGCATCTGAACTGGCCCGGCGCTCTACGGGTAAGACTATGTATCTGATCGACGAGCCGACCACTGGTTTGTCGTTCTACGACGTCCACAAGCTGCTAGACGTGGTGCAGCGTTTGGTGGACAAGGGCAACTCGGTGGTGATGATTGAACACAACCTGGACGTAATCCGCTGCTGTGATTGGATTGTTGACCTAGGGCCAGAAGGTGGCGATCGCGGCGGACAGATTATTGCCGAGGGAACACCGGAGGAAATAGCCCAGGTAGAAAATTCTTACACCGGCCACTATCTAAAACATGTTTTGGAGCAACATCCACCCAAAGGATAATTGTATCGGTTCTGTAGGTTGCGTTACAACAACACCGTAATTCTTTGCCACTAGCCCTAGTTCTTGCTCAACCCAACAAATCCGACATCGATTGATAACGTTGAGTTAATGAAAGTTTTCGATAGATGCGAGAGGGACAGGTTTGGGATAACCCAACCTGCGGGTTAACAATCGAGTATCCTTAAAACCGATTTATTGTTGTTTGGAAACCAGGAAGAGTATCTTCGCCGGTAAGTGTTCGAGGTAGTGGGTAAACAACTTTTGTCTGCTCAGGTTGATAAATTTCGACTTGCTGGTCTTGTGGATTAAATAGCCAGCCTAAGCGTACGCCACTCTCCATATATTCCTGCATCTTGTTTTGTAGCGTTTTCAGGCTATCAGTTCGAGATCTAAGCTCCATAACAAAGTCAGGGGCGATGGGAGGAAATTTAGCTTGTTCTTCAGGTGTTAATGCTTTCCAACGAGAGAGTTCTACCCAGGCTACGTCTGGGGAACGATCGCCACCGCCAGGTAGGCGAAAAATTGTAGATGAGCTGAATACTTTACCTAGCCCTGTCTGACGATTCCAGATTCCTAAATCGAGACCGAGTTCAAATTCCCGATTGCCGCTTTCTCCACCAACTGGAGGCATAACAAGTAATATTCCTGTGGCTGTCCGCTCCAAACGCATCTCTGGGTTAGTTACACAGAGCTGGTAAAACTGCTCATCCGTTAGATGAACCTGACTAATATCTAGGGTTAAGGGGAGCATAGAATCAACTCTTGAATCAGACCGTTGGAAGTGCTCGGCTTCTATCATAGCTCGATGCACATCACCGGGTCTCTTAACTAAAGGGAGTGATTGCTCACCTCAAAGAAACCCGGTAGATAACCTAAGCGGCTGATTCGGTAGAGGTTTCTCCGTCTGCCGGAATCTGACCTTCAAGTTCGCCAATGGCAGCATTAATAGCTGCGAGATGGACCTGCATGCGATCGCGACTGCTCTTTAGCCATTGTAGCTTCATCTTTTGATAGTCGGCGTAGAAATTAGCGTAGTCATGGCCGGTACATTTACTAGATGTCGGCGGCTTGCAAAAAAATGGAAAAAACATGGTGGCAGGTTAGCATAAACACAGTACGTTTATAGGCTAACAACTTTCTAAAAAAGATGCGGTGAGGCACTCCATAAATAGCCGTATTCTCGTCAAATCTTCGATAATGATTGATTCTTGAGATAGATGCCGAAAACGGGTGTTTGCTCTATTTTGTTGGAGCTAGTCTGTATTTGAGCCTCTATGAATAGCTATCAGCAAAACCCCATGCAAAACACGATTAACGATGCGATCGCAGCGGCCAGTAGATTGAATGAAACACTAGCTACACTGGGAACCCAAGCTGTACAAAACGTGATTGGTACAGCTGCGCAGCAAGCGGCAACCACTAGCGAAGAAACAGCGGCAGCGGCCCACAAGCTGATCGAAGTCACTACCGAAACAGTGGGGCGCACCGTCGAGCCTGTCGCCAGCAATCCCCTCATCACCTACATGGCTAAGATTCCGGGGTTAAGCTGGTTGCTCAATGCTCTGGGTAAAGTCGATACCCATAAAGCACAGCAAGAAATTGAGCAGCTCAAACAGAAATATCCAGACGATACCCCTGAGCAAATTGCCCATCGTGTGATTGTGAATACCACCCTGGCTGCGGCTGGTACAGGGTTGGCCACCAACATTATTCCACCTGTGGCTGTAGTCTTGTTTGCAGTTGATTTAGCCGCCCTAAGCAAACTGCAGGCCGATATGTTGTTTCGCATTGCCGCTGCCTACAGATTTGACCTAGAAGACTCAGCCCGCCATGGTGAAGCGCTAGCTGTATTTGCCCTGTCCCTTGGCAGCGGCGGCATTTTCAAAACAGGGCTTAGTTTCCTGGAGATAATACCGGGACTAGGTGCGGTGTTGGGAGCCTCTAGCAATGCGGCGCTGGTATATTCTTTAGGGTTGGCTGCTCGACAATTTTACGAGACAAAATATAGGCGAGCAACCGGTGTGTCAGTTAACCAGACAACAGCGTAGATGAGATAGTCTACTGCTTCAAAGCGTTATGCTGCTTTCATATACATTCAGAGAGTATAAATAAACACCATGAATGAGCACGAAAAGATAAACTATATTGAACTACCTGCTAGAGATATCTCAGCGACAAAAGAATTTTTTACACAAGTCTTTGGCTGGTCGTTTGAAGATTTTGGCTCTGAGTACACCGCATTTGCCGATCAAGGTCTAGACGGTGGTTTCTTTAAAGCTGACCTGGCATCATCGACTGAAACGGGTGGTGCGCTGATCGTTTTTTACAGCAACAACTTAGAAGCGACCCAGACCAAAATTGAAGCTGCGGGGGGAACGATTGTCAAGCCGACTTTTTCTTTTCCTGGCGGTCGTCGGTTTCATTTTACTGAGCCCAGCGGTAATGAGTTTGCCGTGTGGTCAGATCTCGGCTTATCTTGATGGTGGAATTAGTGGATAATGTTGAGACTTGATGACTCGGCCCATAATAGGTATGTATTGGACTAGGGTTTATTCTTGTTTGGTTGTGCTGATGGTCGCTTATTTATGTATGGGATTAGTCAGCTGTAATTCTTTTGATGAGAGGAGTACAGAATCTTCTGTTGTAGCTGTAGAAACGGCTCCACCGCTGATCGACGCAACCCTGACAGGTGATGTAGACAGAGTCAGACTGTTATTGGAGCAGGGCACTGATCCAAACTTGATTCACAATACCAACATAGCGCTCACCTATGCCGC
Organism: Cyanobacteria bacterium P01_H01_bin.21; assembly: GCA_038748405.1. GTDB lineage: Bacteria > Cyanobacteriota > Cyanobacteriia > Phormidesmidales > Phormidesmidaceae > Leptothoe. The sequence goes on along the minus strand of JBCDIX010000028.1, from coordinate 71,580 downwards.
TCGTGATGGATTTACAGAGATTGCTCGTTTGCTAATTGATAATAGTGCTGATGTTAACTGGATTGATGGAGAAGGCGTAACTCCGCTGATTTTGGCCTCTTTTAAGGACCATATTGAAATAGTGCAGTTATTACTGGATCATGGTGCCGATAGAGCCATCAAAGATCAGTGGAATCGAACGGCTCTAGACTATGCTCTGCGCCGAGGTGAGACAGATGCGATCGCTCAGTTGCTGAGAGCTGCTGATTAGCAGAGAAATATTAAGTTTCATCCAAAATTGGCGTATTCTGAGCTGAAGCAGCCAATGTGTAGACGAATACCGCTAGCTTATAGTCGCCATGGGTCAGGAAAAGCAAAGTTCCTCGATAGAATTGTTCTTACATCTTTCACTACTACTGTGCTGGGTTGTTCCCATTCCCTTTGTTGACATAATTGTGCCAATTCTCATTTGGCAAACGACCAAAAAGCAAAATCCTCACATTGAACCCCACGCACGTAACGCCGTTAACTGGCTAATCTCTTCAACAGTTTACAGTGTTATCTTGTTAGTGACGGTGATAGGTACTGTTCTGTTGCCGGTCCTTTGGGGAATGCGTCTGGTTTTTCCCATTATTGCAACTATTCAAGCGAGTAAAGGCAAGGTGTGGGCATATCCCCTTACTATTAACTTTCTGGGGACTAAGCCCGAGAAGCAGTTGAAAAAGGCTGCTGTTGGTTTTTTGTCTCTTGTGGTTATTCCCCTGGCAGCTCTGTTGGGCTCGGTTGTTTGGTATAACAATCATGTGAGTTGGCTTGCAACACTGTCATCTACCACGGGTACTGTCACTGCAGTAAGGGAAAAAGTAGATGATAATGGGGATGTTGTTTATCAACCTGTTGTGGAATTTGAAGGACCTTTGGGGGACTTCTATGTGGTGTCGCCCTCATTTTGGTCAAATCCTCCTGACTATAGAAAGGGAGAGTTGGTTAGTGTGCTACATCCAGCCTCTGAACCGGAGGACGCGATTATTGACGACTGGCCTGAGAAATGGTTAATGGTTACGATAGCTTTGGTGACTAGCTCAATATTCTTGGGTTTTGCCTTTGTGCCAAGTGCGTTTTGTTGGATAATCTCGTGTTTTGTTTAAGCGGATGCTGATTGACGATGCGATCGCAACACGTTTTTAGCTAACCAAATTAAATCGCTGTAGCTTTGCATCCAGCAGCTTAGGTAATGCCTTTTGCAGCGCTGATTTACTCGTAAACTCCAGCTTGTGCTGAGCGGCAATATCAAAGGGAAACTGACCAGGCAGGTCGCCTCGTTCCATCTGGGCCACAATCAGTTGCTCAGGGCGCTTATTGCACAGAGCATATCCCAGTTCTACACAGACGGCTGGGTTGGGTACGAGCAGTGGTAAATCGCTGTCGACTTCAAAAATTGGGGTGGCGTCGGCAATAAATAGCAAACTGCGGCGGATGTGACGCATTAGATTGCTGTTGAGTCTGACAGGGCCATTACTGAGCCGGTGAGACTCGACGAGCTTGATGGGCAGACGCGAGCGGCGATTAAACTTTTCGATGTAGGATTCAAGGGCGGCCTGTAGCAAATCGCTAGATTCAGTATATTCTTCTTGATAGCAGAGAAAAATTGTAGGGTCGAGGTTGGCTAATGAGTCGGCTTTGGCAAAGTAGATTTCGTGACTGATTAGGTCAATATTTGCGATCGCATACGTCCCACTCCCCTCGACATAAAATTCCACCGCATCCCCTTCCAGATAGCGCTGAAACCAGTCTGCCTCACGCACATCGGCGATATCATCTAGAAAATCAGCCCGTAGCGCCGACTTAAGCAAGCTATTTTTTGCCAGCCGTAAATCGTGGGGACGCTTCTCCAAATCCCGAATTGGCTCATAATCTTGAAGATACCAAGCCTTTAGCGCAATAATGGCCATATTGCCTCAACCAGAGTAATCAGCTGTGGTCTAGAGTAGCCCAACTGCAGGCTACAGACACACTACCTTAATCATTAGATTCGAACTATTATTTTAGTTCATTTGTATTAATCTGGGCAAATGGTCCAAAATTGCTAATCCCCGTGGGGGCGCCCCCACGGGGATTAGCAAAAAATAAAATTTAAAAGCACAACACCCAACCGTCTTCCTGAGGAACATCCTTTCTATCAGTGTGCGCTTCATTTGGAGATGCGTCTTGTTGTTAGTAATCGTCCTTTGAGCGTCTCACTCAACAACCTTGGCATAGCTCCCAACTTAACAGCGATAGGATGTATCAGCTTGACCCGTTGGGTGTTGGGTTAAACGAGACAGAATATGCAACAGCGTTACCTCTTTGTTGTTTTCTCTAGCTGTTTAATCTGCCAGGGAAGCGATTCATTTCGCTTCAATGTCAATATAGATCATTCTGTTGATGGTTAGGGGTTTGTAGACCAAAGTTAACATCTCTGAGAGCATATGCTTCAACTTTGAAAAGAGGATGAAAAGCTCTCTAACGAATGACTTGGAGACTTTAAGATGACTCTCTAATCATCATCCTATGACTTTTTAGGGCAACAAATAATGCAAGTGCAACAGGGTTTGTGTCTGTTGTGTAATGTTCAAGAATTTTGGTTAAAGTCTTGTTCAATAGATGTGCTTCTGATGTATTAATCTGTTTCTAGATTTCTATTTCTGCTACGTTGACTATCGATGTAAGAGGGTAGTGCAATGGGCGGAGTCGTGGCGGCAGGGCATGAAAAGACGACAGCGGCCGCTGTGGAAATGCTAAAGCAGGGGGGCAATGCGTTTGATGCAGCCGTAGCGGGGGTGATGGCATCCTGTGTGGCGGAATCAGTGCTGACGTCTCTGGCCGGGGGTGGTTTTTTGCTGGCCCACACTGCCATTGGTGAAGATGTGCTGTTTGACTTTTTTACTCAGACTCCGGCGAGTAAGACCTTGACGCATCCTTTAGATTTTTATCCGATCTGTGCAGATTTTGGGGATACGGTTCAGGAATTTCATATTGGTTTGGGGTCTGTGGCGGTGCCCGGTGTACTTAAGGGGCTGGTGCACGTGCATCAGCGTCTTGGCCGGTTGCCGTTGGCGGCGGTGGCGGCTCCGGCGATTTGTCTGGCTCGGCAGGGTGTAGTGGTCAGTGACTTTTTGGCCTACGTATATGGTGTGCTGAAGCCGATTCTGTTGGCCACAGCGGGGACACGGGCAATCTACGCCCCCAATGGGCAGCTATTAAGAGCGGGCGAAAAGCTTTATATGCCAGCATTTGCGGATGCATTGGAGCGACTGGTACATCGCGGTGCCGAATCGTTCTGGCAGGAGATGGCGGTCCAGATTACTCAGGCTCAAGGGGGCTATTTAACCCCTAAGGATTTTGATTGCTATCAGGTGGTTGAGCGTCAGCCTCTGTGTTTTGACTACCGGGGCACTCAGCTGCTAACAAACCCGCCCCCCAGCGCGGGGGGGGGGTTAATTGCTTGTTCGCTGGCGTTGCTGGCTGACTGTGGGCTGGGTGATTTTGGTAGCCCTGACCATTTGCGGAGTTTAAGCCAGGTGATGCGTTTGACTAACGTGGCCCGTCGTGATGGTTATGACACCCGCATTCATCAATCTGATGTTGCCAAGGATTTTTTGTCGATGGCCCATTTAGAACGATATCGACAGGAACTGGGGCGTGCGATCGCATCCCTCAATTCAACCGTCAATAAGTTGGGCAGTACTACACACCTGAGCGTGATTGACGACGACGGCAACGCCGCCAGTGTCACCACCTCCAATGGAGAAGGATCCTCCTATGTGCTACCGGGTACGGGCATCATGGCTAACAATATGCTGGGTGAAGAAGACCTAAACCCGCTTGGCTTTCATCAATGGACCCCCAATCAGCGGATATCCTCAATGATGGCCCCCACCATGGTGCTGCGTGATGGTCGTCCCTATCTAGTATTGGGGTCTGGTGGGTCCAACCGCATTCGCACGGCAATCCTACAGGTGATTACTAATTTAGTCGATTTTTCGATGCCCCTAGAGGCCGCTGTTGCCGCCCCCCGTATCCATTGGGAAAATGACGTATTCCACCTGGAGCCTGGCTTTGAGCAGACGGATCTGGATTCTGTTATCGGCACAGCTAAACCAGTTTGGTGGCAGGCTAAAAATATGTTTTTTGGCGGTGTACATGCCGTTGGGCTAGATGATTCTGGACATTTACACGGTGCGGGGGATAATCGCCGCAGTGGGGCCGTAGCTGTGGCACAATAGTGAACCGGTCATATTCTTCCACACCCTATGGATATCCGTCGCTATCACATCACTACGTTTGGCTGCCAGATGAACAAGGCCGACTCCGAGCGGATGGCCGGCATCCTGGATAACATGGGGATGAACTGGACCGAAGACCCGCTGGAAGCGGATGTGGTGCTCTATAACACCTGTACCATTCGTGACAATGCCGAGCAAAAGGTGTACTCCTATCTGGGTAAACAGGCTAAGCGTAAGCAGTCCAACCCAAATGTCACACTGATTGTGGCCGGGTGTGTGGCTCAGCAAGAAGGAGAAAAGCTGCTGCGACGTGTCCCCGAGCTGGATCTGGTGATGGGGCCACAGCATGCCAACCGTTTAGGGGATTTGCTAGAGCAGGTGTTTGACGGTAGCCAGGTAGTTGCCACCGAGCCAGTCCACATCATGGAGGACATTACCAAGCCCAGACGCGATAGCAAAATCAGTGCTTGGGTCAATGTTATTTATGGCTGTAACGAACGCTGCACCTACTGTGTAGTACCCGGTGTGCGAGGGACTGAGCAGTCCCGTACACCCGAAGCTATTCGAGCTGAAATGGAGCTGCTGGGTCAGCAAGGGTACACAGAAGTCACGCTGCTGGGGCAAAATATCGATGCCTATGGTCGAGATTTACCCGGCATTACCTCCGAAGGACGGCGTCAAAATACCCTCACCGATCTGCTCTACTATGTCCATGATGTGCCCGGTATTGAGCGGATTCGGTTTGCCACTAGCCACCCCCGCTACTTTACTGAGCGCCTCATCAAAGCCTGTGCCGAACTGCCCAAAGTGTGTGAGCACTTCCATGTCCCCTTTCAGTCTGGTGACAATGATGTCCTCAAGGCCATGGCGCGGGGCTATACCCAAGAAAAATATCGCCGGATCATCGACACCATTCGTCACTATGTACCCGATGCGGCCATTAGTGCTGATGCCATCGTGGGCTTTCCGGGGGAAACCGAAGAGCAGTTTGAAAATACGCTGAAGCTGGTGGACGATATCGGCTTTGACCAGCTCAATACAGCGGCCTATTCCCCCCGACCCAATACCCCCGCCGCGCTGTGGAATAGCCAGCTGGATGAGGCGACCAAGAGCGATCGTCTGCAGCGGCTAAACCATCTTGTTTCAATTAAGGCGGCTGAACGGTCCCAACGCTATGCCAGTCGAGTCGAGCGTGTGCTTGTTGAGGATATCAATCCAAAAAATCCTCACCAGGTGATGGGGCGTACTCGCACGAATCGTTTGACCTTCTGTGAGGGGGATATCAATGAGCTAAAGGGCAAAATCATTGAGGTAAAAATCACCGAAGTTCGACCCTTTAGTCTGACGGGTGAGCGAATTGAGGCTTTAGTTAGCGTATAAGGATTTTATAAGAGCCAAAAATTAATGCTGGAGAGACGTTGCATGCAACGTCTGTACGTCTAATAGTGGAGCCTAGTTAATTTTGTTTCCTTCAGTCTAAAAAAAGACGATACGGTACCACCGTATCGTCCCACAAGAGATGCTCATTTTGCTTGACGAAACTCTAGTCAGCGTCTTCTGCTGCAGACTCTGACGTTGCATTTAGGGGGCGAATATCAACAATTTTTCCGCCCAGTAAATTAATTCGCTGCATTTCTTCGTTCATTCGATTGAAAGGCACCTGAATAAACTGGTTGTGGCTTTGACGGATGGGAGATTGATGATTAAAGGTGACCTCGTTCTCACTCAGCCCTGACAATTCATAAACAAAAATGCGGCTATCTGAAATAGCAAATGTACTGGTTGATTGTTGTCCTAACATGGTTGTTACCTGTGAGAGGGGTTAGAGAATTGTTGAAGCCTACGCACGAATAATGCTGGCAACACGTCCCCCAGTCTTATTAATGCGCTGCAGAGTTGTCGATAACTTCTCATAGGGCACGACAAATACTCGACTACTGCGGCGAGTACTAGGGTAACCTGGTGTACTTATGCCAGTGACTTCAATGCGGTACAAAGTTCCCCGTGCATTAGTGCCCTGAGAGCGACCAAAAACACGAGTGGGCACGTTACCTTTTTCTGATGCTAGATAGGTGCGAACACGATTGTTTGCATCGGATGGAATATTAACCGTCGAGGCTGTTCCCATCGCTAATTCTGCAGCTAAGCGAGATTTTTTGCCAGCTAGCTGTGAGCGGTCACTATTGGCATAGCCGCGATATAGGCTAAACATGCGGGTAAACCCGGCGATACTTTGCCCAGCTTCGGTATTAAAACTGCGATAGTAGGGGACAATCGTATCACCAAAGACTTTCTCGTACTCTGGTGCATCGATATAGGAGTCGACATCGGCGTCAAATCCCTCATTTTCGTAGCGATCCAGATGTTCAATGACTTCTGCTTCACTGTAGGGTGCTCGACCCAACAGATGCTTAAAATTTAGCTCGATAACCCGAGTTTGAAAGTGAGGATACAAAAACTTGGTTTTGTATAGCTCAGACTTCGCTAGGGCTCGTACAAAATCTCGCACGGTTAATGTACCGTTGATCAAAAGAGACTCTAATCCCAACAGACGTTCTGAGTCCATGAGGTAGTCATTTCCTAAAACATGCCGATAAATAGCCTGGATAACGGCTTGGGCATTGGCAGGCGAATCGTTGGCCCGAAACTCAAGAGGACTCTGTTCACTAAACGGCGTGGTACCTAGCCAAGGCGCCGATAGAGTAATGGCCACGGCTTAATCTCCTTAAACGTCTTTGATTAGATAATGGTGATAATGGCGGTTCTTGACTGAAACACATTGCCACAATCAGACCCTAATGATGTCAGGGGAGGCGTATCATGCGGAGGTAATGTTGATAATACGACTGCCTCTCTGATTTAGGCGCTGTAATGTAGATGACAGCTGTTCGTAGGATACTAGATATTCCTGAATGCCGCGGCGTATCTGAGGGGCACGCCCACTGGCTGATTGAGAGACGCGAATACGATAAACCTTTTCTCGTTTGCCTCGGGTAACTCCCTGTAGCTCTTTGCCAAAGCTAGCAGTTCTGACAGGAGTCGCTGTATTCTGAGCTAAGTCTACGGTCAGGCAGCCTTTTTTGTTGTTTGTTCGAGCGCGATCGCTACTGGCATACCCTCGATACAGCTGAAACATTCTGGTAAAACCAACTGTTTTTTGGTTTCTCTGAGTAGCAAAACCTCGATAGTAGGGGACAATCTGATCGCCAAAGGTATCTCGGTATTCAGCAGAATCCAGATAGCTGTTAATTTCGGCTTCGTACCCTTGCTGAATATAGAGATCTACATGTTCAGAAATCTCTGTTTGATCGTAGGGTGCTCGCCCCAGGAGATGCTTAAAATTAAGTTCAATAAACCGAACTTGGGGATTGTCACTAAAAAACTTTTCTTTGTAAAGATCGCTAAGGGCCAATGCTCGCACAAAATTACGAGCGCTGATATGTCCTTGTTTTAGCAATGACTCAGCGCTAATGAGACGTTCTGAGCGCATAATGTGATCATTGCCAAACAGCTGACGATAGGCAGCCCAAATAACCTTCTCGATATCTGTTTCAGTTGAATAGGCCCGAAGTTCAGTTGGTGTTACCTGGGCAAATGGTTCAAATCCTAGCGGACTGGCTGATGCTTCACTTGTCATAATGGCTTCCCAGAACTGTCGTTGGTAGTTTTGAACAGGCGTTGACACTCTATAGAGAGAGATTGAGTTGTACCCTCACAATAGAGAGTTGTTAGCTCCCTTATGGCCACTGCCCGGCCTAATAAATTGACCGGGCAATGTACCTTAGCCGTTAGCTCAGAGAGTTAATGGCATAGTCGATGTAGGAATTGGCTTCAACGGCTGCATCTCCGCTAAGACCATGGTTTCCTTTGATGTAGCTGAGGGCTTCAACATACCAGCTAGGAGATAGCTCAAACGCTTTGTTGATTTCGGAAACGCCAGCGACGAGATAGTCGTCCATGGGGCCTGTTCCGCCTGCAACTAGACAGTAGGTGATCATCCGTAGGTAGTACCCAATGTCACGGGAACACTTGGCTTTACCTTCTGGTGTGGAGGCATAGTTGTTTCCTTGCATCTGGGTGGTGTAAGGAAACTTTTGATATACGGCCTGAGCAGCGCCATTGACTAGGCTGTCTGCGTTTTTGGCTAGAGTTTGTGCAGCGGCTAAACCTGCTTGGGCTTGACGAAAACGACCAAAGGCAACCTGCATCTCAACGCTGCTAAGGAAACGACCCTGGGAATCGGCTGTGGCAACAGCTTCTGTCATGGGGGTTTTCATGATGCTAAATCTCTCCAAAAAGTAGTTATAAAATTGACAAAAGACGGGGTAACCCTTGTCTACGTCCAGAACGTTTGTTGTGAGCTGGAGCAAATGGCAGTCTCAACAGGACGTGGACAAGAGAGAGGCGCTAACCAACAGCACTGGCTGCTCTATCAAAGTAGCCGCTAAGTTCAGCCATTAGAGAGCTGCAATCACCCTGGGTAATGCCTGCTCTATCATTTGCGATCGCAATCGCGGCGGCCTTCATCTTATTGACACCTTCTGCTACTGAAGCACCGGGTACTCCCAAGGCCAAATAGGTCTCACGTAGACCGTTGAGACACCGATCATCAAGGATGCTGGCATCCCCTGTGAAAATGGCGTAGGTAACATAGCGCAAGATAATATCCATATCTCGCAAGCAGGCTGCCATCCGACGGTGGGTATAGGCATTTCCCCCTGGTGCAATCAGCTGAGGCTGTTCTTTAAACAAAGATCTTGCTGCGTTGGTCACGATGGCATTGGCATTACCTGTCAATCGGTTTACCACATCCATGCGCTTACTACCCTCTGCAACGAGTTGAGTGAGTGCTGAAATTTGGTTGTCGCTGATATATTCTCCTCGTGCATCGGCCTGAGAAATGACCTTTGTAAAAGCATCGAACATGGAAAAATCTCCTACTTAAAACAAGCATGTACAAGTACCGAAGCCACCCAGGTGAGCTTCATTTTTATCGGCAAGAGGTTCCAAATACTCCAAGTGAGGGTAGCGACGTTCCCACTATTTGAGAGAGGGAATCGGCGCATTGAAGCTATGCGCTTGCTGAATTTGGGAATGAATCAGCCTAGAGCAGTGGCTATCAACAACCCCCACAACTAAAACCATCCCGAAGCTCAGCAATGCTGAAGTTATTCTTCCGATAAAGGCATCAAAGCAATATTCCCCACAGCAATAGATTTGATCGGTAATAGCAAGAGTCCCTGCTATCAGGTTTGGAAACTGTTGGAAGGCAGTTAAAGCCATGGTGCTGGCGGCGCTTCTACCTTGACCGATCACGGCTACTCTGTTGCATCACCATCTAAGATTTATCAACACACTTTGAGGAAAGAGAGCCTTGATCGCAACCAAGACTCTGGCTTTTGAACCACAATAATTTAATCAGGTTGATTGTGCAGGTGGTGTGCACATCTTTGTTGCTGAATGCTTACAATTGTCAAAATGCTTATACAGAAAGCATTTGAAGCTTAACAGCAGGACTTCTAAAGTCACACATGTTTACATTCTGTTGCAGGCGCATCTGCACAGTCAAACAGCATGGTGCGTAAGTATCGATCAGCCCACTCTACTCCAAAAGCACACTCTAAAATGCGTCTGGTTTTGTCATTCTTTTGTTGTTGTAAACAGTAACGACGTTGACCTGCCACGATCAGTGCTTCCTGCTCTATAGAGTCCACCGGGTTGGTCTGTTTGCTTAGCTGGCAGTGGATGGACAAAAATTGCGCTGCCTGCTCTAAAAATGACATTTCCTCATGCTCGGTTGTGGGGCTCACAAACAAGCAAAAGTCAGAAAAAATATCGCCCCATGCTGGCAATGTTCGCTGTTGGGTAAAGTGTGCTGGTGGTAGCTGCTGCAGCGCCTGGTGATAGTTAGTCGGTAGGGTTTTAACGGCTAAAACAGGCGATAAATCTACAATTGCGGCACTAATCTGCCCACGTCCGGCAACAATGTCAACGCCGAACACGGGCAGTGGAAACGTGGTACGTGGAAACATGACACAGTGGAGAATATCCAAGTGTTTGCCCACTTTGGCAAGCTCTAAGTGAAGCTTACGGAACTGTACCGTTTGATAGCAGTAATTTTCTATCGTCAGCCTCTCACCTTCTAGGGTCCCTTCGATATAGCCTAGGTCCTTGGGGGTCTGATATGGGTAGAGCGTAAACTGCTGCTGCCATGCTGATTCTATGGTTTGAGCCAGTTTAGCTATTAAGGGATGCTGGGATTGACGCAGAGAGTTATGACGAACGTGATCCATGATTATAGTTAAGTCACTGTGAAATCTGTGTGGCAAAAACTGCCGTCCTTTGTGCAATTACCAACCTCAATGTGTTTGTAAGCAGATGGTCTGTATCTACAGTTGCTAAAGGGCTTCACTAGTGGCCAGCAAAAAAGAATCTTTATAACTGTATTTAATTTTGGCTACCTGCTTGAGTAAGCACATACAAAAGGCTAAAAAATGGATTCCGAGAGAGCTTTCAAAGGATTCTTCTTAACCATGCCGTAATCTTGTGCAGACGTTGTGCACGGGATGACTATCTTGGCGAATATCTCTTGTTAAGAACTATCGCAATCTGGTAAATGTATTCAGCAGATTATGCCGCCCATAGCTGTTGCTGTCTGACGCTTTGGGCGATTGCTATGTGAGCAATGAACACAAAAGCAATTATTGCGATCTCTGAGGAGATGAATCGGTCTGGCGGCTATTTAACGACCCCTCACGACTAAAACCGTTCCAGCAATGCTCGATCATTCTAAGGCCAAGATGCCGTTTTCTTGATTACACCAGGCGTGATAGCGTTTAAGCCGATTGAGAATTCGGTCTACTAAGTTGTCTTCCTGGGTAAATTTTGTGAGGTAGTCATCTGCCCCAACGGAAAAGGCTTTAGATTGATTGCTTTGGTCGGCATGGACGCTTAAAAAAATAATTGGTAAATGTTGCCATTCAGGATGGCTCCGGATGACTCGACATAGCTCAAACCCATTAATTCCAGGCATTTCAATATCGAGAACAAGAACATCGGGGAGGATTTGTTTAAAAATTGTCCAAAACCGCTGTGAATTGGCCAGTGGCGTAATTTGAAAAGGCCAGGGCTGCAGCAGCTGCATGACCTTTTGTAAATAGTGACTGTCATCGTCTACCAGCATAATTTTGCTGTGACGATATCTCAGGTAGGTTGCCTGATTGATCGCTTCCAATATTTCTGCCGGGCTGACTGGATATTCCAGCACCATGGTGGCGCCTCGACGAGTTAAGTCCAATCGATTGCCAAAATCTGCTTGGGGAGTGATTAAGACTGTCGGTAGCTGGGGCCAACGGGTATTCAATTTTGTAATCAGCTGCAGTAACAGTTGTGAACTGCTGTCTGCTAGCATCAAATCGGTATCAGCTCCCACCAGGTTGATGAGAACGACATCTGGCAGATGTGTGGCTGTATCTAGAGAGTTTGCTTCAGAGTCATCTAATGCCAAGCGCTGAGTCGCTACTGTTGTTGAGGTAGCACTGTCGACGTTTAGGCCCTGGGCAACGGCTAGCGCTATCAGCTGTTGAATGTAGGACGCCTCATTAATGTCGATGACTAAAATTTGGGGCGAGTGGGGTGTGTTTGCTGTCCAAGCCACTAGCTGGGGAGGATTGTCTAAAGCATGACCCAGGGTTGTGACCAACACCTGAAACTGCTTGGTTTGGGTAGAGGCTGGAGTGTTGGCCATGGTCTCTAAAAGCCCTTCTAGCTTAAGGGCGAGGCGATGTCCCTCAAGCAAGCCAAAAATCCCTAAGGTACCGGCTAAACTGTGGACCATTTGTTTAGCCTGTATCCGTTGTTGTTCATTCATTCCCTGTTTGGCCAGGGTTTGCGACAGCTGTGCTAAATGACGCCAACGCTTGATACTTTCACCCTTATGGGTTTGCCAGGTTTGAGTCAGTCCTTCTAAATATTGGGCCTGACTTTCAGAAGAAACCGTCGGTGATATTTTTTGAGCGTTGCTGGCTGCTGAAGGATAGGTGCCTAGCCGATAGCCCAAACCGCGTACCGTTTCAACAACATCTGCTGAAACACCGGCAGCCTTGAGTTTTTGTCGCAGCCCTCGAATGTGCGATCGCACAGTTGCTTCACTGGGAAATTCATCGGACGACCAGATTTGGTCCAAGAGTGTGGAAGTACTTAACACCTGATGGCTGTGGCGTAAGAACAATTCCAGCAGAGCATACTCTTTGGCCGTTAGCGCCACCGGATATCCCTGATAGGTAACGTTACAGCTAACCGGATCTAGACACAGATCTCCCCACACCAAAATAGGTTGGGGTTCAGCCGCCATCCGTCGCAGCAACACCTGAATACGGGCTAATAATTCTTTGATATCAAAGGGTTTGACTAAATAGTCATCGGCCCCAGCCTCTAGACCTTGAATTTTATCAACCTGTTGGTTTCTAGCAGACAACAGCAAAATCGGGACACCATATCCACCACTCCGTAATCGCTGACAGAGCCGCAGTCCGTCCAGACTCGGCAAGATCCAATCGAGAATAATCAGGTCATAATCAAAGGTAGACGCATAGGACCAGCCCATTTCACCGTCAGCCACCCGATCAACAACATAGTTTTGTATGGTGAGCTGCTGAATGAGAATTTCAGCCAAGGCATTATCATCGTCTACTAATAAGATTTTCATGAGAGTATCCTTAAAGTAGCCAACCGGTTAGCTTGGCTATTTGGCTCGCTAGTGATAAGGGATCAAAGGGCTTAGTAATAACTCCGGTTACCCCAATTTTTTGAAATAGACGTTTCTCTGCTGTCCCAGTTTTAGCCGTTAGCAAAATAACGGGAATATCCTTAGTCTGAAGATTATTGCTTAATCTCTCAAAGGTCTGAATTCCATCGACTTCAGGCATCATGACATCGAGCAGAATGGCATCTGGCTGACGGGTTTCCGCTAAAGTAATTCCCTCTGGCCCCGACGATGCACAGATGATTTGCCAATCGGCCTCCATCTTTAAACTAAGCCCAACTACCTTTTGAATCGGCTCTTCGTCATCAATCACCAGTATCAGTTTGGATATCATGATGTTTTGAAACCCCTAATCATGGATCTGATCGTGGGACAGTGGAACCGTAAAATAAAAATTGCTACCCACACCCGCTTCACTTTCGGCCCAAATTTTACCGCCATGTTGTTCAATGATTTTGCGACAGATGGCTAATCCTAATCCTGTTCCCCCTTTCTTTCGCGAATCAGAAGAATCCACCTGGTGAAAACGCTCAAAGATACTGTCTAGTTTATCGGACGGAATCCCTTGTCCGCTGTCCTTTACGCAAAAAAGTGCGGCTCCTGAAGAAGAATCAGGTGGAGCGACACCATTTGGGAGCCCAGGATTGGCAGCATGCGGCTGCAGGCTTAAGAGAATTGTTTTGCGGGGAGCTGAAAATTTAATGGCATTCCCAATTAGATTGGTTAGAGTTTGCACAATATAGTCTGGGTCAGCCCAAATAAAGAGCGGCTTGAGATGGGTGTGAATTTCAATGCCATGTTGTTGGGCCATGGTCTGCATGGCTTCTGCCGCTTGCTCTACAAGTTCTGCTGCGTTACATGTGCAGTTGTCCATTGTGACTTCACCGGATTCTATCCGCTGTAGGTCAAGCACATTGTTGACTAACCGCACCAGTCTATCGGTGCTTTCATCGGCCACTGCCAGCATCTGTTGTCCTGCTTCAGACAGATTGCCCAAACGCCCGGTTGCGATGAGCTTTAATGAGCCATGGAGCGAGGTTAGGGGGGTTCTTAATTCATGGCTGACAACGGCGATAAATTCATCTTTCATGCGTTCGATGGCTTTGCGATCGCTAATGTCCGTGGTCAGGGCAAAAAATCCATTAATCTTGGCCTCTCCCCGATTAATCATCTCCAGGTGAGGAATATAGCTGACGCTCACTGAATGTCTGCGACTGTCTTTTAAGATCAGCTCACTTTCATAAGTGACCTGTTCGCCCATTAAGGCTGTTTCAATATGGGGGCGAATGGTTTGATAATGGCCTGGTTGGGTAAACGCTTTGATGGGATTACCATACAGCTCTGCTGGGTCTTGCCCTAGCCAGTAGTCATAGGCCTGATTGTTAAAGCGATAACATTGTTGCGCGTCGACATAGGCAATCAGCACGGGTAAATTGTTGGTGATCAGCCGGAGCTGTTCCTCGCTTTGCCGCAGCGCTATTTCAATTTGCTTGCGCTCCTGGATCTCTTGCTGTAGCGCTCTGTTGGCTTCGGTTAACTCGGCTGTGCGCAGTTTGACCCGTTCTTCTAAATATTCCAGCATTTGCCCCTGGGACAGGGCAATGCTGATCTGAGCAGCTAGCTGTTGCATGAACTCTAGCTCAAAATCTGTCCATTGTCGTGGACCGCTGCACTGATGGGCAATCAGCAGTCCCCACAGCTGATGACCGTCGGCACGGGGGGCTGCTTGATCGGAAGCTAGGGGATGGACAATGGGCACAATTAGCTTTGCTTGAATTCCCCATTGCTCAATAAATTCCAGCAGACACTCGGCTATGCCCGAATCGGGGGCATAAACATCCGTAATGGCATGTACTCGCCCTTTGGCATAAAGCTGCTGATACTCTATTGGAAAGACTTCTTCTGGGAACGCCATGCCTAACACAGCTGGATAAGGGTCTTTAACGGCCTCGCTAGTGGTTTTGCCAGTACCATCTGGTAAAACCTGATAGATCAACACGCGATCCGCATCGAGGAGTTGTTGAACTTCCTCGGCGGTGGTTTGCAAAATTTCTTTAAGCTGTAGAGACTGGCGAATTTTTAGGGTGATTTCGGCAAAAAGCTGGGCACGCTGATGCTGGCGTTTAATTGAAACTTCTGCCGTTTGCTCACGGAAGATAACGAGCAAATGCTTGTAAGAAATTATCCCAATTAGAGTGTTGTCATCATCTACCACAGGTAAATGACTAATCTGATACTGCTCAAATTGTTGCAGCAGCGATGTCCCCAGCGATAGCTCAGATTTTGCCACCGTAATGACAGGATGGGTCATCACTTTGGCTAAGCGTAACCTGGCCCAGTTAGCCTTGTGAGTAACGGCGCTAAGCAAATCTTGCCGAGTAACAATGCCAGCCACTTTGCCATAGCGCAACGCAATCATGCAGCTAGAGCCGGATTGCGCCACAAACTTCGCTAAAGCATGGGGCAGTAGCGTTTGACTAGAGGCAGTCAGGGGCTTCTCATCAATAATCTCTTCCCAAGAAAAAAGTTGACGTGCTCCACTGTCAAACACCATTAGCGATACGTTGAATCACGTTACCTACTAATCTATGACCATAGGCAAACTCTGTTAAACAATTGTTTCGATTCTTTAAATTTTGAGTGTTTGTTTTAAGTGCCAGCGGCTGTGAAAATCTGGCAAGTAGATGCCACAGCCCTCTGACAGCAAGATAAGCACTAGAGTTCGATAATGCTGGCGATTTTGCCACCCTGACGCTGTACCCGTTGCATATGGGGGGTGAGTTCTTCAAAGGGAATGACCACGGCTTTGTTGACCCGTCGAACCCTGGGGTATCTGGGGCCACTGATGCCGGCCACCTCAACCCGGAAGAAGCGCCCAGAACCAAAGGCTTTAGAGCCACCAAACGCACTTTTGGAAGCATCCCCTTTTGAGGCGGGGATAAAGGCGGCTGCTTTTGCACCTTCTAATGGCGGAATAATAGCAGCGGCAGTATTGCGAGCCAGGTCTTTGACGAGCTTTGGTGCATTACCAGTAAATTGGGCTCGATCGCTGCTGGCATAGCCTCGATAGAGCTGAAAGAGGCGGGCAAAGCCTGTCGAACGTTGGTTTACGCCAGTTGTAACCAGGTCCCGGTAATAGGGCACAATGGTTTCTCCAAAGTTGGTTTGGTACTCTGCTGAATCGATGTAGGAGTCAATATCCGCATCAAATCCTTGGGATTCATAAATGTCTAAGTGCTCTACAATTTCGGCTTGATCATAGGGCGCTCGACCCAGGAGATGTTTAAAGTTGAGTTCAATGGTCCGACTTTGAAAGGTGCTGTAGAAAAACTTCTGTCTGTAGAGGTCTGACTTAGCGACCTGTCGGATAAATTCTTGAACGGTAATTTTGCGATCGCGCAGTAAAGATTCAGCAATGGTTAGCCGATCAGCCGACAGCAGGTGGGGATTGCCCAACACCTGTTGATAGACAGCAAGAATCACCGCTTCTAGGTCTTGGGGGGTGGCCTGAGGCCGCAGTTCAAAGGGCTTGGTCTCGCTAAATGCTGCTGTACCAAGACGCGAGGCTGCTGTTGTAATAGCCATCTAAAATTCTCCTTTGTTCTGTAAACCTAAACAGTCGCAACACTCATGACCCGATTTCCAGCTCGGTTTAGCTGCTGTAGTTTGGTCGTCAGCTGGTCATAGGACACCAGCACTTCTGTGACACTTTGGCGAACAACCGTTGAGTTGGACGATGCCGCACGAACAACGCGCAGTTTGTAGACATTGCCACGAGCGCCCCCCAAAGGTCCAGACAACGCCGCACCGTTCGATGCCTGAATAGGAGCCGGTAAGCCTTTGGCCACTGCCATCGTGAGTCGAGGCTGTTTTTGTTTCTGAGCCCGGTCGCTACTGGCATAGCCGCCACAGAGCTGTAGCAGACGGCTAAAACCAACCGTACGCTGACCGGGATGGTCGACTTGAAAATCTCGATATGAGGGAACAATACTGTCCCCAAAGCTGCTTTCATACTCTGCAGAGCTAAGATAGGAGTCAATCTCCGCTTCGTAGCCTTTAGACAGAAACAGATCTAAATGATAGGCGATTTCTGCTTGATCATAGGGGGCTCGCCCCAGCAAGTGTTTGTAATTTAGCTCAATAAAGCGAACATGAAAGTTAGGATATAAAAACTTCTGACGATATAGGTTTGAGTTTGCGATCGCTCGGATAAAATCTCGTACTGAAATAATCCCCTGAGTTAACAGTGACTCAGGTTCCACCAGCCGATCGCTTTTCATCAGATGCTCATTACCCAGCACCTGACGATAGGCCGCCGCAATCACTGCCTGTACATCCTCTGGGGTCGAATTTAGTTTTAATTCAACAGACGCAGCTTCCTCAAAGGGTTTAATCCCCAATCTTCCCGCTTCTTGTAGACCAGCCATTGTTATTTCCCTGTTGTTATTGCTTTATCTTGTTAAACAAATCCTCATCGCGCAAACGGTTGATTACAATCAGCAGTTTGCGAAGCTTTCTGCAATCACCAGTGTAGTGAGCCTATGCGCAAAGCTATACTTAGCATTAGACCAGCTGGATTGTGCAGAATTTGTGCAGAGTCAAATAAAGAATATGAAATATAAAACAAATCAGACGCCAACTATAATTCACTGAAAGTGATCAAGTAGGTGAACCTATCTTTTATGAGATAGCACAGGCTCTAACTTCTTGTGTTCGCTCCCAAATCCCAGCTCTAGTCTAATCTCTCAAGTAGTAAGAAAACGCCAGTTTGCTTAATGCTGAGAGAGACTCAGTGCTTTCTCTTGAAGAGAGCCTGTATCCTAATAAATCATTGAGATTCCCTACTTACTACTCCTGCTTTAAAAACTAAAAGAGTGAAGGCTTGTAAAAAATGACGATTCCTCTATTGGCTTATTCTCCTTCCTGCCCTAACCAGCGTGTTGATGCCATTGGTGCTCCAGATGATGAAGCCATTGTCTACTCAACTGACGATTTATTTTCGCCAATAGAGATAGGGGCTCTGATCAATGCAGCCTATCGACAAATCTTTTTTCATGCCTTTGATTGCGACCGTGAAATCGCTCTAGAATCTCAGCTTCGTAATCGACAGATAACGGTACGTGACTTTATTCGAGGGCTGCTGCTGTCAAATACCTTTATCGATAGTTTCTACAATAAGAATAACAACTATCGCTTTGTGCAACACTGCATTGAACGAGTGTTAGGGCGTCGAGTATATAGTAAAGCAGAACAGATCGCCTGGTCAGCTGTCGTAATGACCAAAGGAGTCCGAGGCTTTATTGATGAGCTGCTCAATAGCGATGAATATCTGGAGAGCTTTGGCGAAAACATTGTTCCCTATCATCGCCGTCGTATTTTACCCAGTCGTGCTGTGGGTGAAATTCCCTTTAACATCACCTCGCCTCGCTACGATGCCTATCATCGTAATCAGCTAGGGTTTCCGAAGCCCATTTGGCAAGATGTTGTGCGATCGTTCCGATCCTATGACCAACAACCCAAGATTGGAGATCCTACACTGTTTCTTGGTATGGCAAAAGAGCTTGCTAACCAAACGCAAAAACCGAATCTTGTATCTACCGATAGCATTGATATTGCGGCGACTGTGCCCTATCGCCGTAGATAGGCTCTCTGGTATCTCAACGCCTTAAACGGATAAGATTGCCGAATCTAACTTCATAGGATACGCTAGCTGCGGAAGTATCTGTAAACTTAGCTTAAACCTATGCTTCCGCGCGTTTACATTCGGCCTCCCGTTGATGATGATTGGTCAACGCTGCATGAGCTACACCAGCGTAGTGCCAACTATCATTTCCCCTGGGCAGAGCCAGCCCAGAGTGAGGAAGGCTGTAAGCGCTATATTCGTCGGTGTCAGACTGAAGCTTTTGTCGGCTTACTGATATGGCATGCGATTGAACATCGTTTAGTGGGGGTGGCAAATCTAAGCCAGATTTTTTATGGCAGTTTTCAAAATGCTTATCTGGGCTACTACGGTGGTGTGGACTATGCTGGCCAGGGGTTAATGACCGAAGGGGTAAGGTTAGTTCTGAACCATGCGTTTGATACCCTCAAGCTTCATCGCATTGAAGCAAACATTCAACCCGGCAACACGGCCTCCATTAAATTGGTTAAGCGGTTGGGGTTTGCCAACGAGGGATTCTCACGCCAATATCTAAAAATTAACGGAGAATGGCGCGACCATGAGCGCTGGGCTATAACGGTGGAAAACTGGCTACGATGAGCTTTTGATAGAATGGTCTAGTTGCAGGGGCATCCTAAATAGAAACTGCCGATATTCGAAACAATCAGATTATGGTAGACACCAGTACTACCCTGCCTGCTCAGCTACATAACCGCAACTACACCCTAATTTATGCGCCGACTCAGCTAGAGCGATTGGGCATGACCCCTGGCTTTGAGCAGCGGTGGCAGCAGGCCCAAACTCAAATTTTAGAGATTGCCGATCAGTGTCACACTCTGGCCCCAAACGGGCTAACGGTTTATCGCCGCAGTGAAGATACCTTTGAAGCCTATTACAACGTAAATATAGCTAACCTACAATCTTTGATGGATACCGCACCAATGCCAGAAAAACTGGCGCTGGCTCCGGTACTTAAAACAGTTCTTGACCAGTACTTTGCTAAAAAAAACGCTGGCCAGCAGCCGGCCAACGGTGAGATCGTCTTGATTTTGATTGACAATGAACCGATCGATCGCCTGGCCATTGCTAAACAGATTGTCGCAGCATCTCAACAGCTAGAGCATAACGACGAGCTGGGTATCGGCTGGATTCAGGTGGGCGATGACTATATTGCCAAAGGGTTTTTGGTCACCCTTGATAACAATCTCAGAGAGAAAGGGGCTAAATTCGACATCGTTGACCACAAACACATTCAGCATATTGCGTCAGATGATTTAGCAACGTTCCTGATGGATGTTTTAACCGATTAGTAGGGGCGCACGGCTGTGCGCCCCTACAACCCGCGCCCTACAGCGCATTCAACCTATTCGTAAATCCAGCTCTTGGTGCAAGCTTCCCAGCTGGCTAGTTCGTCATCGGTAAACCAAAGAGCGATTTCAGTCTGGGCCGTTTCAATCGCATCGGAACCGTGGATAAGATTGCGGCCGATGGTGACACCGTAGTCGCCCCGAATTGTGCCAGGAGCTGCACTAATCGGGTTAGTTGCCCCGATCAGGGTACGGGCAGAACCCACAACACCTTCACCTTCCCAAACCATGGCAACCACAGGGCTAGAGGTAATAAATTCGACCAGGCTACCAAAGAAGGGGCGCTCTTTGTGAACACCGTAATGCTTTTCTGCCAGCTCACGGGAGACGGCCATGAACTTCATGCCGACAAGGTTAAATCCTTTGGTCTCAAAGCGGCTGATAATCTCACCAACCAGGCCACGCTGAACACCGTCAGGCTTGATCATGATGAAAGTGCGTTCCACAATTTTGCTCCTAACAATACGTTTATTGAGTTAATGGGGTCCCAGCTCCTGTTTAAAGGAGGTGACCTACACTACGCTCGACAGCGGAGGCTCATGGTCTAGTCACCATGCAACTCTCCACCGGACAAATATAGCCAGATCTAGGGTATATCCCTTTGTGGTCATTTTACGTGGGTGGTCTGAAAGATCAGGCTGTGATGGGTCTAAAAATGTGTTTTGCCTGGGGCTCAGACAGACGGCGATTAATTTAGATCAGTTCTTTAGATAGAGAAATAAGCCAGGCTGCAATTAGACTGCTCCAGATGGCAATTTCTAACTTGGGTCGAGCCGAGAGTCTGGTTCCCCACGTTGACCAGGCGTCTAGCTGAAAATTGGACCACCAAGCCGCAATATGGTTTTTCCAGAGTCTGGGGCTGTCCTGCGCTCTAAATTTCCAGGTGATCATGGAGAGCAAAAAAGGAGTGCCGCCAATTTTGGCATTCATTAACAGATGGAGTGCGATCGCAACTACCACGACAACCCACGACACCAGATGACCGTAATACCAAAAATGCTCCAGTTCTCCATTGGGTAGCCATTTTTCATCCATCATTTTGCCGCTAAACAGAGCAAAGGTCAGTGCTATTAGAGTAAGCGTGTTACAAAAACGACTGAGGGTATACCACCAAGCAGGCCGACCAATCTGATGGGTTAATTTAGAGAGTGATTTTAACTCTCCTAAACGATGCTTGCCACGGTTAAAGGCATAAACCACAAAAGCTGGAAAGATCAACAATGTGTATAGCCCAAAGGTACCGTGAACCCCCTCAATGGCTTTGTAGCTAGGCAAAGGAACCTTACCCCAACGACCGTCGTAGGTGTTGTAGGTCCAAAATGCGCTAAGGACTGCCAATATTAGAAATAAGCCAGTGAGCCCATGTAAAAGGCGAAGGAGAAAAGGCTGATAAAGGCGAGTAGGCTTCATAGAAGCTTTATTATGTGTCTAAAAGTCCCACAGGAACAACGACAGTTTATGAAGACTGATTGTTCCACAATTACAGCTTTGCCTATAAATTCACAACCTCAGCGATCGCTGAAAGCTTGAGAGCGCAATCGTTATGTACGGCACATACGGCTGAACAAAATCAGCCGTTTGGCGTAAAATTCAAGAAGACTTAGAAGAGATAATATAAAACGGAGTTTTCTCCTAAAGTTTTATCAGTACTTTTCTCAGCTCTTTGAAGTTCTAGTGTTTATATGGTGAAGCTCTTTAAAGGAAGCTTACAGCAATACTGATTAGCATCAACAATAGTGCCATTAAGTAGTAACCCCAGGTATTGATGTTACAAGAGTAACTCCAGGCGTTGCTGTTGACAGGGTGAGGTCAACGCCAAACTAGCTTTCTCGATCTTTAAAGTAAAGCCCTCTTTGCAGAAGAGTTGAATGACTAAGCATCTACAGTGATCGCATATTTGATTCAAATATTGTTGAACTAGTTCCACGTTTCTCCTATTACTACAGTTATGCGTTCTAAATTAGCCAGTGCTATCCCAGCCGAATCCTCTGCTGCTCAAGAAACAGCCCAAAGCTCTCAGCAACAAAATCTCAAGCAAACTCTACTCAGATGGCTGCAGCTCAACACATTTGGTGGCCGTTTGTTTTGGATGATTATGGTTGGTGCCCTGACGGGAGTCGGTGGTATGGCACTTCTCTTTAGTGAGATGATGAAATACCAGGCGGAGGACCAAGTACGCAGCGCGCTTGATAGCAAAGCTAATGCGATCGCCTCTGTTACAGTAGCAGCTGAAACCTTGGCGAATGGTTTGGGTATCAGTGCTACCACCCTCCATGAGCGCCAGGCCCAGTATGCCGATACCTATCGCGAACTCACCCTACAGCTGTTTGAACAGCGTCCAGAATTTGTTGTTGGCCTCGGTTTAGGACAGCGAGAAAACGGTTTAATTGTTGACCAGTCCTGGTTGTTTCCCTACTATTCAGTCGAGTCTGCGGTTACTCAGAATGTTAATGCTCAGCCGCCTACACTCTATGAAGACATGGCCGATGATGCGGGTGAGTTTTACCCCGAGAGTCAGCGATATCAGGACTACTTTCTGCCCCAAACGGCTGTTTGGACAGAGCCTTACCAGACAGATGCCAATCAGCTGCTAACCTACTATCTGCCACTATTTTCCAACGATGGCCGCTGGTTAGGCACAACGCTGGTGGATGTGGATAATCAATATTTGAGTCAGCTGCTATCTCAGCCTGTGTTTCGACAGATGGGGCATTTTGTCTTGATAACCCGTGAGGGCAATGTTGTTGCTGACCCAACTAATTTTGAGAACAACTTAAAAACCTACCAAGACATTCCGGACTTGAGCAATCTTTGGCAACAGGTTGGTGGCGAGGTGACCGGATTTTTAGAAGGAGAAACTGGTTATTGGGCCTACGCAACGGTGCCTGACCAAGACTGGCTTGTCTTTGGCTATGTTCCCTATGCCGCTGTCTTTAATCGTATTGCGTTAATCACTCTGGCGGCGTCAACGCTCATTGTCGTTCTGCTATCCATCGCCGTTGTCTTGGCGATTCGCAGTCTAAATCGTCATCTTAAACCCGTACTTAACCAGTGTAATCAGCTAGCTCAAACCGATTCTATGCTGTTGGCTCAGTGGGATGGCGAAGACGAGCTCAATCAGCTATCTCTGGCGTTTTTTAACATGTTAGAACAGTTGAACCTAAACGAAGAAACCATCCGTCGCCACGAACAAAAAATCGCGACAGAAGCGTCCCATGCCGACCAAGTTTCTGCACAGTTTACAGAATTTACAGAGATGCTGGATAAACTTGCAAGTAAGCAGCAAGCTCTGATTCACAGGGTGCAGCAGCTAGTGGCTCAGGTGGCCACTGGTTCCCAAACGGTCGACACTCAAGTGGATGCTGTCAATACGTTAGGACGAGCCCTGGATGGAGAACTTAGACGAGTCCCCACCCATGCCGCAGAGACTTTAGCATTAGTGGAACAACAGGTTACTTCCCTAAATACTGTTTTAGGCCATGAATTTCAAGTGGACCAGCTGCGTGTGCTGGCTGACCAATTAGCCAAGAATATTCTGACGCTCAAAGCCATCGATCAACGCTGGCCTGCTGTGGATCAGCTGCAGCAGCAGACAGGCAGTATTGCTCAGGCGAGTCAATCGGCTGCGACTGAATCACAGTCTGTGGTGACAGCGGTGCAGCCGATTGAGCAAATGCTGACGGACATTGAGCAGATTTCGACAATGCTGCTAAAACGAGCCAGAGCAGTCAAAGCTGATTAATCTGTAGAGGGTGGGGGGAACAGTCCTGGCCGTTACCTGGTCAATAGCTAGGGCCATCCCCTTGGTCAGATGTGCAAAAAACATCGTCTTAAGATTGCTCCTCATCCTGTTTAAGGGATGGGTTTAATAAGTTCCCCAAGATTCAGTCATTTGACGTAACAAATATATTTTTTTCAGATTGATTGTTTATACGGTGAAGATAGGTTTGAAATAGCACATATAGTCAACCAGACAGCTCAATCCTCCAAAACTTATGAACTATTATGGGGAATGGCCAATAGGCCACATACCATTTCTTGGTTTTAAGTTTGGAACAATAGACCGCTGGCATTGCAAAGGTTAGTAGTTTTTGGAACTGCCCACAGACCTTTGAGAATTGGTATGGCGATTATTTATATAGACAACTTGTTATTTCACTGCAGCTATGAGCTCCTTCAAATTGCCGATGTCCAAGCAGTCAATCGCACCGTTTAAAGAGCTTCCAAACACCCCCCAGAGCTATCAACCGACCCTGGTAGACAAGGCCAAGGGCTGGTTTCGACTAAATTCATTTGGGGGACGTCTGTTCTGGATGATTATGCTGGGTGCCCTGGTTAGTATGGGGGGCATGGCATTTCTCTTTAGTGAGATGTTAAGACGACAGGCGGAAGACCAGGTGCGCAGCAGTGTTGATAGTAAGGTGAATGCGATCGCATCGGTCACCGATTCAGCCGAAACCCTTGCCTATAGCTTGGGTGTCAGCGCCACAACGTTGCATGAGCGGAAGGCTCAGTTTCCTGACACCTACCGAGAGTTAGTGCTACAGCTGTTTGAGCGTCGCCCTGAATTTGTGATTGGCTTGGGCCTCGGCCAGAGCGAAAACGGTTTGCTTGAAGAGCAGTCCTGGCTATTTCCCTACTATTCCGCCATTACCTCGTCAGAATCAACCGCATTTGATCCAGATGCCATTCGCTATGAAGATTTTGCCGATGATGAGGGTGAGTTTTACCCAGAGAGTGATCGCTACCAAGCCTATTTTGAACCCCAGACTAGCCTCTGGACCGAGCCATATCAGCGCGAAAGAAATCGCCTGCTTACCTACTACTACCCCTTGTTTAACCGAGAGGGTCGCTGGTTGGGCACCAGCCTGGTGGATATTGATAGCCGCTACCTAGGCAACTTACTCGATGATGTTGTGTTTCAAAAAGCGGGTTATTTTTTGCTGCTGACCCAGTCAGGCAAAGTGATTGTTGACCCCACTAACCCAGTCATTACCGACCAGACTTACCAAAATGTTGCAGGACTGGCTGCCATTTGGGAGCAAATTGAAACCGATGCACCAGGATTCTTAAAGGGAAAAACTGGCTATTGGGCTTACGCACCAGTGCCTGGGCAGGACTGGCTGTTATTTGGTTTTGTCCCCTACAGCGCAATCTACGGTCGTATTTCTCGAATTGCCGCTTTGACCACCGGCTTAATGGTGTTACTGATTGGCACTGTTGTATTTCTGGCAATCAGACGGTTAAACCTGCGGATCAAGCCGATTTTGTTACAGGGAAAACAGTTTGCTAACACCGATGGCAATCTGCTGGCAGAAGTTTCAATCTCCCAGCAAGATGAGCTTGAGCAGCTATCCATGTCATTTTTTAACATCCTCAATCAGCTCAACCTGCACCAAGAGACGATTCGTCGTCATAAGGGGATGATTGCCCAAGGCAATCTCCAGACCGATCAAGTCACTGAGCAGTTCTTGGCCTTTACAGCACAGGTGGATGACGAAGTTCGAGAACAGCAGGCTTTGATTCGCAAAGTGCAGCAGCAGCTGAGCGACCAGCTCAATGAGTATCAAACTGTGGACAGCCGACTAGATGCCCTATTTACACTGGCCCAAACCCTGGGAGGCTATCTGGAAAGTATGCCCTCTGAAGCGGAGTCGGCCCAGCTATTTGAAACTCTAGATAAACGCATCCTGGCGCTAACCACCGCCGTTGATCAAACCACCCAGTCGGCAGATAAATCACAGTTCCAGGCCATAATTGCTCAGCTGATAGCAGATATGGCAAGCCTTAAAGCCTATGATCGCCAGCGCCATTCCCTAGAGAAGCTACATCAGCAGACAAATGATGTGAACCAGTCTAGACAGGCTGCCGTTGCTAATTCTCAATCTCTGGTGACAGCGGCCCAGAGTATGACTCAAATTTTGTCAGAAATTGAAACGATTACAAATTCCCTCAATAAAGATTCCAAACAAATGTCAGATATGCTTTGGGGCGACCTTCAGCAGGGGAGTATCAATCTTTCTGCAGACTCTCAGCAGATGCCCCTAGATGACTTTTCAACACCAAAATCGGGAGATGTGGTCAGCCATGATGGCTTCCAGGACACCATTGCCGATCCCTGGCAGGACAGTGTTAGCGCAGAGAACACCCAAGACGGTACTGCCCTCCATAAAGATTCAATGCCCATCAAATAGACACGCTTGTTTCCAGGGAGACTCAGAATCCTATCTAGTGCAATCCATGCGCTGCTATATTCGCCTATGATGAGAGCTGCGGCAGACAGGAGCACGGATTGGGGATGGCTAGATGGCAGCGGTTGGGTTTGAGGATTTTAGGTCTGGTAGTTGCGATGTCGCTTTGCTGGGTAATGTTGCCTCAACGTGCGATCGCAGAGTCTGGAATTATTAACTACACCCTCACTGACCTGACCGGGCGCAACTTTGAGGATGCTGATCTGGCTGGGACATCGCTGGCCGCCGCTGAAGTTCGCGATGCCAACTTTCGCGGCGCTAACCTCAACGCCAGCATCTTGACTAAGGCCAAATTTATTCATACTGATTTAACCGGGGCCAATCTATCGGAGACCTTTGCCGATCGGGTTGAGTTTACAGGCTCCGATCTGACTAACGCCATCATCACCGATGCCCTAATGACCAGCAGCACCTTTGCCGACACAGAAATTACCGGTGCCGACTTTTCGTACAGTATTCTTGATCGTTTCCAAGTAAAGTACCTGTGCGAACGGGCTGATGGCATTAACCCTGTTACAGGGGTCTCAACCCGTGAAAGCTTGGACTGTAAAGACTAGGTGCTCGGGTAAAGACCCGCAGCATAGGCAATATTCCACAGAAATCGGCTGAAGCTCGATGCATATCGGCTTCGTATCAACCGTAATTAATGTGGTTGGCAGCGCATTATTCAAATAAAAAGACCCGCCCCTTCACGCAAAGAAGGCGAGTCTGCGATAGCGAACATGTCAACGAAATGCGCTTATTCCAAGCGTAAGGTGTGACGGTTCGTTGGCCAATTGGTCAAAGGTCTAATAGCTATGGGCTTCAGTTTGCTCTGTAGCTACGTCAGGGGCTAAAAATCTACAGCTAGTTTCGAAATTTGAGTCAGCTAATCAGGCGCTTAAACACCCAGAAAGAGGCCATGTTTTGGTGAATTTTGATGGCTGCGTATTTACACCCAAATTTCATTTAAATGCTTGCGTATTAACAAAAAAATGTTGATTCTAGATAGGGGCAGAAGTATTCATGATTAACGTAAATCCCAAAATTTTTGGGTGAGGTAGGAGTGGATTAAAGATGTACACATCGCCTCGTTCAATGGCTAGCTATGAGTCAGAGATTGCAGCTTCGGACATTCGTCAGCTCTGCCAATCTCAAATTGATCGCCTGAGTGAAAAACTGTCGGCCCTAGACGTTTGGCTAGTGCGGTGGGATCAGGTGGAGAATAAGCGTGACATGCTGTCTTCTCGCCGTCATAATCTCACCAACACTGAAATAACCTCATATCTAGAGCCAAAACGCTGGATTACTGAGAACTTGCCATTTTTAGAGTTGATGCCGTTGTCGCTAGACTCTAGTGAATCCTGTGCCTATGTTTGTGGTCTGCGTCAAACAGAGACCCGATGTGAGTACCTGTTGCTGTGGACGCAAGAGCATGTTTCTAAATTTCAGCGAGAGCTAATTAAAGAAAATGCTCAGCTACTGCACCAATACCTCGCCCTTTATCAAGAAAATCAGCGTCAGCAAGAAAAAATTCAACTATTGGAGCATACGATACAGCGGCTGAACCACCAGCTGCGCAATCCCCTGGCCTTGATTAATCTCTATGCGGAAACAATTGTTTTAGACGCAAAAAACGAAACTCAAAAGAGTAAGGCTAAGTGCATCCGCCAAACGGCTGAAAATATCTCCGACAAGTTGGAAGACTTGCTTGCTTGTGGTAAACAGGCATCACTAAAAAAAGAAAATCACAATTTGTTGGCCTTGTTGCAAAATGTGGTGCAACTGTTAAAGCCGCGTATCGATGC
Source organism: Cyanobacteria bacterium P01_H01_bin.21 (assembly GCA_038748405.1). GTDB lineage: Bacteria > Cyanobacteriota > Cyanobacteriia > Phormidesmidales > Phormidesmidaceae > Leptothoe. Next base: position 43,508 of record JBCDIX010000028.1, on the reverse strand, counting down.
AAAACAACTCACGATTGCTCAACCCAGTCAAGCAATGTCTGTTATGGTCGATGGCTGGCAGTTTGAACAAGTTTTGCAAAACTTACTGGATAATGCCATCTACTACAGCCCCATCGGTAGCACGATTACGATTGATTGGCATGTGTCTCCAAAAGCCGTGTTGCTGACCATTGGCGATCAAGGTCCCGGTATCGGTGAGAGTGACCCCCAAGAGCTGTTCTTGCCATTTTATTCACAGCGTGATGGGGGGACTGGCCTTGGGCTTGCGATCGCAAAGAAGATCGTTCTAGATCATCAGGGTAGCATTGGAGCTGAAACCCTTCCTCAAGGAGGTGCTCAGTTCTCGATTTTTCTGCCGCGTGGGCAGTAAGTGTGTCTCTCGTTCTCTGTCGTTCGTCATTGTTTTAGGTGGCGCATCCGCTATGACCGATGCCATTTCTATTTTGTTAGTCGATGATCACGTTGAATTTAGGCAGGGACTCCGCACCCTACTAGGTCTTTATACCGACGGCCCCGGTATCTTTGAAGTAGTAGCCGAAGCGGCATCGGTCGATCAGGCCGTTGAGATGGTTGAAACCCACAGTCCGATGATTACGCTCTTAGATATGGAACTCGGCCAAGGCACCGGTATTGACGTTCTGCAGCGGTTAAAGGCGCTTGGGGCTGATACACGGGTACTTAGTCTATCGGCGCATCGAGAAGATGAGTGGATTTATCAAGCGATGCAGGCGGGTGCTAAGGGCTACGTTGCCAAGGATAAGTTGGGAAGCCAGCTGTATGAGGCTCTACGGACCGTATTGCAGGACGAAATTTATCTCGATCCAGAGCTAACCAGTGGGTTTTTCCGTCTGTTTCATGCCCATGCAGATCGTCCTTTGCAGAGTGCCTCGGAAGAGATCCGTTTGACAGAGCGAGAGCAGGATGTCTTAAACTGGCTGGTGCAGGGGGCCTCTAATGAAATGATTGCTAAGCAGCTGTACATTACTGTGGCAACGGTAAAAGCCCATTTGACTGCAATTTTTGAGAAACTAAAAGTCCGCAGCCGTACCCAGGCCATTGTTAAGGCCATTAAGCTTGGGTTAGTCAAAGCGTAAATGAAGGAGATGGTCCATGTGGAGACCTTCCATGAAAGGTCTCCACATGGACCATCTCTACTATCGTGTTAATACACGCGTACCGGCTCAAATTTCCCTTTTCTATTCGTGCATTCTACCTTTCCAAACCCTCTACCTCAACTCCGTCGCTACTACACAGAAATTATTAGCCTACTAGGCAACACACCACGGTTAGTTCAGCTAGTGTGGTCGGCTGCCCCAGGTTGGTTAATTTTGAGCATTGCGATTACGCTGCTGAGTGCGATGGTGCCTGTGGCCCAGCTGTACCTGAGTAAATTAGTTGTTGATCAGGTTGTTTTAATTTTAGCCAGCGAGACATCTGGATTTACGACGTATCTATTAGCCCTAGTCATGGCTGGGTTTGGGCTACTGCTGCTGAGAGAGATACTCAGCCAGCTCGACAACTATGTTAAACGCGTTCTCAACGATCAGTTTTTGCTGCATGCCAATGTACAGCTACTGCAGCAGGCAATGCGGCTAGACCTAGCCCACTACGAATCATCTGAGTTTCACGATGTGCTTAACCGGGCACAGCAAAGTGGCAGCACCTATCCGCTGCGAGTGGTAGAACTCCTCTCTCGATTGTTAGGGGGAATTACCCGCCTAGTAGGGCTGCTCACCTTACTGTTGCGATTTAGCCCAAGTGTCATGGCACTGCTGTTGGTGAGTGTTTTACCCACTTTCTGGGTTGGCATTCGCTACTCGTCTCGTCGATTTTGGATGAATCGTCGCCAGACCCCATCTCGTCGTTTGTCGGATTATTTCTACCAGGTTCTGACTGACCCTAAATATGTAAAAGAAGTTCGCTTGTTTAACCTGGGCGAACATATGGTGGAACAATATCGAACCATTCGCCATGAATTTAACCAGGAGTCGCGGCGGTTGGCTCGACAACAGTCTACCGCTCAGCTCAGTATTGAGCTGTTGGGGGGCATCAGCTTTTATGGTGCCTATGGTCTAGTGCTATGGCAGACACTGCGAGGCTTGGTCACCCTAGGAGATCTGACACTTTACACAGGGGCATTTCAACAGGCTCAGGAATTGATTGAATCAATCTTGCTGAGCTTAGCAACGCTCTATGAATACAACCTCTATGTCTCTCAATATTTTGAGCTGCTTGATCTTTCGCCTCAAGTAGTTAGCCCTCATCATCCGAAGCCCTTTCCAAAGCCTATGCAGCATGGACTGCGGTTTCAGGATGTGTACTTTACCTATCCGGGGGCAGAACAACCGACGCTAAAGGGGGTTACCCTGACTGTGGCACCGGGGGAATGCATTGCTTTGGTGGGGTTAAACGGCTCGGGCAAGACAACATTACTAAAGCTGTTGACCCGGCTGTACGACATTCAGCAAGGAAAAATTGTTGTTGACAATATTCCTTTACAACAGTTTTCCCTAAGAGAACTGCGCAGTCAGATTGGCATTATGTTCCAAGACTTTGCGCGCTATGCGCTCAATGTACAAGACAATATTGGTTTTGGTAATTTACCCCAGCGACAGGACATAACGCTGGTTACCCAGGCTGCAAAAGGTGCTGGTGCCACAGCCGTTATTGAGCAGCTAGAAGATGGATATCAAACCATTCTTGGCAAAATGTTTTCTGGCGGCGTGGATCTCTCCGGTGGTCAATGGCAAAAGATTGGACTGGCCCGAGCCTTTATGACCAATGCCCAAATTTTAATTTTAGACGAGCCCACAGCGGCGGTGGATGCGATCGCAGAGCACGATCTGTTTCAGCGATTTCGACAGCTCACCCAGGGCAAAATGACGTTTTTAGTGAGCCATCGGTTTTCCACCGTTCGCATGGCCGACCGCATTGTTGTTTTAGAGCAGGGCGAGATTATTGAAGTGGGCACCCATGAGCAGCTGATGGTCCACCAAGGTCGGTATGCTGAAATGTTTGACCTCCAGGCTGAGAGCTATTTGGGAGATACAAAATAAACCATGTAGGGACGTTCCATGGAACGTCCCCACGCCCGTATAATAAATCCCCATGGAAATCATTTTTGTTCTGGTCGAGCCCGAAGAGGCTGAGAATGTTGGAGCCGCTGCCCGTGCCATGCACACCATGGGCTACGGCACCTTGCGGTTAGTGCGCCCCAAAGCCGACCATCTGAGTGAAAAAGCGATTGCCCTGGCCCATGGTTCTCAGCATGTGCTGGAGCAGGCCCAGGTCTATGCCATGCTCAAGGATGCGATCGCAGATTGTGATATCGCCTGTGCGACCACTGCCCGCCACCGCTACGAAAAACACCACTACACATCTGTACGAGACCTGCCCGCCTATCTCCAGGCCAAGGGAGAGTGGCTACACCGCATCGCCCTTGTCTTTGGCGGGGAACGCTCGGGACTGGCAGCTGCCGACGTTGAAACCTGTGACCTGTTGACCACGATTCCCCAACACCAGCTACAGCCTTCCCTGAATTTGGCCCAGGCTGTGATGATTTATAGCTTTGTATTATCCACTGACCAAACCCAGGTGCAAATTACGGACCAGCGCCTCAACAGCGAGGCTATGCCCTCAGCCGAATATGCCAGTCTAAAGCGACTGTTGCAGCAGCTAATGGAGCGAGTAGGGCTACCTGAGCGCTATCAGCGGTATGTGATCCAAGGCATTGCCCGACTTGGCCGCGAAGATCTCTATGTTATCCATAAACTGCGCTCGGCATTGGACTATGCCTTGGACAAGGCCGCTACTGAGAAAGAAACCCCGTAAGTATCAGGGGTAGCAGTATCAATAGAAAACCAACAAATAGCAGCGTTGCCGGGTCGATATCAATAACAGGGGGTTTGTTAGACATGGCTCTTATGGTGATGATCTTATGATTTGAGAGTACTCCATGTGAGCTGCGCTACACAAACGCTCGCTAACCTCCACCCGCAGACTGTGCTCAGCTAGCGGGCATGGCACCATAGCTCGGCCAGGTCGGCGCTACTCTGTCATTTGTAAAAAACTACGGATAAATTTGACCCAGGTTTACACCCCCGATCCATGATGGAGTGATTGAGGAGTGAAACCTATGGTCCATCAGCAAAACGGTCTGTTTAGTGACGATGCCCTGACTCGCCCTTGGGATGATGCGAGTTACGACTGTTCGATAGCCATTATCGGTGGCTCAACGGCGGCCTATGCTGCAGCCGTTACCGCCCTTAAGCTGAAGCTAGATGTTTGTTTAGTTCAGCCCCAGCGGATGGTGGGTGGTCAGTTTACGGCCCAGGCTCTGCCAGCCTCTGATGATGGTGATTTGTTGCGTCACCAGGCCGATCTAACCACCCTATCTGGTGAAGAATTTGCCATCTCTAAAAGTCAACGATTGTTTCGACAACGACAGCGTCAGCTACAGCCAGTGGACAAACGCGTTGTTGCCGATCCCGGTGGATCATGGGTGTGTCCTCTATCAACCACACCGGTTGTCGCTTCTACCGCTCTAAATGAAACCCTGCTGCCTTATTTAAGGTCAGGCAAGCTGACCCTGATCCCCTATGCGGAGCCTATATCGTTGGTCTTGGCACCCGACAGCACTGTGCGGCGTGTCACCGGGGTAATGTGTCAGGATACTAAAACAAAACACTCATTTACTGTCTACGCAAACGTAGTTATTGAGGCTACTGACCTGGGCGATGTGCTCGAAGTTGGCGATCTGCCCTCACGGGTGGGGCAAGAAGCCCGTAGTGAAACAGGAGAAGCGATTTTGCCAGAGGATGCCCGCCCCCAGTGCCAGCAGTCTTTTACCTTTGATGTGCTGGTGGAGCGGACGCGTCCTGGTCAGGGTGTTCCCATTGGTGCACCAACAGAATACGGTCGTGTTCCCTGGCTCAATTTACAGGAGTTTACGGGAGATTTTTGGACAAGCAAAAACAACGTTTGGAAAAAACGCGACTTTTTTAATGCATTTGGTATTTTTCGCTACCGTCGGTTGTTGCGTCACTCTCCTTATAAAAAAACAATCTCCTCTGGTGATGTGGCCGTCATTAACTGGGGAACATCGAGCCACCCAGAGCGAGGGCAGTGTTGTGGTAATGACTATCGCACAGGATATCTGGTGGGTCTAAGCCGTGCTGAACGCAAACAACAGATTGAACGAGCGCGGGTACGTGCCCAAGCCTACATTCACTTCTTACAATCTAACGGTGTGCCTGATCTCAAACCTCGGGGAGATTTAACCTGGACTAAAGATGGCATTGCCCTGGAGCCCTATATTCGTGAAGCACGCCGTGGGGTTGCATTAACCACCGTTCGCCATGAAGATGTTGCCGCCAGTTTCTTTCCAAATCAGGCCCGTGCTCGGACATTTGACGATACCCTTGGCATTGGTCAATATCACTACTTAGATTTACACGGCAATTTGGTGGATGGTCATGTCAGCCCTAAGGGAAAAGATGTTATTGCTTTGCCTTTTACGATACCAGCAGGGGCTCTGGTTCCGATTGATACGGATGGCTTAGTTTTGTCAGCCAAAAGTATTGGCACCACCCATATTACGAATGCCGCCTACCGTATGCACCCGGTGGAGTGGGCGATTGGGGAGGCCGGTGGCTTTTTGGCAGCGTTTAGCGTGTGGACCAAAAAACAACCCCGTGAGATTGTCAACGACGAGGCCCTACTGAGAAAGCTGCAGGGCTTTTTGACTCGTAACGGTATTCCCATTGTGTGGTTTGACGATGTATCCCATGCGGACCCAGACTTTGAAGCGATTCAAGTAATCGCAGCGGCCGGAATTATTAGAAGTGAAAACGCCAAAAACCTGCATTTTCGACCCTATGGCAGCGTCAGCCGGGCCGTGGTGTGCACTGCCTTAATCAATCTTTTAGATTTAGAAAAAATTACGCCCGATCGGCCATCTTTTAAGGATGTGCAGCCTGGCAAACACTGGGCCTACAGCACAATTGAAACCCTGAAGGCTAACGGCATGGTGGCCGGTGTCGGTAGAGACCGCTTTGCCCCTGACCAAGCCATGACCCGCCAACAACTGGGCTTTTTAGTCAAACGAGCCATGCCGCACAGTCACGAGACTGCATTTGCGAAAACACCCAGAGACCGGCGGATTGTCCAACGTCGGGATCTCTCCCGAGTGCTGTACACGTTGCTAAGGGCTAAGCTTGCTCTCTAAACAGAACAGAGTCTTAAGAACAGAATGGGTTGCGCATTTGTGACCACAAAGATAAGCCATTTGCACATGCTGTTGGATGGCCCTGTGCCTTTAGACTCCTTATATGTACAACAGGGTTAACAGCCATGCCAACTGAACAAATGACAATCTATGTTCCCCCTCGGGTTAAAAAAGCGATTAAACAACTGGCGGCTGACAAAGGTCAGTCTATGAATACAGTTGTTGTAGAAGCACTTGAACTTGCGATCGCAGCCTGGTCTGGGCAAGCCGGATTTTAACCTGCAAGAACAATATTAACCAAAATCCAAAACCAAAATAGAGAGTAAAAGAGATGCACCCTGAATGGTTTGTGTCCTGCTCATAAGAGCTGCTTGTTGGCACATATACCCTGAGTCCGAGCTCAGAATTATGACATCATTACTGAGCTCTCTACGCTATGTAACTAATCATAGGAGAAAATGTTCACCTGTGATTGCAATGTACGTTATTCTGAGCATTCTTTATGGTTCTCTAACGTAGTTAGAACCAATGTCTAGGGACTGTAAAGTCGGCTAGGGTGCTTGCTGCTCATGCCATTGATAAGCGCTGGCTCGAATTTCCTTATATTCTTCTGTGGACATTTTATCCAGATTTTTAAGGATAAAATTCATGCGGCCTTGGCCCTGTAATTTTTCACGGTGGCGGGCTAAGAAGTCCCAGTAGAAGAAATTAAACGGGCAGGCATTCTCTCCGGTGCGTGCCTTGGGGTTGTATTGGCAGCCCTTGCAGTAATCGCTCATGCGGTTGACATAGTTTGCTGAGGCGGCATAGGGTTTTGTTGCCAATATGCCGCCGTCTGCAAACAGACCCATGCCAATAACGTTTGTCTGCATCACCCAGTCGTAGGCATCGATAAAGGCCGCATGGAACCAAGATTCCACCTCTTGGGGCGATAATCCAGCAATCAGCGCAAAATTGCTTAAAATCATCAGTCGCTGAATGTGGTGGTTATAGCCCGTTCGTTTTGCTTGATCAATACTCTGGCGTAGACAGTTCATAGGAGTGTCGCCGGTCCAGAAAAAGTCAGGTAACGGTTGCTGGTGGTCAAAATAGTTACCCTGTGGATAGTCTTCATCTACGTAGCTATAGAGACCGCGCATATATTCTCGCCATCCCAACACTTGTCGAATAAATCCCTCCACACTATTGAGGGGGAGATCTTTTTCGTGATAGGCCGTTTCCACCGCTTGAATCACTTCTAACGGATGCAAAAGACCCGTATTTAAATAGGGAGAGAGCAACGCATGCCAGAGGGTATCTTCACCCGTGACCATGGCATCTTGATAGGGGCCAAATGTGTTTAGCCGGACATTAATAAAGTAGTCAAGCACCTGTAGGGCTTGATCGCGTGTGACCGCCCAGCCAAAGGGTTCAAGATTGCCAAAGGTATCTAGCTTGGCCACATCGGCCATGACCTGTTGGGTGATGTCGTCCGGCTCAAACCAATGGGGCGCTGGCGGATTAATTCCCTTTTTAGGCGGTTTGCGATTTTCCTTGTCATAGTTCCACTGACCGCCAACGGGGGTGGGCTTTTTTTTCGTGCCCTCCATCAGAATGCCGTAGCGTTTGCGGCCCTCGCGGTAAAACGACTCCATTAGCAAACTTTTGCGACCGCTGGCCCACTGCTTAAAGTCAGCGACCGACCACAGAAAGTGATTGTTGGGAACAACTGTAAGGGGTAAGTCTAAGCCATCCAAAAAGCGGGCAAACGGACGATCAGCGGGTTCCATTACCCGAATTTCAGTAATACCGTTGTCCTTAATCCACTGCTGTAGTGGTGGTTCGAACCTATCCGCAACCTTATAAGTGACGGTGCGCCCCTGGGCTTCTAGCTCAGCTGCAAAATGGCGCATGGCCGACCAGACCAGAACCAGCTTTTGGCGATGATATCGACGTTCCGTGCTGTGACGGCGAGACTCAATCAAAATGACCGGGGCCTTGACCTCGCTGGCTAAGGCTGCCTGATTTTGCCATAGCTGATCCCCTAGTACCCAAATCCCAACGGTCATAAAATGCTTTGCTCTTTTGTATACATTCTTTAACTTATGGTGTTTAGATGGGCACGCGCTAGTATTTGCGTATAGCAAATGTTCTGATGCATGAAATGCATTCGAATACTTTGCTGCTGTAATCTATGGTTTTCGAAGGATGCTTTGTCCAGAGAAGGCCCATTGAGTGATTAGCAAAGTAACTTAGAGTTTGCGCTGCATTTTACCGAAATCAGGAGGTTGTCTCCATGAGTGCTGCTGAAGCCACACCCTGTGTTTTGTTGGTAGAAGCCAATGAAGAATTGGCCCACGATGTCAGTAACGATCTGCGAGAGTCGGGCTACATTCCTCTGGTGGCTACCACCATCGACTCAGGTTTGAAAGAAGTGTACAACCACCATCCGGCCTTGATTGTGGTGAATCGCCTGTTGGCAGGGGAGTCGGGGCTAGATCTATGTCAGCAGCTGCGATCGCAAGGAGACCGTACCCCGATGCTTTTGATGATGGCCCGCGATAACCTAGACGACCGCGTCGCCTGTATCGAATCTGGGGCCGACGATTATTTTCTTAAACCCTACCGCAGCGATGAATTTCTAGCCCTGGTTAGCGCCTATCTGCAGCCCAGCGAACACGGAGTTGAACAGCTCATTTTTGGCGAGCTAACCCTCAACGTTACCAATCGTCAGGCCATGCGCGGCAGCCGCGTCATTGACCTGACCATGAAAGAATTTGAGCTGCTTAAGTATCTAATGGAACATCCCCGCGAAGTCCTGACCCGCGAACAAATTCTAGAAAATGTATGGGGATACAACTTTGTGGGTGAATCAAACGTCATTGAAGTGTATATTCGCTACTTACGCTTAAAAATCGATGGCGAAGGTGAAAAACGATTGATCCAAACCGTGCGGGGTGTTGGGTACGTATTACGTGAAGCGTAGGGTGGGCACTGCCCACTGCCTATTAATAAAGACGTTGCATGCAACGTCTGTACATGACTAGAGAGGAAAAATCAGCGTGAACGATTGGCGCATAAAGCGATATTTACCGCTGCTAGGTCTATGCTGTCTGCTGTTTGCCTCCTGCAGTCCCAAATCCACGCAAACCTCAGCTGCCACTGACCTGAATGTCACTAAAAAAGCTGCAGCTCAAACAGCCAGTAGTCTTACTGTTCGTACAGACGGCTCCTACACTATCAGCGAAGATGGGACGTTTTATGAGTGCCAACCTCCTGATGCTGCTTCTGCTTCAGAGGTCAACAAAGTTGCTATTGACCCAGAATACTGCACCTTAATCGCAAATCTCACTGGACCCGGCCAATTGCTTCCTATTACGGCCCAAGCCATCATTGCAGGCGAAACCTTTGATCTAGAGGTGGCCGAAACACCTCGTCAACAGCAACTGGGTCTGATGTTTCGCGACACCCTACCTGACAATCGGGGCATGCTGTTTCCCTTTAGTCAGCCACGGCGCGCCAGCTTCTGGATGCGAAATGTGCCCGTGGGGCTGGATATGATTTTTTTGTATCAGGGTGAAGTCCAAGGGATCGCAGAAGCCCCACCCTGTGAGGTTGACCCTTGCCCCACCTATAGCCCAGGCAACATGCTGATAGACAATGTGATTGAGCTACGCATAGGGCGGGCCGCAGAGCTAGGGTTAGAGAAAGGCGATCGCGTAGAGATTACGTTTTTAGACCGGTAGGGGCGCACGGCGGTGCGCCCTGACAATTGCGCCCCCAGAGGCAAGGGCGCACGGCGGTGCGCCCCTACTGAGGTTGCATGGGTGCGGTGTTTATCGCAGTACCTGGCTGGCGGCAGAAACGCCGCTGCCGGGGGTAAAGCCTTCGTAGCCAAGGAATTGTAGCGTAGTTTCTAAAGAGGCGATGGTGGTGAGGATGTCGCGATCGCACACAAAACCCAGGTGACCAATTCTAAAGATTTTACCCTTTAGATGGTCCTGACCGCCCGCCAAAGCAATATCAAACTGCTTGCGCATCGTCGAGCGAATATCCTCGGCACTGACAATGCCATCAGGGATAACCGAGGTTACAGCAGGACTGCTGTAGTCATCAGGGGCTAGTAAGGGTAGTCCAAGAGCCTTCATCGCGGCACGGCTAGCCAGCTTCTGACGGTCGTGACGGGCAAAGATACTTGCTAGACCTTCCTCCTTCATCATTTCCAGCGCCGCCTGTAGGCCAAAATACAGATTGACCGGTGGCGTAAAGGGGGTGCTGTTTTTAGCAAACGATTTCCGATATTTACCCAGGTCCATATAGAACCTAGGCAGAGTGGCCTTATCATAAGCAGCCCAGGCTTTTTCACTCACCGACACAAAACCCATGCCGGGAGGGATCATAAACCCCTTCTGGGAGCCCGAGGCAACCACATCCAGACCCAGCTCATCTACCTTCAAATCGTAAGACGCCAAACTAGTGACCGCATCCACAATGATGATGGCGTCACCGTGAGCTTTAACATGCTCGTTAATGGCCTCGACAGGGTTAAGCACACCGCTGGATGTTTCGCTGTGGGTAACGATAACGGCCTTAATCGCCTTTTCGGTATCAGCAGCTAGAGCTGCACCAAAGTCCTCAGGCTTTAGCGGCACACCCCAATCTTCTTGGATGACTTGCACATCTAGACCAAAAGCTTTAGCAATCTGCGCCCAGCGATCGCCAAACTTACCGTTGCTGCCCACCAGCACTTTGTCACCAGCACTCAGGAAGTTGATGATCCCTGCTTCAACGACGCCAGTACCGCTCGCGCACAGGGTCAAGACCTCATTTTTGGTTTGAAACAGCCACTGGAGGCCCTCATTAATTTCGCCAATAATTTTGCTAAAGTCACCGCTGCGGTGGCCGATGGGGTGTTTGCCCATCGCTTGAAGGACCTTCTCAGGAACCGGCGTCGGTCCCGGAATCATTAGCATTGCTTTATTTTCCATGGCTTTGGGGGAGGATGTATCAAAAGTGCATTCCCCAGAATCGCACAAGTTCTGAGATACCCCCTAGCAATTTATATGTGTTGTAAGGTTTGAGGAAACGAATAACTGATGGTTTAACTAGCAGATGCGCCATTAGCATTAATGGCCTATGGATGTCCTTCGTCTATGAGTGGTCTAATGTAGGTTCAATATTCTTGAAGTGACGAAAGAAATAATGAGTAAATAAGTTCGCTGATTCTCCAAGATGCTCATTTGCTATGGTAAAGAAAAGTTTCTGAGTAAGTGAAACTGAGAGTGATGTTTGCCGAAGTCAGTACTACAGAAAGGAATCGTGATCTGCTGTCAAAGATTTCGAGCATCATTGTAGAAACAGTTGAACCTGTCCAAATTATTCTCTTTGGCTCTCGAGCAACTAGACGGGCACGCACTGATTCTGACTATGACTTGATCGTAATTGAGGCTGAGCCATATGGTCCCGGACATAGTCGTCGGCAACAGGCAACTAAACTTTGGTTGGAACTATCAAAATTAGGCATTTCGACTGATATTTTGATGTATAGCCAGGAGGAGATTGCAAAATATAGAGAGTGGCGTAATCACGTTGTTGCCCACGCATTTCGTGAAGGGCAAATACTGTATGAACGACCTGAGCGAAGCTAGAAGCTTACTAAATGTGGCTCATCGCGACTTACGCGCACTGTCAGGCATGATTGATAGCAAATTGTTTGCACATGAAATCTTTGGTTTTCATGTGCAGCAGGCGGCGGAAAAATCACTAAAAGCGTGGATTTCAGCATTGGATGAAACATTTCCGTTTACTCATGATTTAGCTGCCCTGCTACGAATCATAGAAGCTAAGGGCTACGACATTAGCAGTTTTTTAGACATTGCTGCGTTCAATGATTTTGCAGGCCCTCTGCGATACTCAGAGTCAGATGATGAGGTGGAACCTCTGGAGCATGAAGTAAGCCTTGATGTGGTTCAAACTCTTTATCATTATGTGGATAAATTTATCGCGGAACAAGCATCACCATGAAAACCATTTTGCAACAGCTTAAAGCTCACCCCCTCACTGCTGAAGCATTTCGGCCCTTTGGACAAGTGCTAGGTCCCCAGTGGGATGGTAAACCCTATGATGCTGAGGATGCCCAGCTCAAGCTGGATGGGGGCATACCACGTTTTTACATCATGCAGCTAGAGCGCAAGGGTACGCAATTTGATCGGATCACGCGGCATTTGGCCTGTACGCAATGTTTGGGGTCGCTAGAAGGGAAAGAATGGCTGATGGCGGTGGCTCCACCCTGTGAGGGGAGTGCTCCAGACCCAGAACAGATTCAGGCGTTTAAGATTCCTGGGGATTGTTTTATTAAGCTAGAGGTGGGCACCTGGCATGCAGGGCCTTACTTTGAGACGGATGTGATTAATTTCTATAACTTGGAGCTGAGTGATACGAATATTGTTGATCATGATACGTGCAATTTAGGGAAAACCTATGGGTTGACTTTTGACATTGTTGATTAGGCTTGGACGATAAAGAGTAGAGTTGTGGCAGACGCCAATTAACAATGATGGTTGCAGTAAAAGATAATTCTCCTCAGCTTACTCCTGACGAATACTTTGTCTGGGAAGAGAAGCAACAGGAAAATTATGAGTATATTGATGGACAAGTCTATGCCATGGGCGGCGGCAGTGTTAACCACAGTCGCCTTGCTGTCCGCTTTACGAGTCTCTTTGACACCTATCTGGAAAACACTGCTTGTATCACTGGTAACTCAGACCTAAAGGTCAACATCGCTGAGACTAACAACTATACCTATCCTGATGCGAGTGTCACATGCGATGACCGAGATAAGGCTACGACTCAGTACATTACCTATCCTTGTCTGATTGTTGAGGTGTTGTCCGATAGTACAGAAGCGTATGATCGTGGTGGTAAGTTTAGGCTATATCGCAACAATCCGGTTTTGCAGGATTATTTGTTGGTTAGCTCCACACAGATTGAGATGGATTTGTACCACAAAAAAGAGACTGGAGAGTGGATAATTCTTAACTATAAGAAAGGGGATATCGTTGAGCTAAAGAGCATCAATCTTAGCTTTCCTATCGAACAGGTTTATCGTGGCCTGGTGCTTGACCCAGCAACTTAAGCTTTGTGCTTTTCTTAAAGTTGGAGAGAGCTGAGAGGGTAAATTTGATTCGAGTAAATTTGATTTGATGCAAACAAGCATGTAGTTTTGGAGCAGTGTGATGACAACCAAAGAACTAATCTTGCAAGAGTTGGAGCAGCTGCCTGAAACGCTTTTGAAGGCTGTACTAGATTTCTTAATTTTTCTAAAGCCGAAGCAACTTCAGGCTGCAAACGATAACCCATGGATGCAGTTTGTAGGCATTTTGGATGATGCCGAGGCTCAAGAAATTCAAGATGCCATAACCCAAGAATTAGAACAGGTTGATTTAAATGCGTGGTGAAATCGCGTTGGATACCTCGGTGGCTATTCAATTGCTCAATGGGAAGGAATCTGTTGCTGAAAAAGTTAGTAAACTATCCAATATTCTTTTGTCGTTGCCTGTTGTCGGTGAACTGCTGTTTGGGGCTGAGAACTTTGGGAAATCTCTCAAACATTTGACCCGATACTTGCAGTTCATCGAAGCTTGTTCTAGAGTGTCCATGACTCGTAAAACAGCACTTTTTTGTTCTTACAGGCATGACTGAGAAGTCTCAAGTGAAAGTGTGAACTGTTGTCTAGAAATGATATTTTCGTTGGCACTCGATCACTACGAATTTAAGAAACTTTGTTGTTAGAAAATTTGCTTTCGAGATCTCAATGCTTGTAAATGTTTGAGACGCCCTAACTCTTGATAGAGAGACTGTAGCTCATCTAACATCCAGGAATACTCTGACTGATGCATTTCTTTTTGGCATCCACTGAGCCATAAATGAAAATTATCGATGAGTAGATAGTATTTTTCGATAAGAGAATCCATGAAAATTGGATCTTCTTGAGCTTCAATGTATGCTTTTGCTCCTTTTCCCCAATCAAAAGATGCTCCAATCAGATCAGGTTTGCTAATTATTAATCTCATCCGAGTCTCAGTAGGGCTAGCCTTCAATTGCCAACTAATGTATGGAAATCGATAATGAACCATGAAATTTCTTAATCGATTCACGAATAAATTCAGTGGGTTGCTAGCAAGCTCTCCCTCGATTTTCTCTTGGTATTTCACTTCGAAGCTGCAACCTCTATATAAAGTGTCTTTCATCCGCCGTGTATGATCTACTAAAGTTTTTGCTGAAGAAACAAAGTTGAGAAAAAGTCTATAAACTTCTTTCTCTGGAGTCTGATAGTGAAACCAGAATATCTGGTGCTTGTAATTTTCGTCTAGTACAGCATCTAGGTAGTTGTCCAAGCAATTCATCATTTCTTTATAACTTTCTCTAAATGCGTAATTGGTGAGTGAAAGCTGTTGAATGTGTCTGTAAGCTTGCATGTGCTCTGAAATTTCAATCTTTCTTATTTCCTTTTCAATCCTTTGTATTTCTTTTTGCATTTCTAAATGAGTTTGTTTCATCTGATTGAATTAATTTCCTTCACTTGCTTAAAAATTCCTGCATATGTTGAGGATAAGAATTAAATAGAAAAAACTGCACCTAATATTTAACGAAGAGTAATATTTATGACTCTGATGTTTTTGACGCAGAAATATCGATTTTTAGGTCATATTCATCTTGAACTAATTCTTGTGGTTCCAGATTGAATTGTGTATATCTTGATAGGTACTCAAAAGTAATCAGTCGAGTCCTTTAGCCACATTACCCAAGTATTTCTGAACAAAGATTTCAGCAGCTTCAGGATGCAAGGTATGTAGTGCTTTAACAATATCCACTAGTGTTTCAGAAGTTGGATCACGCATTTCATGCACCCAACGATACACATTCGTACGCTCGATACCCAATGTGGCAGCGAGGCTGTATTGACTAATATCGTAGGTCTCTAGAACCTGCTTTAGAACCCGTCCAGCTTTTCCCATGACACACATCGTGTCAGAGGATCATTCACCACAAAAGTATACCTACTAGTTGACGTATACCTAATGGAATACTAAATTAAAAACGTGAACCATTGGGTATACACTTCAACTATGCAAATCCAAAGCTTTTTAGCCTTGTCTGATCCCGCCATTACATCCGAATGCGCACTTCAGCTTTACTCAGTCCCTAAACCCGACCGCGAGCCCGTCAAAATCCTTATCATCGGTTCCCAGGCTGCTGTCAACACCATCATCCACAGCCTCCACCATCACCACTTCGCCGAACCCTTCGAATGGACCCAGTTTTTACCTGTTGATCGCCCCATCCAACCCCAACCCGGCGAATCGATGCGGGCATTGATTAAATATTTGCCTTTCGAGGAGTGAGGAGTCCAAGTCAGAGTCTGCAGAGTCAATTAAAATATTTTAGTGACTAGCCCGTATTCACCTTTGGTTATTTTGCGATGGTCTCAAATAAACCAGTTGATGAACTGAACCCTATCAATCGACCCCATCGCCTGTGAGGATTTAGCCACAAGCACTACTGTGCGTATACAGTAGCTGCAGACATTCAATCTCTTCTACTCAACTGGCGAAACGACCTCCTGTCAGCTCTATGACTCAAAACAATTTGACAGAAGACGTTAATCTCTTACCTTCTGAGACTAAGAAGGTTATACAGCGATGTAAAAAAATTCTTGAGCAACACTATCAAGATCGTCTTATCGATGTATTTCTTTACGGGTCAGCCGCTAGGCAAGAGCTAACCCCTAACAGCGATCTAGACTTACTAGTTGTGCTACCCGTCTCGTTTGACTATGCTCAAGAACTTAGAGTGATTGTTGATCTCCTTTATCCCCTACAATTGGAGTCTACTCACTGGATTTCCGCGAAACCGGCAGAAGCTCAGCAATTTAATGTGGGTGCTATTCAGCTTTACCGAAATATTCTCAAAGAGGGAATACGTCTATGACCTATCCTGATGAAATTCAGGCTAATCTAGATAGGGCGGACGCCGCATTACAAGCAGCACAGGTATTGATAGATTCTGATCTGCTTGATGACGCTGCTTCTCGTACTTACTACGCAGCTTTTTATGCTGCCTCAGCATTGTTGCTATCGAAAGGACTAAGCTTTAATAGCCACACTGGTGTATTGCGAGCGATTAGTCTCAACTTTGTCAAAACAGGTAAGTTAGATCGACGTGTTGGCCAAGACTTAAACTGGTTAGCTGAATTACGTCAGGTCGGCGATTATGGCGAGACTAGACATGTCAGCCAAACGTCCTTAAAACAAGCGATTGCGATCGCAACTCAGTTTGTTGAACAGATCAGGGTTTTATTGCAGGGCAATGATTAATAAGTAAAGCGTCTGTCTTCTCAGTCTCTGGCTAGCATCTTGAGAATTGGCTTATCTAAGAAACTGAAGACTCTTACTCAAAGTCTCACATAGCCAATAAAGCAGTACTGTCAACAACAATGCAGGCAAAAACGACGCGACTCGAATTGTTGCTACTTTTAACAGATTTAACCCCAAACCCAAAATAATTACTCCACCAACGCCAGTCACCAACAAAACGCTGGGCGATGCCGCAGGGTCACCAATACCGCTGGCTAATAAGCCTGCTAACAACGATATTCCACCCTGATAAATGACTACCGGCAACACCGAAAACCCAACGCCAACGCCGTAACTACCGGTGAGTGCAATCGATATCAGACCATCCATTGTGCCTTTAATGATCAAAATGGTGCCATCACCGCTAAGGCCGTTGTTGAGACTGCCCAAAATTGCCATGGGGCCAATGCAAAACAACAAACTGGCTGCCACAAAACCTTCGGTAAATTGACCACCACCACCAAAGCGTGCTTTTAAACTGTCGCCGATAGCCACTAAGCGCTGTTCTAGCTGCCACCATTCGCCAAGTAGCCCCCCTACAACCAGGGCTACCAGACCAACAATCACACCTGCGATCGCACCTGCATTTACTTCAGTTAAGGGTTGTGCCATCTGCACCCCAATAAAGATCGTAATCAGCCCCACTGCCTGGGTAATCACATCTTGCATAGCCCGAGGCAACCGTCCTCGCACCAACAGACCGCTCACTGTACCTAACAGCACCAGCACCACATTAATCCAGGTACCACTTGTCTTTGCCCACAGGCTTAGCATGGCAATCTCATCACTGACAGTTTCCTAGGAATCAGAGTCCCCTTGGTCACCGTACAACCTGTTGCCTGCATTTTCTAGCGGATGGACTGCGCCTTCTGACCGACGATTGCGCTTTCCAGGTCCTAGCCCCACAATGAATGATGATATTAACTAATTTTTAAGGCGTTCTATGGTTTCCGTTAGTCTGCTCAAAGCCACTAGCTATAGCGTTGATGTGCTTGAACAACGGCTGCGTACCCTACTGGCTCCTTTGGGCGGTATGGAAGCTTACGTGAAACCAGGCCAGCGGGTGTTGCTTAAACCCAATTTGCTGACGGGCTCACGACCTACCAAGGAGTGCACCACTCGACCCGAGGTGGTTTACTGTGTGGCCAAGCTAGTGCAAGAGGTTGGCGGTCAACCATTTTTAGGGGATAGCCCAGCGTTTGGCAGTGCTTATGGTGTTGCCAAGGCCAATGGCCTACTGCAGTGGGCGCAAAAGCTGGATTTGCCAATTGTAGAACTCCATGGCAAACGTTATCAATTTGAAACGCAGAGCAATTTCGATAACCTGTTGCTCTCTAAAGAAGCAATGGAAGCGGATGTGGTTATCAACCTACCTAAGGTAAAGTCCCATCTCCAGCTGACGCTAACTCTGGGTGTAAAAAATCTTTTTGGTTGTGTACCGGGCAAAATGAAAGCCTGGTGGCATATGGAAGCGGGCAAAGACTGTCAGCGATTTGCCCAAATGTTGGTCCAAACAGCTCAGGCGATTGACCCAGATTTAACGATTTTAGACGGCATTATTGGGCATGAAGGCAATGGCCCCAGTGGTGGAGAACCTCGTGATTTAGGCGTACTGGGGGCATCTGAAAATGTGTTTGCCCTAGATCGAGCCATGGTGGATGTTTTGCAGGTACATCCATCTCAGATACCTACTGTTGCGGCTTCTCAACGGCTTGGGCTGTGTCCAGAGACGGAGTTTGTGCTGCAGCTGCCCTCTGAGCTAGCAATCGAAAACTGGCAGCTACCGGAAACCCTGATGCCTATCGATTTTGGGATGCCTCGGGTGATTAAATCCACCTTTAAGCATTTGTATATTCGGTTTATCAAAGAGCCGATGGCTGCCTATGCTCAGCGTTAAATAACCGCTTCTTTAGAGAACTGAGTTGTGGAATGACCCTCAAGCAGCGTTCTAGGTCGATTTATCCCCTTAGCGATCGCACGATTTAAAAATTTAACGTGGGGGCTGCAATATTGCAGCCCCCACTTTATTTAAGAATTTACGACCGCTACCTAGAAACCAGATGTTGTCTTTTTCATGTCCTTGGCCATAGATTTAAACGGTGACATGCTAGGGCCTGGACGACGGCGACGAGCGCTTGGCTTAGGCGCTAAATAATCAGGAGCAAAGTTAGACTCCTCGGCAGCAGCCTCAGCGGCGGCTGTCTGATTAGCTGACGCGGCCAGCGCGGTACGAATTAGCTCTAGAGGATCTGACATCGGTTCAGGGGTCGCCACCTCTTGAGGCATGGCTGCCGAAGCTTTGCTAACGGCAGCCGGAACCGCAGGGGCTGCCTGTTTGGCAGGGGTTGCTGCGGCAGCTGCCGGGGCCGGTGTCTCACTTGTGGTCGCTTTAGCAGGCTCTGATTTTTTTGCTTCAGGAGCCTTACTGGGAGCTGCCTTAGCAGCTTTGGGCGCTGGTTTTGAGGCCGGAACGGCTGATGCTTCGTCTTCAGATAGCTCTAAATAGTATCCAGACTTTTTCTTACCAAAAAGTTTGCCCAGCACTCTAGTTAAGCTCCTAATCAAACAGTAACGGCGAATCTTATGCTGAAATCATTATCAAAGCTGACGCTGATGCGGCGCAAGGAAGCGTTAATCCTGTTTACAACAGTTAACATTTGCCTCATCTGTACCTTTCCCTTGGTCAAGCCCTGAGTCAACAAAAAAGGCGTTTGGGCAGTCTGCCCAAACGCCTTTTTTAGGTTAGTTGCTACGGACCGAAGAGTTAATCGGCCCCCTGGGTTAGAAGCTCACGCTTCTCTTTCGATGCAATGATGACCTTACCCTTCTCGTCTACATCGACGACGGCAGTGTCACCGTCTTTGAGACGACTGGATAAGATTTCCTCAGCCAAGGTGTCTTCTAACAGACGCATAATGGCACGACGTAGAGGTCGAGCACCGTAGCTGGGGTTATACCCTTCTTCAACCAGACGCTCCTTAAATTTATCGGTGACCTCCAGGGTAATACCCTGTTCGGTTAACCGACCAAAGACCTCTTTGAGAAGAATATCGGAAATTTCCTTAACTTCAGGCTTGGTGAGCTGACGGAAGACAATAATCTCATCCAGACGGTTCAAGAACTCAGGACGGAAGTACTGTTTGAGTTCTTCATTCACCAACGAACGGATGCGATTGTACTGAGACTCAGCGGCATCTTCTTCTAGCTCAAAGCCAAGACCGCCACCGCCTTTTTCAATCACCTTAGAACCGATATTGGAAGTCAAGATCAGCAGGGTGTTTTTGAAGTCGACTGTACGACCCTTGGCATCCGTTAAACGACCATCTTCCAAAATCTGCAACAGCATGTTGAAGACATCGGGATGGGCCTTTTCGATCTCATCAAAGAGAACGACAGTATAAGGACGACGACGTACAGCTTCGGTTAGCTGACCGCCTTCGCTATAGCCGACATAGCCCGGAGGCGAACCAATCAGTTTAGAGACTGTGTGGCGCTCCATAAACTCCGACATGTCAAGACGAATCATTGCCTCTTCGGAGCCAAAGAAGTAAGCGGCTAGGGCTTTGGTTAACTCGGTCTTACCAACACCGGTAGGACCCGAGAATACAAAGCTAGCAATGGGTCGGTTGGGATTCTTTAGACCAACTCGTGCCCGACGAATTGCTCGCGAGATAGCCTTGACGGCTTCATCCTGACCGATGACACGCTGGTGTAGCGTATCTTCCATGTTGAGCAACTTCTCAGACTCGGTCTCGGTTAGCTTATTAACCGGTACGCCAGTCCAAGAGGCTACGATCTGGGCAATGTCCTCTTCGGTTACCTCAGGTGAATCGGAACTACCGGCTTCATCCGTGCGCTTGCTTTGGGCAATGGCACGAATTTCGGCCTTGATTTCCATTTCGCGATCGCGCAGTTCACCCGCTTTATCAAAGTCTTGGGAACGTACGGCGTTGTCCTTATCTTTCAAGACGCTGCGTAGTTCGCGATCTAGCTCTTTAGCGGCTGGGGGCAGCTGAGAGTTGATCAATCTGACTCGAGAACCAGCCTCATCAATCAGGTCGATGGCTTTGTCAGGCAAGAAGCGGTCAGAAATGTATCGGTCAGCTAGCTTAGCGGCAGCTTCTAACGACTCGTCAAGAATCTTGAGCTTGTGGTGCTGCTCGTAGCGATCGCGAAGACCGTGCAAAATTTCGATGGTTTCTTCAACACTGGGCTCGCCTACCATGACTGGCTGGAAACGACGCTCCAGGGCTGCGTCGCGCTCAATGTGTTTGCGATACTCATCCAGTGTGGTGGCACCGATACACTGAAGCTCACCTCGGGCCAATGCTGGCTTCAAAATGTTGGCCGCATCAATGGCACCTTCGGCTGCACCTGCACCAATCAGGGTGTGAACTTCGTCGATGACCAAGATGACGTTCGCAGCAGAGCGAATTTCATCCATGATCTTCTTTAATCGTTCTTCAAATTCACCGCGATACTTGGTGCCAGCGACGAGAAGACCAATGTCTAGGGTGACTACCCGCTTTTCTTCAAGAATGTCGGGGACATCACCGTTGGCAATACGCTGGGCTAATCCTTCAGCAATCGCTGTTTTACCGACACCTGGCTCACCAATCAGAACGGGGTTGTTCTTGGTTCTACGACCCAGGATCTGGATAACGCGTTCAATTTCTTTCTGACGACCAACTACGGGGTCGAGTTTCCCTTCAGACGCCATTTGGGTCAGGTTAGAACCAAATTCGTCGAGGGTTGGAGTCTTAGTACGGCCTTGGCTGCCGCCAGTAGAGACTTCGGCGGTTTCACCCAGCATACGGATTACCTGGGTGCGGACCTTAGATAGGTCGACGCCAAGGTTTTCGAGTACACGGGCAGCAACGCCTTCGCCTTCGCGGATTAAACCGAGTAGCAAATGCTCAGTGCCAATATAATTGTGGCCCAGCTGACGGGCCTCTTCTAATGAAAGCTCCAGCACTCGCTTGGCGCGCGGTGTGAAGGGAATTTCGACGGCGACGAACCCGGAACCACGACCGATAATCTTTTCGACCTCGATCCGAGCATCTTTAAGATTAACCCCCATGGACTTCAGAACTTTGGCGGCTACGCCGGTTCCTTCCCCGATGAGACCGAGAAGGATTTGCTCAGTACCCACAAAGTTGTGGCCCAATCGGCGGGCCTCTTCCTGGGCGAGCATGATCACCTTAATGGCTTTTTCTGTAAAGCGTTCAAACATGGCGGCTTTTCATCACCTGGCTTGTGCGGAGTTGCCATGATTCTAGCACAGCCATTTTTGGTGAAACTGTGCCGGTATTCACGACTTGCAATGGTCTTGGCGACAAAAAAGTTGACCTCAATCAAACTTGGATAGTTAGAGTCTTTGTATGAGGTTGGATTGACGTTGGTCGCGCTAGCTACACTGTGTACTGCTGATTGCTCGTTGACCTAACGGCCATTTAAGCCCGCCCTGATGCCTGTTTAGGGGGCAAATGCCTTAAATTTGGGCAATGTGGCCAATGTAGTGTGCGCAACATCACATACATAAAAAAATGATACGTATTAATGAGCAATTGTTACACGCTAACCCCATTGGTAATGGTGTTTACTAAGGGTTTGGGTACATTCTTCTTTGAAATGACCAAGACGTTTCTGGAAATCAGGCGTTTGTAATTTGCACCATAAAATCAGGGCATCTTCACCATCTTTGTAATAGCGCTTACGTCGTCCCGCTGTTTGAAATCCAAACTTTTGATAAAGAGCTAGGGCACGTTGATTAGATGCGCGCACTTCTAGGGTGGCATGGGTCAGCGACCGTTGCCCTGCTAGCTGTAGCAGCTGAATGAGTAACAGTTGGCCTAAACGCTGTCGATGGTAGTCGGGATGAATGGCCAAGGTTGTAATGTGGCCTTCGTCTACAATCGCCCAAACACAACCGAGGCCAATCACCTGGTTATTGGCCAAAAGCACTAGTAAATCGCTGTTAGGACTCTCGATTTCGCGTTGATAGCCGGCTTCAGTCCACAATCCTCCCAGACATATTTGGTCGAGTGCTAGCACGGCTGGCAGCAGCTCGTGGGTGAGGACGCGACAGGTGATTGATGTTACTTGGCGCATATCCGGGGGTGGAAGAATCGATACTTTCTAAAAAGAAGCTACCAGGGACTTAAGAGTGACCTGTACACTAGAGTTTGCGACATTCGGGCTGGGTCTAGGTAGGGGCCAGGTGCTTGGCTGTCTTCTCTGGGTGATTGCGCCCGCTAATGACCCCTGACGATTATCTATGGTTTCCACACTTCCTCATACCCCTCAAGTTGCTGACTCTAGCCGTCGCTATCTGGAGGCGGATGGATCGGCCTCACCCAATCAACGGCTTTTGCCCATCAGTGCTCGGGTTAATCAGCATGACCATTTGGAAATCGGGGGGTGTGATGTTTGGGAGTTAACTCAGGAATTTGGCTCACCCCTCTATATATTGGATGAGGCTACCCTGCGAACGGCCTGTCGGCAGTATCGTCAGGCGTTTGAGCAATACTATCCAGGTGAAAGCTTGGTGATGTATGCGTCTAAGGCCTGGAACTGTTTGGCAGTATGTGCGATCGCAAACCAGGAAGGCTTAGCCATTGATGTTGTCTCAGGGGGGGAGCTACTCACGGCCTTAAGAGCTGGAGTTAGCCCAAGTAACATTTATTTCCATGGTAATAACAAGTCCTACAGCGAACTAAAGCAGGGTGTGAATGCCGGCTGTCGTATCGTTGTAGACAATTGGCATGAACTCAAAACACTGACTGAAATCACAGGTGCAGAGACTCCTGTCACTATATTGCTGCGACTCACCCCCGGCATTGAGTGCCATACCCATGAGTACATCAAGACAGGCCATATTGACAGCAAGTTTGGCTTTGACCCTGATCAGCTAGACGATGTTTTTGCCTATGTCGCTCAACAGCCAAGACTAAACTGCATTGGTCTGCATGCCCACATTGGCTCTCAAATTTTTGAGCTACAGCCCCATCGAGATCTATCTGGAGTTTTGGTCGAGTGGATGGAAAAAGCCAAGCAGTATGGATTACCCATTAGCGAACTGGATGTTGGTGGTGGTCTGGGTATTCGCTATACCGAAACTGACGACCCACCCAGCATTACTGACTGGGCTCGTGTTGTCTGCGAGCATATGGTCAGTGCTTGCCAAGCTGCAGATGTTCCTTTACCCAGGCTGATTTGTGAGCCAGGCCGCTCTTTAATTGGGTCTGCCTGTATTACGGTCTATACCGTCGGTGGTCAAAAAACGGTTCCAGGCATTCGCACCTATGCAGCGGTTGATGGGGGTATGTCCGATAACCCTCGACCCATCACTTATCAGTCGGTTTATCGGGTGTTAGCGGCTAATAAAATGTCTGCCCCTTTAAGTGAGACTGTCACCCTAGCGGGTAAACATTGTGAGTCTGGGGATGTCATCATCCATGATGCTCAGCTACCCGTACTTGAATCGGGGGACATAGTTGCTATCCCGGCTACCGGAGCTTACAACTACAGCATGGCGTCTAACTACAATCGGGTGCCTCGCCCTGCTGCGGTGCTAGTTCACGACGCTCAAGCTTCCCTAATCGTAGAGCGCGAAACGGATATTGATTTAATGCGCTACGACCGACTGCCTGGGCATCTCAACGGTTAGCGCGGCTGATATTGTCCGTGGCATGCCAGCGAGCCGTTGCCTAGAATAGATATCAAAGTCTACGGACGCCGAGACATACATCATTTTGGGGAGTCTTGAGGTCAGCCTTGCAGCACCGACTATCTCTTGATATCTATTGTTGTTAATCCCTCCTGTGGACTCTCATTCTATAGGTTGTGTATGTTTTGAACTAGGTGCATCCTGAGATTCCTTATGGCATCTCGTAAGTGCAAGTAGCGACGGCGTAGCAATCGCAGGGGCATTTTCGAAGCGAGACGCAGATCAAGGTAGCAAACTCCGCTACTGTGGCCGAGTGGTTTGTTTGAATATGCAGCTAGACACGCTGTCGAAACTTTTCATTGAAAATCCAGGTTGGGGCCAACACTTGCTAGGTCTGTTTGTCCATATCATTGACATTGCCCTCGTTCTCGTTCTCATCTACCTAATGCTGGTGGTTATTGGCGAACGCCGTAACCTATGGATGATTCGGGGCCTGATCGTGCTAATGCTAGCCGCTGTCCTTAGCCATGTCTTAAGGCTGTCGCTGCTAGGCTTTGTGCTGACAAATTTATCCTTTGGTGCTGCTGTTGCAATGGCCCTGATGCTGCAGGCAGAAATTCGTCGATTTCTAGAGCTGTTGGGGCGCGGCGAGATTATGCAGCTGTTTTCTTCTAGCAACACCCCCACGTCTAGGCCTGACGGTGTCATTGATGAACTAGTAGATGCTGTGCGTGAGCTTTCTCAAAAACGGACGGGGGCATTGATGATTTTGGAGATTGGTCCACCCATCGATGAAAATGATTTCTCAGTCCCGGGTGTGCGGCTAAATGCAGAGCTGTCTAAAGAACTGATTCAGACTATTTTTCAAACCAGTACTCTGCTCCACGACGGGGCTGTTCTCATCCGGGCTTCTCGGGTGGTGTCTGCAGGGGTGATTTTGCCGATTTCTGAACGGATTGCTTCGCGTCAGTTGGGCACTCGCCACCGGGCGGCCATGGGCATTACCGAACGGATTGAAAACTGTCTGTGTATCGTTGTTTCTGAAGAGACAGGTTCTATCTCAATTGCACAACGGGGCCGACTTAATCGACCGCTCACTAGCAATCGTTTACGGGAGCTGCTGCAAGAACAATTTACACCCGCAGTTGAAAATGACACGGTCGCCCCTGAACTGCTCAATATAGGTCGCCGAGTGACAGGTCTTTGGAAATGGGCTCGTCGACTGGTCCGGCGTTGAATAATGCTGCCCTATTTTTGCTCATGGTCGTTAATCAGTGCAAGTTAAGTAAAAAAGCATACAGACACGACTGATTGGAAAAATGGTTATGATGTAGTGAGCAGTAGGCATATATACGCAGTGAGTGAGGGGTATTCCATGTCAGCCAGCCAATCGTCCCAGGAAAAAGCGCTATCTCCCTTGTCAGATCGGGAATTGCAAATTGTTGAGCTGGTTGCCGCTGGCTTGACCAATCAAGAGATTTCAGCGCAGCTGGATATCAGCAAGCGGACCGTTGATAACCATATCAGCAACGTTTTGAATAAAACGGCGACAGGGAATCGAGTGGCTCTGGTGCGCTGGGCTCTGAAGTGGGGAAAAGTCTGTATCGATGATGTGAACTGTTGCAACCTACCCAACATAGAGGGTCAGCAAGAACTGGCGTCATAGAGGTCAATTGGGGCTACGCACCCTCAACAGGGTTGCTATCTAATGTCGACAAAATTGCTTTTGTCATATAGTCTGCTCAAGTTTCAAAACATTTGGTAGTGTGAGCATTGCCCACTATAATTCTTAACCGCCACTAATGAGTAATATCCAGGCCCTGCGAGGTACCCGTGACATTTTGCCCGATGAGGTAACGGTGTGGCAGCATGTGGAAGCGATCGCTCGTGATATTCTCAACCGCGCTGCCTATCGTGAAATTCGTCCGCCCATGTTTGAGCAAACGGAGCTGTTTGCTCGGGGCATTGGGGAAGCGACCGATGTGGTTGGCAAGGAGATGTATTCCTTTGAGGATCGAGGTGGACGCTCGATTACGCTACGACCTGAAATCACGGCTGGTTTGGTCAGGGCCTTTATCAGTAATAAGTTATTCGCCAGCGGCGGTGTGCAGCGACTTTGGCACACGGGTCCGGCCTTTCGCTATGAGCGTCCTCAAAAAGGACGTCAGCGTCAGTTTCACCAGCTGGATGTGGAGATTTTAGGTAGTCGCGATCCACGGGCAGATGTGGAAGTCATTGCGATCGCAACCGATATTCTCCATACTCTGGGTCTAAAGTCTCTGAGCCTTGACCTCAACTCGGTGGGCAACGGTGCCGATCGCCAGGCCTATCGCGAGGCCTTAGTCAGCTATCTCACCCCCTATCAAGCCGACCTCGACCGCGATTCCCAAGAGCGGCTCACCCGTAATCCCCTGCGTATTCTCGACAGTAAAGATAGTCGCACCCAGGAAATTGTCAAAGACGCCCCCAGTTTGCTGGACCATCTGAGCGACGACTCCCAGCGTCATTTTGACCAGGTGCAGCAACAGCTCAGTAACTTGGGCATCAACTTTAAAATCAATCCACGGCTGGTGCGCGGTTTAGACTATTACACCCATACGGCGTTTGAGATTATGTCTGCAGACTTAGGGGCCCAGGCAACTGTGTGTGGTGGGGGTCGCTATGATGGGCTGGTTCAGCAGCTGGGGGGGCCAGAGGTCCCCGCCATTGGCTTTGCCATTGGTCTAGAGCGGCTGACAATCTTGCTGCAGCAGCTCCAAACTATTCCAGCCCCAGTGCTTGATTTCTATATTGTTTCCCGGGGTGAAAAAGCTGAGCCTGCGACTACGGTGCTAGCTCAAAAACTACGCCATCAGGGGTTTTCTGTAGAGATTGACCTGAGCGGTAGCGCCTTTGGTAAACAGTTTAAGCGGGCCGATCGCAGCGGTGCTATTGGCTGCTTGATTTTGGGTGATGCCGAAGCGGAAGGGGGGACTCTACAGCTCAAGTGGTTAAGCTCAGGAGAACAATCAGAACTGACCCAGTCTGACTTTCTGGCAAAAGCGGATACTCTCAAGACCAAGATCAACACGTTGCGCTCAGCTTAAGTTCTGAACTATGAGTTTTAAGTTAGCGCTGCGGCTCATAATTCAAAACCCAAAACTCATCCTTATCAAAGAAATGGCAAGACTAGAGGTCACGACAACCTATCTAGAAATGCTCTCTGTGAGACAGATTACTCCTGCTCCTCCAACAGAGTTGACGCTCATAGAAGCTGTTGTTCCCTGCCCGGAGTTTCAACGATTTCTCTACACGGCGGTGGGGGGAGCATGGTACTGGATGGACCGACTACGCTGGACCTACCAACAGTGGTTAGACTATCTCAGCCAAGAGGCGATTCATATCTGGGTGGGCTATGTAAAAGGCACCCCGGTGGGATATTTTGAACTGTCAAAACAGCCTGACGGTAGCGCCAAGATTGAATATTTTGGCCTATTGCCTCAGTTTATTGGTCAGGGGCACGGAGGGTATCTTTTGACCCTGGCGCTCAAAACTGCTTGGGAGCTAACATCAAAACGGGTTTGGGTCCATACCAACTCAATCGATGGCCCTCACGCTCTGAGCAATTACCAGGCGCGAGGACTGGTCATCTATGACCGCCAGCAGCATATTTTTGATCTGCCTCAATCCTCCCCAGGCCCTTGGCCTGGAGCCCGTAGCCCCCATCGTAATTACTAAGAATTATCCTGACTTCTCCCAAGGTTTTTTAGAGTGATGCTAGGGTAAAACGGCATCAAAGGCGTATTAAATTTGCCCATGGCTCAAGACCCATCGCAAGATTTATCTGAAGATAGCTCTAACGGTTTACCTAAACCAACGCTGGCCCAGCCTAAGAACCGCTCTGAACTGGTGAACTTTATTGCCGCCGCCCGTAGTCAAGGGGCCTCTGATGACTTTATAAGTGGGTTGTTGCGGAGTTTTGGTTGGCCACAAAGAGAAATTGAGCGCGCCTACTTTGTTGTTTATGAAGAACTCGTCGGTTTTCCGATTCCATCGCCTGCAGGTGGTCAAGGAGAGTCGGCCAGGGACGCATTTGTTTATTTGTTGTCGTTTGTCACGTTGGGGATGTGGACCCAGGCGCTGGGTGAAATTGGGTTTATCTTGATCAACCATGTGATTCCCGACCCGCTTAGCCGGTCCTATGGCGATTCGTCATTTCAAATTGCGTTTTGTCTGGCTCGTTTGCTGGTGGCCTATCCAGTTTATCTGTTGCTGATGCGCAAAATTCTCAAGGATCTCTCGATCTACCGTGAGAAGACCTATTCTGGTGTGCGTAAGTGGCTCACCTACCTGGCTCTATTAATCGTTGCCTTAGTCGGTATCGGCACCTTAATGGCCTTTCTGACTTCGTTTTTGCGGGGGGAGCTGACCCCACGTTTTTTGCTTAAAGTGTTGGTTATTCTGGTCATCGATGGAGCGGTTTTAGCCTATTACTACCAGTGGGTTCAGCGACGCCCAGTGCAGGTGTAGCCGCGCTCCTCTGTCCTTATTGCTTAACGTTCTACCGTTGTTTATGAGTCATTCAGCCTTTGATCGGATCTTTGCCGCCCTGGCCACTATAGCTGTGGCTGCTGGGGCCGTGGCAGGGTTTTGGGTGTTGGGAACTCCTGGCCAACAGCGCTTGATTATGAGCGACCGGCAGCGGTTGGAAGATTTAAGTGCGATCGCAAACACTCTGTATTGGCAACGACAAGATCAAGACGAAGACTATGTTCTGCCTGATGAGTTAAACACCGACGATCAGCGCCAGGACCCGATTACCCAAGAGCCCTATGCCTACAGCAGGCTCGACGACAGTCGATATGAGCTGTGCGCCAACTTTGTCACCGATAGTGATACCCATAAGCTTGTTAATACCCCCAATCAAAGCTGGCAACATCCCCAGGGAAATCACTGTTTTGAACTAGATATTACTCAGCAGCCACCGTCTCTCTATTAGCCAGATCCGTGGAAACTGATCGGTCAAACTGTGATGACATATACCACCACAGCAGTTTTAGCCGATTTTCAGGAGATTTTCAGGTGTATAGGGCGTAATAGCAGTGGCCTACAATCAAACATTCTTGCCACCTACTCATTTCTTAGGAGATTTACATGAGCTATCTTGAAACCACAGCGCAATTCTACAGTGACGTGGCCGAAGACCCGATGGTAGGACTTTGCTGTGTACAGAGCACTCCGCTGCAGCTGCCGGGGCTAACGGTGCCCACATTGATGCAGGAAATGAATTACGGCTGTGGTACTACTGTCCATCCATCCGAACTGTCAGGTGATCCGACAGTGCTGTACGTGGGCGTGGGTGGCGGTATCGAAGCCCTCCAGTTTGCTTATTTTTCACGCCGCCCCCAGGCTGTGATTGCGGTCGATCCAGTCGATGCAATGCGGGAGGCCGCTCAGCGCAATCTTGCCATCGCTGAGCAGGAAAACACCTGGTTTGATGCCAGCTTTGTCGATATTCGCAAAGGCGATGCCTTTGATCTGCCATTACCCGATAATTCGGTGGATGTAATGGCTCAGAATTGTCTGTTTAACATTTTTGAACCGGCTGATTTAGCTCGAGCGCTTAAAGAAGCCTATCGTGTCATCAAACCGGGTGGTCGTTTGGTGATGAGCGATCCCATTGCCACGCGTCCTATCCCTACCCATCTGCAGCAGGATGAGCGGTTGCGGGCTCTGTGTCTTTCGGGAGCACTCACCTATAGTGAATATGTTCAGGCGTTAATCGACACTGGGTTTGGCCAAGTCGAAATTCGTGCCCGTCGTCCCTATCGACTGCTGGGTAAAGAAACCTACAGCCTAGACCAGGCGCTGCTGCTAGAAAGTCTAGATTCAGTGGCATTTAAGGTGCCGGTGCCAGCCGATGGAGCCTGTGTATTTACAGGTAAAACAGCCGTTTATGCAGGCACCGAAGAGTACCTTGATGACCAGGCCGGACATATTATGCAGCCTGGTATTCCTTTAGCAGTCTGTGACAAAACAGCAACAAACTTAGCCCGTCGTTTTCCCAATGAGATTGTTTTGACTCCCTCTACTTGGTTTTACGACGGGGGTGGCTGTTGTTAAGCGGTGCGACGAGATAGCCAATAGCCAACTGTCGCAAAGCCTAGCCAAAGAGATGGCTCTGGAACTGACTGCGGCTCTGGGCTAGTTTCTATCTCTTCATTCACTGTGTCGGGGGGCAATGCATAACGAACGGTGCCCCTATAAAGATCTGTCCCCACGACATAGCCAAAGTCATTATTGTCGATGGCAAACCCATTCACCGAGACTCCATCAATTAGAGGAATTTCGGTGGGTGCTTCGCCAAAACGAGACACGATGTAGGTAATTCCAACAAAGCTATCGGTTTGTTGGAAATTGACCCTCGGAGAGCCCGCATCAATATCTCGAACATCGTTAGCATCAGTAAACTCAACACCGCCAAAGTCAAATATGATCGATGTAGGAGGTCTTGTTTCATCTAGGTTCTCAGACAAATCACTTAAATCAACGGATGTGACACCCGTATAGCGCTCGTCTGTGAAAGGACCTGAAATAATATCTACAGCGAAATCATAGGAAACAGTTTGAGCAAAAGACACCTGTGCATTAGAAAGTGTTAATACGACAGCCGTTGCTGCTAATACGCGATTTATCATTACAAGATACCCTTAGCTCAGTGTAGATATGGTCAACAACACTGTCCCCACATGCCTAAGCTAAGGGAGCGCTAGAACAAAGACGCCAGTAACAACAAGGAAATTTGATGCATACTTCTTTGAATTCGTAGTTAGCGACTCTGGAAAATTGCGGATTTTAGAGATAAAAACAATTTGTCTAGAACCTTAATTACTAAAGATTGTCAGCCTGATGGCGGATTAGGGTATGGCAACAATGAAGCCCTAGACGTAAGATGAAGCTGTTGGCAGCAAAGAAATAAATGCAGCTACAGCTTAAAGTTTGGCGACAAACAGCTTCCAATCAACAAGGTCATTTTGAGGACTATCCCCTGTCTGGGATATCTTCTGATATGTCCTTTCTCGAACTTTTAGACTTGTTAAATGAGCAGCTGACCCGAGCTGGTCAGGACCCGGTTGAGTTTGATCATGACTGTCGCGAAGGCATTTGTGGCGCTTGCGGTTTGATGATTAACGGTCAAGCGCACGGCCCTCAACAACGGACAGCGGCCTGTCAGCTATACCTGCGCAACTTTCAAGATGGCGACACAGTGGTGATTGAGCCCTGGCGTGCCCAGGCATTTCCAGTGGTTAAAGATCTAGTGGTGGACCGCAGTGCGTTTGATCGCATTATGGCAGCGGGAGGCTTTATCTCGGTTAAAACGGGCTCAGCACCTGAGGCGAATACGGTGCTCATTCCTCAGCAGAATGCTCAGGTTGCGTTTGACTATGCTACCTGTATTGGCTGTGGTGCCTGTGTTGCCGCTTGCCCCAATGCATCTGCTTCATTATTTACAGCGGCCAAAATCGCCCACCTGGCTCAACTTCCCCAAGGGCATCCAGAACGACAGCAGCGGGTGCTCAACATGACGGAGCAAATGTCCGCTGAGGGATTTGGCGACTGCTCTAATCATGGAGAATGCGAGGCAGTCTGCCCTAAGGGAATTTCAATTGATGCGATCGCAACCATGCGGCGTGAGTACTTTAAGGCCGTACTTTAGCGCGATAGTTTAGACCTGTAGCTCATCGAGTCGAGCCAGCACCTCCTGACTGTGGATTGCGGGACGCACACCGAGAAACCGCTCTCGCATAGCGCCGTCTGGGTCAATCAAATAGGTATGTCGCATCGACATCGGTCGCATCCAAGACCCATAAGCGCGGCTCACTGAGCCGTCTGTATCTGCCAATAATGGAAACTTCAGACCTTCAGAATCGCAAAACTCAGCGTGGCTGTCGACATCATCAGCACTGATGCCAATCACTTGAGCATTGCGTGCAATAAAGTCTGGCAAGTCTCGTTGAAAACGCTGTGCCTCTAAGGTGCAGCCAGGGGTAAAGTCTTTGGGATAAAAATATAGCACCACCCACTGCCCCAGATAGTCTGCCAGAGAAATCTCTCCGTCTCCTGTGTTGGTCGGTAATGTAAAGGCAGGTGCTGGTTCCCCTAGAGGCACCTGGTCGCCCCCGAGAGCCTGGGCGGGTGCTGGTAGACCCAAAGTCAAAACACACACCAATAAAACCGGTAACAGCAGGCGGTTAGCTAAACTGCGGACAAACACAAGCATGGTCACAACGAAGAGCAATTACTTTACTTAAGTTAACATTTTTAGCTCGGTAGCCCGATTTTTACATCTCCCGTACGCACAACTGCAATAGACCAACAAAAAAGGTCCGAAGCATTTGCTTCAGACCTTTTTTATTGGTTTTTTTACTTGGTGGCGGGGGCCGGATTTGAACCAACGACCTTCGGGTTATGAGCCCGACGAGCTACCAGACTGCTCTACCCCGCGTTGAGTGCTTTACAAGTATAGCTATGCAATGTGTAAAGCGCAATACTTTTTTGGGCCAATTTTTCCTAGAATTGGGCGACTAGGCTAGGGTGACCTCGCCCACCATGTCTAAGCGTTTGTAGTTGCTTAGATTTAGGTAAGTTTCGGCTAAGGTATCAGCAATATCAGGAGAAATCCACCCCAGCTGACGGAGCACATGGATGGCGGCGGCATATTTGGCTCGCTTAGAGCCATCGACAACCTTGAGAGCCAGGCCCAGACCTTCTCCAACTCGACTAATGCACTGAATACCTTCGGCCCCAGACTTGCTTAAAATTTCTCCGTGAGTCAGCTGCATTAACTGGGTGTCAAATCCTTGAGGCCCTGCCACCATCTCTGGGTGATGGGCCATCGCTCGCACTACTCGTTCCATTTCCAGGTTTTCACCCGAAGCCAGCTTGGCATAGAGCGTTGCCATTTGGCGTAACTGCATAAAGTAAGTGGGCGCACCACAATCGTCATGGGCACCGATAAATTCATCCGACGGCATACCCAACAGACTGGCAAAGCGATTAAGAATCATCTTTTGTAACGGATGGTTGCGCTGTAGGTAGGTGCCGAGTTCCCAGCTTTGATGTTTACAGACCGCTAACATACCGGCATGCTTGCCAGAGCAGTTGTGTTCCAAGGGACTTTTTCGACCGGTGGGTGTGGGGCATTGTAAACAGGTTGGTTCTAAATCCGCCCGCCACAAAATGCCAAATACCTGTCTGGCCTGGTTTGTTAAGCCATGATGTGACCCGCACATAATCGCTAGATCTTTGTCGCTAAGGCCAAAGTTGTCCAGAGTGCCAGTTGAGGTGACGGCCATCGCCTGAAAGGGCTTGAGGGCAGAGCGAATGAAACTTGCATTGTCTGCGTCACCAGCTACCGACAGTACGCGTGCACGGCTGTCGGCTACGACTGCATGAACTTGATGAATAGACTCGACAATCCCTTCTCTCAGCAGCTGCACAGCTAGTGGAGCGGTGGAGATACGGCTTGGCCTAGGCATAAATTTTTATTGAAACAGCTAATGGCTAGGTAGACAGTACCGACATAATTCATCGGTACCGTAGCACCTATCAAAGACTAGTATGCCTTTGTCTCTTTGTCTTACGGGCTGACGTGATGTTTTCCTAATAGAGTTTGCTAAAGGAAAGACCACCCCAACATGCCGGTGGCTAAACAACCGGCCATGATGCCAAATGTTTTTCGCAAACGCCTCAAAATAGGCCTGACCTGATAGTCCACAATCAGGCGATCGCGATTAAAAATGTCGTCAGGCTTAGTCCAGATTTGACCGTCATACCAGCCTGATTCTTCGTAGGGTAAATCTTTGGTCTCTAGCCGATGACCCACATGGGACCAGCCTACATACAGCTGCAGCAGTGACAGTGTGGGTATGACCAAAGCTCCCAATGCGGCACTAACCAAAAACTTATTTAAAAACTCGGTCGGTGCAAAACTAGCTGCTGCAATGGGGCCAGACACTATCCAGCTCAAGCCCCAAACAACTAAAACCGGCACAACATAACCACGCAAATCACGAGTACCCCAGCTGTAAAACCAGGACTCCCGCATATCTTCATATTCTCGAATCGGTAGCTGCTCAGCAGGAACAGGACAGCGTGGCGCAGAGCGTTTCATAGCCAATGGTTACAAATGAATAACTTCATCATAAAACAAGCTTCTCATTCGCACTATTAGCCCCTACTTATGGGTGGTGTGGGGATAAACTCAATACGTTTGACATGACCCCAAAACGCTTCTAAGTCGTAGTACTCGCGCTCTCGAGGCTGAAAAATGTGAACGATTACCTCACCGTAGTCATAAATCACCCATTTGCCGTCTTCAGTGCCCTCTGTACGTAGTGGAGAGCGATCGTGGTCGGTTTCAATGGTGGATTCAATCGAGCGGGCAATGGCGCGGACCTGAACATTGGTAAACCCGGTGGCAATCACAAAGTAATCAGCGAGATAGGACGCGTCACCCACCTGAAGAATAGAAATGTCATCTGCCTTTCGATCATCGGCGGCATTGGCAATTGCCATCGCCAGTGCTAGTGCCTCTTCGTCTGTTTGACTGGTTGCGATCGCATCTACAGCCTCTGATGTATCTAGTTTAAGTCCCTCAGTCAAAGATACTAATCTCCCTCAAAAGATGAACGATACCTACACGTTAATGCAAATTATTTGAAGCAGAACATATTCGATAATTCTGCCGTCAGAGTGTAACGAGGTGTAATACAGCACCGATGTCAAACTTTGCCATCATAGGCGATAATCCACCTGGTCTTGAACGTGATACTGAAGGAAAGGCTGTTATGGCGACGCAAGCAGGGATAGGCGTACTGATTGGTTTAGGCATTGGCTCAGGAGTAACGGCCTTCCTTATGCGACGCATCATTCGCCGTCAGGACAATGCTTTGCAACAGTCCATCACTCGTATTGACCGCATTCAGGAAGAGCACGCCCACGAGTTAAATGCAGCTCTAGAAAAAATGGCGGTTGACTATGAGCAACAGCTCGCCGCTAAAATTGAGCGCTATCAAGACACTCACGAAGTACAGCTCGGTGAGCTAGAAGCTGAGTATGAGGCGCGCATTGCAGCATTAATGAACATTGATATCCAGGAAACTACGGAAGCGCCCATCGGCATACAGAAAACTACAGAAGCGCCCGACGTCCCCTCCCCAGCTGTAGACTACTTAGAACCTGAGCCAGAAATCAGGCAGACTCCTCCAATCCCTGTTTTTAACCCTATTCCAGATCCTTGGGCAGAGGCCAGCCCACCAGCCACAACGCCTGAGCCTGTAACTGCTCCACCAGTCGCGACTGCAAAACCGGAGTCTAGTGCTGCAAAACCGGAGTCTGAGGCTATATCCAAACCCCAAACAGCCAAACCGGCACCTGTTATTCAATCAGAACGCCCCCAGGCTGCTGCTGAACTTGGCAGAGCTGCTGCTAGAAATCGCAAAGATGCCATTCGCGCAGTGCCTCAACTGGGTAAATTGCTTAAAGATGATGACGCAGAGGTTCGTCTAGCGGCTATTACGGCCCTACAAGAATCTGGTTCCATCAAAGCGATTCCCTTTTTGCGGCAGGCCCTTAGAGATACTGACAGTCGCATTGTGGCCGCAGCCAGCGCCGCCCTTAGCCGATTTAAGGGCAGCAGAAAACCGGCCAAAAAGACTAAAAACATGAAGCGTCGCCGTTAGCCAGTCGGCCCTACCACCAACTCAGCTTGAGCCAAACTACGCTTACTGCCATCATAGGCAAAGGTTTTTTTAACCCTGCTATACGAGGATGCCCGCATGACTAAAGCAATCATGGAAACCGAAAAGGGAACCATTAACATCGATTTCTTTGATAACGATGCCCCTAACACGGTTGCAAACTTTGTCAAACTTGCCAAAGATGGATTCTACGATGGACTCAATTTTCACCGTGTTATCCCTAATTTTATGATTCAGGGCGGCTGCCCCAAGGGCACTGGTACGGGTGGCCCTGGCTATCAAATCAAGTGTGAGATTAACCCCAACAAGCACGAAGCGGGTAGTCTCTCAATGGCTCATGCTGGCCGCGATACTGGCGGCAGTCAGTTTTTTATCTGCCATTCTCCCCAGCCTCATCTTGACGGAGTACATACTGTTTTTGGTAAGACGGCAGATATGAGCGTCGTCAATGCCATTACAGGAGGAGACAAAATTGTGTCGGTAACAATTCAAGATTAAAAATCGATTAAGGCGCTCGCTAGCAGTCCTTAATCGACCACCAGTGCAAATAATTAGTCTAAAAATGGCGTCTTTTTGTGCAAGCAGAAAGACGTTTCTTTCTAGAGAGACGCCGTCTTTCTAGAAAGAAACCATAAGGAGTTACTAAAAACAATTTCATGCTTTGAAGAGCGTAACCTTTTCCCTAACCCCGCCGCCGTAACTCATACCATGCCAATATCTTTAGGCTATCGACATCCTATTTTGGGGGGGTGTGGGGGAGTCTAGGCCCCCACGAGGTAGTTTAGAATTTTGCGCGCGGCGACAAAATTCTAAAAGGAAAAATCATCTAATTTCCTATCAAAGAAAATAGTCATAATCAAACTATGAGCTTAATTTTTAAAGAACCCCAAGTGAGATTGTACTGAAGCTCTCTGGAACCCTGTAGAGCCTATTGCTCACGGTAGCTATCCAAATAGCTAATTCGGTGTGATAGTTCTAGGTCAATCTGTTCTTATTTTTCTCATTATTTGTTCTCATTTTTCTCATCTTTGATGGATGTGTCCGTCTGTCAGAGCATTCTAGCCGTTTTTGTATTCTTTTGATACATTTTTGAGGCTAATCTGGGATTAAGATAGCCATAAGCTCGATGTCAACAAATAAAGCGTTTTTCTTATGAGTCAGCAACAGTTTTGCCTGGATATGTTTAGGATCAACAACACTATCAACCCTACTGATAGTGTTTGGAGCCCCATTTTTATTTTTGAACAACAATCTTGGACGTTATCTGCCGCTAGTTTTGCAATGTAGCTATCGCTTAAATTGAGGAAAATATGCGTTAGGCTTTGGCTGAAGTGCGGAGAATTTGGCAATTTTCCGTTCTAAAGTAGCTTTGCGAATAATATTTGGCCAAATTAAATTTCTTTGATGAGAGATTAACCTTTGTTGTAAATGTTGTACGTAGTGGCGGCTATTTTGTTGGTTTAGTCTGTTCTGAGAGCCTAATGACATTCTGGAATTGGGTTGCATTCTCAAACAGGTACCCCAGCGGCTACTGCTAACTTCAGATGAAGTTCTTCTCTGATAGACAGCTTTGGCTACCTAATTTTCGGCTGTATACATGTCTTTGAAGCTGGCGGTTCTATGCTTTGTGACTCTCTTCTTGGTGAAAGGCAATTCAACCTTGAGTTGCTAACCATCTGGCTTACACGCTATCTGCCCAATCTTGAATTGATTCCATGCCAGGTAAG
This sequence comes from Cyanobacteria bacterium P01_H01_bin.21, assembly GCA_038748405.1. Classification (GTDB taxonomy): domain Bacteria; phylum Cyanobacteriota; class Cyanobacteriia; order Phormidesmidales; family Phormidesmidaceae; genus Leptothoe. Next base: position 5,751 of record JBCDIX010000028.1, on the reverse strand, counting down.
CGACCCGATACATGGCCGTTTCTCCGTCGTGATTTCAGAAGAAGCAAGACAATTGACCCGCAAAAAGGTCTTAGTAGGTCTGGCATCCTACTGCACTCTATCTGGTTTGAAGGCTCAGCAACTAATGATGCCTGAGGCCGATAACTCTCTCAGAATTATCGAGGCTCAAAAGATTACGAATCAGGTAGTCGCTATTTATCGATATCTTATCGATGCTTACACGACAGATTTTCTCTTTGTGCCTCTGTTAAAACATTTGAATGCAGTTGGCTCGGACCAAAGTAAACAGATCGTCGTTTTAAAGATACTCCCAGCATTTAATCGACTTATGAGGGGGCTAGCCCCGTTGCTAAAGGGTTTGAAAAAAATAGCGAAAGCCTCTAAACAGCTCCGCACCATTGGGTTTTTAACCACACAAATACATCTCTCTCGGCAGAGAATCTTAAACCGCTTAAGCCTTTATGAGCGCATCTGGCTAGCTCCCTATTTTCAGCTAGCAGAAGAGCTTTTATGTATTCCATGGCAGCGTGTCTGTGAAGCGGCTAGCCAATATTCCCCCCATAGCTCAGTTGCGGCTGTGGTGACTAAGATGTTGCCAATGACGGATGCTATTGCCATGGCCGTGTATCAGCGAGTCCTGCGTGTGTACCCAAGACACACCAGTCGCCAGGGGCATATCCAGTCAGTGGCTGTGCAAACATCGATGATTCGAGACTTAAACAAGTTTCAACTCTATATTTGGCTGTCGCTGCTAGAAAATAATTTATCTGTTATCCGGAGGGAGCTATTGCCCCTATCTGTTCTGGTGCTCCCCTGCTCGGATGTCTGCTGGCAACTAGTACAGCACTGTATTCAGTGGCTGGGTGAGGAAATTCACCCCTATCTAACTCCCCACGAAACGCTGATGGTTTCCAGCTACATTAAACCCATTCAACGATTGTTTAAGCAAACCTCACCAGAACAGATTGATTTGGCTGAGATAAGTAGTCAGCTATGTATGGAACTCGTCTAGAAATGTTGTCGGATTTGCTTCCTAGCTAGACTGGTTAAGGAGGTTTAATAGTTCAGCCTCATTGAGTTGGGGCGTATTATACTTTTCAGCTTTTTTAAGCTTACTGCCAGGATTTTTGCCAACAACAATGTAGTCTGTCTTGCCGCTGGGCATTTTGTTAAGCCGCCCACCTGCATCCGTAATCAGCTGAGTGACTTGCTCATAGGTAAGATCCTTGAGAGTGCCGGTAATCACAAAGCTTTTTCCAGCTATCCCTTCGGCTGATGGCGCTGAGTCTGCTGCTTCGACCTTGACTGGCGCAGTCTGGGGGGCGTCATTATCGGGCTGAGCTGGCGGCGGCGGTGTTTTGGCAGGCTGTTGTTGCAGGGAGGCAATCACCGTTTGACTGATGTCTAGGGCTTCTTTGAGGGCAACTTGCTCTTTGAAGGTGGCGCTAATTTGATTGGCTTGGGCTGCCATAGTGTCTTGAGCCGCCTGTAGCTGTTGAGTTAGCTGGGCGTTGAGCTGGGTTAACTCGTCTATCTGTTTCGTGAGCTGAGGGGTTTCTTTGGCGGTTTGTTGCACCAGCTGTTGATGTGCCTGGTTAATTTCGTCTAGCTGATTGCGGAGTGCTGTTTCTCGCTCAAAGGAGAGCTGCGCTTTGACTAGCGACTGCTGAGTTTGCTCAAGCTCCGTCTCTAACGCTGTCGTTTGGGCGTGAGACTGGTTTAATTGGACCTGAGTGCTCTCAAAATTACGACGCAGCTGCGCGATTTCTTGCTCAAGTTGTTCAGTCTGAGAGTGTTCGCGCTGGGTTGCCTGATCTTGTTGATGTTTGAGTGTTTTAGCTGAGATGTCTTGCTGCTCATGCAGCTGCTGTCGCAGTTGGGCAATAGTGGCTTGTGCTTGATCGGTCTCTGTCTGGGTCGATTCTCTAAGCTGATCTAGCTGTTGGCTAAGCTGGTTAATGGTCTGGGCAGAGTCGGTCTGTGTCTGTGCCAGGGACTGCTCTAATTGCTGAATAGTACTCTGAGCTTGGGTTCCTTCTGCTTGAACCTTTGCCAAAGATTGTTCTAGCTGCTGTTTGGTTTGTTCTAAGGTTGTAACCGTTGCCTCTAGCTGGCTTTTTGCAGCCGTCAGCTCATCAAGTTGCTGCTGTAGAGATGTGGTCTGGGTCTGCAGCTGTGTTTCAAGTTCTGTCTGGCGTGTTTGAGCCTGGGCTAATTGCTGCTCGGCTATAGTTAGGCTGCTGAGGCGCTGTTGGGTCAATTTTTGAGCCGCTTCTAACTCGCTGGCATGGGCGCGATCGCGCTGCTCTGTCGCTGTCCGCTCAGTTGCTAGCTGCTGCTCTAGGGTTTGCTTCGCAGCTGTCAGGTTTGCCACTTGCCCCTCTAGCTGGGTGACTTTGGTGGCGGCTGTGGTAGAAGTTTTAGAGATGCGATCGCACTCTGCCTTAAGTTCACTGACCTGCTGCTCTAAACCCATAACGGCATTCTTGGCCAGGGCCATTGCCTCAGTCAATGTGGTAGTTTGCGTTTTTGCCTGGGCCGCTTGCTGAGTCAGCTTAGCGTTTGCCGACTCCAGCTTAGCCTGCTCGGTCGCCTGCTGAGTCTGCTGTTTGCCATGACGACTTGTCATGACTGCACCCACCAAGGCGGCAGCACCTACGGCAGTCCCTGCCAGTTCTAAAACTAGGGTGTAGTCCATGGCTTACCACGCCTCAACGAATCAACAGATTTTCTATGGTAAACAGCGATGGCCGTAACCTGTGCCCTTAGCAATAATGTTTTAGACATTGGGCCAATGTTTTAGACATTGGGCCTATGCCTGCCTGCGGACGCCTATACTTTTCATGTAATTTCGCCAGCGCCGTCTGACGCACAAGTCACAATAAGATTAACCGCAGCACCAGCGCCCATGAACTCTAACTCCTCGGTCGGCTCAAATCGGCTCACCAAACTGTATCAATCCTCCATTGGCAAAAAGTTAATCACTGGCGTTAGTGGCTTAGCGTTGGTGACCTTTGTCATCTTGCATATGCTGGGTAATCTCATTTTGCTAGTCAGTGCCGATGGCTATAACAGATATGGCTACTTGTTAGAGCAATCTGGCCCGTTATTCTGGCTGATTGAGCTAGCTCTATTAGGGATTGTTGTCTTTCATATTCTAATGGGTGTCCAGATTTTCTTTGGACGGCTGCAGGCCCGCCCCCAGCGATATGCCACGTATAAGTCAGCGGGCGCTCCTAGCTACCAGAACCTGAGTTCGCGCACTATGATTTTGACCGGATTGGTTCTTGGTAGTTTTTTAGTCTGGCATTTGCTCACCTTCAAATTTGGCGTACGCTACACTGTGCCCGGTTCAGACATGCGTGATCTGGCCCGGCTCGTCATCGAAAAATTTCGTCAGCCCGTTTACACCGTTAGCTACATCGGAGTAATCACCATACTTGCCACACATTTGCGTCACGGTATCTGGAGTGCGCTGCAGTCGCTGGGAGCCTTAAATGCCCATATACGACCGGCTATCTATGCAACTAGCTTAGTCTTAGCGGTCGGCATCGCCACAGGCTTTGTTGTTTTACCTTTAGCTATCTATTTTGGCTTTGTTGGTTAAAAGTTCTAAAAATCTCTTTATTCTTCCCATGGTCCTAAACTCTCGTATTCCCCACGGTGCATTAAAAGATAAGTGGAACAACTTTAAGGATCACTGCAAACTGGTTAACCCCAACAACAAGCGTAAGCACACGATTATTGTGGTGGGTACAGGATTGGCGGGAGCGTCAGCAGCAGCGACGCTGGCCGAGCTAGGGTACTACGTCAAAAGTTTTTGCATTCAAGACTCGCCGCGACGAGCCCACAGCATTGCCGCCCAAGGGGGTATCAACGCTACCAAAAATTATACTAACGATGGTGACAGTATCTGGCGACTGTTTTACGACACTATCAAAGGGGGAGACTATCGATCCCGTGAGGCGAATGTCTACCGTCTTGCCCAGATTAGCAACCACATTATTGATCACTGTGTGGCCCAAGGGGTCCCCTTTGCTAGAGAATATGGCGGACTATTGGCCAATCGTTCATTTGGTGGGGCTCAGGTCTCTCGTACTTTCTATGCCCGTGGACAGACTGGGCAACAGCTTTTGCTAGGGGCCTATAGCGCCATGATGAAAATGGCTGACCAGATTGAGCAGTTTACCCGCCGTGAGATGCTTGATCTGGTGGTGATTGAGGGGCGTGCCAGGGGCATTATTACGCGTAATTTAATTACGGGAGACTTAGAGCGCCACCAGGGGGATGCGGTGCTTTTGTGTACTGGCGGCTATGGCAATGTGTTTTATCTTTCCACCAATGGCCGCAACTCGAATGCCACAGCCGCCTGGCGCTGCTACAAGCGGGGGGCGCATTTTGCGAATCCTTGCTATACCCAGATCCATCCCACTTGCATTCCAGTGTCAGGAGACTATCAGTCAAAACTTACTTTGATGAGTGAGAGTTTGCGCAACGATGGTCGTGTTTGGGTACCGGCAAAGTCAGGTGATAAGCGCCCCCCTAACCAGATTCCAGAAAATGAGAGAGAGTATTATTTAGAGAAGCGCTACCCGAGCTTTGGCAATCTGGTCCCCCGTGATGTGGCCTCGCGTAATGCTAAACAAATGACTGATGAAGGGCGCGGGGTGGGTGAAACCGGTTTAGCTGTATATCTGGACTTTAGGGATGCCATTAAGCGAGAGGGGCAAGCTGCGATCGCATCTCGCTATGGCAATCTCTTTCAAATGTATCAGCGCATCACTGGTGAGAACCCCTACGAACAGCCTATGCGCATTTACCCGGCGGTGCACTACACCATGGGCGGGCTGTGGGTAGACTATCACCTGATGAGTACGGTGCCTGGTTTGTTTGTATTGGGTGAAGCCAACTTCTCAGACCATGGTGCTAATCGTCTGGGGGCCAGTGCCCTGATGCAGGGACTGGCCGATGGGTACTTTGTGATTCCCTACACCCTGGGTGACTATCTGGCGCAAACATCTCTGTCGTCGGTTAATACAGAGCACGAAGCCTTTGCTGAAGCTGAGGCTTCGGTTCACACCAAGCTGCAAAAGCTGCTCAGCATTCAGGGCGACAAAACCGTAATGCAGTTTCATCGCGAGCTAGGACAGCTGGTATGGGACAACGTTGGCATGAGTCGCGATCGCAATAATCTTCAAGCCGTTATCGGCAACATTCAAACACTGCGCGAAGAATTTTGGCAAAACCTGCGAGTTCCTGGCGAAGCTAATACCCTCAATAAGAGTCTGGAATATGCTGGACGTTTAGCGGACTTTTTAGAGCTAGGAGAACTCATGGCCCGCGATGCCCTAAATCGTGAAGAGTCTTGTGGCTGTCACTTTCGTGAGGAATACCAAACCAATGATGGTGAAGCGAAACGCAATGACGAAGACTATTCTTATGTGGCCGCCTGGGGGTATAACGGCGACGAACAGCCGCCTGAACTCCATAAAGAGTCTCTAGTCTTTGATAACGTTGAACTCACCCAGCGTAGCTATAAGTAGTCGCTGCCATGATTCTTCTGTGATGCAAATGTAGCGTTTTCTAAGGAGACACTTGGCTAATAAACCTTGGTAGTCCTAAACAGGTAAGGACGCATTGTAATGGTGGATAAAGAGCCAAATCGCACCGATATGATTTTCCAACTTCTTCGAAAATGATAATGTCTTTCTCACCAGGCGCGATACTCGCTGCCGTAGGGTGCAGTTGAAT
>JBCDIX010000027.1:0-80957 GCA_038748405.1 Cyanobacteria bacterium P01_H01_bin.21 | reverse complement strand
GATAAAGACAACTTACAGCTCCTGTTTTCTCAAAAATGGCACGATAGCCTCGCTCACTTTTTCGGCCCAGTCTTCTTGAGCGTAGTGACCCACTTCATCGAGGCCCACATAGTCACCATCATCCAGACCTTGGGCAAATGCCTTGGCACTGTCGGCTGATAGCCAAGGGTCTGAAGTTCCCCAGACCACTAATGTTGGCCGTGACCAGTTGGTAAACCCTTGAGCAATCTGCTCGGTTATTTGGGGCATTTTCATCGCGCGAATCGTCCACATTAGGGCGCGACCAACATCCGAACTTTTAAGGAACGGACGACGGTATACGTCTAAGTCGTCATCGGCTACCTGGTAAGGACCGCCCCCTTCCAACGTGCGGTCAACCAGCAACGGGTCTTGGGTCATCATGTCTCCTACAAAGGGCCAACCCATCATTTTGACCGCAAAGGGGAGGTCGGCTTTAGGCGGCAAAGGGGTATTGAGAATAATCAAACGCTCAATCTTGTCAGGATTTTGAGCGGCATACAGCAGACCAGTAACCCCTAAAAAGCCTTGGACCACCAGTGAAAACCGCTCTAGTTTTAGGGCATCAACATAATTACCCAAAGCGTTAAGATAACAGGTCTGATCGTAGGCAAACTGACGTTTGTCAGGCTTTGACGACAAGCCATGACCAATCCAGTCGGGGGCAATGCTACGAAAGCCGTACTCCGACAGGGCTGGCATAACGTCTCGCCAGCTGTAGCCTTGGGATACCAGACCATGCAGCATCAGCACAGGCGGCTTGTCATTGGGGTTATCGGGGACTAGTTCGCGATATGTCCACTGCAGCTCCCCGACCTGTATATCCTTTAGCTCGCTCTTGGCCATAATATTTTTCTTCCACCTGTGCGAAAAAGCTTACCGCATTATCACGAGCCATAGGAGAGCCGTCTAGGTAGCTTTGAAAGTAAGGTCGACAGGAGGATGAAATACGCCAAAGGTTAATGGACCAGCGTTCGCGGTCTGGATTGATTACCCGGTGGGGATTTTGACTGTTAAATAGGATGATGGCTCCAGGAGGTAAATGATGGATTTCCTCCGATATTTGTCGGGGCCGTCGTTTTTCATAGCCGACGTAAGTGGCCGTATAGCCCCACTGTGTCGGGGCCGTTGATAGGTTGATGCTGACAGCGGGACAGGCTGCATAGGGATCATCTCGGTGTTGACGGATGCCCACCCCACCATAGGCGACTAATCCTACATCTGGTTTAAGCATAGCCTGATCTGGGAGTGCCACACGCATGGCACGTCGATAAATGGTTTGACAAAAATGCCAAAACTGGGGGTGATGGACGGCCGGTTGATACTGTTTGCCACAGCTGCCTAAAATGGGCTGATGCTCTAACCAGTAACGCTGTCGACCAACGCCATAGCTAGATATATCTGACTCTAATAGAGAGCGATGCTTATTGAGGTAGTTACGGAGCTTGTGTTGTTTGGCAAGAGGCAAAATGCTAATCAGTTTAACCATGCCGCTGGTGGAGTTAAGATAAAAAACGAGCTGTGTGTCTTTGAACTACTCTACAAAGCTGCTGTAGTGGTGGGGTTAAAGTTCGGCAAACGTAATGATTAGCAGCGTCTATTCATAATTGGACTCTGATATCCAGTGGTAAAGCGTACTGCGTTGCTGGCTAGGTCGGTTAATGGTTGCGATCGCACCCCTCAAATCCTCCACCGTCTGACAGGTCCCCCCCTGGGCTCCGGCCATTGAGGTAATATGCTCCTCCATTAGGGTGCCGCCGATATCATTACAGCCCCAGCGCAAGGCTTCAGTCGCCCCATCTAAACCAAGTTTGACCCAGCTGGGTTGGTGGTTTTTAATCCATCGCCCCAAATAGATACGGGCTACTGCCGTTAGCAGCAGCGCATCAGAGACCACTGGCTGGTCACGGCCCACCCGTTTACGTAGGGGAGCTGGAGCTTCTTGCCCCACAAAGGGCAGCAATATAAATTCAGTAATGCCCGTGGCACCTTTAGACAGCGAGCGCTGCTGTAGCTGCCGCAGATGGTCCAAATGGCCCACCTGCTGCTCAATAGTTTCAATGTGGCCAGACAGCATGGTGCTGGTGGTGGGCATGCCTAACTCATGGGCCTGGGAAACAATCTCGATCCAGGTGGCGGCATTAATCTTTTCAGGGCAGAGCACTCTGCGTACCCGTTCATCTAGCACTTCAGCCGCAGTACCTGGCAAAGACCCCACCCCAGCCTGAGCCAGTTCTCGAATCACGGTGCCAAAGTCTAGATTGTCTTCACGGGCAATAAACTGAACTTCTTGGGGAGAAAAGGCATGAATGTGGAGGTGAGGAAATTTATCCTTAATAGTAGTGACCAGCGTTTGGTAATAGGTCAGTGACTTACCCTCTAGTTTCGCCGTCGGGTTTAGCCCCCCCTGCATACAGATTTCTGTTGCGCCGGCAGCAACGGCTGCTGTCGCTTTCTCTAAAATAGTTTCCCAGTTTAGCCAATAAGCCCCCGACTCTCCTTCATCGCGACGAAACGCACAAAAGCTGCAGTGCTGCTCACAAATGTTGGTGTAATTTATATTTCGGTTAATGATATAGGTGACAGTATCACCCGTCTGCTGTTGGCGTAGCTGATCGGCTGTCGTGCGAATCATTTCCACCGCGTCAGCTGTGGTTTGGCTCAATAAAGTAACACCGTCGTCTAGAGAAATATCCTGGCCGTCGAGGGCCCGGTCTAGAATGTCGGCTACGGTCGTGGATAGTTGGAGGGGCATTACACTTACTGCGATAGATTTTGAATGAGATATGGGAACTTATTCTTTAAGGGACTTTTAGTGCTGTCTTTTAATATCCCTCTCTGAAGTATCTTGCGACTAATGTAGACGACTATTTTATTTGTAATAGCTAGTGTTTATTTTCACTCTACAGAGTAATCTAAGCCAAGTTTTCGGTCCTTCTTATCGACCTTTCTTTTAAAGATTTGCTGCGTTAATTTTGTCCCTATTTCAGAGCTATCATGCTGCAACTTTTAGCTGGCGACATTGGTGGTACTAAAACCATTCTGCGTTTGGTTCAGACAGAACGCCCCGAAGATAGTACGCAAGAGACCCTCCATGAACAGCGTTTTGTCAGTGGCGACTATACTGACTTGGTGCCGATGGTTAAAGACTTTTTGGCCTCTGCCCCAGTGACCGCCAACCCCCAATCGGCCTGTTTTGCGATCGCAGGCCCGGTTATCAATAACCGCTCGCAGCTAACGAATTTGGCCTGGTTGCTCAGCGGCGATCGCATTGCTGAAGAACTCAGTCTTAAGACCGTTGAGCTAATCAATGATTTTGCTGCCGTTGGCTATGGGGTGCTGGGTCTAAAATCGCAAGATTTACTCACCCTGCAGGCTGGCGATCTCAACACCGATGCGCCAATTGCCATTATCGGTGCAGGCACAGGCCTAGGACAGGGGTTTTTAATGAACTGCGGCGGCCGCTATCAGGTTTTTCCGTCAGAAGGTGGTCATGTCGACTTTGCCCCCCGCTCTGAACTGGAATTTCAACTCAGACGCTACCTTTTGGATAAGCACTCCATTTCTCGGGTGTCGGTAGAACGGGTGGTCTCAGGGCAGGGCATTATTTCGATCTATCAGTTTTTGCGCGATCGCGACTTTGCCACTGAATCTGAGGAGCTATCTCAGGTGGTACGCAACTGGGAACAGGGGGCGGGCAAACGTAGCGAACTGCCAGATCCTGCTGCCGCTATTTCTAAGGCGGCAGCCACCGACCGCATTGCCGGTCGCACCATGGAAATCTTTATTGATGCCTATGGGGCAGCCGCTGGTAATTTAGCCCTCATGCTGCTTCCCTATGGGGGGCTTTATGTGGCTGGTGGGGTAGCCGCCAAAAATATGACCCTGATTCGTGACGGTAGTTTTCTATCGGCCTTTGGCCACAAGGGGCGCATGAGTCCTCTGCTTCAGGATATACCAGTGCATCTAGTCGTGAACCAAAGTATTGGACTGCTGGGCGCAGCGCTGCGGGCAGGGCAGATTGCGGCCTAGGGTCAGTCGGGGCGTCTTTGTAGGGGCGTTGCATGCAACGCCCCTACATTGTCGTTTTCTTCTCTAAGCTTTCCAATTTGCCTTTAAAACTTCTCGCTAGAATGGTGGGTCAGTACACACTGACTAAAACTCCATGGCAGGGCATAGTAAATGGGCTAACATTAAGCGCCAAAAGGCGCGGGTCGATGCGGTTAAGGGCAAAGTGTTTGCCAAGCTGTCGCGAGAAATTATTGTGGCGGCTAAACATGGCGGTGGTGACCCAGATGGTAATTTTCAGCTGCGTACAGCCATTGATAAGGCAAAGTCTGCCGGGGTACCCAACGATAATATCGACCGTGCGATCGCAAAAGGTACCGGTAGTCTTGGCAGCGATGGTAATTTAGAAGCCATCCGTTACGAGGGGTATGGTCCGGGTGGTGTGGCTGTACTGGTAGAAGCCCTGACCGATAACCGCAATCGCACAGCCGCCGATTTACGAGCCGCCTTTAGTAAGAACGGCGGCAATCTAGGAGAAACCGGCTGTGTTGGTTGGATGTTTGACCAAAAAGGTGTAGTGGTTGTAGCAGGCAATCTGGATGAAGATACGCTGTTAGAAGCAGCCATTGAAGGAGGGGCCGAATCCTATGAGCTGACTGAGGTGGATGAAGATACCCCAGGGGCTGAAGTTGTGTGTCTCCCCAGCGATCTAGAAACCTTAAGCGAGCATCTCAAAGATGAGAATTATAGAGTAAAGGATATTGAAGTACGCTGGGTACCCAGTAACGTCGTAGATGTGACCGATACCGATCAGGCAAAATCTCTACTCAAAATGATGGACGCTCTAGAAGATCTCGACGATGTGCAATCGGTAACCGCCAATTTTGACCTGGATGAAGAGATTTTGGCGACGGTCTTTTAAAAGAAAAATGTCTGACCTCATAAAGCCCCCGAGGTCAGACAGCTCACCTGTAAAAGCATGTTTAAACAAGAGTTAAATCTATCATCCAAATGCCCCCTAGGATGACTAGCTGTCTTGCACATGCTTTTCAGAATTAGTCTTATTCTCACCTGGAGCTTTAGTAAACGGCTTCCTCGTAAATACGTAAATTAGGTAAGCAATCACCTAGAATCCTAGGCCAATTTACGTATATTTACTTCCGCCATTATCAATACGATGCCAACTCGTCCCTGGTGGATGAGGGTTCTAAGTCCCTTCAGTAACAACGTTTTCTTTGTAGAGCGTCAACAGTTTGTCTAAGACACTACCAACTGTGAGATTGTCTGTAATAACCTCAATTGCATCGTCTGCCTGGCGTAGAGGAGAGATTTCTCGCGTGCTGTCTTTGTGATCGCGTTCGCTAATCGCTTGGGCTAGATCCGAGAGATTGGGAATAGGCTGATTTTGTTGCTCTAAATCTTTCTGGCGGCGACGGGCGCGTTCTTCGACTGATGCTGTTAAAAATACTTTAAGCTCCGCATCCGGAAATACATGGGTGCCAATATCACGACCGTCAGCGACAACACCACCCTCCAATCCATACTGCATTTGCTGTTGAACTAATGCTTCACGCACAGCACTCTGGGCAGCAATTGTTGAGACTTGTGCGGTGACTTCAGAGGTCCGAATTGCCTGGGTAACTAAGACATCGTTAACCCAGACATTGGGGGGATGAAAAGCATCATCTGCATGGGTCGCCGCTAGCTTAATTGAACACTTTGGTAACAGGTCGGCAACAGAAACTTCGTCCTCAGGATTACAGCCTTCGGAAAGAACATACCAGGTAAAGGCGCGATACATGGCTCCAGTATCTAAATACAGCAGCCCTAGCTGATTGGCTAACTGTCTGGCCACGGTTGATTTACCAGCTCCGGCTGGACCATCAATAGCAATGATGGGTCGCCGTGTCCGTAAAACAACGTTATCAATTAATCGAGTAGTCCCTACAAATGCTGCTACTGCCAACATACCAACTGTTTTAACCTGCTCTAAGGGGGCTAGCGTATATGGATGTACCAGTTCTACGTACTGAGGTGTGATAGCAGATGCCGTTTCTAGATATTGAAAGACGGTGCGAGCGAGAGAATGTTGCGATCGCACTCCTGCCTTAAACGTTTCCTCAGCTCTCCTTAACCCCCGATAGAGTATAACTGCTTGTTGACGTTCTTGCCCGCTTAAATACTTATTTCTAGAACTTAGGGCTAGCCCATCGGATTCCCGCACGGTGGGACAGCCAATCACCGCTCCTGGCAGACTTAAATCGTGAACCAGTCGTCGAATGATCGCGAGCTGTTGAGCATCTTTCTGGCCAAAATAGGAGCGCTGAGGGCGAATCAAACTAATTAACTTAGTGACTACGGTGGCAACACCCCCAAAGTGACCGGGTCGAAACTGACCACACAGCGGTTGAGCAAGGGCCAGTGGAGGAACTACCGTAACCAGGGCTTCCGGATAGCCAGGCCCATAAAAATCAGTAGGGGTGGGGGCAAAAATACAGTCCACACCAGCAGCCTGACACAGCTTGGCATCCAACTCTAGAGTTCGAGGGTAGGCATCTAAATCCTCGTTGGGGCCAAACTGCAACGGATTGACAAAAATGCTAACGACAACCAGCTCATTATCACGACGGGCCCTGCGAATCAGACTTAGGTGTCCTTTGTGCAGAGCCCCCATGGTGGGCACAAGGCCAATCGACGCTGGCTGACTTTCTCGCCAATAGCGCAATCCCTCTACCGTTTTTAATAAGCGCAAGACAGTTCCCCAGAAACCTTGCTAGACACAAGGTTTAACCATAGCAGACGGCTACGTTTTCTCAATGGGGTGACGGTCGGCCTAGCGAAGTACCTCGATCTTGACAGGTCCTACCCCCGCCGACTGTAGACCAATGGCACCTGCTGCACCCGCTGAAAGGTCAATGATGCGGCCACCGCTGTAGGGTCCACGATCGTTGATTCGGACAACTACCTGGCGACCATTGTTTAAGTTAGTCACACGCACTTGGGTACCAAAGGGCAATGTCCGGTGAGCGGCGGTCATTGCGTACTGGTTAAAAGATTCACCACTGGCGCTAGTACGGCCATGAAATCCGGGGCCATACCAGGAGGCAGTGCCTCTGTAGCTAGACCGAACGGCAGCTACTTGCTGAGGCTCGGGCTCGGGCCGACCCAATACCTCAGTCACCGGTTCAACGGCACCATTCCCTAGCAGACGGCGTAGACGGTTGGTAACCTGTATCGCATTTTCAGCCTGATTGTCGGTGGCGTCAGGAAGTTGGACGGCATCTCCCAGGGTGATCAAGGGAGCATCACCCGCCATCACGACGTAGCTACCTTCTTTCCACCGGGCAGTGAAATCTACCTCGCTACCGTTAAACTGCTCTAACTTGGTAGCCATCTTAGCTGCATCAGTAATAGCACCTGCTGCAGCAACCGTGGATGCTTCTAGAGACAGCCAGCCAGACGTAATTTCTGCTGTGCCTGCTGCGTCGATATAGGTTAGGACGGGAATATCTTGTACGTAAACCGTTGCGGCCTGCCTATCTTCATGGGCATGGGCATTGACTCGCACCGTCGTCGTCGACCTGAGGGATGTCTGAAGCGCATCGGCCGAAGGCGACTCTAAAGACTGATCGGTCGCTGAAACCTCAAAGGTTTCGTCAAAACTTGAGTCTATCGTTTGGGCGTTGGCCCGCTCAGAAATTGGAACAAGCATGGTAAGCAACGCTGCTGCTGCCACACGACCAATAAACTTTCCGTTCATAAACCAAATTGCACAGGGCGTATGCGTCTACATCGCAGAGCGAGAAGTAGCGAATTCAATAATCTGAACAGGGCAGCTTCAAGATGACGATGCATCGCGGACAAAATAAAAAAAAGCAACGCGAGCTAATCTATCACGAAGGATTCACCCTTTGGATCCAAGAATTTGTGCGCAAAAACAGACAATGGCCCTGAAGCAGATCTTCACATTTTCTTTATTCGTTGACGACATTCTTTGATAGCTCAGGTCTGTAGACGATTTTCCAGCTGTCCTAGCCAGCGAATTAGTTTTCGAAAAATTATGCATGGTTCTACAAAGATTACAGATTATTAATAGATGCTGAACAACCATGCATAATTTTTTGGGCCGTTTAATTTTCTGTTTTGTCCAGCTCCCATGACTCACGATGTTCTTGATAACGAACAAAACAATGGACCGGTTTGGGTTAACTAGTCTTTATTGATAAATGCGGCGCTTGTAGCGGTTCTTATAAAAGAGGCGGCACAATGCTGTCGTAAAGTAGTCAAGTTATTTCGAACAAGGGCTATGGATTATCGGCAAGCGGGTGTGGATGTTGAAGCCGGTCGAGCGTTTGTAGAAACTATTCGCACGTTGGTGGAAGGCACCCATCGGCCCGGAGTACTGGGAGGGCTAGGTGGATTTGGGGGGTATTTTGAGCTGCCCACAGGCTACCGTCAGCCTGTGCTGGTATCAGGGACAGATGGGGTGGGCACGAAACTAAAGCTGGCTCATCTGCTGAATCAGCATAATACGGTGGGCATTGATTTGGTGGCCATGTGTGTCAACGATGTGCTGACGTCTGGGGCTGAACCACTCTACTTTTTGGATTATTTGGCAACAGGCCAGCTCGCCCCTGAGCAGCTCACCCAGGTGGTAGCGGGTGTAGCTGAGGGCTGTCGTCAGTCAGGCTGTGCGCTCTTGGGGGGTGAAACGGCTGAAATGCCTGGTTTTTATGGCCAAGGTGAGTATGATATGGCGGGCTTTTGCGTCGGTATTGTGGAGAAAAATGACATCTTAGATGGTTCCCGTGTGAGCACAGGGGATGTATTAATTGGGCTCCCCAGCAGCGGCGTACATAGCAATGGCTATAGTTTGGTGCGCAAAATTATGGCGGAAGCCCCCCGGCAGGAGGCGTTGGCAGGTGCACAGCGATCTAGCGAAGTGGGTTATGGCTGGGATGAGTGCCCCGAACTGCTGGCAGGTCAACCCCTTGGAGAGGTGCTGCTGAGGCCGACTCAACTCTATGTCAAACCGGTTCTGTCTGCCTTGAAGGGTGGATTAGATATACATGCCATGGCCCATGTAACGGGGGGGGGTTTTCCTGAAAATTTGCCTCGCTGTCTAGATAAAAATCAATCTATATATATAGAGGCCGATAGTTGGCCAGTACTGCCAATTTTTAAGTGGCTACAGGCAGCTGGCAGTGTGGCCCCGGCTGACATGTTTAACACTTTCAACATGGGCATCGGGTTTGTCGTTATCGTCCCGGCTGAGCAGGCTGATGCGGCATTGGCTCATTTTCAGCCCGCCTATCGCATTGGCCATGTGATTGAAGGGACAGGAGTAGTCACGGGGTTGCCAGAAGGTTAGGATACGTTGGGAAAAGAAAATTTCTGTATGAAAGGTTTAACCCCCTACACTCGGAGGAATAGATTTTGAGCGCTCGGACGGGTAGCTGGCAACCAGCTGCGATCGCACTTGTTGCTATTGTTATCGGCCTGATTTTGACCAGCACTCTGGTCATCATCAACCCTGGTCAGGCCGGTGTTTTAAGCATTTTAGGAAAAGCCCAGGACAGTCCTTTGCTAGAAGGTGTCCACTTTAAGCCACCGCTGGTGTCGTTTGTGGATATCTATGATGTTACGGTTCAAAAATTTGAAGTCCCGGCGGAAAGCTCCACCAAGGATCTCCAAGATTTACGAGCTCGTTTTGCCATTAACTTTCGCCTAGACCCAGCCACCATCGTAGAAATCCGTCGAAAGCAGGGTACCTTGGCCAATGTGGTCACCAAAATTATTGCTCCCCAAACCCAGGAATCCTTTAAGATTGCAGCGGCTCGTCGGACGGTCGAAGAAGCCATTACCCAACGGACCCAGCTAAAAGAAGACTTTGACGAAGCCCTGGGTAGCCGGTTGGAAAAATACGGCATTATCATTCTCGATACCAGCGTTGTCGATCTGTCGTTTTCAGAGGAGTTTGCTCGGGCAGTAGAAGAAAAGCAGATTGCTGAGCAAAGTGCTCGTCGGGCTGTCTATGTTGCTCAGCAGGCTGAGCAGGAAGCCCAAGCAGAAATTAACCGCGCCAAAGGTCGAGCCGAAGCTCAGCGTTTGTTGGCTGAAACTCTAAAGGCCCAGGGCGGTGAACTGGTGTTAGAAAAAGAAGCCATTGAAGCTTGGAAAGCGGGTGGCTCTCAGATGCCCAGAGTGTTGGTAATGGGTGAGAAAGGCGGTCAGGTTCCCTTTATCTTTAGTTTAGAAAACGAATAGTTGATTCCTTAAAAATTCCGCGTAGAGGCGTTCCATGGAACGCCTCTACGCGGAATTTTGGTATCTACACGAAAGAGGTTTTTTTCTAACGCACGTGAATGTGAATAAATCCATTGTTGTTGCGCTCAATGCTGCCGGTCAACCCATTTTGCTCAAACGGATATTGGTCTATTTGACCGCTGCGCACCTGTTCTAATCCGGATTCTATGTCTCGTGTTGAGCGGCCGTTAAGCATGCCATTGAGGGTAACTTTCATTACTAGACCATCATAGGAGGGGGCAAACACCGCTTCAGTCTGCTGAATGGCGCTGCCAGCAGCATCATAA
This sequence comes from Cyanobacteria bacterium P01_H01_bin.21, assembly GCA_038748405.1. Lineage (GTDB taxonomy): Bacteria > Cyanobacteriota > Cyanobacteriia > Phormidesmidales > Phormidesmidaceae > Leptothoe. Next base: position 70,338 of record JBCDIX010000027.1, on the reverse strand, counting down.
ATATAGGCAACGGTAGCCCGATTTGGGTCAAGCTCATAAACAGCAGTGGTGGCAGAGGGTGAAATCGACTGTCGGGTCGGGTCTCCCAAACGATTGACTACAGCTTGAGCGGTGGTGCCTGGAGCAAAGCCAGGCACTGGAATAATCGCACCACTGCCTGGTGTGGCCGTATTTGGGTTACCGCTGTTGGCCAAGATCAAAGGCGGTACCGTATCTGTTTCTGGCGCAGTCTCTGGGGGCTGTTCCGGTGGGGCGGTCTCTTCTACCGATGGCATATCCGGCAAGATTTCTTCTAAATCGGGTAGTTCCGGCAGACTAACCTCGGGTATCGATACTTCAGGTAGGTCGGCTGTTCTCTCTCTAAAATTTACCAGGGCCTGTTGAGCGGTTTGATAGAGTCTATAGCCAGCAAAGCCTAAACCCGTTAAAAGCCCTAGCACCATCAATGAAAGTAGGGTTTTAACCAAGCCCGGCCCCTGTGGTTTGGGTAGCGGCTGATGACCGGCGGGCCGCTCGCTAAGCCCATAGCCTGAGGGACGGTCAGGGGCAACAACCTCAGTGGGCTGGGTGACAGGCTGCCGTCTTCTCGAACGCTGTTTGGTGACTGCTTGATCTAACTCAGCTAGCCAGGTGGCCATAGACTGGGGACGGTCTTCTAGCTTGAGGGCCATGCCCTGGAGAATAGCCTGTTCTGTACCAGGGCTTAGACCGGGGTTAAACTGTCGCGGCGGCGTGAGGGGATGGTGAGATCGCAACACAGACGCCACAGGCACCTGACCGGTCACCGCTGAGTAAAGCGTGGCTGCCAAACCATAAACATCTGAGGCGGCTGAACGTCTTGCCTTAGGCAAGTATTGCTCCAGTGGGGCATACCCTTCTGACACCAGATTGGTATGGGTTTGAGTTTGACCGCTGGCTAGCTCACGGGCAATACCAAAATCAATCAAAATGGCATTGCCATGATTGATCATGATGTTTTGAGGTTTAACATCCCGATGGAGTAATCCCTGACCATGAACCGTCTGTAGGGCACTGGCAATTTGTCGCATATATTGGAGTGCCAGCTTTTCTGCCAGGGGGCGCTCAGGAAAAATAATCTCTGAGAGCGGCTGACCCGGAATAAAATCCATCACCAAATAGGGACGTTCTGCCTCAACAAAAAAGTCAGTGACATTGACAATATTCGGGTGCTGACACTGCGCTAAACGCCGAGCTTCCGCCTGAAACTTTTGCAACTGTTGGGCTTTTTCAGTATCGTTTGCAGGCCAGCGCAGGGTTTTAATCACCACCACCTGATTTAGCGTTTGATGAACAGCACGATAGGTCACACCAAAGCCGCCGCGCCCCAGCTCGTTTTCAATAATGTATTTTCCGTTTTGGAGCCTGGTGCCCACCAAGTTTATGCTGCTCACCGTGCTATGTTGCCTAATTTCACAGCATCACCTCTAACATAAAATTTCCTTTCGTGCACTACATTAGCGACAGCCTAAAAACTGTGCCACTGTTATTTATAGAGAAAGTATTGGGCATGATACTACCCGGTACTAGATCGTTGTAACTACCTACGACCAGGGTGCTTAAACCATCTGAAGATATTTAGCAATCTAAACGTTATTGCCCATATCTTACCGATATGGTTTTAGTTATCGGTACCAATTTATGCTTTAATGTCCGTTTGGACGGATATTTTCAGATTTTTCCGGAGTTCTTGTTCATGAAGCCTGAGCAAAAGCAACGCCTTTCCCATGCAAAGGAAAACATAAAGGCAGCTCAGTTATTGGCCAATAGTCACTTTTACGATATTGCTGTTTCTCGTGCCTACTACGCCATGCTGTATACGGCTGAAGCTTTACTGTTAGAGCAGACAGCAACGATACCGACTCAAAATGAAGCTGTCAATAGCATGTTTGCTGAGCAGTTTTTAGAAAAAAGCCCGCTGTTTCAACCCTACAGTGTCTACTTAGAAGATGGTCTAAAGGCCAGACTGCGAGCCGACTACTGTCATCTTGAACAGGCCACATTGTCAGAGGCTAAGCAGCATACTAAACGGGCTAAGGCATTTTTAGATTTGGCTCAGCACTATCTTGAGGCCGAGTTAGTGACCGAGCCTGCTGAAGCATTTGTAGGTTAGGGCGCTTGCTGTCGACGTTCGGCTAGTTTGAGCAATGTCTCAGCGTGGCTTGCCTTGGTAATTGGATAAAAATAGGCAAGTAAGCTACCAAAAATCAGTAGAATCAGTGGAAAAGGTCCCATAAAAAAGCGGATAGCCAGCAATGCTGACTCTGGCTGTGCTGGAGCATCTGCGACAAATCCAGAGGTTTGAAGCGCTAAACTAACCAGGAAAATGCCAACAGCTAACCCTATTTTTTGCAATAGGGTCATAAAGGCATAAAAGATGCCCTCACGTCGCTGGCCGGTTTTAAGTTCATTTAGCTCAATAACGTCCGGCAAAATTGACCAGGGCACCACATAGGCTGTGGCCACCCCAAAGCTAGCCAGTACACAAAGGCCATACATGAGGCCGAGCTGACCTGGCTGCAGAAAAAAGAGGGCAATCTGCACCAGAATCCACAGACCGCTGCCCAAAAAATAGAGTCCTTTTTTACCTATCCGTTTTGAGATGAGATTACAAACAGCCATCATCAAAATAGCTGTGCCCTGCACCAGCAGTGCGGCTAAAAAGTAATCGTCAGCCCCCATCCAAAAAGTGACATAAAACGGAATAATCGTGGCCGTAATCTGCAGTGCCAGCCAGGAGAATAAATAGATGCCCACCACAAATAAGAATGGCCAGTTACCAAAAACGATGATCAACTGCTGTAGAAATGAGATGCTGTCTTCATCTTCTGCCGTATTGTCAAGTGAACGACCACGGTAGTCAGCCTGCTCTTTGTAGTACGGAAAGGTACCGAACACACACCAAAAAATTGTCAAGATTGAGATGCCGCCGCCGATTAAGCCTAAGACTTGATATTGCTGCTGAGAGTCTTCTATGAGATTACTGACCACTAACCCCAGTGCCAAAACGGCTACGGCCCCGATTAGCGAAAATGAAAGCCGAAACGATGTCAGCTCCGTGCGCTCATCGTAGTCTTGAGTTAATTCAGCCGTCAGTGTGGAGTAGGGCAGATTAGTGGTGGTGAAAAATATCTGAAACAGGATGGATACAGCGACGTAGTACCAAAATAGCGCCACTTGGCTGGTCAATCCGGGCACAATCCAGTTTAGATAAAACGTGAGCCCAAAAGGTATGGCTGTTAGAGCTATCCACGGGTAGCGACGACCCCAGCGGGTGCGGGTGCGATCGCTAAGAATGCCAACGAGCGGATCGTTGACTGCATCCCAAATCTTGCCAATTAACAGCACTGTGCCCGCCGCCAATGGTTCTAACCCAGCAACATTGGTTAAAAAAATCAAAAATGAAAATGCCAGCAGGTTAGATGTAAGACCGGCTCCCATGTCCCCGGCACCATAGGCCAGCTTAGTAGACCACCTTAATTTTGGCCGATACGACGGCTTACCTGAAGTTTCCATAAAACGGGGAAATTGCTACAAATTGTGTCGTTTGGCTATTGGGGGATCAGCCGAGATTCTAACGATCAGGAACCTCCAGATTAAAGCCTTGTGGGATCTAGCAACACCGCAATTATTAAATCATCTTCAGAGTGAAGCCCCATCTTGACTGTACCGTCACACTAAGCGTCACACCAGTCCCGATATTTTTCTTAATTGGTTCAACATCCTAGAGCATGGGTCCCAGGCAATAAAGACCGCTGTAGCCATATCACAGCCTCTATTTGACCAGAGTTACAACAACGATAATTCCCACTGTTAAATTTACATCAGGGATAGCAGCGACAACGGTATATTATTGCCCTATTTATGTCGTTCGCTCCTGCAGATACCATGCCCGCTACACCTGATTTAGCAACGTCCAATTCTGCCAGTAATTTCTATGTTTCCTGGGCAGACTACTACCAGTCTATTGAAAACTTAGCTGTTGCTGTTCGTAACTCCGGATGGCAGTTTAATCAAATTGTTTGTTTAGCAAAAGGAGGTCTACGGATCGGAGATATTCTCTGCCGTATTTATGATCAACCTCTAGCGATTTTATCGACATCATCCTATGGCGGTGAAGGTAATCGGACTCGCGGAGCCATCACCTTCTCAAGAGATCTCAGCATGACAACGACCAATCTTGGCACCCATGTTCTTTTAGTTGATGATTTGGTGGACTCAGGTCAAAGTTTGCAACGTAGTATCCGTTGGTTAGAACATCGCTACGGTTTCTATATTGACGAAATTAAAACAGCCGTCCTTTGGTACAAAGATTGCTCAGTAATTAAGCCTGATTATTATGTCGACTACTTAGAAAACAATCCATGGATTCATCAACCATTTGAAAAGTATGAAGAGATGACGATTGATGAGTTAGTTCAAAAGAAACAACGCCAAGCTTGAGTATTATGGTGCAAACAATATGTTAGCGACTTACAGTCGATTATCTACTCCTGTATACCGTCTCAATGGGAATTTATTGATTCCATTGCAGTTGAATAGAAACAAAAACAATGGTTCAGAGAAATCAAATCCTGGCTCCCTCAATTGCGGTTGTAGCGGCGCTTGGAATAATTAGTGCAACATTTGGAATTATTTCGAGTAATCTTAATCGCACCTCCAGCAGTTCCCAAGAAAACACAATAGTTGACAACTCTGCAGCTGCGACACCCGCGCAGCGTTCCTTGAAACAGCACGACGCCACTGTCCTCAGCGTTGCTGTTCAGTCAGATTCCTCTCTTTTGGCAAGCGGTAGCTATGACCAAACTGTTAAGCTGTGGGATTTGAAGACAGGTCAGGTGCAGCGTACTCTAAATCATGCAGGTCGAGTAAATAGTGTGGTGTTCTCACCAAATGGGCGTTACTTAATAACAGGAGGTGGCGACGGTGACATCATTGTCTGGAACTCTAAAACCGGTGAAGAAGAGCATCGATTTGCAGGCCGCTCTGGCAGGATTTTGAGTTTAGCGGTTAATGCCGACAGTAGCCTAGTTGCCAGCGGTGGGAGTGATGGTGCTATTCGGGTATGGGATCTTGAGAAAAGACTTGAAGATGTCACGCTGGTGGAGTCTGGAGCGCCGATTAATGCCTTGGCGTTTTCTCCTGCTAATACTCAGGAACTTGTTAGTGGTAATCAAGACGGTGTTGTTACTTTGTGGGATATTGGCAATACGACATCAGTGCGTGACTACAAGTCAGGAACAGATAGAATCACCGCTGTGGACGTCAGCCCTGACGGCCAATATATTGCCAGCAGCAGTTACGATGCCGACATACAAATTTGGAACTTGTCAACGGGAACTACTGAACAAAGCTTGAGTGGTCATGATTTTGTAGTTGCGAATGTAGTGTTTAGTTCCGACGGCACAATGCTGGCCAGCAGCAGTTTTGATGAAACGATTAAACTATGGAACTGGCAGGAAGCTGAAGAACGCTGCACGCTACGAGGACATTCTGGATTTGTTTATGGTCTTGCCTTTGACCAACAAGGAACCGTACTCGCAAGCGGCGGCTACGATGGGCTAGTCAAGACTTGGCCGTTGGATAACAAAAAGACTGGGTGCTCAGATAGCTAAACAATTTGCCCTACGCTAACTCCTTGCTGAGAAGCCCGCGGATGCGTCCACAGCAATGCTCGTGGTGCCGTAAGTCAACTAGGACCGGGAGTAAACCATCTAATCTTAGATGGTTTACTCCCGGTCTTTTTATCGCCCAAATCTATTTTTTGGCAACACGTTTAGCGTCTTCTAGCCAACTGTCAAACGTACCCTGATTGTTACGAATCCATTCTTCTGCATGGCGACGAATATCGTCTGGAGTATTCTCTCCATCGCGCATACGCTGATTTTGCAAGCTGACATCTGTAATTGGAATATTTACCGATTCAAACCATTGGGCAATATCTGGATAATCTTTTAAGAAATCGCGATTGGCTAAAATGTGAATATGATTAATCTCAAACCCAAGATTTTTACCATCCACGACAGATGCGTTTTGCTGTGGACCCAGGGCTGGGACATCTAACCAAACAACGTCTTGATCAGGCACTAAAACGCTACTGACCCATAGGGGAGTCCATGTAAAGTAGAGGACTGGTTTGCCCTCTTCGTAGCGCTTGATAATTTTCTCCATAGAAGCATTGTAGTTATGACTATCTTGCTCTACTGTGTCGCGAAGATTGTAATCATCTAAATGAGATTCAATCACTCCTCGACAGGCCCAACCGTGGGGACATCCGACCAGGTTAGCTTTGCCGTTACCATCAGTATCAAACAGCTGGGCAATCTCTGGATCTTGAAGATCAGGCAGCCCTGCAAGATTTTGTGCGGTAGACGTTGCTTTATCGATGAGATATCCCTGCAAGGCATCTTCCACCACAGGCTCTAGGCGTTTGAACTGAGTGTGACCACCGTTTTGTTCAAAGAAATCTTTATGGATTGGATACCAATGAACAGCCGTATAGTCTAGATAGTTACGACCAATCGCTTGATGAATTACATCATATTCAAGTTCAGACCCAGTAATGGGGGAGTAGCCTAGCTCTTCGAGTCCGATATTAATGATTTCAGTTTGAAAAAGCTCTTCTAAACTCGCATAAGCCGAGCGAATAACCTTGTCTGAGCTAACTAATGATGCAGTGTCATTGGAAAAGTTACGACAGCCGGTCAATAGCGTTAAAGCGCTAAATGCTCCGATGAGCATAGGCCATTGTTTAATCAAACGCCCTGCATAATTTGATGACTTAGACAATAGATTTTGCATAGTTAGCTGATGTGTTTATTGATGTCATTGCTGAGCCTTGGGATGATTTCATCTGCTACAAAATGTGGGTATACGGCATTTCTGACAGATCGATTCATTCTTATGAATCAGCAATAGCGTGTAACTAGTTGCCCGTACTCAAACGTTGACCTTGTTAGGGTAGATTCAATCCCCCATTGAATAGTTGCCTCAAGTTAAATTTTTGTTTCTTAACTTGCTCTTAATGCTATGAATATTTTTTGGTGGGAAATAGGTGATATCTATCCTAGGAAAGAGTATCTAAACGGTTAGTATTTATACTTATTTGGTACAGTAAGTACGGGAACATCTTCCGTTTAAATAATTTGATAAAAGCAGTCTTTGAGAACTGTCTTTAAACGTAGTACTTGCAAAATCTACCTATTTCAGGAAATAAGATACATAATCAGGATGAAGATTTTATTTGTCTGCGATGGGAACATCTGTCGCAGCCCGGCAGCAGCAGCCTTTTTTCGCTCTAATTTACAAAATGGCAGCGTAGAAGTGCGTTCGGCTGGTATCTATGCATCGGAAGGGAGAGCGATGATTCAACAGATGCAGCAGGTGCTGACAGAGTATGGCCTTACTGATACCCATCGTTCCCAAAAGATATCCTCAGAGAACCTCACATGGGCAGATTTAATTTTCACCATGACCCGCCCTCAAAAATTTGTTTTGATCAGTAGGGTACCAGCCATTGCTGATAAGGTTTACACCCTACAAGAATATCTCGGACATCCTGCCCAAGATATTGCTGTGCCTCAGGATGAAACGCTGGCTGCCTATCGTCAATGTGCTCAGTTTATTCAAAATAGCTGCTGGTCTCTCTACAACGAGCTGGTTCAGACTCGGTGCGATCGCAACAAATGATCTGCTATTGAGCTGCCGCTGTTTGTTTTCGCTGTTGTCGTTTGCTGGCAATCCGAATCCATCGCTGTAGCAAACTCTTCCATGCATCAAAGTCAGCGTCGCTAGGCTCTGTAATTTGCCAGGCAGGACGGTCAGTGATCTCGCTGCACCAGTTGTGTAACGAAGGATAGGCTGATATATCTAAGCCAAGTCTGCAGAATAGGGGAACGGTTGAACCGACAACAATGTCCGCTAAATTTAGATGCTCACCCCCAAAATAAACACGATTGCTAAGACCGTCATTGAGAAATGTTAGTGCTGTACTGAGTTGTGTGCTGACATCGTTTGTCAAAGGAAATTCACTGGCATTAATCAACTTAGGAAGCTTAGGTACAAGCTCATTGACAGTCACCATTTGAGTCATTCTCATGGTTGTTTGTTCTTGATTTTCAGCTGGTATAAGCGAAGGATGCGGATATTGACGCTCTAGGTAGTCCAAAATGGCGATTGACTCAATTACCCGAAAGCCATCCTCAACAATAATGGGAACATGGTGGAAAGGATTAAGAGCTAAAAAATCAGGCTGAAACTGTTGACGGCTGCTTAGATCGACAATGGTAGGCTCAAACGGAATCTCTTTCTCTAACAACGCTAACCAAACCCGCCGAGAGATGGGGGATAGCGGATGATAGTAAAACGTCAGCATGACAACCTCCTAACTAAGAAACTTTAATTTTAAAAAGACCGAATGGTCTTTTTTTAGCCAAAAAAATGAGCCAAAAAATATCGACACGGGGCTAGGTGCGTCTGAGGGTCTCAAGATAGTCCAACAGGTGCTGTTTAGCCCAGCCTATGTGACTAGTGTCTTGGTAAAGCTGACTCAGCATAAGTGCCCCCTCTAGTGTGGAAATCAAAATGGTAGTAACTCTGGCTGCATCAAGGGAGGACTGGAGTTCTTGGTGCTTAATGCCAAGGTTGATAATTTTTTCAAGCATCTGTCGCCAGGTATCCATGGCCTTACGGGTGCGATCGCACAGAGCCGGATGAGTATCATTACTCTCCACAGCCATATTCATTAAAGGGCAGCCCCCTTTAACAGTAGGGATCAGAGTGCAAAACGTTTCAATAACTGCCTTGAGCCTTGAGATCGAATGTCGCTTTCCCTGCAATGCTGTTTTGTACTGTTCCATAATCGACCTGATAGCAAAGTCGAACGCCGCCAGTGCCAGATCGTCCTTACTCGAAAAATGGTTATAGATACCTCCTTTTTTTAATCCGGTGACCTGCATGATGTCAGTCATGGATGTCCCAGCGTAGCCCTGCTGATTAAAAACAACAGCGGCTTTTTGAATGATTTGCTGTTTGGTGGTTTGGGCTTTAGACACAGCTTCGCTCAAACGTGACATAAAAGCAGATATTTAAGACCGATCGGTCTGTGAGTAGACTAACAAAAAGCTGACTGCGATGCAACCAGTGCTGCCAGTATGGGTGACCAAAAACAGCAGGAGAGTTTTGATTAAAACTCTCCTGCTGTTTTTGCAACTTATGATGAGGGTTAAAGACAAAGTCTTTAACTCTTAGAGCAGTCCCTGTTGTTCTAAGAAATCGCGGGCAACCTCATCGGGCTCACGGTCATTACCTGCAACTTCCCAGTTAAGACGGCTCATGGTTTCATTATCTAGAAACACGGTTACTCCATTAAGTAATTCTGCAATTTCAGGATTCGCATCCAGGGTTTCTTGGCGGACAAAGGGAGCAATCGGATAGGGCGGCCAGAATTTTTGATCGTCTTCGAGTACGACTAGATCAAAAGCCGCAATCTGACCATCAGTGCCATAGCCAGTGGTAACGTCAATATCACCAGTTTCCAGACCGCTGTAAAGTAGACCAGGATCTAACGATTTAACCTCATCAAAGTCAAATCCACCGTAGGTTTCTTTAAGAGCGGGGAGACCGTCACTGCGATCGGCAAATTCTAGATCGGTACCCAAGATTAGACCGTTGGCTTTAGTCGAGAGTTCACTGACCTGAGAGACCCCCAGTTCGTTGGCACGGTCTTGGGTCATCACCAACGCATAGGTGTTGTTAAACGATGTCGGGTCTAGCAACGTCACATTGAACTGCTCAGCATATTGATCTTTGACAGTTTGGTAAACATCTTCTGTAGACATCGCATTGTCATAGGTTTCACTAAGGTGAACCAGCAACGCCGTACCAGTGTATTCGGGGTACAGGTCAATTTCACCGGCGACCAGGGCAGCGTGGTTTTCACTGCTACCGCCAATAGCTGTGTAGTCAGCATCGTAACCAGCATTATCCAGCACCATTTCAAACATGTGGCCAAGAATATACTGTTCGGTAAATTCTTTTGAGCCAATCTTGATCTGAGTTGTTTCTGAACCACCGCCGGTGCAGGCAGAGAGCGTGGTTGCTAACAATAAAGCTGTGCCAGTAAAAAAAGTGCGTCTTTGGAAAGCCATGATTAACCTCGTAGATGGATTTTGTGACTGAGTTAGTCGGTGTTAGAGAACAGTTTTTTGCAGTTTGATAATGGCTGCTGTAGCGCGATGGTGATAATAGCTCAGAATTAGCTCGACACCCGTAATCACTGCCACACTTAAAACGGCTATGATCAAGACAATTAGCCCTACAGAGGGAGTCTGCTGGACTTGTGTAAACAGACCAAACACCAGCCAGCCAAAAGCGACTGCCGCTACACTAAATGTAATGGGGGGAATAGGCCAGGCATTGCCGTTTTCGCCTTGTCGCGGCCACAGTGTGGCCAATAAACCCAAGAGCAACACAGGTAACCCAAACGATCGATATTCGCTATGTAGACCGGTTAAGATTATGGGGTCGCCCCCAGTAACAGACTGTACTTCCCAGGGGAGCAAAATCCCAAATAAAAGTGGTAGGACAGCGACTGAGCACAGCAACCCGATCAGACCGCCTTTATGCTGTTGCTCTGGAGCATTAATTTTGAGTCCCTTGGGGGTCATCCAAGTTTCTAAACGACCAAACGTTTCTTCAAAATAAAAGGCCAAGATTGTCGCAGGAATCGCTCCTAGCAGCATCACGTGGTCGCGATTGAGCTGATGGCCACGCAAAATTAGGTCTCCTAATCCGCCTGCCCCAATAAACCCACCAAATGTGGCGCTAGCCACAATGATGACAGCAGAGGTGCGAATGCCGGCCATAATGACTGCGATCGCAACCGGTAGCTCCAACTTAAACAGCACCTCAATATCGCGCATGCCCATGCCCCGTGCGGCCTCTTTGATGTTTGGATCAACCTGTTTAATCCCCACCAGGGTGTTGATTAGCACCGGTAGCGTACCGATAAATGTGAGAGCCAAGATGGTGGGTGGTCGACCAATGCCCATCAGCGGCAATGCCAGGGCCAGCACCGCTAGAAACGGAATCGTATTGCAAATTTTGCCAACGCTGAGCAAGACTTTTTGGAGCCACTCAATGCGGGAGCCAATCACCCCAAATAAGATACCTAACGTCACCGCAATCCCCAAGGCCGTAAAGGTAATTTGCAAATGCTGACTGAGGGCGGTGGTAAAGTCCTGTGAGCGTTCGATGAAATACGCCCACATCTCTTGAAAGACCATAAACGTCTCCTTGTTTGATTGCTGGGCTCAATTGCTGGTCGCACCTGGCAAAGACCGTTCGATTTTGCTAATAACAACATCGAAAAGCACGGCCAATAGCGCCGCTCCAATGGCTCCGGCTGCGACTTTGTCATTCCGTCCACCACCGGCTGCGATACCTTCAAAAATTAACTTACCGAGACTGCTAGCCCCAAAATAAGATGCCAGCGTTGCCAAACTGATTGTTGATACGACAGCGATGCGAATGCCGGCGAAAATAATCGGTAGCGCCAGCGGCAGCTCTACTTGCAACAAAATACTGCGCTTAGTCATTCCCATGCCCTGTGCCGCTTCAATGATAGCGGGGTCGACACTATCAATACCCACAGCTGTATTACGCACAATGGCCAACAGCGAGTAAAGAGTAAGCGCAATAACCGACGGGGTGAACCCAATCCCCACCAGGGGAATCATTAGCCCAAACATCGCTAAACTGGGGACTGTATACAGCATGCCCGTCAGCTTAATGACCGGATCGTAAAGGGCCCGAACACGGGTAATTAGTATGCCCAGCGGCAGGCTGATGAGCAATGCAAAAAACAGAGTGACAAATGTAATTAGCAGATGTCCCCACAGAAATTCAGCAACTCGGTCCGGTCTGCCTACACCAGGCACGTAGTACAGGACGCCATCCTTAAGACTGATCAACAATTCGCCTAGATTGTTAATAAATTCCATGATGGATGCGTTAACCTCTGGCTGGCGTGGGTTGGGTGTCAGCAATGAGTGACTGGGCATCGTCAACGGTCACCATGCCCACTAAGCGCTGCTGCGGGTCGACGACGGGTAAATAGCGGATGCCGTAGCTCAGCATGGTGGAGAAGGCATCCTTCATGGTGGCTTCTTCTGCGGTACTTGAGATCAGCGGATGGAGAATAGCCTTGGCCGATTGACCGGGATGGGCTTGAGCTTCGTCTAAGCCTACATAGCCTGCCAGCTTGCCTACATCGTCTGTGATAAATAGGCTATCTAGACGATGCGATCGCATTGTTTCAATCAGATCAGCGTTGCTGTCTGCCACAGTTCCCAATACTAAATTTGTCCTCATTACCTGGCCCACCCGTACCAGCGTGAGCTGTTTGAGACCGCGATCGGCGCCAACAAAATCAGCCACAAACTCATTGGCCGGTTGGGATAAAATGTTGGCTGGTGTATCCATCTGGGCAAGAACACCCCCCACCTGCAAGATACAAATCAGCGTCCCCATTTTGAGTGCTTCATCAATATCGTGGGTGACAAACATAATGGTCTTTTTCAGCTGTTTTTGCAGCCGTAGAAACTCATTCTGCAAGCGATCGCGGGTGATCGGATCAATAGCCCCAAACGGCTCATCCATTAACATAACGGGTGGATCAGCAGCCAAAGCTCGAGCGACACCAACCCGCTGACGCTGCCCCCCCGATAGTTGCTTGGGGTAGCGATCGCGAAATTGAGCTGGATCTAGACCAACAAGCTCTAGCAGCTCATCAGCGCGACGTTTAATGCGAGCTTGGCTCCAGCCCAGCAGCTTGGGGACTACAGCAATGTTGTCGTAAATTGTAAAGTGGGGGAACAGGCCAATCTGCTGAATGACGTAGCCAATACCACGGCGCAACTCTACCTGGTCTTGCTTAAGTATATTGTGCCCCCCAACAAAAATCTCACCGCTGGTGGGGGTAATCAAACGATTAACCATTTTCATGGTGGTCGTTTTCCCACAGCCTGAAGGACCAATGACGACGCAGGTTTCACCCTCAGGAACGGACATGGTTAGATGGCTTACCGAGGGCTGATCAGCACCGGGATAAACCTTAACCACGTCATTAAATTGAATCATCGGAATCAAGATGATGGTCCTCTGCGATCAACAAGTGTTGCTTAGTCAAAGATTGATTTAAATTATTTCTCTACTACCACATTTTAACACTAGTCATTCCGAGAGCCTGGTTGATATTGGAACCACACATCTTTTTTCTTACATTTTTCTTACAAAAAGACACATACCTACGGAGTTGCCATAGCGTCTTTGTAGACAGATAAGTTTCTCTCGAAATAGGCAAACGGCTGATTAAGTTGGGTGTCGAAATGGTTATTGAAAATCTTTTATTTCTCTTCTGACACTCTCTTTGAGCAGCTGTTGAATCCAACGTATCATTGATAGTTTAAGTTAGAAACTGTCGAATCTCATCGGCCATTTGGCCGCTAGACTGATCGGCGGTGACTAATTCTATCTGGTCTGCACTGACAGCCCCTAACCCTAAATCAGCAGCCCGGCGAATCTGGGTCTGACTCCAAATCGACCCGTTGGCAACTTCGCGAGTTGTCCCTAATTTTCGCAAAATAGCAATGCCGACAGCGTCAATGGCAATCCGATCGGTACTGGCGAGAACAACACCAGCCTGGACCCGCTGTCCTTGCTCAGGGCCACCCCCCACAAAGGCATCGACACCATCGATGATCACTAGTGAAGGACGATAGGCGCTATTCACCTCAGCAATCATCAACCGCTGGCTGGCAGAGCGATGCAGCTCACGCATGTAGTCATGTTGATCACCGGGTACATAGCGAGCAACCATACCAATAGTGTTCTTTAGAGAGAGCGTAAAATGTCCCCCAAACCGATGGGTCTTGAGACAGCAGACATTGACAATGGCATCAGCATCGAGAAGCGGACGAGGCATTGCAAATCCACGGGACCAATGAGTAGCAGAAAAATATTGCCAGTCGTCCTGGCCTAGCTCATCAAAGACAAGCGTGTTAAATCCATAGCGCTGGGCCAGTTCAAATACCTGCATCTGTGTCATTGCTTGGCGGGTTTCTGCCATGCCTGAGCGATCGCCCACCGTGATACTGCTAGCCCCAGCCGCCTGAAGCTCCTGTACGACGGTCTCTAGCACGATGGGAGCGGTGGCCGCTGGGGCTGGGTCGCCAGTGTTGTAGTTCGGTTTAATAAAGACTCGCTGATTGCTAAAACTTGGAGGCTGCAGTAACTCTATAGCCTGACGCACTCCGGCTGCTCGATCTGTTGTTTTAATAATGGCAACACGGTGAGGGTTTAAGCTCGCTGTAACCAGTGGTGAAGCTGAGCTTAAAGGGAGTTCTAACGCTAAATTATCGGTATGCCCAGACGATTGTTGTGTGCCAAGCGTATTGAATACAGTAGGTAATGCAGCTGCACCTGTCAGCAGCCCTAGGTACTTGAGCAGCCCACGACGTGACGGTTGCTTGGAGTAGTGATTAGATGACATGGCGAGGCGCTCTATTTAGCTGAACGTTCTCTATTTTGCTAAACGCGCCTGAAAATTACCTGAATGCGGATAAACGGCTTCTAAAAAACTCTGCACTCCCGTCGCTGTAGTAGTTGTGTTCGATTCTAGTAGATGTATGGGGTCTGTTACGTAGTTTAATGATGCGTTAAAGCTGATGTTAGAGGGGGTGTAGATAAGCCTGTAGGTAACTATCTGGAAAATCTGAGACGCAGCTGTATAAAAAAATGCGGCATTGCTGATCTTCGCGATGAAATCAGCGATCGCAAGTCTGCTGTTTAGACCAAGGAGCTCTCCCATGGCACAAATCACATTATCTGGAAAAATTCGCGACTTTAAAGATAGTCATAGTGATTTTCAAAATGTTATTGCTGTTGAGAAGAATATTGTTGAACCTCGTCTCGGTACAGATAAGAAGCCTGTTTATCTGGGAGGCAAAGGGAAAACAACAACAAGTAAAGAGCATTTTGACCAGTGGTTTCGTGATGTTGCAGACATCAACCAAGGTAAGCAGTTAGATATTGTTTTGGAAGACAGCGATGGTGACGGTGTCTTTACCTATGAAAATCAAGAGTTTTTTCCCATTGATAACGAACTGTTTGGGAATGAAGGTCGTAAGCACAACTATCACTTTACCTACGAGATTCATTCTGCATTTACGTATCAAGGCCATGAGCAGTTTATGTTCACTGGGGATGATGATTTGTGGGTGTTTATCGATGGCAAGTTGGTCATTGACTTGGGCGGCGTCCACGACGCGCTGACAGATACTGTTGATCTGAAACTAGCGGATGGTAAAACTCAACTTAAAAAAGAATTGTCTTCTGGAGAGACGCTGGTTTTAGAAAAAGGAAAGAATTACTCCTTTGATCTGTTTTTTGCAGAGCGTCACACTACAAAATCTCACTTCCAAATTGAGACTTCTTTGCTGCTGCAGCCAACTCCAACTATTTGTATTAAGTCACCTGATCCCAAAGCAACTGAACCCTCCAAAGGCAAAGTTTATGTTGATACAGGTACGTTTTTGATTTGTGCTGAAGAGCCCGTAATGCAGGATACTGAAATCTTCTACACGGTAAGTGGGACGGCTACTGAAGGTAAAGACTACAAGTCAATTAACCGCAGCGTTACCCTACCCAAGGGAGAAACAGAGGTGTGTATTGAAGTGGTGCCCCTAGTGGATGCTGTTGCTTGCGAAGAAGATGAGACGGTAGTGGTGACACTACAGCCCGGCGATGGATATGAGTTAGGTGACTGCAAGGTGGCCAAGGTTACGATCGCAGATGCGCCCCCTAAGAAGCCTAACTATCTGCTGATCTGTCTGATTTTGCTCGTCTTAGTTATCTGCGGTGCTTGGGTCTATCTACACTAGTAGGCTAACCTCAAGACAATTGCCAGAAAAGGCAAGACCATTAGTCCCAAAAATGAATATTGACGGCCTATTAGTAGGCCGTCAATATTCATTTTTGGGGTAGAGGTGTTTGAGTTTGATGCGTGTGTGAGCTCAATGCCCGTCTGTTTTTGATTATGACGTTACAGACTGGGCGCTAATTTCACTGCGCAGCTCTCGGCGAAAGTCTTGGGCCTTTTCGCTATCTGGAATCTCTCTTGCTAGCTGGCTGACAAAAGCCGATGCATCCAGACGAGGATAGTCTGCTAGGGTGTCTTCAACAATCATGCTGGCCATAGGGCCAATACGCAGTGCTAGGGCGTCACGACAGCGGGTAACAAATTCGGGGGTTAAACCAGACTGTCGTTGCTCAATAACGGTGCTCATTTCTGGCATTGTTTGACTAGATGCCAGCGCCTCGTCAGGGACCGAGATATGGCTTAGAAAGGCAGTTGCCTGGTCAGAATCGGTAATTTGCCCTGCCAAAATTTTAACGATTTCATGGGGGGTAGCCGCAGGATTATCTTCTAACGTTTCTTCAATCACCATGTCGGCAATCGGGCCAATACAGCGGATTAGTTCATCACGGCACTGGGCAATAAAGGAGGGATCTTGTTGGGCTGGCTCTGTTTGCTCAGGCGCGCTGATAGACATGGGGGGCGACTGCACCTGACTTAGGGTTCTATTGACATCGTCAGGCAGCAGAGCGCTCAATCGATCAAAAACTTCTCGGGCCGATTGAAACCGATCTTGAGGCTGCTGCCGGGTCATAATGGTCAAAATTTCACCCAGCTGAGGATGAATCTGGGCATAGGGCTGCCAGTCTAAATCCAATGTATGGGAGTTCATTAGATCGCGGGGATGTTTACCCGTCAGCAGCACCAGCGCAGTCACCCCAAGCGCGTACAGATCGCTAGAAGGGGTGCATTTGCCATACATTTGTTCCGGTGGCGAATAGCCAAATTTACCCACAGCTGTAACAGCTTTTTGAATATTTTCGTTCTGAGTAACACTCTCTGATAGCGAGTCAGACATAGTGTTGTTTACTAGCCCAAAGTCAATCAAGATAGGCAGATTGCGATCGCGTGAATACATCACATTCTCAGGTGATATATCACGGTGCATAACGTTAAGACTGTGCAGATAGTCCAACACCCGCAGCATATGGGCCAACCAAAAAACAACCTCGCCTTCGGTAAACAGTTTTGACTTCTTTTTGCGACGCTGCAGCAGTTTTAGATAGGTAACTCCATCGATATATTCTTGAACGATAAACAGCCGCTTTGCCTGGGTAAAGCAGGCCATAAATTTAGGAATTTGCGGATGGTCGATACTGTAGAGGGTCTTAGCCTCCCGCTGAAATAGCTCGATTGCTTTTTCTAGAAACTTATCCTGCTTTTGAACGGGGCGCAGTTCCTTGAGCACACAGAGTTCGTTAAAGCGCTGGGTATCTTCTACTAGATAAGAGTAGCCAAAGCCCCCTTGCCCCAACATCCGCTTGACCGTGTAGCGACCCGCCACCCTAGTGCCTTCCGTCAGCACCGGAGACGCCGCTTTTTTAGCCGCTTTTTGGGCGCTCTTATGAGGCCAATGTCTGGTTTTGTCTGGATCTTGACCTGACTGTTGAACCGGAGGCTTAGGGGCTGAAGCCGTTTTAGTACCTGCCACATTAATGTGATAGGCCGTTATTGGCTCTTGAATATTTTTTAGCTGGAGGGGACCGGCAAATTCGGCATTGAGCGACAGACGTACTTTTACCAGGTCATAGATTAGTTGTGAAAGGCAAATGCCACCGGGCTTAGCCTGGGTTTGCAAACGGGCAGCAATGTTAACGCTGTTGCCCATCACATCTGAATTGTTAAAGAAGACATCACCCATGTGAATGCCGATACGATGCAGGAGGCTATTGGGCTCATCTTTTGTAGCTTTGGCGCTCAGGGATTTTTGGATTGCGATCGCACAGTTCACGGCCTGTACGGCACTGACAAAATACATCAGCAACCCATCCCCTGTAGACTTAAGCACCTGCCCTTCAAATTCTTGACATTTCTCCGCCATCAGCTGCAGATCATGCTGAATCAGCTTGAGGGTATTTTCCTCATCAACTGACATACGTGCACTAAAACCAACCGCATCAGTAACGACAATAGCGGCTAGTGTACGTTGTCCTCGGCTAGGAGTAGGAAGGTCGCTGGACATGGGCTGAGGGGCGTTGAAAAAACGTTAAACTATCGAACCGCGCGCATTGTTTCAGAATGCTACACACCATCAAGGCTTGACGGGTTACCTATCAAGGGGCATTCCAACAACATCGCAACTCCATAACCTTCAGCCACGAGTTGAGTTTTTTCTGATAAAAGACCCTATGCCGCATAAGAAACCGTCTGTACGTATAGCAAACTGTCAAATAATTCGTCGCATCGCCGTATATTTATGCATACAGCTGTCTGTAGAACGGACAGTAATGGTAGCTGATTTAAATCACAAAGCTTAATCACTCAAGGGCTAACCACAGCACTAACTTCATCTTGCCCCCCATTTCCCAGTGTCCCTATTAGCGATAGCATTGAAAGATTGACGTTTTTTATTGACCCATTCAGTGCAAACAGCTACCCCACAAGGCACACAACCTATGGACACCGAAAACCTGATTCGAATTATCGACACCGCCTGGGAAAATCGCAGTTCGATCAATTCCAAAACGTCAGGCGAAATCCGCGACGCGATTGAACACGTCATTGGCGGTCTCGATAGCGGTCAGTACCGTGTCACCCAAAAATCAGGCGATGACTGGGCGGTCAACCAATGGCTAAAAAAAGCTGTACTGATGTCCTTCCGTCTCAATGATTCTACCGTCATTGCCAGTGGTCTAAAGGATGCTGCTATGGGCGATGCTCCCTGGTTTGATAAAGTTCCTTCCAAATTTTCTGGGTGGACCCAAGCTGACTACAACCAGGCTGGGTTCCGCGCTGTCCCTAACTGTGTTGTGCGCCGTGGCTCTTATGTCGCCAATAATGTTGTGCTAATGCCCAGCTTTGTCAATATTGGCGCCTATGTTGACAGCGGCACCATGGTAGATAGCTATGTTACCGTCGGCTCCTGTGCCCAAATCGGCAAAAATTGTCATCTCTCTGCGGGTGTTGTCATTGGTGGCGTTCTAGAACCGCTACAGGCCAATCCCGTCATCATCGAAGACAATGTATTTGTTGGCGGCCAAAGCGAAGTCTCTGAAGGCGTCATCGTTAGAGAAGGCGCAGTCCTGGCCATTGGCGTGTACTTAAGTCAGTCCACCAAGATTGTTAATCGTGCCACTGGCGAGATCACCTATGGTGAGATTCCTCCTTATTCTGTTGTTGTACCAGGAGCACTCCCTGGTAAGCCTTTAGCAGACGGTACACCTGGACCTAGTTTGTACTGCAACGTGATTGTTAAGACTGTGGATGACAAAACCCGGTCCAAGACATCCATCAATGAGCTTTTGCGAGATTAATATCAAAAGGCATAACAATCTGTTTAGGGAAAATATTACCTAGGCTAGAAAATATCCCCTCTCGGGAGGGGTGCCTGAAAGGCGGGGTGGGTTAACCGCTAACGCCTAAATGGAACTCATCACCTTCTATCCCTCCGGGGGACCCACCCCGGGGCCCCTCCTATGAGGGGATAGGTAATCGCTTTTTGCGCTCAAGCGTCCACGACTTCTTGCAAACCTTGCCCTATACACACGACAATCCCATCCATCCATAGGAATTCCCATGTCTCTGTTGCCTTTCGATCAAAAGGAAGGATATCTGTGGCTCAACGGCGAAACTGTTGTCTGGAAAGATGCCGCAATTCATCCTCTCACCCACGGACTCCACTACGCTAGCAGCGTTTTTGAAGGTGTGCGCATCTACAACGGTAAGCCGTTTTTACTCACCGAACATATTGAGCGCTTACATCAGTCTGCCAAAATCCTTGGTTTCGAACTTCCGTATTCGACAGACGACATCATCACCGCAACCCACGCTCTACTCGCTAAAGACCCCATTGACGTAGGCTACATTCGTCACTTTGCCTGGCGTGGCAGCGAGCGTCTGCGTATCTATGCACCCGACACCTCCACTTGTGTCGGCATTGCCGCCTGGGCTTTTCCCACTACACTATTTAGCATCGAAACCAAAAAGCCCTTAAAGCTCACCAGCAACATTACATGGCGTAAACCCGACCCAACGACAGCGCCCACGGTCAGCAAAGCCGCCTGTCTCTACCCGATTTGCTTTATGAGCAAGGATGCAGCAGTACAGCAAGGTTTTGATGATGCTCTGATGCTAGATTATCGGGGGCTATTAGCTGAGTCCACAGCCTCTAATGTGTTTCTGATCATAGATGGAGCAGTACATACACCGATCCCAGACTGCTTCCTGAACGGGATTACGCGTCAAACCATTATTAAGCTGGCTAAACAGCTGGATGTCCCGGTCTTTGAACGTCACATTAAGCCAGAAGAGCTGAATCAGGCCCAAGAAGTCTTCTTGACCGGCACAACCTGTGAAATTGAGTCCATTAGTCAAATTGATGAGCAGCCGTTGGAACCCTTTGGACCAATGACCATGCGTTTGATTGAGGCCTATAGAGACTTTGTGACAGAAGAAACTACGGTAGATGAGCATAAATGTGATCATAAATGAAAATTCAATATTTACGCAAATTAGACATGATTCGGTAGGGGTGCACTGCCGTGCGTCCTTCGAAATGTAGGCAAATTATCGATATCCCGCATTGGGCGCACATCAGTGCGCCCCTACGAAATCTTCCCTCTTCAGCAGGTTTTATACAATACTGAAAACCCTCCTCTAGCTACTCACTCTTAATCAACATGACCGTCAGTACTCCCCTCAATATCTCCAGCTTCGATCCTGTCAAAGTCACCCAGGAACTCATCCGCCGCCCCAGCGTCACCCCTGACCGAGAGGGGGGCCTTGATGTTGTCCAGCGTCACCTAGAACAACTCGGCTTCACCTGCCACCGCATGACCTTCCACAATGAGCCCGGCAGCTACGAAGTCGATAACCTTTATGCTCGCTTCGGGACTGAAGGACTCAATCTAGCATTTGCTGGCCATACCGATGTTGTTCCTGAAGGCAACCGCGAGCGTTGGGGAGATATTGACCCTTATGCGGGAGAGATCCGCGACGGTGTTTTGTGGGGACGGGGGACGGTCGATATGAAGGCGGGCATTGGCTGTTTTATTGCGGCGGTTTCTTCCTGGTTAGCCAAAAATAAAACCAGTTTCAAGGGTTCGTTTAGTTTTATCATCACTGGCGATGAAGAGCATGAGGCCATTAACGGCACCAAACCAGTGATGAAATGGCTAGAAGAACGGGGAGAGAAGATTGATGCCTGTGTTGTGGGTGAACCGACAAACCCATTGGAAATGGGAGACTGTGTGCATATTGGTCGCCGGGGCAGCATCAACACATTTATCACTGTGAAGGGTAAACAGGGACATGTCGCCTATCAGCGCAATGTGCTCAATCCAGTACCTGCTGCGGTGGCCATGGTGGCTGCATTGCAGAATCTAAAATTAGATGAGGGCAATGAGTGGTTTGAGCCATCGAATCTGGAGATGACCCAGTTCGAGACGGCAAAATGTGCAGAGAATGTGATTCCGGCAGAGGTAAAGCTGCGATTCAATATTCGCTTTAATGATGAACAAACGGGAGAGGGTTTACAGCAGTTAATTCGTGAAACGGTTGACCCGATTGCCCGTGAGCATGGTACTGAGTACGATATTCGTTTTCGCGTCAGTGGTGAGGCGTTTCGCACCAATCCAGAAGACAGTTTTGTTGCCTTGGTACAAGATGCGGTTGAAGAGATTGCCAATCGACGTCCAAGGCTCAGCACAGAAGGCGGAATCACTGATGCCCGCTACCTTGTACCCCACTGTGTAACGGTGGAATATGGGCCATTAGATAACACAATGCATCAAATTGGTGAGCATATTCCCATTGCTCATATTTATGAGCTGCATCAAGTCTATGAGCGGATTATTGAAAAGTTTTTTGCAGGTTGAGAAGCACCGAAATCGATATATTTCAATACGCCTCAGGCTCTAGCTTTCCACCAGTGGCATAGCTAGAGGCAGCTATCCTATGATAGAAAGCAGCTCACTTTTGATTGAGGCAATGCCAATGACATTAACAAAGGCTCCTCCAATCCCAGAAGAAAATCGCCTACTTTTCAAGGGCTTGACTTGGCGTGAGTTCAAAGCGGTGGAGCTGCTTTTGGAGCAGCCAGGGTATCGAATTTCGTTTCTAGATGGCACCTTAGAGATACAACAAATACCTGGAGAACCCCATAAAACCATCAAGAAGCGAATCGCAGCACTACTGGAACTATACTTGCTGATGGCTGGATTTGACTTTAAGCCAACTGGCTCTATGACATTAGAAAACGAAGCCAGAAATGTTAAACGGGAAGCTGATGAGTCGTATAAACTGACGCCTAGTAGCCAACGCCCAGACTTAGCTATCGAAATAGTTTTCTCTAGCGGCGGCATTGACAAACTAGATGCTTACAAGCGTCTTAAAATCTCTGAGGTTTGGTTTTGGGAAGACGGAGTCCTTAATCTTTATTATTTACGAGATAACAACAATAAAGCCTACTATGAAAAAATCAGCGTTAGTAAAGCCCTACCAGAGATGGATTTAGATTTATTTTGTCGCTGTATTCTCATCGACAATCATGTTGAAGCCCTCAAAACCTTTCAAGCAGCTTTATTAGCCTAGGGCAGAAGATACCTACAGTCTTTTGCCGTTAAAACGCATTTTCACTCCATTGGCAGGAGCTAGGGTTACCCCTCGTCGTTTAGGAACTTCAGAAGTGCTACCCACCCACTCGAGCTGATAGTGCGACACCAATCTTGCCAACACCAGTTTCATTTCAAACTGAGCGAGCACTTCACCAATACATCGTCGAACTCCACCACCAAACGGGAGAAACTCATAGTTGGAAAACTGACGTTCTAAAAAGCGTTCGGGCTTAAACGATTTGGAATCTGGATATAGGTCAGGGCGATGATGGGTGAGATAAATTGCGCCATATAGGCGAGTTCCTGGTTTCAGGTCATAGCCCATCAATGTCATAGGGGCAGTCACCTCACGGGGAACTGTTAGGCTGGCAATGGGATACAGCCGCAGCGTTTCATTACACACAGCCGTGAGGTAGGGCAGTTTTGTAATCTCAATAGGGTCGGGAGATGGGCCTAAACTATCTAGCTCATCCACCAACGTTTGATAGATCTGTGGGTCTTGATAAATCCAGTACAGTGCCCAGGAAATGGCGCTGGCAGTTGTTTCATGACCGGCTACTAGCATGGTCAGTAGCTCATCATGGAGTTCGGCATCGGACATTGGGTGTCCGGCTTCATCCCGTGCTGCGATCAATAGGCTGAGGATATCGTTTTTGTTGGCGGTATCTTGGGTTCTGCGATCGCAAATCTCAGCCAGCAACAGCTCACTAATCTGACTGCGCACATACTGGAAATGTCCCCACGGGCTACGGGGTCCCCAATCAATGCGCAAGGCGGGAAAAAATAAAGCACCCGACACCAGAATATTTTGAAAACAGTCGGTAAATTCAACAATTGAAGCTTTTAGCTGATCAAATCGAGAGCCATCGCTGAGGCCAAACACCACCTTGAGAATGACATCTAACGAAATCGTTTGCATTAGCGATCTCGCTAAAAAGGAATCTCCGGTTGATAGACTCTGCATCTCCTGTTCAGTCAGCTCAAGGATTAGCTGACCATACTGAGGAATCTGTTCTCGATGAAACGGTGGCATCAATAACCGACGTTCTCGTCGGTGCCGTGCGCCCTCTAAACAAAAGATTGAGCGGTTACCCACAATGGGCTGCAATAAGGCATTCGATGGAGCTGTAATGCACCTATCGCTGGAGAAAATCTGTTGAATACCTTTGGGGTGACTGACAAATAAAACAGTCTCATGGTTACCAATCACTGGCGCATTAAAAATATCGCCATTCTGCTGTGCCCCCTGCTCCATATAGTCTAACGGTTTGGTGGTGTAACGCAGCATCTGCAACCAACGGGGAGCTGTCGAGGCTTGAGGAATCGAGGCAGTAGACATGACCATGCACCCAAAATCATCTCTACTACTCTATACCTTGTGCAAATCTAGAACAGGTGTATTGATTACGTTTTACGATTCTGATAAACGTTTGACCTTGGCTCCGGCCAAACGCTGGTGGATTTCTGCAAGACGTTTGGGAATCACATCTACGTTTTACGATTCTGATAAACGTTTGACCTTGGCTCCGGCCAAACGCTGGTGGATTTCTGCAAGACGTTTGGGAATCACATCTTGGTGAGGGCTGTGCTGCAAACAACGGCTTAAGTCTAAAGAGGCGAGGTTGTCAGCACGGGCACCAGGAAACCAGTGACTGCCACCCCCCAGCAGGTTATAGCGGGCCGCTGCATACTCAGTCATATCAAAGGCATCCATTAGGTTGCCAAGCCAGAGTACAATCGGGATATTGAGGTTACCGGGGGTATCAGCAGGTTTGGGTAACCCCACATTCCAGGTTTTGTACCAGGTTTCACCAAGAGATGCGATCGCACTCTCCTCCAGCTTTTTCAAAATGGGTGGCAACACGTCATCTGCTTGATCTAGCAGCGGCACCACCTTTGTATGTTCATCAAAGTCGCTAGGCTTAGCTGCCCCCAAACTTAACGTATGAACCTGGGAGTAGCTTAGACAAAACAGATCGTTAAACACCATGGGGCTCAGGGGTGCACACAGCTCTACCAGCTTTGGCGGTGGTGCATAGAGATGCCCCCCCTTATCTGATGGGCTAATAATAAACACACCCATATCATGGTTTTGAGCCGCTTTAATTGCAGGCCAGTTATTTTGAAAAATGTAGTACCAGTGCAGGTTCATATAGTCGAACTGCCCAGTATTTACGGTGTCAACAATAACGTCCGTCGGACCATGGGTAGAAAACCCCACATGGCGCACACGCCCCTGCCGTTGCAAATCACGCACAACATCCATACAGCCGCCTGGGCGCAGGGTCCAGTCTAGTAGTTCATGAGTATTGATACCGTGGATACCCAACAGGTCTACATAGTCTAGCTGCAGGTTTTTAATAGACTTATTAAACGTGGCAAGAAATTCTTTGGGATCTTGCCGGGGGGTAACTTTGGTTTGAACAATGATGCGATCGCGATCAAACGTCGGCAGTACCTTACCCAACTGAATTTCAGAGGTGCCATAGCCGCGGGCAGTTTCAATATGATTGATACCTAGCTCAACAGCACGGTGAATTGTAGCGTCTAAGTTTTCCTGATTTTTAGCCGGAATCATCCATTGCGGCACATCTTTCCAAGAATGCTGATACCGCATGCCACCGCAAGAAAACACCGGCATCTGTAACTCTGTGCGTCCAAATCGACGATATTGCATTTGTTGGCTGTGACATTGTTCATTGATTAGTATGCAAGATTTCAATCGATTCTGCTCGATGGATCTTGTTTGCAATTTGGAGCATCCGGCCAATTGCTTCTTAACGATTCCTAGTGGCTTTAGAGCAGCTGAGCAGCGATCGCAAACCTAAAAAGTCCTCCTCTTGGTAATGTCAATTTGCGAAATCTACACTCAAGGGGTTGTTGTACAAACAATACTATTTAATATAGCTGCCTATAAACACCCCGATGATTATCCGTGTAGCACAGCAACAAGATATTGAAACACTGTTTGAGATCAGGACCAGTGTGGTTGAAAATCATCAGTCCCGTGAGGAAATTGCTGAACTGGGTATCACCCCAGACTCTGTAGCAGAGATGTTAGAAACTGACTGTCGTGCCTGGATAGCTGAACTTGATAAACAAGATATTGGATTTTCAATTGCCAATAAAACAGAAAAAACCATTTTGGGTATGTTTGTGCACCCTGACTTTGAAGGACGGGGTGCAGGTCGTCACCTGATGACAGCTGCTGAAAATTGGCTATGGTCTAACAAGATTGAAGAAATCTCGTTGGTCACTGGTAATGACCCAGCCTTAAGAGCTTATGGATTTTATGCTCACTTGGGTTGGATGCCGGTAGGTATTGAAACAACCGGAGCATTTATAGGGGAGATGAAGTTTATCAAACACCGACCCAAACAATAGATAACTGTGTAGCAATGCTTACAGACGACAAACAGCATGAATCAACCACCGATATTTTTTGCTATCTGGAGGTATTAAGCATTATTTCAAATCAAGTTTTTCTATTCAGCTCCAAAAAGTGTTGGGCAATACTTATAGCGTCAGAACTATTCTCTAGTAGAGCAACCGAGCCACAGACAGGCTCTTCTGACTATATGAAACAATCTGCTCCAGGGAATTGAACAATGTTTGGACGACTCTTCAGTGGAACTGCTGTAAGCTACGTTTCTCTATTTGCCTTAGCCACTATCAGTCATGCGTCTCCTTCAGAATCTGCACCTTCAGAATCGGTGACTGTCGATGTTTATGGATCATCCTATAGCGTTGAGTTAGAGCATGAAGCGACAGACCGGGTACTTAGAAATCAACCCTGGTGGGGCAATAAAGAACTCGCCAGTGAACTGTGTGAGGCGCTGGTATATGAGGGGGAGGATATTGCCAGTGTCGGATTTAATACACTGGAAATCAGTGGTGAAAACTTTATTGAAGCCTATCTTGTTATGCCACCCGCCATCTGTAGTGGCCCTGTCCTGATTTCGCAGGAAGATATTGGAGAAATGACCGGAGGCACATTCTTTGTTGTTTCAGGAAATGTCTGTCTGACGAGTGCGGCTGAGAGTTTAAGTGCCCTAGGTGATAAAAACCAGGGTTCGTTCCCGATACACCAAAATTTCAGTTCAATGAATTGCGGTTATTTTAATACTCCCATCCTACGTTAAGAGACTATTGCATCTGTCAGGTCAGTTAAGACAATCGATATCCCTGAAAGCCTCAAATTACAACGGCTAACCTGCCTCGCAATCGACGGATGCATGTGTCGATTGCGATATCTCCAGGTCGTTACAAAAAGACTCTATAACTTTGAATAAAGGGTTACAAAAAAGTGCAGCAGTAAAGACTTTACTTCTGCACTTTTTACTTAGCACTGTCCTTACTTAAAGAATAAGTAGGGCAGTAACAGTTTTCGGTTATCTATAGAGCTGAGCGCCAAACGCTAGAGCCGCCCACAGCACCTAAGCAGACACGACGTAGCGTTTTAAGCATGGGATTCCTTATCAAAGGAAGCTCACAATTGCTTTGATGGCGAAGAACCACTAATCGCCCAGCATAAGATTGGACAAAATACGATGAAATAAGCTGTGATTACTGTAATTAGCTCGGCAGCTGTTAAAACATCAGAAGTCATCAAAATCGCCTCCTAAAAATGTTGATCGTAGAGGCGCGTTCCTTCAGGAAACCATCCCTACTTCCGTCCTTCTATATTCAAAACTTTTTTGAAACAGAGGATGAACGACGTTTACATCTATATTTTAGGTTGACCCTACCCGAAATGAACAAGGGGGATAGCCGAATACTCATAATTCATAATAGTAGTGTATTTAATTTGTAAAGCTGTTAGAGTCCATTTTGATGGCACAAAAGCTAGATTACAAATCAATACAAATAAGGTAAAGATTTTTGAACAGAGCTATTAGGGAGTTGGACTCCAACGACATTAATAAAATCATTCGCTACTTTCTGCAAGCGGACGAGGGATTTCTTAGAAGTATGGGAGTAGATCCTCATAAACTGCCAGACGCTAGCGTCTGGAAAAAACTGATAGAAGAAGATCTTGCCCGCTCTATTGCTGAC
Source organism: Cyanobacteria bacterium P01_H01_bin.21 (assembly GCA_038748405.1). Classification (GTDB taxonomy): domain Bacteria; phylum Cyanobacteriota; class Cyanobacteriia; order Phormidesmidales; family Phormidesmidaceae; genus Leptothoe. The sequence goes on along the minus strand of JBCDIX010000027.1, from coordinate 42,516 downwards.
AAACAGTTTTATTACCTTATCTGGGAATTGAACCATCATCCTGTCGGGCATTCCAATATAAACAAGATCATCTTTGGCCAAGAAGCCTACATGCATCTGCATCTCTGGCAGGCTTGCGATCGCAAAACAGGCCATGGTCTTTCTTTTATTCAGCAAAGCATTAGCAAATACTTCGAAGCATTTAATCTCCAATGGTTAGTGTGTGAACCCTATGCTCTAAATCCAGCCCCTAACAAAACTTTAGAAAAAGTAGGTTTTGAACTTGTTAAAAGCTATAAAACAACGCCCGGCTGGATCAACTTTCAACAAACGGTCAATCGGTGGGGTTTAAGTAGAGAAAAATGGCTAAAAGTGAGGGCTGACTGAGCACCACAACAAAAGAGGCTTCAGGTTTCAACTTGGCTATGGACATAGACGCTCCCCATCTATTTACTGCATTTGAGCAAATAGACAGGGAGTTCTCTTTTTAGACCGCGTTACGCAACCATATCAAACAACAGGATTTCAGCATCCTCCGACTGCCCTTGAACAGTCAGTGCGTCAGTATGGGTAATTGCCACCCCGTCCCCAGCATTCAGAGACTGATTGTTAAGGACAACACCACCCCGCACCACTTGTAACCACACAGCACGGTTGGGCTGCACCGTATAGTCAACCTGCTCATCCACAGTCAGTCGGGCCGCATAAAGATTCAGATCTTGATGGATAGTAACTGAGCCATCGCGACCGTCGCGGGAACCAACAAGCCGGAGTTTGCCCTGTTTCTCTTCGGGGCTAAAGTAGGTTTGTTCATACCCAGGCTGAATGCCACTCTTTTCAGGCAGCACCCAAATCTGAAGAAAATGTACAGGGCTATCGTTTGAGGCATTGTACTCACTGTGGCTAATGCCGGTGCCGGCAGACATACGCTGCACATCGCCAGGACGAATGATAGAGCCGGTGCCGATACTATCTTTATGCTCTAAGGCACCATCAATTACATAGGAGATAATCTCCATATCGCGGTGGCTATGGGTGGGAAACCCCTGACCTGGAGCAACTTTGTCTTCATTGATTACCCGTAGGCTGCTAAACCCCATATGGGCTGGGTCGTAATAGCTACCAAACGAGAATGTATGACGGCTATCGAGCCAGCCAAAATTTGCGTTACCTCTTTCTGATGCAGAGCGAATGGTCATCATGATGTTTGCCTCCCGCTGGTTTTTGGAACTGATTTAATTATGGATTGCAATCTAAAAAATGACAATAATCAATTTAATAGACATATTGTCCTTTATTAAGAGACAATAGAAATTCTTAGACAGAGGACAGAATGGATAAATTTGCAGCAATTCATGCATTTGTGCAAGTGGTTGAAGCAAGCGGGTTTGCAGCGGCTGCCAGGGAGATGGGCATGTCGCGCTCAGCCGTAAATAAGCTGGTCATTAGCCTAGAAACAGAACTTGGCGTGCGGCTTTTACAGCGCAGTACTCGGCAGGTGACCCCCACAGCCACAGGTACTGCATTTTATGAGCGCTGTTTAGGGATTTTGGCAGACCTGCAGGAAGCCGAACTAGCTGTCTCTCAAGAACAGGCTGAACCGATTGGCGCATTGCGGATAAATGCACCGATGACCTTTGGAACATTACATTTAGCGCCAGTACTGGCAGAATTTATGACGCAATATCCTGGTGTACAGATGCAGTTAACCCTAGAGGATCGATTTATCGACCCGTTGGCTGAAGGCTTTGATCTGACTCTGCGGATTGCTCAACCAGAAACCTCACCCCGGCTTGTCATTCATCAGTTGGCGCAGCTACGACTGTTGCTCTGTGCAGCCCCAAGCTACCTGGAGCAACAGGGAACACCCAAATCAGCTCAAGACCTGAGCCAGCATAGCTGTTTAGCCTATGGTGAACTAGCAAGCCGCAATGAGTGGGTATTAGCGGGGCCTGACAATGACGTAAGAGTGACTGTTAACGGCACAATGTGCTCTAACAACGGTGAAGTGTTGAGAGATGCAGCCATCCAGGGCTTAGGGATTGTGTTGTTGCCTCAGTTTATAGTGCAACAGAGTTTAGACCAGGGAAATCTACAAGAGATTTTGCCAGCCTATCGCCCGCAAGCGCTGTCGCTATGTGTGATCTACCCAACAAACCGGCATTTGTCGACTAAGGTGCAGTTGCTGACAGCGTTCTTAAAAGAACGCTTTGGAGGGTTAACAAATGAATAGTCGTGACTGTACCCTTTTCTATACTGGCCATGTCTATATATCAGCCTTTTGCCAGGCGCTCACAGACAAATTCTGCCATCTCTTCATAGAGAAACTGCTGTTTGAGACCTGATTCAATATCAGATGCCTGACGGCTGAGTTCCATCAGCTCACCCACACGGTTGGCAATGACTTCGCTAGAGTCGTAGAGGCTATCGGGTGCCACCCCACCCCGACGACCCGCTTCTAGAAAGGTTGCTTCCAAATCTTCGCGTAAATAGGCCGGGTCGATAATGCCGTTGGGAAAACTAATAGCCAGATACGCCCGACACTCTAGCTCCATGCGATCCACACTGTCACCCAGCATAATGGAATAGCCATCTTGATTTACAGTGGGGGCCACTTCAGGAGTATTTTCAGCAGGAATTACCTGAGCCACGGCTGGTGCAGCTAAGAATGCCAGGGTGCTAAGAACAGGCAGCAAAAACGACTTCATAGGAAAATGGGTGCTTGGGGGAAGATGCGAGGGACTCAACCAGATACTATATCTTTACACTGATGGAACCACGGGTTTTGCCTGGTTTTTAGAGTATTTTTTTAGCTTGTCTTAATGTATCGCCGTCCATGCAAATCACTCAGCCCCAAAGCTCTGACACACCGATTCATCCTATTTTTGACCGTCTCTGGTACCGCCGCTTTGAGGCTTGGCTAGGCCACTCATCTCCCATTGGAAATGCGCCTATCTTTCCAACCGATACGTTTGCTTGGGCCAATAAGTTGGAAACCAACTGGAGCGTGATTCGCCAGGAGCTGGATCAGGTGCTGACCGATGTCAACGCACTGCCTAGTTTTCAAGATATTATGCCGCGGCAAAATCGGATCAGCCCGGATAATAAGTGGAAAACCTACTATTTTTGTGCGTTTGGCTTTGTCGCAACTCAAAATTGCGATCGCTGCCCGCAAACCTGGGCACTGCTAAAGGACATTCCAGGTCTCAAGGTGGCCTTTTTTTCGATTTTGGCTCCGGGCAAGCACATTCCTGAACATCGGGGCAAACACAAGGGGCTGATTCGCTATCACTTGGGGCTACGGGTCCCAGAACCGAAAGAAGCCTGTCGCATTCGGGTAGACAATACAATTACCCATTGGGAAGAGGGTAAAAGTCTAATTTTTGACGACACTTACTACCACGAAGTGTGGAACGACACCGACGGCTACCGGGTGGTGCTGTTTCTAGACATTGAGCGCCCCTTTCATTTCCCCCTATCGTGGGTCAATGGGGCTGTGTCTAGGCTGCTGGCCCTTTCACCCCAGGTAAAACAGGCCAAGGCAAACTACGAAAATTTTTGACCCGTAGGGGCATTGCATGCAATGCCCCTACATATTTACCACCAGCGCACCGCCAGCATGGGTAGCTCGGGTAAATCGTCTTCGGCGGGCCACTCAACTGGTTTGTAGGTGCCAAATACGTGGTCCCACCAGTCGACACCAAGGCCAAAGTTATGATGCCACATGCCATATTTGTGATGGACATAGTGGACCGGCATTTTCATCCAGAAGCACTTGCGGGGGTTTTCGTGCTGAAGCTGGTGGGCATAGGCGGAAAAGGCGGCATAGACAATGGCCCCAATCGCCCAACCCAGACCAACGGTAAGGGAAAAAATAAATGGGATAAACATTGCGATCGCACTGCCTAGAATATAGTCGCGAAACTCCCAAACAACGCCCTGACCTTCATTACGACGGTGGTGATCGCGATGGCGCTTACCGACTTTCGGAGATGCATGCATCAGTCGATGCAGCCAATATTCAACGAAGCTCGCAAACACAAAGGCTGCGACAAAGCTAATGGCAAAAACAACAGGCTGAGGCATTGGTCACTCCACTAATGGTAGGCACGGGCCATCAAGCCCGCTGCTTCATCCTATTATTGTGAAATATTTTTACGAAGACAAGACGGATTGTGAAATAGCCCATGCCCCATGTCCTTAGGAATGTCTTACTACCCGTATTTGCAATGGCTGCTCAATGGCAGCAGCGAGCGTTTACCCGTCAGCTGCCTCAGGCTAGCGCCACTCAGGCCAGATTTTTGCAAAAACTCATCCAAGAACAGCAGGGGACGGCCCTGGGACAGGCACTTAAGCTAGACCACATCAGCAGTGTTGAGGACTTTCGGCGGCAGATTCCCCGTTGGACCTATGACCAATATGCCCCCTACTTTGAACGAGCCGCGCTGGGTGAGCATAATGTGGTGTCTCCATTACCGATCAAGGCATTTAATATGAGCAGCGGCTCTACCGGCAGCCGTAAGCTTATCCCCATTACCCAACGGGTACAGCAAACCCGTGCCTACGCCAATCAGGTGGCCATGGGGCACGCCTTTGAGCAGTCCCGCGCCCAGGGGCTAAATTTGGGTCAGCTGTTGCTAACGACGTCCATTGCCCCTCTAGGAAAAACCGACGGAGGTATTACCTACGGTCACGTCAGTGGCAATCAGCTGCGAACGACACCATCGTTAGTCTTTAAGCAGCTGTTTATTCAACCCTACGAGGCTCTGTTGGTCAGCAATACAGCCGCACGTAACTATATTTGTCTACTATTTGGGCTAAGACAGCCAAGACTTGCCTACATTGCTGCCAATTTCCCACTGATTATGCTGCAGCTGTGCGCCTATCTAGAACGGTTTGGCCCAGCGTTGGCAGATGATATCGGGCGCGGGACTATCTCTAAAGATATTGTTCTTAAACCAGAGCTACGAGAGTCTTTACAACAACAGCTATCGCCACAGCCAGAACGGGCTAAACAGCTGCAGCTGTTGCTCAAACATCACGGTCGTCTGCTACCTCGCCATGTGTGGCCCAATTTAGGGTTTTTGATTACGGCTCGAGGGGGGCCATCAGACTTTTATTTTGAGCGTTTTAAGGATTATTTTGGCGAAACCCCGATCTTTGGGGGCACCTATTCTGCCTCAGAGGCCGTGTTTGGCAGCTACTGTCAGCTTAATGCCGACGGGGCCATTCTAGCCTTAAAAACAAACTTTTTTGAATTTGTTGCCCCTGATCAGTGGCATAAAGACCATCCTAAAACCCTGCTTCCTCACCAGCTCAATGTCGGTGAATATTATCGTGTGCTGGTTACGAATTATTCAGGATTCTGTCGTTATGACATTGGTGATGTGCTGCAGGTTATCGACATGCGCTGCGGCGTGCCCGTGATTGTCTTTCGCTATCGCCAGGGGGGCACTCTCTCGGCTATTTCAGAAAAGACCACTGAGTACCATGTCGCTCAGGTAATGGCAGCACTGCAGTCTGATTTATCCATTGAAGATTTTTGCATTACCCTGTCAGAATCTCTTGTTGAGCCCTATTACGTACTTAATATAGAATTAGCGAACAGCGCTAAACTATCCGACCCTAAACAGCTTTTACATGCCTTTGATCACCAGATGGGGCAGGCTAACGAATCGTATGGGTTAAAGCGGCAGAAGAATGATATTACGGCCCCCCAACTTAACCTTTTAGCACCGGGTAGCTTTAAGAAACTACGTCACCGCAATCTAAAACCGGGGGTCACTGACGATGCTCAGGTAAAACTGCCCCATATTAGTTGCGATCGCACCCTTCTAGACGGCATTACTATCACTCATCAAATTCGTTAAAGCCCTTACAAAGGTATCAAAGAGACTCTATAAAGTTTTCTGAAAATGAGTCTTTTCTCATGAATTGAAATAACTCATTCTCTTAGACTAATAATGGTGAGTAATCAACAGTAATTCTGCTTTGAGTGCATGTATCACGGTTCACATCTGCCATTAAAAACTGCTATGCCAGAATCAAATTTGGCTTGCATTACTTAGGTAAGTTTAGATCTCTATCTAGAATTTATTAAACATCATGCTCAGTTCTCAAAATGCTTGCATGATCAGGTTTATATCGTATTTAGGGCTGCATACGGCTGTTGTTCAAATCTTCTCATTTTTGAGATAGATGTCTGTACTTTCCAGCATTTGGTAGTAGCTCATAGATTAGATTAAAGGGCTCTACCATGACTACGTCGGGAACACCTATTTAGGATAGAAACCCGGAAATGCAATCTACCGCCAGAAATATCAGAAGGTATTGTTACTTAAGCAGCCTTCATGATGTTTTGAGTTTGTTACATCAGTGCTTATAACACTCTACATTTAAACTTTTGCGGAATTCAAATCGTGCATAGAGAGAGAGCTATCCGTGTAGCAATTTTAGTCAATAACTTTCCAAAGCTATCGGAAACCTTTGTCCTCAACCAAATTACAGGATTACTGGAGCGAGGGCATGACGTTGATATCTATACTCAAAGGCTTTTTGACTGGGACAGAGTTCATCCAGACGTAAACCATTATCGTCTTTGGGAGCGCACTTACCCCATGGAGAAGATCCCTGAAAACTATCTTCAGAGATTTATCAAGGGGTTGTGGTTAATAATTATTTATTTCTTTAAGGCACCAAAACTAATCCTGCGGTCCTTAAATGTCTTTGCCCATGGGAAACAAGCACTCAACCTATGGCTGCTTTACACTGCAGTCTCTTTGCTTCAACACCAGAAAGGCTACAACTACGACATTATTCACTGCCAATTTGGTACCCAAGCCTATCGAGGGATGGCATTCAAGAAAATACTATCCCCCATACCTAAACTCGTGATCATGTTTCGTGGGTTTGATATTAGCTGCCGTATCCAGCGAGATGGTCCAGAGACTTATGCCAAACCTTTTCAATATACAGACTACTGTCTAGCCAACTGTAACTTTTTTCGACAACGTGTGATTGACATAGGCTGGCCTGCCGACAAAATCGCCGTTCATTTTTCAGGACTAGACCTGAGCAAGTTTGATCTGCATCTTCGTCACTTAGAACCTGGAGACTCTATTCACATTGCAACAACAGGCAGACTGGTAGAGAAAAAAGGAATCGAATACGCTATTCGAGCGGTTGCTAAAGTAGCTAAACAATATCCCAATCTCACCTATTCCATCATTGGAGATGGCCCATTACATAACCATCTAACAGCCGTCATCAAGGAGTTACAGGCCGAATCCTATATTCACTTACTTGGCTGGAAAAACGAGGCAGAAATCATTCAAATTCTAGACCAATGTCATCTCTTTATCGCCCCTAGCGTCACCGCATCTGATGGTAATCAAGATGCTCCGATCAATGTGCTGAAAGAAGCGATGGCTATGGGACTGCCGGTTATCAGCACCAACCATGGCGGCATCCCTGAACTGGTAGAAGATGGCATATCAGGATATTTAGTCCCCGAGCGAGATGTCGATAGTCTAGTGGATAAGCTTAATGCCCTACTTACCCACCCAGAACAATGGCCTGCGATGGGTCAGGCAGGACGGGCATTTGTAGAGCGTCACTATGACTTAAATCGTCTTAACGATCTGTTAGTGCAGCGATACAAAGCATTATTGAGCAATCATTGGCAGGATCGTTGTCTAAAATCTGTGTCATCTACTGATAAACCATCTGAGTATTTGTTGTCCCCTCTGAAATAAAACAGAAAATTGGTTATGACTGAGACCATCGTCACTCTAATTGTTGTTCCCAGAGAACGTTTTAGCTATGCTCAAACATCTCTCGACAGCCTATATGAACATACACAGATACCTTTTAAGCTAGTGTATGTGGATGGTAATTCTCCAAAAAAGTTAAGGCGTTCTTTAGAACAGCAATCAGAAGATAAAGGATTTAAACTTGTCCGTACTCAACGATATCTCTATCCTAACGAGGCCAGAAATATAGGGCTACAGCATGCCGACACCAAATACATTGCTTTTGTTGATAATGATGTCGTAGTTTCCCCCGGTTGGCTCAAGGCATTAGTGCAATGCGCAGAAGACACCGACGCCGCCATAGTCGGTCCTTTGATGTGTCAGCATGAACCTATTCATCAAGAAATCCATTTTGCAGGGGGAGAATCTCATGTATGGGTCGACAAATTAGGTCGTAGACGACTACGAGAAAAAATGAAGCATCAGGGTAAACAGCTGGCGGATGTGCGCGATCGGCTACAGCGAGAACCCACAGAACTAGCAGAGTTTCACTGTGTTTTGGTAAACCGATCAATTTTTGATGAAATCGGCCAGCTCGATGAAGCGATGCGCAATACAAAGGAGCATCTAGACTTCTGTATGACTGTGCGGGGCTTAGACAAAAGCGTCTATTTTGAACCAGATTCTGTCGTGACTTATGTGCCAGGCCGACCTCGACAGTTTGCAGATGTGCACTACTATATGCTGCGCTGGAGCGATGCCTGGACTCTAGAGAGTCTAAAACATTTACGAGAAAAGTGGAATCTAGTAGAAGATGGCTACTTTAAGGCAAAGTATAAAAAACTGGGCTGGCGACGCTACGGTACGTTAACCAAGCCGCTTGCTCGTAGGTTAACGTTTGGGAGAGGTAGTCAACGTCTGACAAGATTTATCGAAAAACTAGAGCATCAGGTCAATCGCTACCTTACCCATCGGCATCGACAAACAGCCAAAAGTAAATAGCTTTACGATGACTTAGCTAGATAGGTCATTAGCTTTGGGCGAGCAGATACCTAACCAGGGTATCTGCTCATTTGTAGTACAACACCTCAATACATAGCTGATACGATGCAACAAACACAATTTAATAATGGTTTAGACAAGGATTTGTATAAGAGACTGTATTCTATCAAAATTATTCTTTTAATTCTCCTATTGGGGCTGCCATTAGTTGGAAAGGGCATTACGTTTTGGCCGCTTGTCAATTGGCCAATGTATAGCGATTGGAGAACCCCCTTTCCAGAACCGTCTAGAAATATTGTCGAGATCAGAGTTTTGAGTAAAAGCGGTCAGGTCCAAAGGCTTTTACCCTCTGACATCATGCCGTTTGACCGTAAAAATGTAGCTGAGATTCTCATCGAAAAGGCATTTTCTGAGGAGAATACTCAAAGTCGCGTCCATAATCGAGTCGCTTTATTAGAATTATTAAAAAGTAATCCAGCCTTCAACAATGCCAAAACCATTCAAATCTGGAATCTACAGTGGGTCGTAGAGCCGCTAAAGATTCCTCCCCTTGAGCGAAATGCTCCTGAGAAGGAAAGTTTAGTTGGAAGTTTTGAAGTTGAAGACTATGTAAGTAGTGGTCAATAGACCAATCTAAATTCGTGTTTTTATCTCTTAACAGGTTAAACGCTCAAATCAATAGATTACTCATATTACCCGAGACAAATGCAGCGGCAAGATTGGGGATTTTTCGCATGCTGTATTCATTTTTTTACCTATGGTATTTGAGCACAAACAAGATATCGTATTTGAGTAGCTTGCCGACAGATGCTTTTAGACGAGTTGTACTTTTAAGTCATGGTTTTCCAAAGCCGTTGCCAGCAATACTGATCGATAGCTTAGAGTTTTTTCTAGTAGCTTCTCTAATCCTGTTATTGTTTGGAACATATACAAAACTATGTACGCTGGCTGTACTACTTTCAGGATGTCTATTGGAGGCTTGCTACAGCAGCGTTGACCATGAGTTGGGAATGGTATTTTTAGTCTTCTACATTCCTCTGTTTATGTTGATTTGTGGAGGGTGGGGAGACACATATTCTATCGATAATATATGCAACAAAAGACAGGGCAGAGTTCAAAATAATACGATAAACGAATCGTCAAAATATGCATTATCGATCAATTCACTGATCATAGTATTGTCAATTCTGTTTTTCTCATCTTTTGTTTATAAAATACTAGGCTCTTGGATTGACTATCCTAAGCTTATCTCTAACTTAGTGCTGGAGAGAAACATTAGATCGGCAATTTATCAGCTTCCTTTAAATAGGCTAGCACCGTTTATCTCTACGACACCCTTTGTATACCATAGCTTACGAATAACTACTTTGGTTTTCGAGGGGACATTCATTGCAACTATCTTCTTCAAAAGACTGCGAAACATTTATTTTCCACTTGCATTAATCTTTCACGCATTCAATGCTATTTGGTTGAACGTAACCTTTACACCAATTCTAATTTTATATGGGCTATTTGTTGATTGGATTTCTTTATTTAGAACTCTGCTTAGACGCCAGACTAAACCGCTAGCAATAGTTACAATATTTAGCGGCATTCCATCTAGATTATGGACGTACGGCTCAATTTTTGTAGCGATCATTTTGGGCTTACTTTGGAATACACGAGTTTGGTTTCCAAGCTGGCTCTTTACCTTAGACGGAATCATTAACTGGCAAACCATCTGGTATCCAGTGCTGCCCCTGTCAATCATCTGGTTGATACTAGGAGTTGGAAAAATCTCTTCACGTTAAACAATAAGAGAATTAAAATTCTAGCTGTAGTAAGCTTTATCACCTAAAATCTGCTGATTCTTCTGCCTAAAGTATCTGATTAACTCTCAGCTCTACGGTCACGGTACACGCCACACTAGTAGAGCTTTTGCATCCCCGTAGTTCTGTACAAAAGATTGCTTATTATCCTCTAGATATGATCTCTAAACTGTTTCCCTGTCAGCTCGGTGTTCAAACAAATTATTCTAAATTAGACAGAGTCACTAGCTCACCGATTAAAATTGCTTCTATAGATATCTTACGCATCAAAAGAGGTAGGGTTGATTTACCTTTGATACATCCTAGAGCCGACAACGATTACTATCTGATTCGAAGCCGATCGGTTGATGGCGCTGTTGGGTTTTCTGTTGCCCATCAAAGGATAAAACATTTTTATCCTATCTTACAGCAGCTTATTATTCCCTATTTTGTTGGAAAGGATGCCAAAGATCTTGTTTCTTTAATTGATGAGATTTATACGTTTCGTTCTAATTATAAGCTCTCAGGGCTAGCACTTTGGTGTTGTGTTGCCTGGGTAGAAATAAGCCTCTTAGATTTAATAGGTCGACTGGTAAACAAGTCGATTTCTGAACTGTTGGGTGGAGTAAATCAAAAAGAGATTCCGATTTATCTTTCAAGCCTGCGACGCGATACCACACCGGAAGAAGAGATCGAATGGGTTGGCAAACGTCTTGAAGAAACTGGAGCCTGTACAGTTAAATTCAAAATTGGCGGTCGTATGAGTTGCAATGCCGACGCCATGCCTCAAAGAACAGAGAATCTAGTAGCCCATGCGAGAAAAGTCTTGGGTAAAAAAATTATTATTGGTGTGGATGGCAATGGGTCTTTCACTGCCAGTAAAGCAATTAAATTAGGAAAATTTTTGGAGAGCTATGGAGTTTCATTTTTTGAAGAGCCCTGCCCGTTTGATGACTTTAATTCTACTGCTCGGGTAACAAAATCTTTGTCATTGGCTGTTACCGGAGGAGAACAGGAAACCAGCTTTTCTCGTTTCGAGCACATGATCAGCCATCAGGTTGTCAATGTGTTGCAACCTGATCTGGTTTACAACGGCGGCTTTATTCGCACATTACGGGTTGCTCAAGTTGCAGCACAAGCCGGGATTCCGGTTACAATTCACAATGCTCGTTTAGGGTTTGACTCGCTCTATATGGCGCAGTTTGCCAGTTTTCTGCCGGGAGTCTTTCAAGAGTATAATGCTCGTCCTGAAAAGCCACCCAAGTGGTTTTCACCAGCACTCGCGATTAAAGGTGGTAAATTGCAAATCCCCGAGGGACCTGGACTGGGAATTGAGATAGATCCAGATTTTTTACGAAAAGCGCATAAGCTAAGAAATCACCCTATATAAAGACATCCGCGAAAACCTCTACAGATATCGTAAAAAATATGTAGTCTCGATAGGTATCTGTTACAGCGGAGCGTACTGAATTGAAAAATGAATACCGCTGTCTTGTATACCGTTGTTGCCTGTATCTAGATCGACAAGGGGAATTCCCCAATCTAGGCGTGCAGAAAAATTGTCGCTCTGCTGCCAGAGAAAGCCAAACCCGGTTCCCACCAATACATCTGGGCCAGGGGAACTGCCGTCATCATTCCAGACAGTACCAATATCCACAAACGGCGTAATCTGCAGCACTCCGTCTAGTTCTGGGGCTCTTGCAATGGGCCAACGTAGTTCTGCCGATAACAACGCGCCATTATCTCGTCGCAATGCGTCTTGTCTATAGCCTCGAATACTTTGCCCACCTCCCAGGCTAAACTCTTCTTGGGAAAGTAAGTCATCCGTAGTCAGCTGAATATCACCTCGTAGAAAAAAGAGCTGCTCGGGTTTTCCCAACAGTTTTACCCACTGTCCCTGCCCTCGCCATAAAAAGAAACGACTGTCGGGCTCATCGCTGTTAATCGTGGCATCCAGTAGATCGACACCGACATTAAACTGCGATCGCAATGCCAGCACATGGCTCTGACTCCGCTGCGTCCATTCCTGAAAAAATTTAACAGCGCTGATGCGTGTGCGACCATTGTCGTCTGCACCAGGCGATAGTGGAAAAGGACCAATATCCGCGATTCCTAACCGGCTCTGACTGGTCTGATGGGAAAAAGTAACCCCCAGCGCAGCTGATTCAGTCGGTGTTTCAACCAGTGGCCGACGATAGCCCAGCTCATAGTAAGCACTATCCGACGAAATCTCGAGCACTGAGAAATCATCCTCAATCACCCGACTATCGGAATATCCCGCCGCCAGACGGATCGTGTCGTTATTGGGGCTCACCGGCAGTGTGTAGCTAAAATCCACACCATCACTGCCGTCCGTATGGTTATAGTTCAGCGTAATCCGATCGCCAATCCCCAATAGATTGCCTTCATCCAACCCCACACTGACCTGGGTGCCGCCAATATTGGGAGAACGGCGGTTGGCTAAGCTCGTGTTAACGGCAAATGAGTCAGCTTCTTCGACATCGATCACTAACAGGCTGGTTCCCGGTTGAACCCCTGCCTGTAAATCTGCCGATATGGTTTCAATCAACGGATCTAGCTGTAGCCGCTGCAGCCCCGCCAGCAGCTCCTCAACATTGAGGGGAGGTCGAGCAGCCAGCCCCACACGACTGCGAATATAGGCAGGATTTAAACGCTGGGTCCCCCTGATAACAATATCCTCTAGTACCCCTTCAATCACTTGCACAACGACAATGTCATCCACCAGTGTTTGGGGTAGTATCAAGGCCCCCGAAGTTAGATAGCCCGCGTCTACATAGCGTTGAGTAATGTCTGAGCGCAGTTGCAAAAGCTGATTAAAGCTAACGTCGCGATCGCGATATTGATTTAGCAAATCGGCCAAGTCTTCTTCATCAAAAACAGTACTGCCAACGACCTGAATATCAGCCACATAAAACAGTTCGTTTCCCTCCCCCAGACCATCATCAGGCAGCAGCGGTTGACCGTCAGGAGACAGCAGCTCATCAGGCGAAGGAATAGGAACCAGCGGCTCATCCGGTAGGGGGGGCTCTGGAGGAATATCTTGGGGAATATCCGGCACCGTCGACGGCAGTTCTGGCGGTGTCGGCGCTGTTTGAGCCATAAGAGCACTGTCAGCACGCTGACCTATCGCCGCATAGGTCAATAACCAGCCACACTGCACCAAACCCAGCAATAGTCTAATCGGTACACGGTGTCTGTCTCTTAGTGCCATAATCTGCGTCAAAATTCTACACAGCCCGGTTAGAAACTACTACTAAAGGTTCTAGAGCGTCCCGGTTATCTATCAAAATTTACGCTCTTCAACATATGATCTTTTGATGGCGCGGTCTAGGGTAGCAGAAATAGCGATACTGTTCCACCAGAACCATTACTCTAAAAAAGACGTTTTACGACAGCTCTAATGCCAGCCCATCTCTTAACCCTCAGGGATATTGATAAGGTTTACCAAAACGGCACAGTGGCCCTCAGAGGTGTCAACTTAGATGTACAGCCAGGTGAATTTATCAGTTTGGTCGGGCCGTCAGGCTGTGGTAAAAGCACCGTGTTAAGACTTGTGGCAGGCTTGGGCTCACCCACAGCAGGCACAATGAAGTGGCACTGCCCCCCAGAACAGCACGAGTTAGCCTTTGTATTTCAAGCCCCGGCCCTGATGCCGTGGGCCAATGTCGTAGACAATATTTATTTACCCCTAAAGCTCAAGGGCCATTCACTTCGTTCGGTGCGGGCTAGAATTCAAGAGGCGATTAATACTGTTGATCTATGTGGCTGTGAGCATAGCTATCCCCGACAGCTGTCGGGGGGAATGCAAATGCGTGTCTCAATTGCTCGAGCCCTGGTGACTAAGCCCCAGATATTACTCATGGACGAACCGTTTGGGGCCTTAGATGAAATGACGCGCAGTCGGTTAAACAGCGATTTGCTACATCTATGGGAAGAAAAACACTGGACGGTTTTGTTTGTCACCCACAATATTTATGAGGCAGTCTATTTATCCACACGAGTGGTTGTTATGGCCGCCCGACCAGGACGAGTAATTGCCAATATCCCGATTGAGGCCGCTTACCCAAGAACAGAATCGTTCCGCACCTCATCTCAGTTTAATCACTACTGTCGAGAGATTTTGTCAACCCTGTCTGAGGCAGAGAGTATTGGGGTGGGATAGAGAAAGAAAACAGCAGAAAAGATAGAGACGCACAGAGGGAGAATAGCCAAAAACGTCAGACACCGGAGAAAATAATCAACAGGTATCACACATGTTTAAAGGGAGTAGAACAGAAACACTTTGGAACTGGTTAGCCCCAGCGTTGGTAGGGCTGGCCGCTATTGTTGGCTGGGATATTTTTGTTCGAGCGACCAATACTCCTCCCTATCTGTTGCCGGGGCCAGGGCTGGTACTAACCACTCTCATCGAAGAGTGGGGAGATTTGTTTCCATCATTGCTCGTAACCATTCAAATTACAGTGGTGGCCTTTTTAGCAGCCATTGTGTCAGGGTTGGTAATTGCAATTTTGTTTGCCCAAAGTAAGTGGATTGAGCGCAGTTTTTTCCCGTATGCGGTGATTTTACAAACCACACCCATTGTTGCGATCGCACCCTTAATTATTATCTGGCTTCAGAACAACACATTTATGGCCCTGGTTGTCTGCGCCTGGATTGTGGCCTTTTTTCCCATTGTATCTAACACCACATTGGGGCTTAATAGCGCCGACCACACCCTGCAAAATCTGTTTGAAATCTATGGGGCCTCTCGCTGGCAAACGCTGATTCATTTACGCTTACCCAGCGCCCTACCCTACTTTTTAGGGGGCCTACGCATTAGCGGTGGTTTAGCGCTAATTGGCGCTGTTGTCGCCGAATTTGTCGCTGGCACAGGCGGCACCCGCTCTGGCATTGCCTATCAGATCCTAATTTCCAGCTTTAACCTACAAATTCCTCGCATGTTTGCTGCTTTACTGATGACAACGGTCTTGGGTGTGGCCATTTTTGTTGGCTTAACGGTATTGTCTGATCGACTGCTGCAGCACTGGCACGAAAGCGCCACTCGACGAGAGAACTAATATCGCTCATGGCTGGATTTATCGAGATTCCCGATACCCCCCACTACTGGTTGGTCAACGCCCGCATCCCCCTATGTTTTTTAGCTGAGGGCACGTGCTTAAAGCCCATACCCTCACTCCAGGCTTTTCCCCATCAAGAGGAGTTAGCGGCGGTGGAGGTGGAGGTGCGTGGGGGTGCGATCGCACAGATTATCCCCACCGGTACAGCAGAGCTGACGGATACCCCAACCGTTAATCTGCATCAAGGGCTAATCTGGCCCTGCTTTGTGGATATGCACACCCATCTAGACAAAGGCCATATCTGGCCCCGCTGCCCTAACCCAGACGGCACCTTTATGGGGGCTCTAGAAACTGTGCGTCAAGACCATAACAACTGGCAGCATGACGAGCTATATCAGCGGATGGAGTTTGGCCTTAAATGCAGCTATGCCCACGGCACCCAGGCAATTCGCACCCATCTCGATAGTTTTGGCCCCCTTGGCAAAACCAGCTTTCAGGTATTTGACGAATTGCGACAGCAGTGGAGCAATCGCCTCACATTGCAAGCCGTTTGTCTGGTCTCTTTAGATTACTTTCTAACTGACAATGCAGCCCCCCTGGCACAGCTTGTTGCTAATTTTGGCGGGGTGCTCGGCGGGGTCGCCTACATGAATGACCAGCTAGTTGAACAGCTCGATCAGATCTTTACCCTGGCAAACCATTACGGTCTAGACTTAGACTTTCACACCGATGAAAGTCTCAATCCTGTAGATATTACCTTACGCTATGTGGCTGAAGCAGCCCTGCGTCATGACTTTCAGGGGACCATTACCTGTGGCCACTGCTGCAGCCTATCGGCCCAATCACCAGACGTCGTTGAAAAAACTCTGGCTCTAGTCAAGGCAGCCAATATTGGCATCGTCAGTTTGCCCCTGTGTAACCTCTATCTGCAGGACCGTCAGCCAGAGCACACTCCTCGCTATCGTGGCGTCACAATTTTGCACGAACTCCATCAGCGCGGTATCCCTGTCGCATTGGCCAGCGACAACTGCCGCGATCCCTTCTATGCCTACGGCGACCATGATGGCTTAGATGTGTTTAAACAATCGGTTCGCATCGGCCATCTTGACCGCCCCTTTGACCATTGGCCCCAAAGCATGACCCGCCGCCCAGCTCAGCTGATGGGTTTAGAGAATATAGGCATCCTGAGTCCCGGCAGTCCCGCCGATATGATTTGCTTTAAGGCTCGCAGTCTAAATGAGCTGATAGCCAGGGCTCAAGAAAATCGAGTCGTGCTACGTCAGGGTAAGCAAATTGATACCACACTCCCCGACTACAGCGAGTTAGACCCTTGGCTGTAGACGTTGCTTGGCAAAAAACTATCTCATTTGCAAATTAATAATCTCTCTCCGCCTTTGACAAAACTTTCTAAGGCTACCCCAAAGCTCGTTAGCATAGACTCAATTTCTCTGATTATTCTCAAACAAATGATTGAAATTCAGTTTAGTTTGCCTGAAAGCGTTTTCTCAGTTACCCGCAGTACCCCAGACCAATTTGTCCAAGAGCTTCGTATCGCTGCTGCTGTTAAATGGTACGAAATTGGCAGAGTTTCCCAATCTAAAGCCGCTGAAATTGCCGGCATCAGCCGCCAAGGTTTTCTTGACGCCCTTAATCGGTTTGAAGTCTCCCCCTTTCAAACCACCCCAGATGAACTAGAAGAGGAGATAACGCGTGACTAGATGCTGGGCTGCCAATGCTTCCCCAATTATTACCCTTAATAAAATCGGCCGAGCCAATCTCCTATACCAGCTATGTGACGACCTAGTTATTCCTCAAGGTGTGGCCGACGAAATTCAAAACGGTGGTTATAAC
Organism: Cyanobacteria bacterium P01_H01_bin.21; assembly: GCA_038748405.1. Classification (GTDB taxonomy): domain Bacteria; phylum Cyanobacteriota; class Cyanobacteriia; order Phormidesmidales; family Phormidesmidaceae; genus Leptothoe. The sequence continues at coordinate 25,068 of JBCDIX010000027.1, read as the reverse complement.
GATCCTGCTGTTACTTGGATTCAAACCGAAGGAGCAAAATACGTCCAACCGATGGAAAGTATTGATCCCCAAATAGCCAGTTGGGATTTAGGCATGGGTGAAAGTTACGTAATGTCTTGGTTGATCAACAATCCAGGCTTTGAAGCCATTATTGACGACAGGGCTGCCTGTAAAGCAGCCGCCATTCTAGGCTTACCGGTGCGCGGCACTGTAAGCATCATTGCTATGGCAAAACGCTATGGCTATCTGGCCTCTGCCCAAAATGAGTATGAAAAGCTGATTGACGCTGGCTTTCGAATTAGTACAGAAATATTCTTAAAAGCTCTTAAATTAGCAGACGAGTAAAGATTGCTCTAAGGTCGTAGTCGTGATGAATTAGTTACTTTTTTGACAGACGATCAAGGGAAATTTGGGCAGCCTCAGCCACTTGTGGGTGGTTGTCCTTAGCTAGATATCTTAGGGCCGATGTCCCTTTTTCGCTGGGTAAATTCCCCAGGGCTTCAGCTAGACGCTGCCGCACTAGCCAGTCCTCAGATTGAGCAAATGCCAAGATTTCATCTAGGGCAGTCAGGTCGCCAATTTCACCAAATGCGGCAATAGCCGCCTGCTGGAGGATTACCTCTGGACTGTGTAAAGCTTGAATCAAAGCATCATGGGCGCGTGGGTCTTTTAAGTTACCCAAGGACACAGCGGCACTAAAGCGCACCAGCCAGTCAGTGTCTTCATAGAACGAACGGATCAGTGGCTCAAACGCTCGGGGATCTTCTAAATACCCCAGAGCCCCAGCAGCATCTGCCCGAATGCCATAGTCTGGGTCGGTTTCCAAAATTTTGACCAACAGGGTAAGGCTTTCTTCGGTTTGCTTTACACCCAAAGCAAAAATTGCCATTGAGCGCACCTGTTGATTATCGTCCTCTAAGACCAGCTTGATTAGCTCCAGCGCATCAGGACTAGGTACGTCTCGCAAAGCCGCCAGTGATAGCTTTTTATCTTTGAGATCACCGGTTTTAAGTTTCTCAGCAAGGACGGCAAGGTCAAGCATGACATCGTTAGTAGGTCTTATATAAATTATACGCCAGGGGCGTTAGCCAGGGGCTGCGATCGCAGTCAGCCGGTCATGGACAAAGCTCCATAGCCTTGCTCGTTTGAAATTTCTGTTCTGAGGTAAGACCGTTCTAGAAAAGTGCGGAATACCGAATTAATTCCTTGAATCATTTACATAGGGGAGAAGCGCTAGCGTCTGCGTATCTTGACTCTTCCCGCTCCCTGTAACATTAATTAAAGGACGTCCAGCTCCATGGCTCAACTTTCACACAACAAACGTCAGAAGCGTCGCAACCGCCATCGCTTTACCCCGGCCCCTAATGGCAAGCCTAGACGGACTCGTTCCGGGGGCTCTCGTTAAAATTTCTGTTTTTGTTAACGTTAGCGTGGGGTCAAAGTTGTTATAGCTAATGATATGGATAGATAAGCACTGGCTTATATCGGTCTGTCTATCAAATGAGCTAAAACCCTACCCTAAGACTATCTATGGCAAACTACGATGTTCTGCAATTTATGCAGAAGACAGCTGGAAATACCGCTCTGCAACAACAGCTTGAGCAGTTGCTCGGCTGTGGTGACGGCGATATTAGTTCCAGCGTAAATCTTGATCCCGAAGAATCGATGGCCCTGAGCGAGCGCGCACCCAAGGTGATTGAGCTAGCTGCGTCCATGGGCTATACGTTTTCTATCAATGACCTAAACGCGGTGATTGATGCATTTCAAAGACATCAGCACGGCATCCTCTCAGATGAAGCCTTGGCTGATTTTCTGGGGATCACATCTGGAGAAAACGTACGTCCAGCCGTTAAAAATAATTTCAAGCGCCTCGCCAGCTACATGTCTAAAACCTACTTGGGCGTAAATCTGTCTTAATAATGAGTAGATTATTAAGGATTAACCTGGGTTTTTGAGCGCAACAGTTAAAAACCCAGGTTTCTTTGATTATTGGTTCTGATCCCAGCATGATCCCCAGCTAAAACAAGATTTTTTTATCCAAAATTCAGTCAAACGACAACAGATGCTTTGAAGCTGCTGATTTTCTTTTCCTAACTGTCTAGAACAGTCTTTAAAGGCATTAGTTAAACAGTCTAGTTAATCAGCTCAACCCTTTACAGGGATAAACTTTTTACTTCTCGACGTCACGTTCTAAAACAAAACCAGAGATGGGTAATATTTTGTTACGTAACACTGCCTTGAGAAACGTAACGACCCTGGCTCAGAAATTCTAAGTCCGTTAGAGTGTCAGTGGCCTATAAGTCGATCCTGATGTCGTAGCGGGCGATTGCTAATCTATGTAGGCGCAGGTCTAAGTTCTTGCCACTTCCAGATAAGGTGAGTCGCAGTGGCACGTTATCGCCAGTCTTTTTAAGTCTTTTCTACAGTGCAGTGTCACACAATATGGCTAATTCCCATTCTGTGACGGCAGCAGTCTCTCAATCTCGGGAGCTAATGCCGTCCTCTGAGGTTCTCTCATCTGAGGTTTCTTCCTCTGATGTTTACGTATGTGTCCATGGGCACTTTTATCAGCCACCTCGAGAGAATCCTTCACTAGAAGCTGTGGAGCGTCAACCTGGCGCGGCTCCCTTTCATGATTGGAATGAGCGCATTTTGCGTGAGGCGTATCGGCCCAACGCATTTGCACGCATCATGGACCACTACGGTCGTGTGCTGCAGATCGTCAATAATTACGAATTTATCAGCTTTAATATCGGCCCCACTCTGATGAGCTGGTTGGCACGGCACGATATCGAAACCTATAGGCGTATTTTGACAGCGGATAAACTCAGCTGCGATCGCAACAATGGTCACGGGAATGCCATTGCCCAGGTTTACAATCACATCATTTTGCCCCTGGCCAACGAGCGCGACAAACTGACCCAGGTGCGCTGGGGGATCGCTGATTTTCGTAAGCGCTTTAATCGTGATCCCGAAGGCATGTGGCTGGCTGAAACAGCCATTGATCAGGCCACGTTACGGGTACTGATTCAAGAAGGCATTAAGTTTACGATTGTCGCGCCCTCTCAGGTACAGCGCTGTCGCCACATGGCCCATGGTGAGCATGCGGCAGGTGAGTGGCATGAAGTTGGTGGGGGCCAAATTGACCCGACTCGCCCCTATCGGTGTTTTGTGCCTGGCTTACCGGCAGGGCAAGACTATATTGACATTTTTGTTTACGACGGTCCCATCTCTGGGGATATGGGATTTAGCGATATTCTGCAATCGTCCCAGTCCTTTGCAGACCGAATTGGTCAAGCGATTCGGGGCGACCGTCAAGAGGCTCAGCTAGTGTCAGTCGCTACCGATGGGGAAACTTTTGGGCACCATCGCGGTGGGGCAGAACGCGCCCTGGCCTATGCCCTAAAACATGAGTTTACTGACCGGGGATGGAGGGTCATTAGCTATGCCCGCTATCTCAGTTTATTTCCGCCCACCTGGGAGCTAGAGCTAAAACCGGTCACGGCCTGGAGCTGCGCCCACGGTGTAGAACGCTGGAAAAGCGACTGTGGCTGCGGGGGCGGGGGCGAATGGCATCAGCAGTGGCGAGAGCCCCTGCGTCAGGCCCTTGACTGGCTGCGGGATGAGCTGAGTGAAATCTATGAAGTGACAGGCGAAGAGCTGTTTAAGGATGTTTGGGCTGCTCGCGATGGCTATGTTGATGTTATTTGCGATCGCACTCCCCTAACCATTGAGCAATTTTTTAGTCGCCATCAGCACCACGAGCTGACCCAGATAGAACGCACAGATGCACTATGTCTGTTAGAGATGCAGCGCCATGCCATGCTGATGTACACCAGCTGCGGCTGGTTTTTTGAAGAAATTTCCCGGCCTGAAGGCACCCAAATCTTACGGTATGCAGCCCGAGCCATTGAGCTAGCTGAAGAAATTTGTGGAGAATCCTTAGAGGAGGAGTTTGTCGCCAAACTAGCCCTAGCCCCCAGCAATGTGCCCCTATTTAAGACGGGTGCTGGGGTGTATGCAGCTCAGGTTAAACCCTCTCGCATTAGCGTCGAGCAGGTGGTGGCCCACTACGCCATGTCTTCGCTGTTTCACACGTATCATCGTGAGCAGCGTTTGTATTGCCACACGCTAACCCATCAAGACTACCAAAAGCAGACCATGGGGGCCTTAACCCTGGCAATGGGTCAGGTTAGCATCATCTCAGAAATTACCCAGGCAAAAGGTAGCTACACCTTTGCAGTTTGTCACCTGGGTGGTCAAGAATTTTTATGTGGTCTTCGCCCCTTTAAAAATCGTCTGGCCTATACGCGTGCTAAAGATGCGGTACTGAGAATTTTTGCCCAGGGCAGTATTGTGCAAACAATCGCCGCCATTCAGACTCAGTTTGGGGAGCATACTTTTAATCTGCAGCAGCTGTTTAGCGAAGAGCGGCAGCATATTATGCAGTTGATCAGTCAAAACACGCTAGAGCAACTCAACCAGCTCTATACCCAAATCTACAGAGAAAACTATGGCGTGCTGATGGCCTTCCATCGCGAAAACATGGATGTACCCCGAGAGCTGCAGGTAGCCGCTGAAATCACCCTCAGTCATCGAGTCATTGATGTATTACGACGCCTAGAACAAGACCTGAGCGATATTGACGAACATATTCTCACCATCAGCACTGGCTACCTCGCAGAGTTAGAGGGGATTGCCATAGAGGCCAATCATCTACACTGTCATCTCACCTTACCGGCGGCAGCGCCCGTGTTGGAGGGGTTGATTCTACAGACACTGCGTCAAACCCTACGGATTGAACCTGACACCACAAACCCAGGCTGTACCCTGACGGTTAGCCCTCTAGCCGTTCAAGGGATCCAGCGACTGATTAATCTGGGTACCAATCTTGGGTTGACCCTAAATCTAGAGCGATCCCAGGAAGTGTATTACAGCTATGTTCAGCACTGCCCCTCACTCTCCAGTTTGGGTCAGGCGCTCTGCATCGTTGAATAGGGTAAAAAAACATCGCGACGGTCCTAGGGACCGTCGCGATATGCATTAGCGTCGATATAAAATACGGGCGTCAAAGCCTAAACTACGTGCCTCACGCACACGCTCAGCCGCTTCTGAGTGACGCTCATAGCGGCCAATATTAATAAACTCCCCTTGACGCACGTAGTCGACGGTGGCATTACCAAACGATTGCCGCACTTGCCCTAACTGATTGGAAGACTCAATGACAGCTGCCACATAGGGGGTATCCCTCTCACCTTGGGATTCTGAGTCTGAACCGACAACAACCACATCGACGGTATCGGGGTTAAGGCCAAGAATATCAAGGGTTTGTGGTCCAGCAATCCCCGTAACGGGTAAGTCGTACTGCTGTTGGAACAGTTCTACAGCGGCACGAGTCATTGGCCCATACTCACCATCAATGGGGCCTGGGTCAAGACCGTTACGATCAAGTGCTTGCTGTAGAGCAACGACCTCACTACCGGAGGCTCCAGGCCCAATAGAAGGGGTAGTCACAGAAGGAGGCACACTGCTAGGACTCGGCAGTGGCGGGGGTTCTAACGGGGGTGGTAGGCGCTGAGCATTACTGGGTAATCCCAAAAGTAGAAAAACACCGCTTACAAAAACAGCCGTTAGTGACTTAGGCATGAACAATTCCCTGATATAACGCCAACAGATTTTAGCTCAGCGCACCTATTTCGGCTCAGCTAGTGATATTCAGGCCAGCTGGGCTGTTTCAGACCAGCTAGATGGCGTATATATTAGCGGATGTTTGACAAGGATGTGTTTATTAGTGTTGCAATCGCTAACATTTAATCTTGCCCGTTGCTGATTCTTGGAAAATTTAAGCTAAACAGTACCGATGTAAGATAGCCCGATTTGTTCAGCGATGGCTAATCTCGCAGAACTCTTGCCTCGTAGCCCAACTCGTCTGCTAAATCCACCCAGGCAGCTGCATCAGACTGATCAAAAAACCGGCCAAGGCTAATATATTGACCCAGGTTGTTTCGCTCAACTGTCGCATTGGGAAAATCTTGTTGAACCGTGCCTAGCTCAGACGGGCCTGCAATAATGGCAGCCACATAACGACCGCGAGAAGAGCGACTGCTGTCGGCGGTTTGTAGCCTGGGATCTCTTCCGCCGCCGTCGGTAAATCCCATGTCGAGCAGGGTGGCCCGATCAGCAACGCCGTCTACCGGCAGATCGGCGGTGCGCTCATAGGTTCTGATGGCCTGCTCGGTTTGGGCACCGTACACACCATCATCTGTTAGGTTAAACCCAAAGGATCTCAAGACTCGCTGTAAAACCCGCACATCGTCACGACTGGAGTTGCGGGTAATGCGATCGCTACTAATCGTTCCATGGATCGGATGGGATAGGCCAACTGGCAGACTGGCTAGATCCACCCCCAGCTGTTCCAGGGTTTCTGCATCAGCAATCCCAGTCACAGGTAATCGACGAATGCGCTGAAACTGACGGACAGCCTGGGTGGTCGAAGACCCATAAATGCCATTTACAGATGCTGCTGAGAACAGTCCTCGATTCCCCAGCTGACGCTGTAGTGCGCTAACGGCTGGCCCTCGATCCCCTTCTCGCAAAAGTGTAGTGCGCTGAGCGATGAGAACAGGTTCGCTAGACTGGCTCACAGTCTGGGCCACAGCGGGCAGACCGCTCAACAACGAGACACCGATAAGCAGTTGGATACTGAGCCGAGCAGCGTAGCGACCGGTGGCTAAGAACCGCGAATTGCCCATGTCTTGTTGCCCTAATATCATCACATTTAATAGATACAACATTCTAGCTAAGCAAAATTACAGCCAAATTTTCTCTAATATGCTCAATACGTCTATTAAATCACCTGACTAAGGAATAAACGCGTTTCTCCACGGCGCTAAGCATAATGACGCAGATGGGTTGACATCAGCTGAGGTCGCCAAATCGTTGCTTGAGGCAACATATCTAAATGCCCTACGGTAATCATCTTGGACGGCAAGATTGGCCAGAGAACCTAAACGAATACTTGGAAACTAATCGCTTTTAGCTACAATAAGCGGAAACAAAGCATAAAAATTTGTAACATCTCCCGGATTGACATATTTTAAGGGTTTTAACGCCCGCCCCTGGATGCTCAGTGTGTCTAAGTTAAGCCTATAAATTTCCCAGTTTTAGCTTGGGCTATTTGCAGCATGTGGGGCTATCCCCGATCAATCCATCTGCGACATGTGGCTGATGTTGTCCCATGCCCCTGCTTGTCGTATCTAGTCATTCCGCCCCCGTACTCGCACCGAACCGTCCCTCATCTCCTTAGAACGTATGCTAAGACCTCGACTCCGCCGCGCCTCGAGACGATTTTTGTTGTACCGAGAGCAGCGCTATCCCAATATTGAGCGGATCGGTGTTACCCACTCCTATTGGGGAGACCTGTACCATATTTTGCTAACGATTTCTTGGCCAGCTTTTATCATGCTGGTCAGCGGCTTTTATCTGTTGGTCAATGGTCTATTTGCGGTTGCCTATAGTTTTGATGCGGATGCGATCGCAAATATTCGCGAAGGTCATTTTCAAGACCTCTTCTTTTTTAGCGTCCAAACCATGGCTGCCATTGGCTACGGGGCCATGTATCCCACTAGTAACTACACCCATTCACTAGTGGTCATCGAGTCCATCTTTGGGCTGTTTTTTGTGGCCGTGACAACGGGTCTAGTATTTGCCCGGTTTTCCCTACCCACTGCTCGCATTTTATATAGCCGTGTCGCCGTCGTTGCTCCCTTTAACGGAGTTCCCACGCTGATGTTTCGGACCGCTAATGAACGCCGTAACTATATATTGGAGGCTCAGCTATGGGTTACCCTGGTGCGCGACGAAACAACCGAAGAGGGCGAATATATCCGACGGTTTCACGATTTGCCCCTAGTGCGCTCCCATACTCCAGTCTTTAGTCTTTCCTGGACAGCCATGCATCGCCTCACCAGCGAAAGTCCCTTGTATGGAGAAACACCAGCCACCCTGCGTGAGAAACGAGCAGAGATCATTGTCACTCTGACGGGGCTAGACGAAACCCTTTCCCAAACCATCCATGCCCGTCACTCGTTTAGTGCCTACGATATCTACTGGAATCACAAATTTGTAGACATTATTTCCACTAGTGACAGCGGTCGCTCTGTGGTCGACTATAACCACTTTCACTCAATTGAGCCTGTAGAGCACACCGTAGCCCATCGCCACACCCATGAGGAACTAACCAGTTGGAGTCCCCATTAGGGCCCCAAAAAGTCCTCAGTCTGCCCCGCTCACAACAAAAAAGCTAGACGCCAGTAAACTCTGACCTCTAGCTATTCTGATTTTTTACCCAAACAGTGCGTTGGTCAGACCAAAGGTCATCCCAAAGTCAGACTTACACCAACAGGGTAAACAGTTTGACCATTAGCTTGGTGCGATTGATGGGCTTACTGATGTAGAACGATGCGCCAGCCAGCTTGGCGCGAATACGGCCCAGCAAGCTTATCTTTTTAGCCAGCAAGATAATGGGTATCTCTTTGTACTGGTCATGGCGACGCAGGTGGGCACATAGGTCAAACCCATTCAAACCTTCCATAGCCGTTGTCAGCAAAATTAAATCGGGCTGACATTTTGCCAAATCCGCAACGGCTGTAGCCACATCATCAACTGAGGTAATTGAGAAAACCGTATCCTCTAAAAATCCTCGCAGCTGATTGAGGCACTCCTCATCAGAGTCAATACACACCAGCTGATAAGAGGAGGATGCAGCACCTTTGGCGATGGGTACAGGATGAAACGCCGTTGGACTCATCACCTTTAAGGACGAATCGCTCGAAGATGACGCCTGCTGCAGGAGTGATCTAATCTCATTACCTGAGGTCACTGCCTGCGCCGCCGATTGGTCAACCCGAGGCATCTTTGACCCAGCACCTACACCATCCCGCTTGGAAGATAGCGCCGCTGCTTCTTGATGACACTGTTCTACCAGCGTACGGATATCTAATGTGCAAAATGTTGGATAGTCAACAATATTGCTAAAGCTATTGACCTCATAGCTACCGTGGCTAACCCGTAGCAGTGACGTAATCGTAGTTACCGCCAACGCACGAATAAACTGGCCGGCCTGGTCAAATGTGATATTTTCTTGCTCTACCAGCCAGCGAACGGCCCGATAGTCAGCCGTCAAATCGTTGCCCTGGTGGGTGTACTGCCGATGATAAAGCTGTAGCTGTGCCAGCACCAAATCGGATAGTGCTTCAGGAAACAGCTGACGGCCCTCTTGTCTGAGTGCGTCAAAGCCATTTTGGGAACTTGTTGCAAACAAGAGCTTACCCCGCTGTAGCCACAGCGACCACCGGACATCATTGGAAACCACTAAAAGTTCGCCACTAACCTGACGCCCTACAAGCTGTGCCAGCAACGTGAGCGGATGTAATGTTTTTTGAGTAATAGTGCCTGCTAAAACCATGGGAGAAGTTCCGGTGAAAGAACAGTATTTGGAATGGTAAAAAATCAGAAAGAGCAGGAGTGGGTCAAATATTAAAAGAAACCATTTTGATAGATGAATGAAATATCAAAATTAATTTCTCTTTTAGAGGCGGCCACCTAAGCAAATAGAGTTAAACCAATTGCTTTGCACTCTCTTGATATAAATAAAGATGAAAGTAATTAACACTGAGTAGATACACATAAATCACAACGAGATTCAAGCTGTTCAGGAAATACAAACCGAATTTTCCCAGAAATTCTTTCGACGTGAACTTAACATCAATCGAAGAATACAGACTTGAACAATTTGTTTACCCGACTATGTTGACTAATTTCAATCAACTGTTTTAGAAATGCAAGTATTTCTGTAGAGGCTGGTTAAAAATTTATATGTTTGGCCTTGTCAGTTTATATAAATAGAAATGTAAAAACTTGGTGTTTTAACTGTTGCACCTTCCGGATAAGTACGGAACCGACAGTCTCAGCTAGGCCGTATTTAACTCTAATGTAAGCTGCTGAATATTCAGAGTGCCTAACCCTTTACACAGTTCCCCAATCTCTAGAAAAATCTTACGTATAAATTTCCAGATATCGCAGATGTGGCTTATTTATCACACTCCAATACCTACAAATTTTGTCTTTTCAAACTAGATTTATCAGCATTTTTGCTGATAAATCCAAACTTTTCTAAGCACTATCAATGAGAATGTCAGACAGCGCCTAATTTATCGTTAGAGATTTTCCTTCAAAATTAGAGCATTGCACCCATAGCAACCCCCATCAGTAATCGTCGAAACCTGGTTTGGGTGTATGCACTTATCCTCACAAGCTCCCTTATGGGCAGGCAATCAATAGGCAATTACGCCCTTAGTGTTCTCCATCAGGTACTGGTGGGTACTCATTTCTGAATCGTTGGGCTGACGTTGGATGTAGGTTCCATCTGGCTGCATCTCCCAGGCTTGACGGTTATCCGCCAGACAAATATCTAAGACACTCGCCACCTCGCGACGTAGATGGGGCGCAAGAATGGGCGTAACCGCTTCAACTCGGCGGTCTAGATTGCGGGGCATCCAGTCAGCACTGCCAATATAGAATTGCTCATTGCCACCATTGTGAAAGTAAAAGATACGGGAGTGCTCTAGAAAACGGCCAATAATGCTAATGACTCGAATGTTATCGCTGACTCCCTCAATGCCAGGGGTCAAACAGCAGATACCGCGCACAATTAAATCAATGCTGACCCCAGCTTGAGAGGCTTTGTAGAGAGCCTGGATAATGCCGGGGTCCACCAGGGAATTCATCTTGGCAATAATCCGACCAGAGGTACCGTGGTCTGCCTCCTGATTAATTAACGCCAGCATTCGCTCCCGCAGGGTAATCGGGGCAATCAGGAGCTGACGATACGCTCGCTGTCGTGAATATCCTGTGAGGTAGTTAAACAGATCGGTTAGATCCGCGCCTAGTTCATCGCTGCAGCTGAGCAGTCCCAAATCGGTATAGATACGGGCAGTCTTGGGGTTATAGTTGCCAGTCCCAATGTGCACATAGCGGCGGATGCCATCATGTTCTTTACGAACAACTAACGCAACTTTGGTATGGGTCTTTAAGCCAAGCAGACCATATACTACATGAACTCCAGCCTTTTCAAGGGTTCGTGCCCAGTTGATGTTATTTTCTTCGTCAAAGCGGGCTTTAATTTCCACCAATGCAACAACCTGCTTCCCATTCTCAGCAGCTGAAATCAGCGCATTAATAATGGGAGAGTCTCCCGATGTGCGATAGAGGGTCATTTTGATGGTGAGCACATCAGGGTCGGCGGCGGCTTGGGTAATAAACTGTTGTACGGTTGCGGCAAATGAAACATAGGGATGATGCACCAAGCGATCGCGACGGCGAATAATTGAAAAAACATCGTCCCCTTCCCCGTCGCTATCATCTCGATTAATGCGATGCCACGGGGGAGGAATCATGGCAACCCAGTCGGGATCTTTAAGCTCTGGCAGGGGTAGCCCAATGAGCTTCATCAAATCTCCTAGCCCCGTTAACCCAGTGACATCATAAATATCGTCCTCGGTGAGGTCCATCTCGGTCAGTAGGGTTGCCCGCACCTCTGGAGAGGTGTCTGCCTGTAGCTCCATACGTACTAAAGAGCCGCCCAGACGGCGTTTGCGTAGTTCTTGTTCTAGCGCCAGCATGAGGTCATCGGCGTCATCTTCCTCAACAAAGAGGTCGGCATTACGGGTGATTCGAAAGGTGTAATACTCTTCGATCACCATGCCAGGAAAAAGAAAGGCGAGATTTTTACCAATCACCTGCTCTAAAGGAACTGCGGCCCAAAGAGTGCCATCAGTCTGCAGTGATTTGGGAAGTTGAATAAAGCGAGGCAGGACTTTAGGCACCTTAATCCGGGCAAAGTGCGTTTCTTCAGAATCTGACTCACGGACAACAACTGCTAAATTTAGACTGAGATTGGAGATATAGGGAAACGGATGCCCCGGATCGACGGCCAGGGGCGTCAGGACCGGAAAGATTTGGTCTTCAAAATAGGACTGTAGATAGGTGACTTGCTTATTGGTGAGATCGTCATAGTCGAGCAGATAGATACCATGCTCGTGCAGCTGCGATCGCAGCTGTAGAAAGCAGTCTTGTTGCTGAGCAAACGCGGGTCTTAGCTTGGCGCTAATCGCCTGTAAATGTTCCACAGGGGTACGACCATCTGGAGTACGGCGGTTAACCCCGGCTTCAATTTGTTTTTTGATCCCCGCCACACGCACCATAAAGAACTCATCTAGATTAGTGCTAAAAATGGCCAAAAACTTTAGCCGTTCTAGCATCGGTGTGCGCAGATCAATCGCTTCATGCAGCACGCGCTCGTTAAATGACAGCCAGCTAAGTTCTCGACTGAGGTAATACTTGGACGAACGCAGCTCGGTTTCAGAAGGCAATTTTTTAGGCGCAGCCTCTGAAGCATTGCTGGAGGTCTTTTTCTCAGCGCTTTTATCCGGCATTTTTGTAGATATCCCTAATCTGTGTTCGCTTTGCTATCCGAATATCAAAAAACGTCGCGTTCACGACCCACCCACCATTCACCCAGCTTCATCAAATCGGTATGAATGTCGGCCACCTGCTGAGCATAGTCATCTGCCGCTAGCTCATGGCGGCGCTCCTGCAGCTTTTTGAGCCGCAGCTGGATTAGCAGCCAAGGTTTACTGATTCCGTCAGTAGCTTCAATGTATTTTGCAAGCTCATTGCTGTTCATGGGTCTATCTCTGGTGAATGGTAGGGGAAAACACTTACAGGTGGGTGTTATTTTTTAGGCGAACTAGTAGTCGTATTTTTTAAACTAACTTTACCTTACTTAAAAAACAAAAACTGTGAGGATGTAGCACACCCTCACTAACGGCTAAACCCGTAGAAGGAAGCTGTTCGTTCCTTTCTACGGGTTTGCACTTAAGGTAAAACTTGGGAATGTAAACCTTGAGAACGATCCCAAATGGCGTCGCTGCTAAAACAGCCAGCTATTGCTTTAGGTTATTCACCCACTCACGCAGGTTGTCAGCTGCAACATCACGCCCCCCTAGGCCAAATGCGATCGCAATCGCCACCGCAATTGCCCCCAGCAGCAGACCAAAGGCCAGGTTGACAATACTAGTTGCCACACCCATCTGCTGTAAAGCCATGGCACCCACAAAAGCAATAATCGCAACGCGGGCAGCCTGGGCCAAGGTATTAGAGGACGACATACCCATACCGTTGATCAGACGGAACGCCAGATTGGCGGCATAGAGACCGATGGCAAAAACAACGACGCCGCTGAGCACCCGTACTGAGACAGCCATAATAGCCCTGACAATGTCAGTTAGCACAGGGAAGTCAAGAATCTCAGTCGCCGTTATTGCACCAAACAGCACAACACCGACTAAAACAATCACTCCAACAATCTCGGAGGGTGTCTTCTGGGGAGCCTCTACCGCCGGGAGGGGTTCGCCTTCAGCCAAGGATACTTCTGGCTCAGACTCGGATATCTCAGGCAGCCCCAAAATGTTAGTGATGTTGTCAAACCCTAGCCCTGATAGCAGACTGACTACTAAATCGGACACAAACTGACCAATAAAATAGAAAACAACCAGGACAACACCCGCTGCCAATACCTGGGGAATGATAAAGAGCACGCGCTCTAGCATATCCACAGCAGGGTCTGAGATGGCGCTGATATTCAGCTCGTTTAGCGCTGCGATCGCAGCCGGAATCAAGATCAGGGTATAGACCAGTACACCAGCCAGACTAGAGACGGAAATACCATCATCGGGGCGAGGTGAAAAACCAAAGCGTGCCCCAAAGTTATCGGCACCTGTGGCCATCAGCAAGTTCGTTACAATTCCCCTGACAATATTGGCCACAAGCCAGCCAATACCAAAGACAATACCCGCCGTTATCACCTGAGGGATGGCGGACAAAAACTCATTGAGTAACTCTTCAACAGGTCCTAATAAGCCAGGAAGCTGCAGAGCGCTCAAAACAAGGGGGAGCGACAGCAGAAATATAAACCAGTAAATGACGTTGCCAAGGGTGGCATTAACCTGAAACGCATTCCCTTCAGCATCCACACCGGTTTGCTCAGCCAGACGCTCATCTAGATTAAAGCGTCCCAGACCGTTGATTACAGCTGCCTTTGCCAGTCTAGCAATCACCCAGGTAACAAACAGGATGACGGCAGCCCCTGCAACCCGAGGTAAATATTCAAAGACGGTTTGCAACAGACCGCTGATGGGTTCTGAAACAGCGGCTAGCTGAAGTGCGTTTAGAACGGCGATGATAAAGAAGAGCATCACCACCCAGAACACGACGCTGCCTATCGTGTTTTCGATGGGTACATCGTCACTGATACCAGCCTTGGTTGCCAGCTGATTATCTAGATTTGTTTTTTTAAGTACAACCTTAACGACCGCTCTAGCTGCCGTGGCAACCAGCAGACCAACAAATAGTAGAAGCAATGCGGCAACCAGTTTAGGAACAAAGTCCCCCAGCTGACCAAAGATGCTGTTTGTAAATTCCGTAATCGGATTTGTCTGCGCAAGATTGAACACCGGGTCCAAACCTAGCAAATCAAACCCAACCACCCCGTGGAGTTGAGTCATCGTTATCCCTATGCCTACTGAACATCTACATGTGCCGAGCACGACACTAGACATAAACACAAACTATCTATGTTTGCACTTAGGTTAGCGCCTAATATCAATTTTTTTTCCCGGAGGTCTCATTAATAGCAGACTTTGTAATAAATACCCTGTATTTATGGGTACAACCGCCGAGTAACAACCGTTTTAGGGGGTTGTCAAGCATAAATTAGCGTATTTTGAGCGTATTTTGATACGCGACTAACTCGGACACCCCTAGAACACTCTTAGACTAAGACTAATCGTCAGTTTCCGAAGCCGTATTATCACCAGCTGACTCATTGTCCGTAATTTCCACAGCAGCCGATGTTTCGGGTTCTACATCAGCGGTCGAAGCCTCTTCGGCTACCGCTTCACTGACTACAGCCTCACTCTCAACAGCCTCACCCTCATCGGTCTCGGCCCCACTCTCATCGGCCTCAATGATCAACTCCGGTACAACGGCGACAGCTGCGATCGCATCGTCATCATCCAGACGCTGCAGCTGTACCCCCGTTGCCATCCGCGACTGCACTGAAATGGCATCCACCGATTGGCGAATAATAATGCCACGCTGGGTCACCAACATCAGCTCATCGCGTGGATGCACAACTCGCAGCGCCACCAGCTCATCATTTTCCTTGCGAAACTTTATCCCTACTAGACCCATGCCTGCACGGTTTTGCAGCCGGAAATTATCTACAGGCACCCGTTTACCAAGGCCACCAGCGGCAATTATCAATGCCCAAGGCCCACAATCTTCCTCGTCAACTGCAGTATCGACATCGTCGCCATCGTCTGTCGAGCTAGACGCCGCCACTTTATCCGTAACCGCCGCTGGCAAAATGTCCATACTGATCAGCCGATCGCCTTCTCGCAGCGACATGGACTTCACCCCACGGGTGGGACGTCCCAGCGGTCTCAGCTGGTCATTATCGGTCCTAAAGTGAATCGTCATTCCCTGCTGAGACCCAATGAGGATGCTGTCTTCAGCACGAGCTAGCCGCACCCACCGCAGCTGATCGCCTTCTCCTAAGGAAATTGCAATCAGACCATTTGCACGAATGTTGCTAAAAGCTGACAGGGCTGTTTTTTTGATAAAGCCACCCTGGGTCAGCATGACTAAGTACTCATCTTCGGTAAATTCCTGCACCCCCAGTACCGAAGTCACCTTTTCTTCACGGGGAATTGGCAACATTTGCACGATGGGGTTCCCGCGGGCGACCCGAGACCCTTCTGGAATCTGATAGGCCCGTAGCGTATAGGCCACACCGCGATCGGTAAAGAACAGGACATGGTTGTGGGTACAGCAGGTGATGAAATGCTCAATGGCATCGTCATCCTTCATGCGTGTACCTGACTTACCACGGGTGGCACGATTTTGCGCCTCAAAAGCTGACACAGGCATACGCTTGATATAGCCCTGCTCGGTCACCAAGATAACAACCTGCTCATTGGCAATTAGGGAAATATCAGTAAGCTCATCTTCAGCCGCCTCAATGACGGTACGACGCTCGTCGGCATGGTTGCTACGCAGCTGTTGTAGCTCTTCTTGAATAATGGCCAGAATGCGTTCGCGACGGGCCAAAATATCGCGCAAGTCGGCAATTTTTTCCTGCAGAGCTTCATGTTCTTGCTGAATCTTATCGGCTTCTAATGCCGTTAGACGCCGCAGCTGCATTTGTAAAATTGCGTCAGCCTGAGCTGATGAGAGCTCATAGGAACTCATTAGCTCCTCTTTGGCCGTACCCACATCCGCCGCATGACGAATCAGGGCAATCACGGCATCGAGATTAGCCAGGGCAATCAAGTATCCCTGTAAAATATGATCTCTCTCTTCAGCTTTACGCAGCTCGTAGCGAGTACGGCGGGTGATAGTCTCTACCCGGAAGTTTAAGAAGACCTCTAAAAAGTTGCGTAGGGTCAACAACTGAGGTTCACCGTTGACCAACGCCAGCATATTTACGCCAAAGTTGTTCTGCAGCGGCGTCTGTTTGTAGAGATTGTTGAGCACCACCTTCGGATAGGCGTCTCGCTTGAGTTCAATCACCACGCGCATACCGTCGCGATCGCTCTCATCCCGAATGTCGGAGATACCATCCAACCGACGATCGTTAACCATTTCCGCAATCTTCTCGATCAGACCCGCTTTGTTGGTCTGATAGGGTAGCTCGGTGATAATAATGGCTTCACGGTCGGGCCGACCCGTATATTCAAGGGTTTCAATTGTAGCGACACCCCGCATGGTTACCGAACCGCGCCCAGTCAAGTAGGCATCTCGAATGCCGCTACTGCCAACAATCAGCGCACCCGTGGGAAAATCTGGCCCATGGATATGATTTTGCATCAGTTCCTGACTGGTAATTTCAGGATTTTGAATCAGCGCAATCACACCGTCCACCAATTCTCCTAGGTTATGGGGAGGAATGTTGGTGGCCATACCCACAGCGATTCCGGATGACCCATTGAGCAACAGCTGAGGCAGCCGGGAGGGCATAACCGTAGGTTCTTGCTGAGAACCATCAAAGTTGTCGGCAAAATCAACGGTCTCCGACTCAATATCTTGCAGCAGCGAGGCACTGGTCAGGGCATGTAGCCTCGACTCGGTGTATCGCATTGCCGCTGGTGGGTCGTTGTCAATGGAGCCAAAATTACCGTGACCATCAATCAGCGGGGCTCGCATGGAAAAATCCTGTGCCATACGCACCAGGGCGTCGTATACCGCTGTGTCGCCATGGGGATGATATTTACCCAGCACTTCACCGACAACACGTGCGCACTTTCTAAACGGTCTGTCTGCTGTTAATCCCAGCTCATGCATCGCGTAGAGAATGCGACGATGCACTGGTTTGAGACCATCCCTAGCATCCGGCAGGGCCCGCCCAACAATCACGCTCATCGCGTACTCTAGATAGGAGCGGGACATCTCGTTGCGCAGATCGGTGGATACAATCCGCTCTTGGGGATTACTCATACAGAAAGGAGACTCCAAACAGCTCAGAAAACTAACGCTTAACTTAATAGACTCTTAGTGAGTTTTGGTGAGTATCTCAACAAAAAATATTAAGCGTGGTTTTTCTGAAAAATTTACACTAATAACGCTCTTTATTTTAGCACAATCCTGCTATTCTTGATTGGCACTGTAACCCTATGAAATTCAGGGGTTTGAGCAAAGTTCTTAAGCACCCGCCAGCGACATGAATGTCCCCTTGAGATTTTTTGAGAGAGGGGGGCTTAAAAAGAGCGCTATGGGACGGCATTTAAATACTCCGGAGAGAAAAATAGTGGCAGCCTCTAATGCACCTTCTCAGCCCCTCTTTCGCATCATTTATTCGGAACGTTTTTTAGACCACGATACTGGGTTAGGTCATCCTGAGAACTCAGGTCGGCTGACAGCCGTTGTCACAGCATTACAATCCCATCCGGTGGCGAAGTATTTGGAGTGGGTAGAACCGTGCGATCGCAACCCCCTATCGTTGATTAACCATGTGCACGACCCAGGGTACGTTTTGATCCTGCAGCGCATTGCTGAACGCGGTGGCGGACATTTAGATGGCGATACTCCCGTCTCAGCCGCCAGCTATACCATTGCCCTGCTGGCCGTATCAGCCTGGTTGGATGGAGTAGACCATGTACTCAGCCACCCTAAGACCTCTAGTTTTATCCTGGCTCGCCCCCCTGGTCATCATGCCGAATATGCTCAGGGCATGGGGTTTTGTCTACTCAGCAATGCCGCCATCGCCGCCCACTATGCCCTGCAGCAGCCTGACATCAATCGGGTCGCCATTCTTGACTGGGATGTTCATCATGGAAATGGAACTCAGCAGCTGATCAGCAATCAGGCTCAAATGGCCTACTGCTCAATCCACCAGATGCCGGCCTACCCAGGCACCGGGCAAGCCAGCGAAACCGGTATCCATGGCAACGTATGCAATATTCCTATGGCCCCTGGCAGTAGGTTCGAAGACTATCAAACTCAGTTTGAACAGCAGGTGGTCCCCTTTCTGAGCCAATTTCAACCCGATTTGTTACTGGTCAGCGCTGGCTATGATGCCAATGCCGCTGACCCATTGG
Organism: Cyanobacteria bacterium P01_H01_bin.21; assembly: GCA_038748405.1. Taxonomy (GTDB): domain Bacteria; phylum Cyanobacteriota; class Cyanobacteriia; order Phormidesmidales; family Phormidesmidaceae; genus Leptothoe. The sequence continues at coordinate 6,352 of JBCDIX010000027.1, read as the reverse complement.
CTGGGGTTAATCTCTACCCTGCTGACTATGGCTGGTTTACCAAAGCCTGTCACGACATAGCCCCCCGAGTCCTATTTGGACTTGAGGGGGGCTACGATTATCAATCACTGAGTCAGTCAGTAATTGCCACTATTGAAGCGTCGCTGCAGGCAACGGGCAAACGGCAGTCCTAGAGTCTCTTGTTCAACGATGCAGGCCAGACCGCAGCGAACAAGAGACTCCGAGGGCGTTAGGCGTTAACCTGAACTGCTTCAGCGGCTTCTATGTGGCCAATCACAATGCGTACCTGCTCAGGGTTTGCCCACAGAACCAAACGAGGAATATAAGAGCTGCTCAAATGCTTATGCTGGGGTAGCACTCGCAGTGAGAAACCCTGCAAACCACTCTGACCATAGGTAACATTGAGGCTATACAAGCTACTGCCGTCAGCGTCTTGGCCGCGATACACCATGGGTGTTGCCTGACCACCGCGCAGTTCACCATCAATATCAATACCGCCCTGGTAAAACTCCACCGACACATCTGTCGCCTGCAAATGACCGAGATATACCCGTGCGGTCACCTGTAGGGGTTCATTTACCTGGAGATCCACATCGTGAGATAGAGAAATCTCAGAGATGGAGATTTGCTCCCAGTACTGATTTAACTCTGACTGCCAGCGAGCCAGCGTCTTAGCGGGAGCATAGCTATCTACCATCAGCTCACGGCCACGGTTTGAGGCCGCAAAGTATCCCTGAGTTGCATAGTCCTGGAGCATCCGGGCTGTATTAAAGGCCGGAGTATTCAGACGAATCGCCGCCTTCATCTTGGCAACCCAGCCCCGAGGGATACCATGGCCATCCCGCTCATAGAAGAGAGGAACAACGGCAGTTTCCAGCAGCTCATACAGGTCGTTCGCTTCGACTTCGTCCTGATAGTCTTGGTCTTCATAGTCTTCGCCAGAGCCGATGGGCCAGCCGGTGCTGACGTAGTCTGACTCATCCCACCAGCCGTCTAGCACACTGAGGTTGGGCAGACCGTTCATGGCCGCCTTCATGCCGCTGGTACCAGAGGCTTCACGGGGACGACGGGGGTTGTTTAGCCACACATCGCAGCCCGACACCATCCAACGAGCCACGTGAATGTCATAGTTGGGAACAAACACAATGGAGCGGTCTAACCCCTCGTCGCGGGTGAAGTGAATGATGTGGCGGATCAGCTCTTTGCCTGGAATATCTTTGGGGTGAGCTTTACCAGCAATTACAAACTGTACCCGGCGTCCCAGAGAGTTTTCAACAATCTTACGCAGGCGCTCAATGTCTCTTAAAAACAGCGTAGCTCGCTTATAGGTGGCAAATCGACGAGCAAAACCGATAGTCAAGATACCTGGGTCTAGGACCTCTTGAGCCCGCTCCATTTCTAGATGAGAACCGCCCCGCTCTTTAACCGCTTTTTGTAAGCGATCGCGAACAGACACCACCAGATGAGAACGACATTGTTCATGATTCCGCCAGATCTCTTCATCCGGAATAGCACTGACCTTATCCCAAAGGGCATCGTCTACACCAGCGCTATCCCAGACGGGGCCTAGGTAGCGGTCGTAAAGTTCCTGGGTGGACTTAGCTACACAGCTACGGGCGTGAACACCGTTGGTAATGGCGGTAATGGGCACCTCATCAACGGGTAGGTTGGGCCATAGTCCCCCAAACATTCCTCGAGAGACAGCACCGTGAAGCTTACTCACCCCGTTGACAAAGGAGGCCATTTTAATAGCCAAAACCGCCATACTAAAGGAGGAATCTAACGCCCCCTCAGACTCCCGGCCATAGGATAGAAAGTGCTCGTGGGAGAGACCAAAGTGAGCGGCATAGTGGCCCAGGTAGTGGAAGACTTTGTCGGGAGGGAACAGGTCAATTCCCGCAGGTACAGGAGTATGGGTGGTAAACAGCTGAGTGGCTTGGGCCATCTGCTGAGCTTCGCTAAACCCGAGACCCTTATCGTCCATCAGCATCCGGATGCGCTCTAGGGCCAAAAATGCTGAGTGCCCCTCGTTGAGGTGATAGGCCGAGGGCTCTAGACCCAGTGCTTTTAGCATCCGCACACCGCCAATACCCAGCATCATTTCCTGCTGGATACGCATATCGATATCGCCACCGTATAAGCGATCGCAAATATCCTGGTCGTGGGGTGCATTGGGCTCAATGTTGGTATCTAGCAGATACAGCGGTACACGACCGACCGTGACCCGCCAGATCCGGGCATAGACCTTACGCCCCGGATAATCGACAGCAATACGCAGCTCATTTCCCTGACTGTCGCGCTCTAGGGCAAGCGGCATGTTGTAAAAATCATTGATGGGGTAGCGTTCCTGCTGCCAGCCATCGGCATTTAAGTACTGTGCAAAGTAGCCTTCCTGATACAGCAGACCTACACCAACTAGGGGCAGACCCAGATCGCTAGCCGTTTTTAGATGGTCACCCGCGAGTACCCCTAATCCCCCTGAATAAATCGGCAGACAGGTGGTTAAACCAAACTCCATAGAGAAGTAGGCATAGCACTCGTTGTCAGTGGGGTTAGACCGATTAGCGTCGTACCATGATTGGTCGTTTAAGTAGTGTTTCAGCCGCTCTACAGCATGGTTCATTTGAGCAATGAACCCGCCATCTTCTGCAACGGTCTGCAGCCGCTCCTGGCTAATCGTGCTCAACATTAGGACAGGATTATACCGACTAGACACCCACAGATCGGGGTCCAATCGCTTAAATAGGTCAATTGTCCCCACATCCCAATCCCAATGTAGATTTTCCGCAAGCTGACGCAGAGGAGCTAGCGAAGCGGGCAGTGTGGGCGTAACGTTAAAGGTACGAATTGGGCGCATAGGTTTTTGACGCGAGTGCTTCAAGTCCACAAACATTGTGACCTTGAAAATTCTTTATAGGCGCAACCCTTAATACTGATTTTGCTCCCAGGGCTTATATATCTACCAACAAACCAGCCGGGATCAAGGCATCCCCCCAAAACTAAAATCTTTCTTCAATTAAAAAGATCGGCTTGTTTTTATCTATTTTTTCGTTGCGTTCAATTGCCTTTTATTGAATTTTGTTTTTAGAAGCAACGTAGCTTAATGAAGTTAGCGTGGTCACAGCACGACTGCAGCATAAGTCGTGGTACACCTATTTAATTTTTTTGTTGCTTGTGGCCCAGAGCAAGGATGGGTCATCCCCCTCATTAGCTCCCATTATTGACCAGGTTCACACCGTATGGCTAGTCGTTTTCTAATCATCGACATTGATGGCGGCAGCACTAAAATCATTCATGGGTTAGCCACTACTTCAGACTAGCAACAAAGTTTTCTTGTGGGTACGATGGAAAGAAACATTTTATTGAGTGAAAACAGATTCTTACCACAGAGTTAAAGACAATTCAAACTCATATAGAACACTTAACTCATCACCAACAATCTTTAAGGCCTGCGGCACACGCTATGGAGTTTACCTTAAATCCGTTCTCCTTTAATACGACAGCCGACTCCGCCGCGATCTTGAAGACTCTTCTGGGCTATCGATTGGGGACTAAAAAACACTTTTTTAACCACCTGCCATTCTGTTGTCATCAGTGCTGCGAATTTCTCTTCCTGGTCTTTGGGTCCCCCATTAGTAATGTAGTAGGTGCCGCCATCGCTTCCCTCTACAAATTCGCCGTTAAAAAAGTTGTATAGCACGTCGCTTTCTAGCTTTTTGCGTTTGACGTCTAGACCCGCAGCATCCAAATCATTGACGGCATCTTGCTCTAGGCTACACTGCAGCTGCAGCTTAGCCGCCATTTTCTCAGTAGTGAGACAGGGGGCTATCTGCGCCATTTCAACTGCATCTTTAAGAGCCTTACGACTGTCGTTGACCACAACAACACCGTTACCCAGAAACAACATGCCCATGTCTAAATGAAACTGTCCGGGCTGTTCTACACACACGACTTGCTCGATGGCGTCTAGGCCAAAGTCCTCACAGATCAACCACCTAACGGCGTCTTCTGTGAGCTGATAGATGTGAGCTGTTGTTGCGATCGCATCTCTACCCACCAAAACGATAGGTCTGCCAGAGGCATCTTCTCCGGCGATCATATTTCCACCTTCTATATAGGTTCGAATGTGGCTAACACGTCGTTGTTTTGCCTGCTCTGCATACTCACGCTCAGAGCCCATTTCTAACGCATTGACCCGCACTCCTAAAAGAATCCAGAGCTGGTCTTCACGCAGCGCTTCATCAAAATTTTCTGGATTTATTTTGCCTTGCCATCGGTGACGTCGCCCCTTAGTCATAGCCCATTCTAAAAGACTGTCATCCAGATGTCGCAACACGGCTACGTTGCCATTTTCTAGATATTCCACACTGTCTTCGGCCCATTTTGAAACAGGTTTTTGACTTTCTGTAATGGCATATTGCAGGGCTTTGTATGCTTCATTTGTCAGTTCCTGCTCTACACCATCTCGACAGCTTGGATCTGTCAAAATCTCTAGCCGCAGCCCCAAAGCTGTCGCTATGCTAGCAAAAAATCGTAAGTACCCTAGCTCAGTCTCACCTGAATGAGGCGTTTGTACATAGTTTATGTGCAAAACATTGGTTCGACCGCCAGGAGTTTTCTTTTGAGGCAGCGACCCACAGGTATCTACCTTAGGCAGCATCGACCGTATGGTGTCCCTGATATGCTCTATCGTCTCTGGGCGGTTAGCATCGTGACCTTTGAGAGCTTGCAGCTGGTGATGGAGCGCATCTAGTGTATCGATTGGACTGTCCTCTACTGGTTTACCCACAGATATCTTAGGCTTTGCAATAGTCATTTGCACTCCCCACAACAGACGATGATTTTATCGTGACGCTGACTTGTAACAATTCCTCAAAATAAGTCACTCCTAATCTTAATAAGATGGACTAACCGTTAATAAATTTGCATATCGATCAAAACAACAGTTTTGCAAAATCAGTTTAATCTAGACAGCTTAAAATTTAGGAGACAGTAAATGGTCAGTACGTTTAAGACCCCTGTTATCAATTCTGTAGTGCGCTTAGATACCCAAACCTTAAGAGAAACAGGCCCAATCCAGCGCTGGCCCAATGACTCTTCAGAGGCCATCGACATTGTTATTCGCGCTATCTATAAACAGGTTTTAGGTAACGCCCACATTATGGAAAGCGAGCGTCTCACAACTCTCGAATCACAGCTAAAACAGGGCAACATCAGCGTACGTGAATTTGTTCGCCAGGTCGCCAAGTCTGAACTTTATCGATCTCGGTTTGTAGAGAACTGCTACCGCTATCGTGCCATTGAACTGAACTTTAAGCACCTGCTAGGACGGGCGCCTCAAACTTTTGAAGAGATGAAGGTCCACAGCCACATCTTAGACACAGAGGGCTACGAGGCCGATATTGATAGCTATGTTGATAGCGATGAATATCAAAATGCGTTTGGGGAGAATATCGTACCTTACTATCGAGGCTACGGTACAGTCGCTGGTCAAACCATGTTGGAGTTTGCCAACATGCTTAAGCTCCGCACCAGCATTTCTGGTAGCGACAAGGACTCTGTCAACGCTCCTCGCCTAACCAAAGCCATTATCCAAAGCGCATCTAGAGCAACCAGCAGACCCCGCGATACCCAAGACATCCTGGCATATGTTTTGCGACCAAACCCGGCTACTGCCCCTACCGCTCAAACTTTCTCGCCTCAGCAGCAAACAGACAGTCAGGATGAGCTGATTGCTAAACTACGTCAACAAATCGCTGATTTGCAGTCGTTAGCCAACATCGGCAACTCTATTGTGCGTAAAGGTCAGCGACCATCAGCGACATCAATAGACAACGGGTTCCAGCATCAAACAGCTGACAAAGCGGCTGTCATTGAACGACTGCGGGGAGAGTTAATGGAAGCAAGAGCCCTGGCCACCATCGGTGAGGCTCGACTTAATAAGTGGCGTCGCTAAACCATAAAAATAAGAGGGCCTTTCTAAAGAAAAGCCCTCTTGCACAGCTAACGGGTATCGTTAGCCACAAAAACTATGGTGTATCCAACCCTTTAGGAAAGGGTCCCTTAAGAAAGGGTCCCTTTCCCTAAGATAGGGAGTTGATTACATAGTCGATTAGCGCGTTGTACTCAGTTAATGCCTGCTGAGACATATCACGAGGGGCGCAACCACGGTTACGTGCAAAGCTTAGAGCCGCTACATAAGGGGCAGTGGGCAGGTTTAATGCACGATACACTTCACGCTGACCGGCAATACCCCACTCATCTAGAGGGCCAGTACCCCCTACAATCAGGCTGTAGCTCACCAAACGCATGTAGTGCTTAATGTCACGTAGACACTTGGCCTTGAACGTAT
>JBCDIX010000026.1:0-83330 GCA_038748405.1 Cyanobacteria bacterium P01_H01_bin.21 | reverse complement strand
TTGCCGAAACTGATTTACGAGGGTATCGAAGCAGCCTGGAGGGCGCAAGGGACTTAACCTAAATGATCAACGTCATGATGGTACTACTATCCCTGCTATAACAGCTGTTCAGGTATCATTTGTCATACTGAGAATTGCTGCTTGTTGGTCTAACGCGTTGACTTTTTGCAATATGAGCGGGTTACGGGCCAGCTGCTGTGCCACAGTTGCAGCACCTTGCTGGTTTAAGTGGCTAGGGTCGGCAAAAAAGGCATCTTGCTCGGTCCACTGAGATAACAGATCAATGACGGCAAATCCCTGTCGCTGACCCTGGGTTTGCAGAAACTGTTGAAACTGTTGGTCAATGGCCAGTCGAAAGTCATCTAAATAGTCGCCGCTGAGGGGCAGATGAACATAGACCAGCTCAATGTTGCGGCCTTTGAGATACCCGACTAGCGATCGCAACGACCCGAGCTGTAGTCCGGTTAACCCAAATGGGTTATAAAACCCGTCGTAGCGCCCGTTGATGCGTGGAAAGGTTTGGTAAAACACCTGCCGATCAAATACTTTAGTAATCGGCAAAAACCCATAGGCATTAATCGCACTAGGCTGTTTGGGGATGGACGCCCGTTCGCTAAAGCTGGGTTTTTCCCCTCTTAACAGGGCCTGATACCCCGGTGAGCTGAGGATGCGGGCAAAGGTGGCGTCCACTCGGCGGCTGTTAAACGCCCGTGAGCCATCGGCCCAGACAATGAGCCGAGGCAGCTGGTCGGGGGTAAGCAGCCGCTGCAGCACGAAGTTCATCACCTGAGCAGTGGCCCCATTGACGCTAAAGTTGTATACCCTAAGCGGATATCCCTGGCTGTTTAAGTTTGTTTGCAATAGCTGTGGGTCTACACCCTGGAGGGCCCGTGAGCTACCAATAATCAAAATATCGGGGGGGCCCATCGTGACTAGATAGCTTAGATAGAGCCGCAGTTGCTCATCTAACACCGGACTGCCCAAACTGGGAAATACATTGGGCCAGCTGAGCTGATTGGTCTGCTGTTGGGCAAAGGCTAAATTTTCTAAAAATTCTCGCTGTTTACGCTGGGCAAAAAAGCGCTCTGGGCTATCGGCTGGAATCGTTTGTAGCGTTGCGATCGCATCGGTCCAGGCAGCGACCACTTCATCCCACTCATCGACAGAGCTGGCACTGTTTGCCAGTGCGACCGCTTGGTCAGCCTGCTCAAATCCAGACTGTAGAGCAGCGGCAACCCGTCGGTCGGCCCAAAAGTTATTGCGGGCCGCCAATGCCACATTGGGGCCGTTTGGATTACCATCACGGTTTAACCAAAAGCCCAGCGACATCAGTACTGCTAACCCAAACAGCAGCACCATCATCCAGCGTCGTTTATCTAGGCCTTTCATGCGGTATACAACCATAGGGGGGTGGCGGCACACATCCAATTGTTGACTATTCTTGCTCAAAGGATAGCAATATTTAACCTATTCCCCGCTGTAATAGCTGTTCAGAGCAGATCGGGTGCTGCTTTCCATTAGCCGTTAATCCCTAAAAAAGCTCGACAACGGCTATCCTGCCTATGGTTTTCTGGCGTAACTGTCCTTAAACAACCAATACCGTCCTGTAGAAAGAAAGTAGAGCGATATCTATATTGATCATTGGGGTGCCCTGGAATCTATGAACGGTTGTCACAGAGTTGGGAATTTATGACGGGTTTTCGAACGTTGGCATTGTGGTTTAGTTTTCTAGTGGGGACCATCCAGCCGGTGGGGGCTAGCCCAGCAGCTCATACCGCAAAATCCGCTGACGCCGCTGAGATTCAGTATCAGCAGGGCACAACATTTGTGATGATGGGCAGCAGTCGAGCGGCCCTTGGCCCATTGGAAAGAGCCGTTGAACTGTATCGCAGTGCCGGTGACCCGGTGGGTGAACATAACAGCCTGATGGAGCTGAGCTTTGCCTACTATCGGCTGAGGGACTATCGACTGGCGCAAAACGCCCTGGATAGAGCAGATCGTCTGACCATACCCGCCGCTGATGCTGCTGCCCATCGCGGGGTGCTGATGCAGGCACTAATTTGGCTGGAACAGGGCAACATTACGCAAAGTTGGCAGCGGCTGCGTCAGGTACAGCGTGGATTTTTGAGAGATTTTGCCGAGCAAAACCGCTTTGATCTGGCATTGGGCACGGTTTACCACCACACAGGGCAGTATGGTCGAGCCCTGACAACGTTGCAGTCCACCCTTTCTCGCAGTTCTGACCGGGTTAATCGCACCCGAATTTTAGGAGAGATCGGCAGTGTTTACTACACCTTGGGGAACTATGACCAGGCCGAATCTACCTATCAAACGGCACTTTCCCAGGCCAAAGCATCAGGATACTGGGAGGGCATGCCCGACTACCTCAACGGGTTGGGACATGTTTATCGACAGCAGCAGGACTATGACAAAGCCCAAGACGCTTATTTAGAAGCCAAAGGGATTGCCATCTCCCAAGGGCAGTGGCCCAAACTGGCCAGCATTTTGAACAGTTTAGGTGAGCTGTACACCGAGCAGAAAGAGTTTACTAAAGCCTTGGATACCTTTACTGAGGCGCTGGGATATCGAGATCGATATGTAGGACCAGACTATACCCGGACCTTAAACCGACTGGGTCAGCTTTATGCGATCAAACAAGAGCATGAGAAGGCTACCGAAGCCTATAACGATGCCTATGCTTGGGCCAGCCAGAGCTATAACACCATTGGTCAGCTCAACGCCCTGAGCGGTCTTGCTGAGATTGAACAAGCCGAAGGCAGTCTCTCTAGGGCAGCACAGTTTTTGTATGAAGCCATAGACAAATTTGAAGCCCTAGAGCCGGGGCTACAGGACCTCAATAAAGTCTCACTGTTTGACACTCAGTCTTATCTATACGATCAGCTTCAGCAAGTATTAATTAAGCAGGGAGACATTGAGACAGCGCTAATAGTCTCAGAACGTGGCAGAGCACGGGCCTTTACTGAACTGTTAGCCGCTCAGACGCTAGAACCAACAGCGGACCCCTTAGCAGAGTTGAGTATCGCTCAGATCAAGACACTTGCCAAACAACAAAGCGCCACATTTGTACAATATGCTGTTATCCGACAGCCATTACCGGGGCGTACTCGATTTACTAATCAGGCCCTGTTTATCTGGGTGGTTAACCCCAACGGAGAGATTCACTTTGAACAAATGGATCTAACCCAGCAGCCTGATTTACTCAAAGAGACATTAGCGGCCAGTCAACAGAGCCTGGGGGTACGCGGATTTAACCCATGGGGCAACAATATTGCTCTAGCATCTAGCACCGCTGAAACTGACCTGCAACAGCTTTATGATCTACTTGTTGCCCCTATTGCCCAATATTTACCCCAGTCCCCGACAGAGCGGGTGGTTATTGTTCCCCACCGAGAACTGTTTTTGGTACCGTTCCCAGCCTTGCAAAATGCTCAAAATGAGTATCTGATTGAACACCATACTCTAGCGACAGCCCCCTCACTACAGACACTCAGTTTTTTGCAGCAGCGTTCGACCAATCAGCCTGGTCAGCCCCTAGTAGTCGGGGTTGATCGCGACAAGGCCGTCATTGTGGGAAATCCTGACATGCCGTCAGTGCCCATTCGAGTCGGGGGACCCCCCATGCCGCTGGTTGATTTGCCCGGTGCTGAAGCCGAGGCCATTGCGATCGCACCGATCTTAAATACTGACCCTCTGCTGGGTGCTGCCGCCACCGAAACTTTGGTCCGCGAACGCTTAGCCAATGCCGATATTATTCATTTGGCCACCCATGGTTTACTAGATGAACAAAATGGACTGAGCAGTGCGATCGCCCTAACCCCTACAACAGAAAAACGCGACATTGACCAGCCCAACGACGGTCTGCTAACGGCCCAGGAGGTGATGCAGCTCGATCTTAAAGCCGATCTGGTAGTGTTGAGTGCCTGTCATACAGGTCGAGGCAAGATTACGGGAGACGGTGTGGTAGGGCTTTCTCGTTCTTTTTTAGCCGCCGGGGCTAACAATCTTGTGGCCTCGCTTTGGGCCGTACCCGATGATGCCACTGCGATGCTCATGACTGAGTTTTATCAGCAGCTACAAACCGAGCCAGACAAAGCCGCTGCCTTACGCCAGGCAATGTTGAGTACGCTAGCAGAACATCCCGAACCTCGCGACTGGGCGGCGTTCTTTTTAATTGGCCTATAACGCCATAAGCAAGAAACTATTAAGGAATCGCTGAAGTATTTTGTCCGTCAAGCCCCACTACTGCCGGAGTCATCCGATGGCGATTTAGGTCCATTAACTCCCACGGACCAACCAAGGTCGGCATCCCCTCCAAGCTCGGATAACATCCATTCGGCCTCAGACATTTTGGTCTCTAGCTTTAGCAAGGAAGACCTCAGTGCAGCAATGTGATGAGTATATTCTTTTAGGCTACTTTCTGCCTCTACAGGTTGCTGATTGGCAATCCGAGTATCAATAATCTGCCGAAATTGTCTGAGATCTGCAGACATCTCAGCAATCATCCGAGCCAAAACTTTTTCTGGATTATCGACCGTGCGGACAAGCCGTTTAACATCATACTGAAGGGCTCTGTTGATGCGCTCATATAGTTGTTCCATAGGTATTGACCCTGTTAGTTAGGAAAATAGCAAACACAACAAGCACTGTTATCAGAGTGTCTCTTAACTTTGATACATTAAGGCGGAGTCGAAACCAGCAACGTTAGAGGCATTTCAGTCAAACAGATTAACCCTACTCTAAAAAGCGTGTCAGTGTAGCACTGTATGCCTGGTAGGGTTTTACACCTGTGAGTGTCTCCATCAGTTCGCCATCCTTAAAAAACATAACAGCTGGCATACCCTTGAGACCAAATCGTTTGTGTACCTGTTTGTGGGCGTCAAAGTCTATTTTCTTGACATTAACGCGGTCTTTATAGGCATCTGCCAGCTGGTCGATCAGTGGCGTTACCAGCTTACAAGAACCACACCAGGATGCCATACAATCCACAACCAAAAGCGACTCTTGTGCCAGGAGAGAATTCAGTTCAGATTCATCTTGAATAAAGCGTGCCGAGTCTGTGTCTTCTTTAAATAGCTCAGATAATGTCTGGGTTATTTCACTAAATGAGAGACTGGCATTGACGTTGGTGAGCTGCCCCTGTTGCTGATAATACTGGAGCAAGGGCGTAGTCTCTTCTTGACGGTGGGCCAACCGACGACGAATTGCTGAGATAGGTACATCTGGACCGACCTCAGTCGATAGTCGATTGAGCAACAATCCGGTCATTGCCTTTAGATAAGCAACTTTGGCCGCAGGCTGCCCCACTTTGGCCAACAGCTCATTGAGACCTTGAGCCTGAGCCAACGTGCGAGGGAATCCCTCTAAAACCCAGCCCTGCAGCATGACATCTGGTTGCTCAAAGCGCCTGCGAAGTAGCTTCATCACCAAGGCATCTGGGACTAATTCCCCAGCTTGTACATAGGAATACGCCTCAAGGCCAATGGTCGATTCTTTAGCAATGGCCGTATCAATCAGCTGCCCCATAGATACATAGGGCACACGCCAGCGTTGGGCTATTGCCTTGGCCTGATCTTTGATACCTACACCCGGCGGCCCTAAAAGGATAAGCTGCTTAAATTCCATGGAATAGATCTGTGAAAACCGTAACGTTATCCAAAAGACACAGAAGAGCATCTTCAGCTCATCAGTATCTTCTAGACAACTCTTAGGCTTCCATTTTTATGCAGATCCTTTTAGATTTCGGCTACACACTTGTACATACTCAAGATTTGCGCAAAATTGCCACCACGATAAACGATCATCCAAACTGTAGAAATCAGTATGCCCATGCCACCCAAGGGTATCGGAAATATCATCAGCCACCCCATAACACCTAATGTATAAAGGGTTTCGCCGATATCCCCCCCAAATACTATGCAGGGGTTAACATAGCCTTCGTGCACTACACAGGCATTTGCACTGTTGATCAAAGCTGCAGCCGCGACCGATAAACACTATCGACAAACAGAGGTGCCAAATTCTGTTGTCTGGTATTGCATCTGGTTTGTTTTTGCTGCTGTTAGCAGTGCTGGCAGCGTAAATAAATAATCGCGATCGCGCACCATCGTATGACAGCCAATACAGGACCCCTGGTTTCTAGAAACCAGACTGCCAGAGGGGCTATACCAGGCTGAACGCCACTCACCGCTGTCAGCATTAACACGCCAGCCGTCTCGCTTTTCTCGAATAAATACATTATTTAGCCGTGTGGGTGTCAGACGATTGTCGCTACCCTGTTGAGCAGAGTGCGTTTCCATCACAAGCACGGTGCCGCTGGGGACAGTCTCGCTGGCGTCAAGCGCCTCAAGAGATGGACGATTGACATACATCTTTCTGACAATGTTGTTATTGGGACAGTCTACGGTTGCATACTGCACAAACTGCTGTTGATAATCGGCGGGAAACTGGACTGGCTCTACTTCAGCAGAGACTGCCATATCCGAGGCAGGGCTGTAGTCGTAGCCCAGGCCATAGCCCATAGGCTGGTCTGACGGGGTGAGCGAATTTAGAGCGATCGCAACTCCAGCTGATATCAAAACAAAAACCAATCCTAAAATCCACCTTGAACGTGTCATCCTGTGTCACCTCATTTGACGTCCAGATAGGACTTACCTAAATTTTGTAGAAATAGGGATATGACCCCACCATAAACAGGCGAGAATAATACTGTCCAATGCTTTTTAAGGCAGTATTAATAACATAAAGTTATTACTATGAAGCTACACGCTTTCCAATATTTTGTTGCGATCGCAGAGGAACTGCATTTTGGGCGAGCCGCAGCCCGTTTGCACATTACCCAGCCTGCTCTCAGTCGCCAGATCCATCGGTTGGAAACCGAGATGGGAGTAATGCTGCTGCACCGAACAAAACGCACCGTAGAACTCACCGCAGCCGGGGCTATATTTTTAGTCGAAGTTCGTAAAGCGCTACAGCAGATGGACACTGCCATCCACATTGCTCAGCGTGTAAGTCGAGGCGAAATCGGTACGCTACGTATTGGCTTTACCGCATCCTCAATGCATACGGTGCTGCCAGAAATTTTGCGTCATTTTCGCGATCGCTACCCTGACGTCAAACTGGCTATGACTGAGATGTGCACCCTTGACCAGGTGAATGGCCTCAAAAAAGAAACCATTGACATTGGCTTTTTGCATCCACCTATCGAAGCATCATCTCTGGCACTATATCCGCTGCAGAGCGAAAAGTTGTTACTGGCCCTACCCCACAGCCACACGTTAGCCAGACAACAACAGCTATCGTTAAATGCCTTTGCCAAGGAACCATTTATTGTCCATCCGCGTCATGAAGGACCAGTTCTCTATGAGCAATTTTTAGCCCTATGTCGGGCAGCTGGGTTTGAACCCAATATTGTTTACGAAGACAGCAAACATCAAACGCGGTTGGGGCTAGTGGCCGCGGGTACCGGCATCACATTTGTACCAGAAAGCCTCAAGAATTTAGGATTGTCGGGTGTAGCCTACTGTAAACCTGTCGGTAGTTTTCTAGAACTCCAGCTAGCGATAGCCTGGCGAAAGCAGCCACTATCGCCATTAGTAGAGGGATTTTTAGAGGTGGCAAAGTAGGCGTAGCATGTCCGATATACCACCTATCAGCATGATTTAGAGATAATTATCCCTTAAATCAGCAATGTCAAGTTCTTTTTATACCTGACTATTGATTGTTTAGACTATTAGAAACTCTCGTGAGCTGATTTACCCTCTAACTGTCTGTATAGATGTGGTGAAGACTTTATGTAAATTACTTAGAACTTTGCCAGGTAAATTATCTTTTATTACAATATTGTTTAACATTTTAATGCCATAGGGTGCTCTATTCAGATAGAGCGCTTCTAGTAAAGAATTCAGGGTAGATAAGCCTTAAAGCTACAGCATACAGTAAAAATTGGGTGCAGCTATTGTAATTTCAGCCCCCAGATGGCACAACAGTTTGAGATAGCTACATCTCAGCTGAATGTCATCGTTTGTTGCCAAATACAATATCAAAATAGTTAGATGACGTATGTTGCCCCCAGCCCAGAAAAAGTCGTCAAAGAGAAACCTCAATTTGGGATTTTCTCTCAAGTTCTTACAGTTATCCTGGCAATTGCCCTTATTCCGGTATCAGGTCTTTTCTTTACTATTCGAGATAGGCAAGCAAGTCAGTTAGAAAGTCTTGAGGACACCTTTGAGAGCAATTCAGATTTAGTCGCTTCAGTTGTTGATAACTGGGTAGATACCAATATTCTTGCCCTTAGGCAAAATGCCGAAACCAGCGGTGTGATTTCTATGGATCCTAATGCACAGCTGCCAATTCTTAAAGCGTCGGAAAGCGTTTACGACTGGAGCTATGTGTATTTTACGCTGAATATGAATGGGGACAGTATTGCTCGCAGCGATGGGCAAAAACTGCAAAGTTTTAAGGATCGATCCTATTTTATAGACGTTGCTGAAAATGGTGCCTCTGTTGGTCAGCAGGTACTCATTAGCCGTACCTACAATGTCCCAGCACTTTGCCTTTCTGTCCCCATTCGTCAAGATATCCAGCCTAGGGGAGTGTTAGTGAGCTGTTCAACGCTATCGGAAATATCTGAAGCTGTTGTGAATGCTAGTATTGGTCGTACAGGATTTGCTTTTCTAGTAGATGATGCTGGCCGGCTAATTGCCCACGGTGATCGTGAGGGGATGACCACTGAAGACCTAGAAGATTTTAGTGAGCATCCGGCACTGCAGGCCAACACTCTCGACAGACAGATCTCTTATAACGATGAAGGTCGTTCGGTAACAGCCTATGTGCAATCTGTCGGTCTGGGATGGAAACTGGTAGTGCAGCAAGATGTTAACGAAGCATTTGAGGAAGTTAATCAGGCTCGCAGACGAGCTATCATCCTGGTTATGCTGACGTTTTCCTCAACCATTATACTGGCCTATCTTTTTGCGCAAAGAGTATCAAACCCAATTAAGTCACTAACAGAGATTGCGGATAATGTCAGTCGTGGACAATTAGACGCAACTATCGAAGGAACAGACCGTCAGGATGAGATCGGTGAGTTGGCCCGTGCTATTAAACGCTTGACGGCTAGTGTCAAAGTTGCTTTTGATGTTTTGAAAAACAAGTAGGCAAACGTACAGTAGAGTGCATTTCGGTCTTGCAAGTCTGGCGTTGCGACAGATCTTCAAAGCTATTGATATCGCGTGAGGTCTTAAAGTTTGCTCGCCCATTGCAACATTGGAATGCACTTAGTGATGTAAGGCAATAGAGGCTTGTATGCAGAGCAGTGGTTTTGTACCGGTTGATTTTCTTCTTCAGAAGCTAGCTCAGAGCTGTCGAGAAGCCTATACCGGATGTTTATATTTTGTATCGTCAGAAAATCGTGTTGGTAAGTTTGCTCTAGAGCAAGGAGAAATAGTTTTAGTTAGATATTATCTCGATACTGATAGAGAAGCGATTAGACTCATCCAACAGCTTGACCAGGTTAAATATCGACTCTCGGATCAAGCAATATCGGGTGCAGAGAAATCAAAATCACTCCCTAGCAATGCAGCTATTTTAAAGATGCTGGGTTTAGAAGAGCAGTCAACTGTTGCTCAGAGCGAGCAATCACAGATAGCTTTACCTGCCAACAATCAAAATGGAGCAACCACCCAGAAGATTTCTAATGAAACCAAGGCAAAGCTGCAAGAGCAGCTTATTTTATGTTTAGGCCCCATCGCCAGCATTATATGCCAGCAAGTTTTTGAGGAATCTGATGATTTAATGACAGTAGTGGAACGGCTGGTAAACCATATTTCTGATCCAGAAGAGGCCCGAGCGTTTCTTCAAGCTGTAAAAACGTTTTAGCCCTTTAATAAGACTACAACCTTTAAACCCCGAGATAAATTTACGCATCTGTAATTGGCTGCATAGTAGCCTCTGTGTCTGCTACTTCGCTTTACTTCGGTTAACTTCGCCCCCCATCCGTCGTGTCGTGGTGAGTACAGTTGATTGCAAGGTGCTCATGGAGGATTCATTCGCGCCAGTGGCACAATAAGGCATCACAGACACACCTCTAGGCGGTCTAATTCCATGTTTTTCAGACTATTTCGTTCTTTGCGGCGGTTCTTTCACCGTTCTCGAACGCTCAATAATGAACCGCTCAACAAGGTTAGCCTAATTGTTATTATCCTGGTCGATATTTTTATCTTGACCAATGTCTTCATTGGGTTAAGCGATATTGGTCAATGGTATATCTCACCGGAAAATGCTTACCCTTGCTACATTCAGTGGGATAATTATCGCGATCAAACATCTGAAAACAAAGACTTTGAGCTAATTCGGCGAGTGGCAGAACCCACTAGCGGCAGACTCACGGAACGTTATCCGCGAGCGGCTGTTGACCATCTAGGCGAGATCAATGGTCTGTGTCTGCAATATGCCGAAAAACGAGATGCGATCCAGCGGCCAGAAAATGCCGCCATACTCGAAACATTGGATGACCAAGGACGTGCGATCGCAACCCTGGAAAATACCAATCGCACCATCCGCCAGCAATATGACTCTACGCTGCTAGAAGAAATTGCCGAACAGCCCCGCGACCAGTCAATCAATCTAACCAGTGCAGCTCAAGCAAAAGCCACCCTAGCGGACAATGACGCCAAGATTGCTACGTTAAAGACTGAAATCTCCACACTAAAAACAGAACTTGTTACCAAACCAGAAAGTACAGCATTTTTAACGTTTTTGCAGCAAGATGCCACCTTTCAAACCGTAGAGCGGGGATATGAAAGAGCCGCATTTTGGTACCCCAGCATTCAGCTAGTCTTCCAGGCAATCTTTTTAATTCCGCTCATCTTAATCGCCTTTGGTGGGTACACAGTTGCCCAGCGTAAACACTATGGGTTAGTTGCCCTAATCAGCTGGCATCTGCTAGTCATATTCTCTATCCCATTAATTCTCAAAGTTTTTGAGTTTATGCAGGTGGGAGTGCTGTTCAATCTCATCTTTGATGTGATTAGTGCCCTGTTTGGCAAACTGCTGTTTTTAGTCAGCTACATTTACATTTTGCTCATTCCACCATTGGGCTTTGGCATTATCAAGTTTGCTCAGCGGTTTATCTTTAACCCCAAACTTCAGGCCGCTGGTCGAGTACAAAAGTCTCGCTGTATCAAGTGCGCAAAAAAAATTAAAGCCCACGATAGCCACTGTCCTCACTGTGGCTACCATCAGCATCGAGAGTGTTCCCACTGTCACCAGGTCACTTACAAATATCTCCCCTACTGCAAGCACTGTGGCACTGCTCAAACTGTAGCGCAATAAGCAGGCTATCTCTGATTTAAGCGATAGAGTGCTTTTACAGACTCTCTAGATAAAACGACGATAGTAAAAATCCCCAATACTGTGCCAAAGGGAGTATAAATACATTCAAAACAAGCGACAACAAGACTAAACCAGTATCGTTTTCGCTTTGCCAGGGCGCGACCCGATAGGATCAAACAGATTGAAAATATAAGTCCAAGCAGTAGAATCACCACCCCCATAATAAAAAATAACCACCCAGTGCTCAGCGTGTAAGGTGCTGGAGTTGCCTCATAGGGGTACGTTGCTGTAGGGGTTAAAATCAACGATAGGCCAATGCCGATGTGAATTAATGAAACCATAGAGAGGGCGGCTGTAAGTCCCCCCACGATGTAGTGAAAAGTTGAGAGCAACTTCAAATGTTCGCGATTTTTGCTATCTATTGGTGTCATATTGTTGACTGACCCTCGTTACACCAATACAAACAATAGGTTTATTCCTGATTTCGCATGGCTCTCGGGCTTGATGGCCAAAGCCTGTTGCTAATTTTAAAGGGATAGCAAACTGCTAAATGCATTCAGCAGTTTGCTACACAGCCGTTGCTACCTAAAGCTTTTAGGGATTACGTATGGCCTAGGCAATATCTTAATACACCAGCCTTACGACTGTTCTACTGTTACCTTTTGGTCAGCCTTGGTGTCTGCTTCAGTCTTTTTAGAGTCATGGACCACTAACACAGAACATGTGGCATGGTGCATCACATAGTTGCTCACACTGCCCAGTAACATCTCGCTCAGCCCTTTACGGCCACGGCTACCCACTAAGACGAGATCGGCTGACCAGTCATTTGCCTGTTCGCAAACAACTCGCCCAACATCACCATTAATTTGCTTAAACTGACTGGTGACTCCCACAGCAGACGACTGCTCAACAAAATTGCGCAGACGCGCTGTGGCAGCAATTTCATAGTCGCGATAGCTTTTAAGATACATCTCCCAAAGATTAGCGCTGGTGCCGATGGCATAGGAGGTCAACCCAGAATAGTCAGGTAGCGGCAGATTGCCATCGCCATCTGGTGTTAGAACACTCAGCAACAGTAGCTCAGCACCAAGGGGTTGAGCCAGCTCTAGCGCTTTTTGAAAAAGCAGCGGGGCCGCTGCGCTGTGATCGAGGGCCACTAAAATTTTGGTAAACATCATCTCTCCTCTTAGTCAGATCGGGTTATTTATAGCTTTCGCCGACAGTCGTTAAAAGCGTTAGACAACAACAGCTATGGGTGGCGCAAGCGGCTGAAGATCTTCAGCCGCGCTATCAGCCATTAAGCCAGCTTGTGTTCTATCTCAGCCACAGCTATCGTGGTTTTCACCACCGAATCTGGATTGAGGCTAATAGAGTCGATACCCTGTTCAACTAAAAACTCGGCAAACTCAGGATAGTCACTGGGAGCCTGACCACAGATACCAATTTTGCGCCGATTGTGTTTGGCCTTCGCAATGACGCTGCTGACCATTGCCTTGACTCCAGCATTGCGCTCATCAAAGAGATGGGCTACGAGTGCAGAATCACGGTCTAGCCCCAAAGTTAGCTGGGTCAGGTCGTTAGACCCAATGGAGAACCCGTCAAACAGTTTGCTAAAGTCGTCTGCCAGGATCACATTACTGGGAATCTCACACATAACATAGACTTGGAGATCATTCTCTCCTCGGACAAGACCATGTTTCGCCATTTCATCAAGCACCTGCTGACCCTCGGTTGGTGTACGACAGAATGGCACCATGGGAATCACGTTGGTCAACCCCATGTCAGAGCGCACCCGCTGCAGTGCCAAACACTCTAGGGCAAAGGCATCTCGATACCGCGGATCGGTATAGCGCGATGCCCCCCGCCAACCAATCATGGGGTTCTCCTCTTTGGGTTCAAAAGACTGACCTCCCAGCAGATTGGCGTATTCGTTACTTTTTAGATCTGAGAGGCGAATCACCACGGGTTTAGGATAAAAGGCAGCAGCAATGGTGCCAAGACCGTGGGCCAGACGTTCAACAAAGTAGTCTGGCTTGTGGTCATAGAGTGCCGTTAGGGTGGCAACCTCATGTTTGGTTTGACCGGCCTGTAACTGGTCGAAGTGCAGCAGCGCCAGAGGGTGCACTTTAATGTGGTTGGCAATGATAAATTCCATCCGGGCTAACCCAACACCGTCACAGGGAATCTCGGCTAACCGCAACGCTTCTTCTGGGTTACCCACATTCATCAGGATTTGAGTACGGGTGCGGGGCAGCTGATCAATAGCTGTTTCTTCGATGGTAAAGGGCAGCTGACCTCCATAGACTTTACCCACTTCGCCTTCGGCACAGGTAATTGTCACAGCCTGTCCGGTGGTTATTTGTTGGGTGGCGTTGCCACAGCCAACAATGGCGGGAATACCCAGTTCTCGGGCAATAATGGCGGCATGACAGGTCCGTCCCCCCTGGTCAGTCACAATCGCACTGGCCCGCTTCATAATCGGTTCCCAGTCGGGGTCGGTACGCGGAGTAATCAGTACGTTCCCTGGCTGAAACTCAGCAATGTTTTGTACCGACTTGATCACTCGGGCAGGTCCCTGGCCAATCATTTCACCAACAGCCTGGCCCGTAACAAGGGGGGTCAGGGCGGTATTGTCTGTCTGCAATACGTAGTTACGTAACACAGAGCCCGATTTTTGCGATTGCACTGTTTCTGGGCGGGCCTGAACAATAAACAGATCGCCACTAATACCATCTTTTGCCCATTCAATATCCATGGGGGTATAGGTGTCTCGCACCTGGGAGTAATGATCCTCAATAATGCAGGCCCAGCGAGCCAGGGTGAGAATCTCGTCGTCTGTCAGGGCGTAGCGCTGTCGGTCAACATCGGAGACGGGGATATTCTTGGTTAGCTTGCTGCCGCCAATATCGTAGACCATCTTAATTTCTTTACTGCCCAACCGCTTTTTCAAAATAGGCCGATAGCCCTGTTGCAGAGTGGGCTTAAAGACAAGATATTCATCGGGGTTAACTGCCCCCTGGACAACATTCTCTCCAAGACCGTAGGCGGCTGTCACTAGAGCCGCATTGCGAAAACCGGTCTCTGTATCAATGGAGAACATTACCCCCGACGTCGCCAAGTCTGAGCGCACCATTCGCTGTACACCCACCGAGAGCGCTACTGTCAGGTGGTCAAACCCTTTTAGAGTGCGATATGAGATCGCCCGATCGGTGAACAATGAGGCAAAGCATTTATGGCAGGCTTCGAGGACTCCTTTAACTCCGTGGACATTTAGATAGGTCTCTTGCTGTCCGGCAAAACTAGCATCGGGTAAATCTTCGGCGGTGGCACTGGAGCGAACGGCTACGTCGAGGACGGCGTTGCCACTGCTGGTACACAGGCTGCGGTAGGCTTGGGCGATAGCGGTCTCGAGCTCAGCTGGGAATGGGGTATCGAGGATGAGCGATCGCACCGCCCGGCCACACTGACGTAGGGCAGTGACATCCTCAGTATCCAGGTTTGTTAGATGCGATCGCAGCTGCGTTTCTAGACCTGCCTGTTCAATAAAGTAACGATAGGCATAGGCTGTTGTAGCAAATCCAGTCGGCACCCGCACCCCTTGAGGAGTCAGCTGTTGAATCATCTCGCCAAGCGATGCATTTTTGCCACCTACCCGAGGAATATCGTGGATATTAATCTGCTCAAATTCAAGAATAAAATTAGTCTGAAGATTGGCAGGGGCCAAATTTACATGTGTCGTTTGCACCATAAACCTGAGCGAATAAACAATGATTAGAAACGTTCAAAACCGTTTCCAACTCGGGTATAGCCCAACAGTTTGAGGAATTTATGAGGATAGAATTTCACGTATCGTTTCATTAAAACTCACAGCCCACACAGCACTTTACTGAGATTCATGCAAGAATTAAAGCAGAGCAGATAAAACTCTTATCTACTCTATTTTGAGTCCGGTCCTTTACACAACTGTTGTTGGATCTGTTTTAGAAAAACTCTCCTTTAGGGCTGCGACCTTTCGAATAGTATCAGCAGGGGTACTTGACCATCCCATGGGTGGCTATCACCACATATACCCTGTTGAAAGGAGGAGGATATGAAAAGATGTTATCTAGTAGCAATACCGTTGCTATCTACCCTGGTACTTGGGGCTCCTGGTCTGGCTGAAGCTCCAGAAGACAGTATCGTCAACGATATGCGAGCTATCAATATACAGCGGCTTGTCGTTACCAATCGTTGCGACTATTGCGACCTAGTGGGTGTAGATCTTAGCAACGGCCACCTGATTGGGGCAGACTTACGTGGAGCGGTCTTAACTGGCGCTGATCTCTCTTGGAGTAATTTAGAAGGGGCTGATCTAACCGGAGCCGATTTAACTGGAGCCAATCTGACTGGAGCATTTTTAACAAATGCCAGTTTGGCGAATGCTGATTTGGACAATGTTAACTTTTCCCGGGCAATTCTTCACGATGTTGATGTTGCCGGTGCCTCTATGGAAAATCTCAACCTAGCTGGGGCCACCATTGAAGGAACAGGCATTAGCATTGGTGGCAGCACTGACCCGCTCGAAGGCCCTGAAGATGAAGGCGATGGGCTACCTATCTTAACACCGCAGGAACAGCAGCAACTCTCCCCTCCTGACAATCCCTGGTATATTCCAGGGTATCCAACCGATGAGCTCTTAGATGTGCCGCAGCAGATTGTGCCTCAAGTTTAGTCGCTAACAAATCGGGCACTGCTAACGTTTGCTTGTTGTTCGGAAAGGAAACAACCATCCAGGCAGATCGATTTGTCTTTGATACAATAGTATCGAACGATTTCAGTCACTACTTTCTTTGGGCTCTCTAGCTTGAGGCTATATTCTGCTGAGTAAAATGACTAACCTGAGACATCAGCTGCAGCCACCGCTACGCTCTAGTGAACCCCAGGGGTGGCACAATATTATTGTTGAAGAGTTTTGTCAGCCTCCTGGGCAAGAGACCTATAAAAACACCACAGAACATACACTCTGTATTTCTCTAAACCATCGCCCATCCCATTTATCACAACGGATAAGCACCCGTCGACATAATAGTCCTTGCGTAAAGGGTGATATTTGTGTTGTGCCGGCTGGCATGTCCTTTTTCTGGCAGTGGCATCAGGAAGATCAATATCTGCGGATTCGAATTACTCCAGAGTTTCTGCAGCAAATTGCAGACGAGGCTGCTGTTAGTGCAAAAGGGAGAGAGCTTTTTCCAGAATTTCGTGTGCGTCATCCTCGAATTGAACAGTTGACCGACATGCTTCTAAGCGAAATCAAAAATGGTGGACTGGCGGGACAGCTCTATGTTGATGCCCTCACTAACGCTCTAGCTGTTCAGCTATTGAGGGACTTTTCAACAGTTCAACCCTGTGCAGTAGCCTATGGTGGTGGGCTGAGCGAACGCCAGCTAATGCAGGTGACCGATTATATCCATGACTCTTTAGGGCAAGATATCGGTCTATCGGTCCTGTCCGAACTTGTAAAGATGAGTAAGTTTCAGTTTAATAGACGCTTTAAGCAATCAATGGGTATTACGCCCTATCAATATCTGCTACAGCAAAGACTGGAGCGAGCCCAGCTGCTGCTTAAGACATCCAACACATCAGTGATGGAAATTGCCATGATGTGCGGTTTTAGCAGCCACAGCCATCTCGGTAAAGTTATTCGTCAACATACTGGTCTATCGCCCAAAGCGTATCGGAATGAGTTTAGGCTTTAGGCTGAACAGCCAATCAATAACCGCTTAGCCGAACAGGAGATTTTGGGCAGATTTGCCCTATGGCATCAACACGGCTTTAGGAAAACGGCTGCAAGATTTTGAGCATTTAGCAAGATTTGCGTAGTACTCAACCGCTGATATCCCTAAATTGTGATTGTCGGACGGGAAATCGGTGAAATGGTTACGACAATTTTTGATAAATCAGCTATTGGTATAGAAACTCGAGAATTTCTCAAACTGGCCGTCCCCCTGGCGGGTGCTCAGGTAGCTCAAGCCGTTGTCGGTTTTGTCGACACCCTAATGATGGGACATTTGGGAGCCGAGAGTCTGGCGGCAGGCGGGCTGGCCTCATCTGTATTTCAGCTGGTGCTAAATACCTGCAGCGGATTTGTAATGGCGGTGAGCCCTCTGGTAGCAACCGCTTACGGAGCTGGTAACAAACAGCATATTGAGCGTATTGCTCGCCAAGGGCTATGGTTAGCCGCTCTCATCGCTCTTCCAATGATGATTGTCATTGGTCATTTAGACTGGGTTATGGTGCATCTAGGCCAGGCGGAACGGACAGTAAATTTAGCGGATAACTATCTTAACTACATTCTGTGGGGGTTCTTCCCCGCAATCGGATTCGCCATGTTGCGGGGCTATGTCTCTGCACTTTCACAAGCTCGCCCTGTCATGATTATCGTTATCCTTGGCACCATGGCCAATGTTACGGGCAACTACATTTTGGGTTACGGCAAGTTTGGTCTACCCCGCATGGAGTTAGCCGGTCTGGGCTTAGCCAGCGGTCTTAGTTTTTGGTTTATGTTTATCGCTCTGTTTTTCTACATAGGCCAAAATCAGACGCTGAGAGACTATAAATTTTGGCGCGAGCTACATCGGGTTAGACCTCAAATTTTGGGTCGTCTAATGGTCGTGGGGACTTCAATCGCTATCACCATTGCTGTTGAGTATGGGTTATTTACGGCTGTTACCTTTATGATGGGCAGCTTAGGTACAGAGACTCTTGCCGCTCATCAAACGGTCTATCAAACTGTTTTCTTGCTGTTTATGGTTCCCTTGGGCATGTCCTATGCGGCGACAGCCAGAGTAGGCCAGTGGGTCGGGCAGCGCGATCGCAAAGGCACTCGACAGGCTGGCAATGTCAGCATCATGCTAGCAGCCGGGTTTATGGCGCTAACGGCCATCGGGCTAATGCTATTCCGACAGCAGATTATCAGTATCTATTTGGATGTTAACGATCCAGATGCTGCTGGTGTAATTCGCTTGGCAATGCCAATGTTGATGATTGCGGCACTGGCTCAGTTATTAGACGGCATTCAACGGGTGGCCATGGGTTCGCTCTATGGCCTGCAAGATACTCGCGCTCCAATGATTTTGAGCATCGCCACTTTTTGGGGAGTGGGTCTAGTCAGCGGATATATTCTAGGATTTTGGCTTGGGTTTGGCGGTATCGGTCTGTGGATCGGTCAATCGATTGGTGTCGCTGTAGCAGGAGTTATTTTTCTGCAACGTTTTCGCCACCTCACCTCAGAGAGTAAGTTTGCCAACTTAAAGCTTGGCAAGCAGTTGCCCCATCATGGATAAAGGCTGCACCATGGATAGGAGTCCCAAGGGGTGGGACTGACATCTCACCTCTTGGACCATTATTTAGACTTTGCTGCTCTCTGACAAAACTCTCAGCAAAATTCTGATAATTACGCAAAAGTCAGCTATCCAGCAATCCTGAGCCAGGGCTACTGTTGTACCGGCAAGACAATTATTGAGCCCTGCTTCTATAGAAACACAAGCCATCACTATCTCATTTTGATAAACGAGGTTTTCCCATGAAATTTAACACGCTTAAAGCGATCGCAATTGCTTTGATTACCGTTAGCGTATTTGTTCAGGCCCCCGTTACTGCCCTGGCAGCCAATCAGCCAGCAGACAACGCACTCTTTAAGCAGCTGACAGACCAGAGCTATGCCGCCTGGAATACCCTTAACCCAGATGCGGTAGCCAAATTTTATCTCAACGACCCAGACATTGTGATTTATGATGCGACGCCCCTTAAATACAAGGGCTGGAGCGACTTTAAATCAGGTATTCAGACCCATCTGTTTGACAAACTCAGCCGATTTCAGCTGAGTGCAAACAATGATTTAGAAACCAATCGTCACGGAGATATCGTTGTAACAACATTTACCTATCACCTGTCTGCAGCATCCAAAACAGGGGGGGCTATTGAAGCCGAAGGTCGTCAAACAGATTTATGGCAGCAGCATAATGGTGAATGGCTAATTATTCACGAACATACGTCTGCACCTGTCTCTCTCTAGCATTGCTACATCCCAGATGCATCATTAAATTGTCGTCAGATAGTATTTTGAATACACAATGAATACAGTTTGTTAAATTTCAGCCATTTCTCAATCAGGGGTGTATTTTATAGATAGGCACAAATTAACGGTGTCTTCTTCAGCACCTTCAAATCAAGCTTAGGGCCTGTGCCTCCTGCTCTAGCTCTATTACGGTATGTCTGACTCGCATAGAACATTCCAATTAAGAGGTCAGTATAACTCTGGAACTCTTCTCTTGTTGGTATCTCTTCAATTTGTTATCAGCACGAGAGATGAAAGGTCTGACCTAAGCTCTATGGTCTCCTAAAGAGGCGGGAATGGGTGTAGATAGGGCATATTGAACACATTGAATTAACTCTTACAGGGCTAGGTCGCGCGACTAGCCCTGTGTCTTTTGTTTTGTCTTTTGTTTGGGGTTTACTGCTGAGTGGTGTCTGGAATATCCCCTTCAAAGGGCTGAACTCCAGTGTTAGGATAGTCATCGTCATTGGGGGAAAATAGACGTTTTGCGGCCTCTAATATCCAAACGGTGGGGTGTTTAATGGCGCGACCCACTGCAGCTAACGTTTTGCTGGCTGTACCCATGACTAATCTCCTTTGTTTAGCTAGGTTGTTCCTTTGAGGAATAGTGTAATTCCCAACAATTTTCTAAAAACTGAATTTTGTTGTAATGATCAAATTTCCATGGATCTAGAATGAGTTTATTGTTTTTGTCAAACAGTGGCTGATTTAGATACTGACGTAATGCTGTCCAAATTTTTTTTAAGTTGTTTGTCCAGGTATCCATCTCCCTAGTACTCCCAGGCTTTTCACCCATTAACACTTTATAGAGTAAAGAAAAAGTTTGGGGATGTTATGAAGAAATCCCCCTGCATTATGGTTGTAGATGATTGATGAACACTAAGTTTGTAGAGAATTCTAAAGAGTTTTACCGGTCTGGTTGAGTATGCTGCAGACGGCTTAAAATCCTCATCGGCAAATCTGTTACCATAACAGATTTGCTAATAAAATCATCAGCGCCTACCTTAAAGGCATCCTGTTTTGTCAGCGTATCTTCATGGATGGTCAAAAACAAAATTGGTAGCTGCTGCCATCGAGCATCTGCTCGAATCACCTGACACAGTTCTAAGCCATTGACCTCAGGCATTTCTACATCTAGCACCAGCAAGTCTGGTTTGAGCCTCTCTAAAGTAGGCAGTAGCTGGGTGGCATCGCTTAGGGTTGTGAGCTGAAATCCCCAGGGAGACAGGGTAGTCTTTAAGAAGTCTAATATTTGTACATCGTCGTCAACAATCATCACCTTGGAGGTGGCTCGGTCGTCCTGCAACAGATATTTCAAATCTTGAATCACCTGTTGGGCCGAGGTCGAGGTCGGTAAAATACGGTCTACACCTTGCTGCACCCAGGTTAGACGCTGTCGAAAATCCATCACATCGGAAATAACTAACAGCGGTTTCTCGTTTATTTGTTTGCCTAGGTGATCTAAAAGCGCCAGCGCCCCTGTGCTAGCGGGTTCATGCTCCGGTAGCCAAATCACAATTCCATCTGGAAGCTGTGTTTGAACTCTCTGTTTAGCCTGGGCGAGCTGGGGTTCAGCAACAATTCGAAAACCAGCCGATAAGCCTTCTTCGCTTAGGGATTTACTAAATGAATCTGTTGTTCCAAGTATCAATATTTCAGGCGTGCTGGCCAGGGCGGTAGTCACAGCCTGCTGAGTGCCCCCATCGGCAATATTTTGACGTAGTCCCTCTACCAATCCTGCCATCTGGGATACTTGCTCATTATCCAGGGGCACCTCAAGCTGTAATAATTCTTCTAATTCACGGGCCAATCGCGACCCCTGGGTAAATCCAAAACATCCCAGTGAACCGGCTAACTTATGGGCTTGAGAACAGCCCGCATGCTGCAGTTCGGGGCTTAATTGACCGATGTCTAGGGCGGCTACAGCCGCTTCTAACACACTCAGACGTTCCTGCATCGTATCTAGATGGGCTTCCCAAGCTTTGGCGACTGCAGTGGCCATATCAGCTTCGGGTGCGAGCGTTTTTGATGTTGCGATCGCAGCGTCTAGAGACTTTAGCCGATATCCCAATCCATAAATGGTTTCAATAAAGTTTTTAGGCGCTCCACCGGCTTTAAGTTTTTGTCTGACACCCTTAATATGGGTCCTCACCGCATCCCCACTGGGCGGATCTTCAAACGACCACAGATTGTCAATAATGGCATCCAGGCTAAAAACCCGACTGGGATGCCGTAGAAAAAGTTCTAATAATGCATATTCTTTGGGGGTGGTGTGCAGCTGCTGATCGCCATAAAACACCTCAAACGTTTCCGGAAATACCGACAGCTCCCCCCATCGCAGCACCGCCACCGCTTCTTGAGCGTCGCGTCGTAGCAATGCCCGAATCCGCGCACACAGCTCTTCAAAGTCAAATGGCTTGACCACATAGTCATCCGCCCCAGCATCTAAAGCCCGTACCTTATCCTGACTTTTATCTCTCGCTGTAAGAATTAAAATTGGACAGTTAATCTCTTGTTTACGACACATCTGACAGAAGGAGACACCGTCTACATCTGGCAGCATCATGTCTAAAACAACTAAATCATAAGTAAACAGATCTAAAAATTCCTGGGCTGTTTCACCATTATTGGCAATATCAACGGCATAGCGCTGTTTGATTAGCCGCTCTGCTAACGCCTCCATTAGTGCCTCATCGTCATCAATCAGCAATAGACGCATAGCTTATCGTTAGATACAGTTCGCCATTGTTTTACCCAATATGTTTCACTGGGCAAAAACTGCCAAGTGACCCCGCACTTAGGTTGACGATTTTCTCGATGCTTACAAGAACCTCACACTGTTTAATTACTATTCTACAGAGTTCTTTCGCCGCGAGAAAATAAGATTTTTATGGGATTGCTGGTTTAGGGGCAATGTCATTTTTATCTTACTCAAGCCTTCTGGATATATCTCGCTGCAGCTGTAAGGAGTTAGCAGACCATGGTTTCTGAATCTCTTCCGCCCCTTATCTGTCAAATGCTGCGGTCTGAGTTTTACCCCCACTCGACCGAGGAGAGTGTTCGCCTTATCCAGACCCATACGGCCTATGTTTTACTCACTGGAGAGTATGCCTATAAGGTGAAAAAGCCGGTTAACTATGGATTTTTAAACTACTCCACCCTGGCTGCTCGAAAACACTATGTCGAAGAGGAGTTGCGGCTCAATCAACGCACAGCCAAGGAACTTTATCTAGAGACAGTGGCAATCTATTGCCAAGCAGGAATGTTTAGCCTTGTCGGCGATGGAGATCCGGTTGAATATGCTGTCAAAATGCAGCAGTTTCCTGACGATTCTCTGTTTTCTGATTTGCTAGACCAAAAGCGGCTAACCCCAGAACTAATGCAGGCTCTAGCCCATGAGGTGGCTGATTTTCATAGCCACGCGGCCATTAGCGATCGCACCTTTGGCACCGTCAGCCAAATTCGTAAAGCATTTGACGAAAACTATCGCCAAAGCCGCTCTTACATTGGTCGCGGTCAGACTCAACAACAGCTACGCGAAACCCAAGTCTTTAGTGACCAAGCCTTTACCCATTGGGAAACACGCTTTCAAACGCGGATACAGCACCACAAAATTCGCGAATGCCACGGTGACCTGCATCTAAGAAATATTTGCTACTGGCAGCATCGGATCTTTCTGTTTGACTGTATCGAATTTAATGACGCACTACGCCATGTAGATACCATGTACGATGTGGCCTTTACCGTTATGGACTGCGACGCTCGGGGGCGCAGCGATCTGGGAAACACATTTCTCAACACCTATCTAGAAGATACGGGCGACTGGGAAGGCTTAACGGTGTTGCCACTCTACCTCAGCCGTCAGGCATACGTTCGAGCTAAGGTCACCTCATTTCTTTTAGATGATGTCACCGTTGCTGACAAACATCCCCAGATTCAAACCCAGGCAAGGGCCTACTACACCCTTGCCTGGCGATACACCCAGCCCCAACCCGGATGTCTGGTACTCATGTCGGGGCTATCGGGCTCAGGAAAAAGTACCCTGGCTCAGCAGATAGCCCAGCGGGTTGGCGCTATTTACATTCGCTCAGATGCAGTACGCAAACACTTAGCGGGCCTATCGCTCTATCAGCGAGGGGACCCCAGTCTCTACACACCCGCCATGACCCAGACAACCTACGACCGTCTGAGAGAGCTGGGTATTCAACTAGCAACTCTGGGATACTGGGTAATTTTAGATGCAAAATATGATCGGATCGCCACCCGACAGGCGGTCATCGCTCTGGCAAAGGCCAACCACATTCCCCTATCTGTTTTGGTGTGTCAGGCCCCCCTCAGTGTGCTACACCAGCGGGTGCAGCAGCGCTCAGGAGACATTACCGATGCCACAGACAAGGTACTCACTAACCAACGGGCCGAAGCCCTGACCAAGGAGGAAGCATCCTTAGCCATATATTTAGACACCACTGGTGAAATCTCAGACACTGTTCAAACAGCCGTAACAAAACTGCGATCGCTCCCGTTCAGTTTAGTTAAGCCACTGTAACTTCCTCAATGTTGTGGTTTAGGATAGACACACCTGTAGCCGGAGTCCGGCTGCAACCATCTAAAACAACTCCATGAAGATGGTGTACCAGGAGGATGCCCTGTATGAACCAACGTCGTCTCCACGCCTACCTTGAGATTATTCAAGAGCTCTTGACCTGCCCCAGGGGTGAAGAATGGATTCGCTTAAAGCAGCACGAAGATTTAGTGGATGCTGAGCTGGTTCAAATCATGGAGCATGTCGCCTCACAGCTGTTGCAAGAGGGCAATCAGCAGGCGGCTACGTTTTTACATAATTGGGCCGCTAAACTGCACCATATTTTAATCAAAGAGACGCAACCAGATGAAGACGACAAATCGCAACTCTATTTGTCGTTTATCCAGACACTGTTAGATGCACCGGAAGCAGAAAAAGAAAAACTGCTGTCTAAAAATCGCGATCTAATCGGGCCAGGGCTGGTGCAAACTATGAAACAGGTTGCCCGTCAGTTTCAAGAACAAGGGGCCGATGCACCGGCGGCCTATTTATCGAGCCTGGCCGCTGAACTCAACCAGGCCTGGATTGAAGCCCATGAATTTGAGCCAAAACTAGACAAAGCGGCGGGTGCGGCCCCTCAGACCGTAGTACCGTCTGAGCCACAGCAGCCGCTGACCGAGGCTATTAATGAGATGACCCAGGTACTGCATCAGATTAAACAAACCTTGACCCATCAGCGCCCAAACAATCCGATTTGGTACATGGAAGTGTTAGAGCGCGCAGCAACGGCTCAATGGTTGCTAACCACCGAAGAGATTGAACAGCTGATTGGTGTGAGACCCAAGTGCCATGGTAAAGACAAAACCTATCAGCGCGGTACGTGGATGTTTGTCAAAACAGGCAAGCTGGGCGCACAAACTGCATGGAGAGTCACTAAAACTCCGCTAGAGGCGCTGCCATTAGGAACAGCAAATAGAGAACATTTAACTAACCGTCGTAGCATTCAAGATAGAAATAATGCCAGTAAAACTGCCGTGTCGGCGGAGTCTCTGGCTAGCAAATCTCTGGCTAAACATCCACCACTGCGACGAGAGGTGTTAAACAACGGAGCAGACCAGCCGTCCGCTTCATTGGAGATTCCTGAGATGGAGGATGTTTGGGCCTAGCAAGGGCTAGTTAAACTAGCTAAGGGCTTGTTAAAGATTAAGTTCATGGTTTTATCTAGGAAGATAGCTTGTGTAGCTGATTGAGTGTGAGATGCGTTTTAAGAGTTCTCGTATATCGCTATCAGCTATCTGGATGAGCTATCCACTAACTGTTTTAGGCACTCCTCTTAAGACGAGATCGCCTTTGTTTAATGCATGGGGAAAGCATGTGCATAGCCAGCTTAGTGGTGATGTTCCTGGAGCTGCATTGGGTGTTTCCCTTTCACCGTTTTTGGCAGGAATTTATTACTTTACTATCTCGGCCTTAGTCACAATCGGAATGCTGACTTTTTGGCATCTGATGAAACGGCGTGACATTCTAATCCGAATAATAGCGATAGCCATAGGAGTTGTTCTTGTCATTGCCTTTTGGAGGGTTCTAACCGCTACTATTGGAAGTTTTAGATGGTTATTTTATGTACTTGCAACTGGAGAATTGATGCTGGCAGTTGGAATTTTCTTTGGTTTGATAACTCCATTGATCACCGAAGAAACGATCTGAGGAGTCGTCAATAAACAAATTTTATGTTTAAAGACCATAACCCTTTCCCTAACCTTGCCGTAACTCATACCACACCAATATCTTTAGGTTAATCGACACCCCACTTTCGGGGAAACCCCAATGTGCCTAGTCGGGACAACTTGATTACTTCCAAAAGGGGAGTTTAGGCCCCCACGAATAGGAGGGTAAACCCCAGTAGGCCTAGATAAGATACCTTGGATACTTCCGAAAAGGAGGAAAGCCCTGAGCAGCCCTCACTGCCAATTAGCCAATATTCACAATTATTTTCAGGATATTGATTGGATGCAAAATCGGTTGCGTGGGGTCCCACCGAGTTCCCTAGATCGCAAACCATGGTCTCAGCAGAAAATCCTATGCAAGTGTCTATGGTTACCCAAGGAATTTTCAAGCTTTCCCCTGATTCTTTCCACTTTCCTAATTAGTAACAACAAGAGAAAACGTGGAAACCCTTGACACCATTGAAGCAAGCACGGTAGCAAATCGTCCAGCTTCCTGAGCTAAACTGGTTTCATTACATTTTCATAATCAGTATTTAGGATAACCTTAAGTAAGGTTAAGGAGGCTGTCACCTGCTATGGCGATGCGTCAACTCTCTAAAGACGAAGTTAATCGGTTATTACTAACCCTAACCCTGGCTGGATACGTGCCAGAACGAGATTTTAAATTGGACGAAAATGGCCAAATTTTAGCCAGGAAAGAGATTTTGCCGATTATACGTCGCATTCCAGCACTATCGGATGCCGATGATGCCCTATTGCATTCCCAACAGCCTCCGTCTGCATCATCCCTAAACACTCACTGTTCGACTTAATCTGCTCCAGCCATCTCAGGCGTTTAACATATACGAAGTGAGTGTTTAAATTTACAAACACCCGTTTGAATCCTTGAGGACTCGCGTTAGCGTGGGCATAGAAAACCGAGCCTAACGGAGATATCCTTAATATCGTTTTCAAATGCGGTGACAAGGGGGGAATTAAACGTGAAAATTCTCCTAGTTGAAGATGACACCATTTTAGTAGAAGCCTTAACCAGGGCGCTGACATCAGAGCGCTACAGTGTCGATGTGGCTAGCGATGGTCAAACTGGGTGGGAGCTAGCGTCTGCCTATGCCTACGATCTAATTCTGCTAGATGTCATGCTGCCCAAGCTAGATGGGATCAGTCTTTGCCGCAGATTGCGATCGCAGGGGTGCCAATCGTCTATTTTGCTGCTCACCGCCCAGGATGCCAGCAGCAGTAAGGTGGTCGGTCTAGATGCGGGGGCCGACGACTATGTAACTAAGCCGTTTAATTTAGCCGAGTTACTGGCCCGGATTCGCGCACTGCAGCGTCGAGAAGCCTCCACACTGCTGCCAAACCTCACCTGGGAAGGGCTATCTTTAGAACCTAGCACCCGAGAAGTGACCCACCAGGGTAGCCCCATCCGCCTGCGACCTCGGGAATACGATCTGTTAGAACTCTTTTTGCGGAACCCCCAACGAGTGTTTAGTCGGGGCGCGATTTTAGACCACCTCTGGTCCTTTGGTGAGTCCCCCGGCGAAGAAACGGTGACCGCCCACATTAAGGGACTGCGGCAAAATTTAAAGGCCGCTGGCGTTCTCCATGACCCCATTGAAACGGTCTATGGGATTGGCTATCGGCTGCATGCCGCAACATCCACCCTATCGCCTCAAACGGCTCAACAGGCCAACGCTATTACGGCCGCCGTTTGGGAGCGGGCTAAAAATCGCCTTAGTGAGCGCATTGCCGTCATTGAAAAAGCCACCACTGCCGGAGCCACCGATACGCTGGCTGACGATTTGCGACAGCAGGCAGAGCAGGAGGCCCACAAGCTGGCAGGCTCCCTGGGCATGTTTAACTTTGACCGCGGTTCCAAACTAGCTCAACAAGCCGAGCAAGCCTTTCAGAAGTGGCCCACCCTACCCGATCAAGAACGCGCCCAGCTGTCTGGTTTGATCGGTCAGCTGCGGCAAACGGTACAGCATGTGGTGCGCAGCGATACCCCCACTCTGTTCCATCCCAAATCAGCAGTTCCCCAGGGAGCTGCCCTGACACCCCACAGCGCCCATCTGCTGATTATTAGTACAGATGAGCAGTTTCAATCAGACTGTGCCCAGGCCCTAAATCAAACCACCCATGATTGGACCCTGCAGGTGGAGTCTGAACCCACGATCGCACCCCTCAGTAGCCACCGCCCAGACGTCGTACTGCTAGATTTAGCCATTGCCGATAAAAACCAAACCGTGCGGCTGACGCCTGAAATGGTGACCTTTTTAGCGGAACTACAGACACTGACACCGTCCATACCAGTATTGCTGCGCACCGATCAAGATAGTTTACTAGATCGGGTTAAGGCGTCACGTTTAGGGGGGCGGGGATTTATTCCGTCGACTGTGTCAGCAACCGCCGTTATTGAAACTGTTATGGATCTATGGATGCGATCGCACCCAGATATTGCCAAAATTTTAGTAGTGGACGACGATCCACAGATTTTAGACGCCATGGGGCAGCTGTTAAAACCTTGGGGTCTAAAGGTGTTTACCCTGGTGGACCCGCGATTATTTTGGGATGTATTTAATGAAACCCAGCCTGATGTATTGGTACTCGATGTAGAAATGCCCTACGTCGACGGTCTGGCCCTATGTCAGGTTGTTCGCAGCGACTTACAGTGGAGCCATATTCCTATTTTGTTTCTGACAGCCCACACCGACAATGACACCAAACACCAGGTTTTTGACGTGGGTGCCGACGACTATGTCTCAAAACCCATCGTTGGTCCTGAGCTTGTCACCCGCATCCTCAATCGTCTAGAACGGTCTCGGCTCACCCAGTCCCAGATAGAAGTAGATACCCTGACCCGACTGGCCAATCGTCGTCATGCGATTCAGGCCATCAGCCAACGGTTGGTCACAGGGCACCAACATCGCCAGCAGGTCTGTCTTGCCCTACTGTCAGTTAATCATCTAGAGCAAATCAATCGTCAGTATGGCTATGATACCGGCGACAAAGTTTTGGTACATTTTGCCCATCTTTTAGACCAAACATTCGTAGGGGATGATGTTGTCGGTCGCTGGGGTGGACGGCTGTTTGTTGTTGCCATGTATGGTCTGGGCCTAGACGATGGTAAACGTCGTTTATCCGACCTGCAGCAACAACTACAGCAGACGCCGCTGCCGGCCAATCGGGGCGATGCGTCGCTAATCACCATTAGCCGTGGGCTAGTGGTTTACCCAGAAACAGACTTAGCTACCGACTGGCCTGTGGGAGACTGTTTAACCCTGATTGGCAATGCCATGACTCAATTGGAACAAGACCAGCGTATCGACCATTAAGGACATAACCCCCATGCGCCGCTTATTGAGACTGCCCCAATTTTGGAAGGCGACCTGGATACCTGCTGCAGTGGGTGCTGGCATTGTGGCCGTGACGCTGGTCCTTTGGCAGTCCCTCAAAGATCAAGAACAAACCCATATTCACGGCCAAATTGATTTTGCCAGCATCAGCATTAGCCGAGAACTGCGCTCGCAAACTGACACTCGCATCCAGGCCCTGATCCGGATGTCGCGACGCTGGGCTGCCCAGGGCGGACAGACCCAAGAGACCTGGACCATTGATGCTGAGAGTTTGCTCTATGACTATCCGGGCTATCAGGCCATTGAGTGGATGGACTCAGACTTTGATGTGCGCTGGGTTGTGCCTATCGCGGGTAACGAAGCGGCTAAAAATTCAAATCCGACCCCCTATCAACAAGAGAGTCTGGATGCAGCGCTGACACAGCGTTCTCCTATTGTTTCTCCCACCACTGACCTGGTGCAGGGGGGCCAGGGGGTTTTAGTGTATGTGCCCATCTTTTTGGCCTCAGACCAATCCTTTGATGGGTTTATCTTGGGGGTATTTAGGATAGGTCACCTGTTCGATACAATTTTGAACGAGCGGGTGGCCCCCGACTATGCGATCGCAATTCGAGAAAATGGCACTGAAATCTACCGTCGGGCACCGGCAGCTTCCACCGAGACCACCCGTCTCCGAGCGCGCTGGGGGCAGCACACTGAGATTGACGTATACGGGACTATTTGGGAGCTAGAAGTTTGGCCAACAGAGGCATTTCTGGGTCAAGAACATTCTCTTTTACCCACATTTGTTTTAGTCAGCGGTCTTTTAATGGCTGGGTTATCCACCTGGATCACCCAGCTGACTCAGCGGGCCCAACAACGCCACAGTCAGCTACTGGCAGAAACAACCGAACGACAACGGGCTGAACAAGATTTAGAACGCTTTTTTACGCTATCGATTGATCTGTTGTGTATTGCCGGAACCGATGGTTATTTTAAGCACATTAACCCAGCCTTTGAGGCAACGCTAGGCTATTCTAGCGAGACCCTACTCTCTGAGCCATTTCTTAATTTTGTTCACCCAGACGACCGGCAAGACACGCTGGCCGAAGTCGATAATTTAGTTAACGGCCAGCCCACACTCAGGTTCGAAAATCGCTATCGCTGTCAGGACGGCACCTATCGCTGGCTTAGCTGGGCGTCGGTTCGAGTTGCTGAAACTGGGTTGATTTATGCTGTTGCCCGAGACACGACCGTACGCAAAGCGACTGAGCAAAACCTACGGCGATTTAGCACCGATCTAAAACATCTACATCGGATCAACACCACCCAATATCAAGGGTTTGATCAGCTATTTGCCGACTGTTTAGAAACCGGCTGTCAAATTCTCAATTTAGAAACCGGCATCATTAGTCAAATTACAGATCAAACCTATACCATCCGATCGGTGCAGTCTGTGTTTGACACCCTAGCTGCCAACCAAGAATTTTGTCTCGCCAACACCTACTGTGCCGCTGTAGTACGAGACCACAAAACCGTCACCTATCAGCATGTAGGGCACATGGATGACATGCAGAGTCATCCGGTGTATCAAACCCTGTGTCTAGAAAGTTATTTAGGCACTCCCATCTGGGTCAATGGGGAGATTTACGGCACCTTAAATTTCTCATCGACAACCGTTCGAGAGGACGGCTTCTCTCAACATGAGCACGAAATTATTGAACTGATGGCCCAGAGTATTGGGCGGTTTTTAGCCGCTGACCTGGCTCAACAACATCAACAGGCCGTAGAAGACGCCCTGCGAGAAAGTGAAGCCCGCTTTCGCACCGTTGCCAATAGTGCCCCCGTTTTGTTGTGGATGATGGGTATCGATCAGCAGTGTACGTTTTTTAACCAGACCTGGCTGACGTTTACGGGGCGTACTCTGGGTCAGGAACTGGGTCTAGGCTGGATTGAGGGTCTGCATCCTGACGATCGAGAGCGGTGCTTAACCACCTATGCAACGGCCTTTGAAACCCGTCGCACCTTTGAATTAGAATATCGGCTCCGTCGAGAGGATGGTCAATATCGCTGGCTGTTGAGCCATGGTGTACCCCGATTTAGACCCGACGGCGGGTTTGCCGGCTATATTGGCACCTGCATCGACATTAGCGATCGCCATGAAGTGGAAACCCTCAAAGACGAGTTTATTTCAGTGGTCAACCACGAGCTACGAACACCCTTGACGTCTATTTTGGGTTCTTTGGACCTGTTGGCCAGCGGTATCCTGGCCAGCCGCCCTGAAAAGGGTCAAAAAATGCTCCAAATTGCGGCCAATAATGCTGAGCGGCTGGTGCGGCTGATCAACGACATGCTCGACATTGAACGTATTGAGTCCGGCAAAATGACTCTCAATAAGCGAGTGTGTGAAGGGGCTGAGCTAATGACAACGGCGGTTGATGAAATTCGTAGCCTGGCCACCCAAAACAATATTCAGCTAGCAATAGTGCCCATATCGGTGCGAATTTGGGCAGATCCGGACCGGATTATCCAAGTATTTACCAATCTCTTGAGCAACGCCATTAAATTCTCACCTGAGGGCACCACTGTAGAACTAACCGCTGTCGTGGCAGAGGGACCGGTTGCCCCATCGAATGATGGGACCTCATCGAATGATGGGACCTCATCGAATGATGGGACCTCATCGAATGATGGGACCTCATCGAATGATGGGACCTCATCGAATGATGGGTTACCTGGCTCCACACAGCAGGTCATTTTTCAAGTCAAAGATAAGGGGCGGGGTATTCCCCCCGATAAACTCAAAACGATTTTTGATCGGTTTCAG
Organism: Cyanobacteria bacterium P01_H01_bin.21; assembly: GCA_038748405.1. GTDB lineage: Bacteria > Cyanobacteriota > Cyanobacteriia > Phormidesmidales > Phormidesmidaceae > Leptothoe. The sequence continues at coordinate 51,475 of JBCDIX010000026.1, read as the reverse complement.
CAGGTTGACGCCTCTGATTCTCGTAAGCGCGGTGGCACCGGTCTGGGGCTGGCCGTTTGCCGCAGCATTGTTCAGCACCACGGCGGCAGCATTTGGGTTGAGAGCGTGCTTGAGCAGGGCAGTACCTTTTTCTTTAGCCTGCCGGTGCTGCCACCGCCCACACCGCTGCCAAACCATGTGGCTAAACAGCCCCTTGTTCTCCTGTGTGATGATGATCCCTCGGTGCGCACCGTAATCGCCACCATGCTAGAGCAGCACAACTATCAAGCGATTACGGTGGGGTCCGGCCAGGCGGCCCTGGCCCAGGCGGTCACCCATCCCCCCGATGTGATTTTGCTCAATCTGTTAATGCCGGGGCTATCGGGTTGGGAAACGTTGGCTGCCCTTAAGGCGCGATCGCAAACCCGAGATATTCCCGTCATCATTCTCAGCGGTCTACGCCCTGAAGAGAGCAATAGCCTGCAAAGCGAAGTCAACAATTGGCTGGTAAAGCCCCCTGACGAAACCAGCCTATTCGAGGCCCTACAGCAGGCCCTGGTATCATCCCATAAAAATGTGCAGGTCCTCATCGTAGAGGATGATCCCGACCTTGCTCAGGTGCTCGTGACGATATTTGAGCGTCACGGCATCACCCCCCACCATGCCGCCACCGGCCAAGCCGGCATTCAGCTTAGTCAACAGGTTATTCCTGATTTACTAGTGCTTGATCTAGCCCTTCCCGAAAAAGATGGATTTGCCGTAGTTGACTGGTTAAGACAACATAACCAGCTATGTCGCGTCCCCCTGGTGATCTACACCGCCAAAGATTTAGACGATGCAGAACGCCAGCAGCTACGATTGGGACACACACTCTTTTTAACTAAAGGTCGAGTATCTCCAGAAGAGTTTGAACACCAGGTAATGCAGCTAATTGGCCGAGTCACAACGGCCACCGGGTAATTTCTAAGCGAGTTGGTTAGAATCGATTAGGTCACAGAGTCATCTGGGTTTCTGACAAAAACGCAACACAGCCACAGGTTTATGAAACATATCCTCATTATTGATGATGAAGATGACATTCGAGACGTTGCCCAAGTTGCCCTTGAAACCGTCGGAGGATGGCGTGTATCAACCGCAAGCAATGGGTCGGATGGATTAGCCCAGCTTCAGCTCCAGATGCCAGATGCGGTGCTGCTGGATGTGATGATGCCTGACCTAGACGGCATTGAAGTTTTTAAGCAGATACAGCAAAATCCTCAAACTCAGCACTTACCCGTTTTGCTGATGACGGCCAAAACCCAAACTACAGACCAGCAGCGCTTCTTAAAACTAGGCGTTACGGGCATTATTACTAAACCCTTTAAGGCCATGCTGCTAGCGGAGCAGATCACCAAAATTTTAGATTGGTAACGGCTATCTAGAACCGGCACCATAGGGTTTTATGTCACTTCTGCCCAATCTGGGCATAGGCTCACCCTTCGTTTGATAATACTGTTTTGATAGATAGCTTTACACCCATATTTCACAACAGTCGTGATCGTTGAAAGCTTTAGATAGCAACAGCTATGTGCGACACAATCTGTTAAATGCAGTTAGCCAATTGCCATAGAGTTCAAATATTTCAGAACTTTTTCATTTTTCAATTTTAGTCTTTGAAGTATGGCAACCGATGTCTTTTGCCACAGGTTGTCTCTGTCCTAGCGCCATAGGAAAACAGTCATGAAATACAACGAGCATGGTAGACCGTTACAAAAGATTGTTTACGTCAAAGTTGAATTCAACGGCAAAACGGAGCTTATCCCTATGGAGTTATATGCAGATCGCTCTCTAAAGCATTGATGTAGAAAACTCATCAGTGCCCCTCTGTAGACCCTAGTAGGTTTGATTATGCAAAACCGCAATAACAACTTTTCCGAGCCCGTTTTCCATCCTAATCGTGGACGAACAGCCATTTTCATTGATGGATCTCACATATTTTATGCCGCACTACAGCTCGATATCGAGCTTGATTACACCAACCTACTGTCTACGCTAACTCAGCATACACAGCTCCTCAGGGCATTTTTCTATACGGGTGTCGATAACAATAATGAAAAACAGCAAGGGTTTCTGTTGTGGATGCGTCGCAACGGCTATCGCGTAGTCCCTAAAGAATTGATCCCCATGCCTGATGGCTCAAAGAAAATCAATCTAGAGGTGGAAATGGCCGTTGATATGCTGACCCTGGCCCAGCACTACGATACAGCCATTGTAATTAGCGGTAATGGTAACCTGGCCTATGCGGTTGACGCAGTGAGTCGTCAGGGCGCACGGGTAGAAGTGGTTGGTCTCAGAGCGATGACTAGCGACAGTCTGATTAACGTGGCGGATACATACTTAGATCTGGCTTCTATCCAAACCGATATTCAAAAGACTGTTCCTGGGAAAGGAGTCTCTAAGCCAGGTCAAGAACGCTATGTCTATCGACCGTTAACAACTATTTCGCAGAGCTAGCAGACCGTTTGTGCTTGGATGGCCGTGATCACGACAGTATTGATAATGTCATCAATGCTGCATCCTCGACTCAGATCATTCACGGGTTTTCTGAGTCCTTGGAGAATCGGACCAATGGCAATGGCTCCGGTTTCGCGTTGCACGGCCTTGTAAGTGTTGTTGCCTGTATTCAAATCCGGAAAAACCAAAACAGTCGCTTTTCCAGCCACGTTTGAATTTGGTAGCTTATGGGCAGCAATGTCTAGATCGACAGCCGCATCGTATTGAATCGGTCCTTCTAAGGGCAAATCAGGCCGACGTTTGTGAGCTATACGGGCGGCTTGACGTACTTTCTCTACGTCTTCTCCTGTTGCTGAATCACCGGAGGAATAGGAAAGCAGTGCGACACGGGGTTTAACTCCAAACGACTGGGCAGTATCGGCGGCGGCGATCGCAATTTCTGCCAGCTCAGCTGCATCAGGGTTTGTGTTGACCGCGCAGTCGCCATAAACCCGCACGTGGTCACCCAGATACATCAAAAACACCGACGATACTAAGGCCACCCCTGGTTTAGCCTTAATCAGCTGCAGGGGTGGTCGAATCGTATGCTGAGTCGTATGGGCTGCCCCAGAAACCATACCGTCGGCATCGCCTTGGTAGACCATCATGGTGCCGTAGTAGGCAGCATCGAGCATATGGTCATGGGCAATATCGAGGGTGGCTCCCTTATGTTTTCTGAGGTGGTAGAAGGTGCGGGCATAGTTCTCTAAATGAGGGCTCTCGGCTGGGTTAATGATGTTGAGATCGTCCAGGTCCAGAGGAATAGCGTGCTGCTTGAGCCGCCGCTCAATTTGGTCTCGTTTACCCAGAAGCGTGAGGTGGACGAGCTTTTGCGATCGCAACACGGCTGCTGCCCTGAGAATGCGCAGATCTTCACTTTCTGGCAGCACAATATGTTGTGGATTTGTCTTTGCCTGCTGCACCAGCTTATAAGTAAACATACGCGGCGTCAGTTCCTGGGGCTGCTCCAAACTGACTTGTGCATCGAGTTGAGCTAAATCTACATGGCGCTCAAAAATACGGACGCTCCGCTCAATTCTTTCCGGGTCATCGGGCTTTAGGGAAGTGTGAAACTCTTTGATGTGCGAGGCGGTGGTGTAAGTGTCGGTGGCAACCGAGAGAATCGGCAGCGGTGCTGGCAGTCCTTTGATGAGCTTGGCGATAGATGGCTCAGGTTTCAGACCGGTGGAGAGCAAAATCCCGGCTAGATTGGGATAGTTAACGGATCGGTGGGCCTGGAGCATCCCCACAATCATATCTCCCCGATCTCCAGGAGTAATGATTAAGCTATCTTCCTTAAGCCAGGTGAGGGCGTGCTGCATCTGCATGGCAGCCACTAGGCAATGGGTCGCTAACCTGTCTAGACAATCATTACCATAGAGAACTTCTGCTTGAAGGTGTTGGACAATATCCCGCATGCGGGGGCTAATCAGTCTGCGTTCATAGGGAATAACGGCTAGAACACAGTCGAGATAGGTCTTCTCTAAGGCGTTTCTCAAAGCTTCCATCTGTTCTGGCGCCGCTTTGTTAAGAACAATCCCGGCAATGGGACAATGATGATTACGATAGGTATCGACCGCTATTTGGATGGGGCGAAGGGCATCATCGACAGTTCTGTTGTCAGCATTACCCAGGATTAAAATGGGACAGCCTAAATTTTTAGCAATCTCCTGGTTGAGGTTAAATTCAAACGCGGACCCTTCTCCGAGATAGTCTGAACCTTCGCAAAGGATAAAGTCGCTACGCTGCTCTAGAGCCTTAAATTTGTCGATAATGATGGAAATGGCCTGATCGATTTGGTGCTGACCAAGGAGATCGTTGACCTGGTGCGATCGCAGACCAAAGGATTCTTCATAGGTCTGTTGCAGACCAAAGTGCTGCAACATGAGTTCGATATCTTCATCTCGCTGAGATGCATGACTATCTGAAATCGCTTCCGTCTGAATCACCGGTCGAAAAAAGCTAACTTTTGTGGTGCGCCTCAGGATGAAATTAATGATCCCCAACGCAACCAGAGCTTTTCCGCTGCCCGCTTCAGTAGTACTGATATAGAGCGAGTTTCCCATTTGTTACTCCCTCTGCAATCTGTTAATGACTAGGTTTCCTGCTGGGCTCCGCTCCATGGCAATATCCTTGTTTGCCATGCACAACTGATAGAACTGCTCATGGGTTAGTCTCTGGACTAAGGGCTCTAGATTCAGGCTAATGGCAGTCATTATGAGTGACCTTACGTATCCTTACTTTGACTATTCTAAGCTTTCGAAGCTGTGGCTAAATCTATAAAAAACCTGTTGGGCACTCAGATTTATTCTTGTATGTCTAATGTCGCAGTTGCCGCCCGACCAAATTCTTCTGGGGCATATTCTAGCTGCACTTCTGAACCTGGCCAGAGAAACGTTCCGGGGGTAACTGAGCGGACGAGATAATGCATGGTGTAAACACCGGTATCTAGAGAGTCAGCGTAAGCAAGGATGCGATCGCGACCCAGCTCCTGATAGTCAATCTCCCAGCTATCTTGCTGTGGTTGAAAATAGGCCGTACTTGTCTGGAATGACGTATCGATAGGCTCTAGACCTGCGGGCAGTGGATCTGTGATCACCACATGGTTTACCGGATGGTCCGTAATCACTTCCAACCCCACATCAAATACCTGACCGACACCTAGTTCGAGAGTCTCATCTACGGGGCTTAGGCCGGTTTGATAAAGCACTTCAGATTCGTTGGCCACACGCACTGACCGGGTTACCCGCAAGCCTTGCAGCTGACCAGGTGGGTTACCTGCTAGACGATAGCGATAGGCCGCGAGATAGTGCAGTTCTCCCTCTCCACTTTTGTCGAATACCAGCTCAGACTCTCCTGCAGGCAGGTCTGCCATAGGAATAGATAATTCCAGGCTGGGCTGCTGGTAGCCCTGAAACTGTTGATTCGCCAGTTGTTCACTAGCTAGCTGCACGATTGCTTCAAAATCAGGTGGTTCAGACAGACGCCCAGCATAGGTGACCAATGCACTCAGAGCCTGGGCATTGTTGTAAGGAAATCCCCAGCTCCCCTCTTGTCTCATCGTCAATAGGCCATCAACGATGCGCCCCAACAGTTCAGGGCTGCCGTCTCTCGCCACAAACAGAGTTAAGACTTCTGCTTGAGCCGTCACAGGAGAATGATACCAACCCCAAGCATCAGGTAGGTTCACCGTAGCGCTTCGACCTGTTTCATAGATGGATTCCTGAATTTGACTGGCTAAGGTATCCGCCTCGGTTTGCCAGTTCTCTAGCTGAGATAAATGGCGCGCTAGCTTAATCTGACTAATCCAGTCAAACTGGTCTCGCTGGTCATATAGATATGACAAAAAGTCTTCTCTGACATCCCCTAAATCGGCCAAACCCACTAGAGTTTCTAGCCGAATCTGACTTTTACACAAAGACGATGTACACCAGTCCACCTGCCCCGGATTTGTTAACAGGTCAGATAGATACTTCTGGAGCGGGCTCATCAAGGCTCCATCCACTGAGAACCCTGCCGCTCTAGTCTGGGCCAACGCTCTCGCCGCATAGGGTGTGACAAACGGATCAGACCGATCGCTTCCAGGCCAGCTAGCAAACCCACCATTGGGTCGCTGCAGGGTTTTGATTCGCTGTAGTGCCTGAGTGACGTTTGCTTGAGTATCAAAGTCTTCCAGAACCTGACCATACTGCTGACTAAGCATCTGTAGACTGGCGGCAACACTTAGCTGGCTGGCCGCTGTAGAGAGGTTAGGTAGCGCCTCTATCCAATCCGTCTGTTTAGCTGGGGCTTTAATATCAGTTAAAAGCGTGTTGGAGAGAGAAATATCCATCCCTCCCACATCTGAGGCAACGTTTTTGTTGACTTTTAAGGGGATAGTCACCGAGTCTGTGGTGGTGCCTGCTTCTACCACCTGCTCAGTAATAGTTAATGGTTTTACAGTTAGCGGTAGCTGAAAGCCATCGCTCTCGTCTCCTAGACGAGTCTGGAACCGGATTTGGGCCTCCCCAGCCGCCGTTACGTCTAGAGGGAAGCGATACGCTTGGGTTCCTTGTTGACTACGTTCTTCAAGGGTGGCGCTTGAGGCTTGATCAGCAAAGCTCAGACCATTGGCAGCCTCTGCATTGATTGCCAGCTGCCCCCGCTGGTTGGTGGTGTTGGTCACCGACAGCCCAGCCATGATGAGATCGCCAGGACGGGCAAACTGAGGCAAAATCGGCGCGGTAATCAACGGCTGAGTGGCCACAAACGTGGCCTCCCCATTACCAAAGTGCAAATTGCCATCGGTGGCCACCACCATCACGCGCCAGGTAGTGAGATTGTCGGGCAGGGTAAAGCTCACCTCTGCCTGACCTTGATCATCTGTGAGCACTGAACCGTTGTAATAGGCCAACGCCTGAAAATCTTTGCGAATGCGGGTGCTTTCACCCCCTGCTGAGAAACCACCGCCATACCCCCAGCCTTTTTCCAATGGAGAACTTAGCGGCCTCAACACCACATCAGAGCGATTATCGGCAAATCGGGTAGAAATCGCCTGTTCTGCATAAACAGTGTCAACCAAATCTGGCGGGCGATGGCCACTCAGCTGTAGCACCGCCTCATCCACCACCATCACCGTAAACTGACCTGCAACAGGCTGTTCTTGGTCGTTTTTAAGCGTAAGCGTTAGCGTTTGCTCAGCTGCCGGGCGAATCTCTGACTCAGCAAGGGTTACCTCCGGTTTAAGATAGCGTTCGGTCAGATCAACTCGAAATGGAGCAAAGCCAATACTAGTGAGATTTTCAAGACTATTCACCTCAACCGTTTCTAACGGTTCTCCCTGGCGCACTAGCACAATTTCCACCGCTGCATTTGGCAACATATCGGGGGTAACCGTGAATTGTACCTGGGGGGCACCACCGCTGACGGCAGTCACCTGTTCATAGAGAGTATTTTGACGGACCACCGCAAAGTACAGCTCACCTGCGTCATAGGGTGACTGAATCATCGCCGTAGCGGTTTCTCCAGGAAGATAACTTTCTTTGTCGAGCTGCACCTCTAGCCGATTGTTATTGTAGCGACTGCCCCAGTACACTGGGTTAGTGCCTGCTACCCAAATTCGAGTATCTGTCGCAAAGCGTTCGTCTCCGTCAGCAAATGTAGCCCGAATCCGGTAAGAACCTGCCTCTTGAGCCGTCAGCTTTACTGTTTTAGCGTTGTTATCAGAACGCACCGTTACCTCATCGGCCAGCTCATATTCAATCTGGTAGTTGGGGCTAACACTGCTCTCAACCACCTCAGTGACGCTGCTGTAGTTTAGTCGCTCCAGGGCCACCTGCACCGACTGCCCAGATCGAACCTGCCCCTCAGCATCGGTAACAATCACCTCTACATCAAACGGCTCGCCAGCATCTGCGACAAAATCACTGTGTAGACCAATGAGCTGCTGCCCAGGCAAAACGATTATCTCTTTTGTATCGGCAACTGACAAATTGGCAACATCCACCACCTCAGCATCTAAGCGATAGGTCATCGCATAAGGAACATCATCAGCAATATCGACCGACAGCTGGCTCTTCCCTTGGTCGTCCAAAGTTTGACTAGTCTCGAGTACATCGCTAGAAACAACGGGTTGTTCCTCTGGCCAGTACCAGCGACGGCCAAAGGAGAACTCTTCCCACCCCTCTGGAGTATAGGTTGTTGGCTGACGAGTAACATAGTAGTTGACGTTACTGCCTTGTACGGGTGCTCCAAACAGATAGGTGCTTTCCACATCAGCAAAGAGACTAGCACCGGCTGTTGCCGTCTCTTTATCAACGCTCATCTCAACCCGAAAGTTTGGTGGCTTAAATTCAGCTACCCGCAGATTTCCTAACAGTTCCACACCATTTTCAGCAGAGGCCAATACTGAGTAATATCCCAGCGGCTGCTCCATATCGATATCCCACTTCACCGAGAAGGTCCCAAACTCATTGGTTGTCTGGGTACCCAGGTCAATTTCATCCCCGTCAGGTCCTTTTACCTTAATTACATAAGGGGTGTTGTTGTCCTGGCGTAGAACGCCTTTTTGTAGATAGTAGGCATTGCCAGTCAGCCAGGCTGTTTCTCCAGGTTGATAGAGAAATCGATCAGAAAATACAGTCCCACGGGACACGGGTCGGCTTCCCTCCCAGCCTGCATAGATGCCGTAACGAGAGCTGCCCGTGTAAGGCGTAGTGCGAGCAAATGCCCAGTCATTGTCTTCTTGGGCAATCACCAGCAGCTCTGGGGGTTCATCAAACGTCTCAGCTCCATTCATACAGGTTTTTAGGGTCTGAGTACTTAATCTTAGAGTGCCCGCATCGTCCGTGTTACCAGTTGCACAGGGTTGGGGAGTACCCCCAGGGGCATTATCTTCGTAAATGTAAGAACGATAGATCGAAACAGCCGCCTGCTGAACGGCTGAACCATCTGCTAAATGGTGTACTCGCACCTGACCTGACTCTGGAAACCACTGGGCAAAAACACCCAGATTAGTCAGCTGTACCAGTCCATAATAGTTCGGTTCATTCCAGCGCTGAGTTCCGTTGCTATTGTAGGTACTGGTGCGGGCAGTAACACCATAGGCCAGCATGCCGGTATTACCCCTCAGCTGTTCTCGTAAGGGCACCGGAATATCCGCAAAAACATTCTTTTCAGACGCGACAGACAACGAGGACCAGGTACCGCGATCTGGCAATAAACTCCTGTCGTCAGATCGGGGATAGGCGGTGTCAGTTTTGACCAAATCTGTTGGTTGCACCACTCTGTAGGCCGCTTTGTAAGCATTGTCAGGCAGGTTTACAGCCGATATATTAAGCTGTAAGTCTTGACTAGCTGGGAAAATATTAAGACCGGTTGGAGCCCAGATATCGCCGGTTAAATCACTGGGCGTATAGTCCACCGTCACTGGGCTGCCTAAGGTTTGCCCAAAACGGTCTTCTACATCTGCCCCAATCGTAATGGTGTAGGTGGTTTGAGGGTCTAGCGACCAAGGATTGAGACTAACAAACGGATCATTATCATAGGCGCGTATCAGGCGCGTACCCTCCTTAATAGGAGGGTCGATGGTGATTTGTTCAGCAGCCGTTTCAGCAACTAGCCCGTTGTTAAACTTAAGCTGAGCCAGACCGTTGGTAAAGCGGCCAGCAGCCCCTCCGGGTTGGCCTGCACCTACCATCTCTAACTCCTCAAAAGAGAGGGGACTGTAGGTAGAAATTAGACTATCAACGCTATTTTCAGTAGGGAGATTGCCGCCCGCAGGCTGCAGCCCAGGAGAAATACTGAGAAAGTATTGGGTCGCTTTTGTGAGAGAACGATTCGGCGTTACATGGTAATGCCAAGGACGGGTGGCAGTGCCAAACTTTTCTTGCGCGGATATCTCATCTTCGTATTCGGCCTCAACCACTTTCACTGCAAGAGAATTATCCTGGCCTTCAGTTGCTAGCCGCAGATGTTGCTTAAGAGAGTCAAGATCTAGCTGAACATTAGAATTAAACTCCAAAACAGGTTCTAGCCCAATGGGGTCCTCGGTTGTCCCACGTCTGCTGTCGATACCCGGCAGGTTGGTGAGTTTAATCGGTTCTGTCGTAAACGTCCAGGCAAGGTCCTGACTTAGCTCATGCCCCGAGAGATCGCTGAGACCAGCCCCGAGAGTGACCCGTATGCGGGTGGCTTTGGGAATAGCGCGATCGGCTTGAAAACCAACCATACGCGGAGTGAGAAAGCGAAACTCACCTGGTATGGGAGGAAAGACTTCGAACTTTTCTAAAATGGCCTTACGCTCTGGGCTCTCCAAACTTTCCACCGCTACTAGTGGTTCAGCAAACCGAATCCGTATCTGGGCCAGCGTTTCTGCTTCTCCTGTAGGGCTAATTTGTTCAATCCAGTCGGGTAATTCTGGGTCGGTGAGTGCTGCCACTGCTGGCAATGGTTCAGGTGGCGGCGCACTCTGCTCTTGTGTAGCGCGCCTACAGGTCGCTAGCAGCAATGTCAGAACAAACCCGATCAGCCCGTAGATCAACAGCTTTTGTAGTTTTTTCCGTTCTAACATTGAGCCCACCACTGACCTCACTTCTCTGTCATATCCAATGGAACCCAGCGGATTACGGAAATACCTACAATTCTTAAAATGTTAACAATGTTGCACCAAGCTAAAAATCAGGGTAAAGTCAGTGCGCCGTAAGTGTTGAATCGTGTACTAGAAAGCAATGTAAAATTTTATAGGTGATATATTAGCCTGCCTTTGTATTCTGTTTTTGTTTGAGGAACTCGGCAAAATCTCGAACCTCAGCTAGTAATTCTTCGGGCAAATAGTTCAGTAATTCGATTACCTGTGCCTCAATAATGGTCCGTTCTAGCTGAATATCTGCCCTCTTCAAAGTGAGCACACTAGAGGATTCACCTGATTCATCTGTAAATTCAACTTCAAAGCCCTGGCCGTCGCTGTAACAATGTACAACCGCACCACAGCTGCCTTTATTCAGCCCATACTCTTTGATATCGCGGGTAAGGGTAACGATGTCGAGTTCTTGAATCATGGGGTGATAATCCTTATGCGTTAATCGATTTTGTAAGGGCGAGCCGTAATAAATCGGGGTGCATCTTTTCCAGTGTCGATGATCCATACAGTCAAGATAGTAACCGGTTTACCTGATGGTGTTTCGATAGGACCAATGATGATGTATTTAACTCCATGAACGGTCTCGACTGTTTCATGTATAGCTTGAGTCTGCGCTAAGTTGAGCAGCTCTTGTTCTAGTATGTCTACATTTGTTTCATTAAACTCTAGCCCTCGAAAAAACTTAGCCTTTGCTTTGCCAATAGGATGAGTTTCAGAAAGTAAATATCCAGTAAGTTTATTTGATTGAATGTAGGCTTGAGCATGATTCGGTAGCTGCAACCTTTGTATCTCCAGCTCAATGGCAGAATGTTACTTTTCTAATTCCAACCTGCCCATATCGTAATGTCGAATCAATAATAGTTTTTGCCAGCCGGCTAGAAAGTTCACTCCAAAAGCACCATTCACGATTTGCAATCAATTACGCTAGAAAACGTTACTGATTTTTTCTGAGAGAAAATCCGGATCTCACCGGTTGTTCATCAACTAAAAGCACATCAAACTGAACTTGATCATGCCGCTGACCGCTACGAATATCTAACTGCCAGTGCCCTGGCTCCATAGGCCAAAAAAGAGAAGATTTACTGGAAGTCTCCAGGATCTGACCATTAAGCTGCCATTCTATGGGCATAGGATCCTGAGAGTGATTATCAGCCACCTTAAACTCTAAGCGTTGGTCTGGAGCATCAGGATATAGCAAAAATTGACTTTCTGGCTTAGGAGAAACAATGGTTAGCGTGCTTGCAGCTGCGTTAGCCTGAATTGTTGCATTCTGTTCATAGGCTGCTAAATCTTCTAGAGCAAAATACTCTTGAACAATGGCCTCACAGTCGGGTGTGGGTTTTTGTCCAGTTAGGGCACAGATAGGTCGCTTGACCATATCGACTGGTGGAGAAAAGCGTTCTGGCTCTTGAGTCTCATGGAGATGCACCATAATGCGGTGCCACAGAGGAGCAGCGCCCATCACACCCGAAACATCCTGCATGGGGGTGCCATCAAAATTACCAACCCAGGTGGCAACGGTGTAGTCAGATGTAAAGCCAACAGTCCAGGTATCGCGAAAGTCTGAGGAGGTGCCGGTTTTTACGGCGGCTGGGAAGGGCAGATTGAGAACAGAGTCGACACCAAAAGCCGATGCCCGAGCATGAGGGTCGGAGAGAATATCAGTGATAAGAGACCAGGTAGAAGCAGACGGCATGTGATTTATAAGTACTGTCTTGTTATTCTCTCTCCCTTTAATAGGAGACAGAGAGATACTTGAATCACCTTGGTGAGCCAGAGTTAGATAAGCCTGAGCTAATTCCCATAGGGTGACTTCTCCGCTGCCGAGAGCTAAGCCTAAGCCATAGTGCTCAGGCAACTGGTCCAGGTGAGTAAAACTTAGCTGATGAAGACGCTCAAGAAAATGATTAACACCGACCTTTTCTAGGATTCGCACAGCTGGGATATTTAGAGAATTCCCTAAGGCCGCTCTCACCCGCACCGGTCCTTGAAATGTCTCACTAAAATCTGTAGGGCTGTATAGCTGAGCCCCAGGAATTGCGTAGTGGGTGGGCACATCGGCCAAAATGGTATTTGGCTGGATGACGTTTTGTTCTAATGCCAGCTGATAGAGAAAGGGTTTGAGTGTAGATCCCGGCTGCCGCAGTGCTTGGACGCCGTCATTTTGCCCTGTTTGTTGGCTAGAAAAATACTTTGGAGACCCGACATAGGCTAACACTTCACCTGTGGCATTCTCGACAACAAGAGCCGCTGCATGGCGCACATTCTTTAGGGACAGACCTTGAACAACTTGTTGAACTTGGGCCGCAACAAACTTCTGCAGGGACAGATCAAGACTGGTTTGGACTTGGGCTGGATGATCGGTCGGAAGCTGCTCAGTTAGCCAAAAGAGAAAGTGGGGAGCCGCCGGAAAACTCTGGTCGATGGGTTGGAGGGTGACAGGTTGAGCATAGATGCGCTTGGCCTGAGCCTGGCTCAGACCGTCATCGGCCACCATTTGCTTGAGGATATACTGCTGTCGCTCCTTAAGACTATTCCAGTTGGTGTAAGGGTTAAGGGCACTGGGCGCATTGGGCAGCGCTGCTAGTAAGCTAGCCTGGGCAACGGTTAGGTCAGCAGCCGGGACTCCAAAGTAAACACGAGCCGCGGCTTCAACACCGTAAATATTGCCTCCCATGGGGAGCCGGTTGACATAGGCGGTGAGAATTTCATCTTTAGTCATGCCTGCAGATAGCCGCCAAGCGTACCAAATCTGCTGACCTTTGCCGGTAACTGTGCGAGGAACCGGCTCCACCATGCGAGCGAGCTGCATAGTAATAGTGGAGGCACCACTGACAATGCGCCGGGCACGCACGGCCTGCAGACTGGCTCGGGTCAGGGCCTGCAGGTCAACGGGGCCACGCTGATAAAATCGACGGTCTTCAGCGGCCAGGATAGCTGCGCGAAAATGGGGAGAGACCTGGGATAAGGGGACAACGGCAGTGCGCTCTTGATCGCGCGAAAGGAGGGTACCGAGGGGTAAGGAGTTGCGATCGCGAAATTCCACCGCCTGATCTACCTGGGCTAAATCCGCTGCATGTATCGGCATCAGATAAGGGATGCCTCGCACCGTTAAAGCCGCGAGTAAAACCAGCAGGCTAGCTTTTACCCACTGCCTCTGTCGCCCAAACCTGCGATCGCTAGATACCCATATGCGCTGAAAATACTGCAGCATATCCACTGTGAGATAACCCTCTAGCCCGATACTGCTCTAAAGTCCCTGTCGTTTGCGGAGATTATCCATGACTCTTAATAAATGGTCTGCCCCATCTTCATGCTCCACAGAGCACCACGCTGATTACGGACGCTCGGGGTAACAAAACATCTGAGCCTGCAGCTCTAGCCAAATATTGCACCGCTCATAGGGCGAGGGCAAACCAACAATCTGTTGCTAGGCATAGACTGTCTAAGATAAATCCAGACATTTATCAAATGGTGTTCAACACGCTTGGTAAAGCTTTTGGTAGGAATTTAGCCGTTGAGCGATGTCAAGCAATCATTTATGTCAGGTAACCACAACAATGTCCATTGCAAACGGATCAAAAGTTCGTAGTTACGGCAGAAATATTATACGATGAGGTTCGTTGTTCCCCTTGTTGATGACCACTACTACTTCTCCCAATAGTTTGAGTCTCCCTGCCAACGCTCTGGCTAAGGTTCGAGACATGACCGATCTTGTTTACCATCCACTCAAGCGAGGCTATACCCATAGCTACGGCATAGAAGGATGGCCTGATTTACGCTTAATGGAAGGCATTGCTGCTCCATCACAAAGCGATAACGTAGCTGGCTACAGGCTCATGCTGATACTGCATAATCCAGGCAACAACTATATTTTTCGGGACGTTGGCCAGGCAATGAAGCCTCAATGGAAAGGTGAACTCGTTGTACTGGACATTGAGGCCCAGTACGAAGTCCACAGTAAAGATCCTGGCAGTCATGGACCCTGGTCAGCACTGGTGTGGGGGCCGCAGGGGAAACCATGCATGAAAAAAGATTATGGGCTGTTTGAGGCTACGCAAATTGCCCAAAAAGAGTTTGAGAAGTTTTTAGAGACACTCTGACTTTGAACCCCAAATCCTCAGCAGGCTTCTCTAGTGCCCTGACCAACGCCTCCAATTCACTCTGCACTAGCGCGATGAGATGGGTTTCATTTCGCTAAGGATCGGGAATTTAATAATGTGCCAATTTCTCCCCTCCTGGGAGGGGTGCCGTAGGCGAGGTGGGTTTCGCTCACTTGCGCTAACGGCCAACCCACCCCGCTGCCCATCCCAGGAGGGGAAAGGCTATCCTGATTTGCCTCAAACAAACTATGGAAGTTGTTAGATCCTCACTCAACTAAGCCTGATCCCCCATAACTTCTAAGCCAAAACGCTTAATCGCTTGAGTACCCGCAACTCTCGAAAAAGCACATCGGTCAAAGCTGGTATACGTACAAATTGTCAGGGGGGCTCTACCTCTCGTAAACTTTACCCTGGCTGATACTAGTCAGGGTTTTTATTGGAGATGGTGCGCGAGAATCGGTCAGGGTATGGAGTGCGATCTCGATCACCAAAGGTCCAGATTGAACTGCCCGGTAAGGACTTGCCTGCTGTGTGGTGTGGGAGGAGAGATTCCGTGAGGGTTCTCCTTATCCCGATTAGCCTGCGCTTGCTTCTACGCTCTGCGTTTCGGTGCGTTGCATCCACCAACCGACAAGAGGAAACTGAACCCAGAAAGAGAAGTAGAAGAACGTCAAATACCAGTATGGAATAACAAACCCGATTCCCAGACCCTTGTAAACGGCCAGAAGCAAATAGTCATACATAAAAAGCGGAAGCGTTAGGTATAAAGCTAGCCAACATGAGTTGACCAAATGCTTGCCGTCAGTCCAGTAACGTTTGAGGGTGTATTGCGTAATCGGAAAATAGATGAGTGTGACCAAGATACAAATTGCAATTTTTGCCCAAAGGTACCACTGCTGGTAATAGTCGGGAAGTCCAATTATGTAAAAACTGAGCCAACCAATGAAGCTGTATGCAAGCAACTGGAAGTGTTTCTTAGTGTCCATAGTGACCTCTAGTTACTTTCTAGTTGTGTGCTTCTCAGTATTGAGCGATCATGTTGTCCATGCAATTACCTCAGAGGTAATTAAAGTTGAATTATCTAAAAGGTAAGTCCTTCTGCGATCGCTTATACGAGCCTATAGCTGCAGCTCTAGCTGAATATTGCACCGCTCATAGGGAGAGGGTGGGCCAACAATCTTTTGAAACCCAAGTTTTTGATACAGCTTAATGGCCGGTTTAAGCACCGTATTACTCTCTATGTAAAGCGTTTTTGCGCCCAGCTCACGGGCTTTAGCAATGGCCGCCTGCCCCAGTAGCCAGCCAATACCGCGACCGCGCATCTCCTCTGCCACGGCCATTTTGGCTAACTCATAGCGGGTATTATCCAGCTTAACCAGGGCGCAGGTACCCACAATCTTGTTCTCATATCGGGCCATATAAATGTGCCCCCCCGGCGTCAGGATGTTGCTTTCTGGATAGTCCAAATATTTACGATCTGATGCTTCTACCGTGAAGTAATGCTCAATCCATTGATAGTTAAGTCGCTTAAAATCGTCGCAAAACTCTGATCCGTAATCAATAATCTCCACTTGATTCTGTTCGCGAAGCTTACGGGCCTCTTGCACACGCGATAAAAATCCCTTTTCATTCAGTAAATATTCAAATTCCTCCACAGCCTTCCAAAGATTAAATTGAGTCGCCGATAGCAAATCCTCCATAGCCTGAGCCACATCAAGATACTGTTTTTCTATTGTTGGAATCAGCCGTCTACCCGCCTCAGACAGACGAACCACGTTTACCCTGGCGTCTGCTTTGCTTTTGCCAGTCACCACCAGCCCCGCTTTCTTCATTTCTTTAACAATTTGACTGACTGACGGATGAGAGTGCCCAATGGTTTGAGCAATACCCGTAATCGAGGCTTCTAACTCGTAGGAGAGCACATAAAAAACCGGAAACCACTTTGGATCTAAGCCCACATCGTATAGGGCATAGACATCGCTAGCATCTTCCAGCAGCTTTTCACCCAGACGACGTAAACGACTACCCAGAGCCATTTTTCCAGCTTGCTGATAAAAATCCGTAACTATGGAATCAATTACGTAAGCAGTTACATATTAGCCTCAGTTTTATATAGCAACAATTAAGCTTTGTAATATGACCTCGCCATAGGACAAATCAAAGATTTTAAGTCTGTCAACATTCTTATCCTGACCCATAAAATGCCTAATGAATACCTGGGAGTTGGTGTTCTCTGAGGATCGGCATGAAAAACCCAATTATTTTTGTTTCTTTGCTTGCAGTAGCGGGTACAGCTACTACCGCTAAAAGCGCGGCGGCGGCTACATCTAGTGACAGTGTTAAAGAAGATTTAAAACAGGCTGTTTGTTTTCAAGATTGGGATAGAGCTGTTGAGCTATCAAGCCATTTGATTGCCTCTCCCTCAATCACTCCAGAGCACCGTCAAACCCTTGTCAGTTGGCGACATCGCTTTTCTAGCTACGCCACAGATCAAACCAAATTTAATGCTATCCCTAACTGTGAGGGTGTCAGACCAAGCCCTGTTGACATCAAAGTTCAACCGGCTCCGATACCTCGGTTTTCTAACCACAACGAACAACTATCGGAATACTACTGTTATCAGGTAGAACCCAATGGCTATGTGCAAAGTTTAGAGCATATTTGTGCAGGAAAAGCACCCCGTCAGAAACTTTACTGGTAGTCTGCTACGCCCGCGACTAATGACTCTCACCACATCTCAAGAGATAATTAATAACCCCCGGTGCTTTCACACTGGGGGCTGTTTTGTTATATTTTTTGCACACATAGTTCACAACAGTGGTGATCGCTGAAAGCGTTAGGTAGCAACAGCTATGTGTGGCGCAATCTGCTGAATGCATTCAGCAGATTGCTATATAGGCTGGCATAGGGTTGAGAAGCAGTAAGTCTGCTCTGAAAGTATCTACATCGGCACAGTTGATTTTCCTGAACACTGTATAGATGTTCATACAACGCAACAAACGGGCTTGATTTTTGCCCTAACTAGCCTGGAAGCAGCATGGACATGTGTAACCGGGCTTTCCATACTGCCTGAAGTCGTAAAAATAGAGCCTTAGTATTTATTTTGGATATATATCCATTTTTTAGATATAGTACTACACTTGGATAAACCCTATTGCAACAGTGGTCAGTTATGGGCGATCGCAATCTAAGTTTGACTCCCAACCAAGAAATCATTTTGTCAGCGCTGCGTTTGCGTAGACGATATGGGTTAGAAATCATCGAAGCCATTGAAAATAGCGGCGGTAAGCAAATCGGCTTTAATTCGCTATACCCTAACCTCAAAAAACTGGAGCAGAAAGGGTTTATTACCTCTGAGTGGGGTGATGAGTCACCTGAGGAACACACCGGGGCTCGGCGGAAGTATTACAGAATTACGGGCATTGGCATACAGGCGCTTGATACCAAACGGCAGCAGTTAGAAGACGTAGCCCATTGGAATCCGGAGCTAAAGGGGGTATGACATGGAAACTAAAGATACTGAGTTAGCCAGCAGAGTAGCAAAATTTGTTAATCGCTTTCCTGACGAGTGGCAGGACTATCAAGATTGGCTGCGGGCCATCGTGTCATCTCAGTCATTGTTACAAGAGCGATATCCTGCCTGGCAGGCGACATTAATGTTTCGCTGGCGTTTGGTTTACTTTGTGATTTATGTTGCCAGTGGAATTTTCTTTGGTCGACTGCAGCGTAAATTTCAGAATACTGTCGATAGCATCTCGACCCGTACGCACTATCGCTACAGCCTGCAGCGGATCGCTACGCTTTTGGCTGTAGTAGAACTCACCCTCTGTGGTGTCGCGGCGTTAACAGGGGTGATGCTGGCGTTTTATTATCAACCGACGGCGCTGGGGGCACACACATCCCTGAGAATGATTGTTGATCGGGTGGCCAACGGAGCTTTAATTTTGAGTCTGCACGATGTTGCAGGCAATGGTTTGATTCTGCTTAGTTTGATTCAAATTATTGTTATGTTTCTAGGACGAGAGTTTTTGCTGTCCTGGTTTGTTGCTTGGGTGAGTGGAATTAGCTTAACCCTGACGGCAATGGCCCTGAGCTGGACGGCCATTGTCTTAGCATGGGAGCAAACAGGATTTTGGCGCTTTAAGATTGAGCTTAATATTCTCGGCTCGCTACCCGTGATCGGTCCTGTTCTGCGAGATATTTTGTCAGGCGGTAGCGGCATCAGTAGCTTTACCCTCCAGCATATGTATATGGTGCACAGCTATGTACTTGCGATCGCAGCCATCCTCATTTCTATTACCCATCTCACAGCCTTAGTCTTACAAGAACATCACCGACAGTCTGACAACCCCCTTCCTGCAGAGTTAACAGATAGCAACGCCTAGCTGTCCGGTCATGAGATAATACCTACGATTTCAGCTGCATGAGAAAATACTTTTGGGCGAAGGCGACGCGGGGATGGCGAAGATTGCCGCGATTCCAGGTGAGGTAGAGATGGTTAGTGGACCACTGTTTGGGTGTATGGACGAGGGCAAGCTGGGATTGTTGCAGATGAGTTTTGCACAGGTAAAGCGGCAGCACTGAATAGCCTAGCTGGTTCAGAACCAGCTGTCTCACCGCTCTCAAGTCGGCGACTGTTGCAGCCGCCTGCACCTTTAGCGTCATTTCAAAAGCTTCCTTAAAATACTGCCGCACTAATGGCAAATCTTCGTCATAAGCAATCAGCGGTTGGGCTAACAGCTGATTGACATCAAAAGGGGTGGTCAGCCTTTGTTGTATCCAATCAGGGGTCGCCACCATGACTAAGGTTTCAGAGTCGATTTGCTGATAATCGAGGGTGCGGCTGTTGGGAAGGGATGCCGTAATTGCCAAATCAATCGCACCTTCATCTAGCAGCTTGTAGATGTAATCTTTGCCACCAGTGTGAAGCCTGATACGAATGTCTCGTGTCATCAGACTAGCCAGTAGCGGAATAATTTTAGCGCTGAGATATTCGCCGGGGCCAGCGATGTGAATTGTACCTGCAATATTCGTGGCTCTGGCCTGTACTGAATTGAAGCTGGATTCGAGCGCATCAATGTGGGTGCCAATAGAGCGGGCTAGGTCGTGGGCGATCGCACTCGGTTCAATGCCTCTAGCGTGGCGCATAAACAACGGCTTTTTAATCTGCGCTTCCAGCGTGCGAATTTGCTGAGAGACAGCAGGCTGAGTGATGCCCAGGTATTCTGCAGCTTTGGTGAGCGAGCCGAGCCGATAGGCCGCCATAAACGTTCTGAGCTGAGGAAAATAACTCATAAATTAGCAATGCCATAAATTTTATTATGGCTGCTCCTACAAAGACGGTCTTCTCCTTTTAGCACTTCTTTTTTATCGTGAAACTGTACTTGCGAAGGACACTGCACCATGGCGGCTCCCAAAATATTGATCATCACCACATCCCATACACACTTGGGTAACACGGAGAAAAAGACAGGCTTATGGCTAGAGGAACTGACCACGCCCTACTACGCCTTTGTGGATGCAGGTGCATCGGTCACTGTCGCATCTATTAAGGGCGGACCCGTGCCCATCGATCCAGGAAGTGAGAAAGCGGCTGGAGAAAATTCACCGAGTGTGGAGCGCTTTCGAACTGATACAGGGGCGCAAACGGCTGTTGCCAATACGCCTTCTATTAATGATGTGGATGCAAATAGCTATGACGCGGTATTTCTGCCGGGCGGCCACGGCACGATGTGGGATTTTCCACAGAGCGATCGCCTCGGCCAAATTGTGGCTGAAACACTAGCGCAAGATCGTATTGTTGCTGCTGTTTGTCATGGCCCCGCCGGATTAGTCTCTGCTAAAACAGCGACAGGTGACTCAGTTGTCAAAGGTCGTAAGGTCGCGACCTTTACCGATGCTGAAGAAAGCGCTGTAGGTCTTACCGAAACTGTCCCCTTTTTACTCGAGAGCAAACTGCGCGAACTGGGGGCAGATATTCACACAGCAGGTAACTTTGAAGCCTATGCGATCGCAGATGGCAACCTGATCACTGGTCAAAATCCAATGTCTTCTGAACTGGTTGCCCAAAAAGTCTTAAGCGCTATTTCGGCCTCTGTCATTGCCTGATCAATCACAGCTAGTTAAACTCAGCACCAGGCGTCGTTGAAGAGATTGTCTCACTAATGGGACAACTAATCTACCCATCCAATTTCAAGAGTATCTGGGTAATAAATTTAGGGCTTGTTAAAAATTCAGCTCATAGTTTGATTATGACTATTTTCCCTAAATAGAAAATTAGATAACTTCTCCTTTTAGAATTTTGTCGCTACGCGCAAAATTCTAAACCACGTTGCCAAATACCCAAAGATGCTATCAGGGATACCTTTAATGTTTTTCCGTTAGGTTCTAGGGCGGCGGAACGCCCTAGCCAGGGGGTGTGGGGAACTCGGCGGGACCCCACGCAACTAGTTTCGCCTCCAATCAATATCTGAAATTAATTGTGAATGTTGGCCAATAGCGATGAAGGCTGCTCAGGGCTTTCCTCCCTGAAACCCTCCTGTTCGTGGGGGCCTAAACTCCCCCACACCCCCCGAAAGCAGGGTGTCGATTAACCTAAAGATATTGGCATGGTATGGGTTACGGCGAGGTTGGGGAAAGGTTATGCTCTTTAAACCATAAAACTGTTTCTTAACAACTCCTTATTACCCCAATATTCTCTCATTGTTAAGTCGTCTACTGTTTTACATCTATTTCCACTTTTACGGGCCCTGCAATTGTCTGAGGACATGACCAGGTTAAAAGAGCCTGACGAATCTGATCGATCACAGCCTGAGACTGTTGATCTGAAGCCTCATCATCCAGCATTACTCGTCTCACCCGTCCCCGCTGAGTCACTAGCTCAAACACCAGCTTTCCAGCCTGAGGGTTGACCAGCTGAAGACTTTGTAAATGGTGTTCAAGTTGGTTCAGCATACTGTCGTCTAACCCGTCTGCTCTAACCACCTGAATTTGCGGTGATAATTCTTGCGGTGCCGCTGCCGGGACAGCCATACCCACCTCCAGTGGCGCAAAAGCGAGATCTGCCTCTTCTAGAGAATCTGTCGGCGAGGCCATAGAAGACATTGTTGGAGATGCAGCTTTGCGCTGAGCTGGACTGGCTGCCATCGGAGCCGGGGCTGCCATCGTTGGTCGACGCATTCTATTGCTAGCAGCGGCACCAAACACTCCCGCATAGCTAACCGCCTCAGGCATCAGTGCAGGCACGTTTACCGCGATCGCATCATTGGGCTGTTCTACACGAACATCATCACCAACGGCAACAAACGCTGTGTACTGAGAGAGTAGCTGATAGGCCAGGGCTGTCTCTGTGACAGCTTTGACCCCCCTAGTGGTCTCACCACTCACCATTTGATTCATCAATTCTTTGATGCGGGCGCGACCCCACAGCTGGGCAATGGCTTCATTGCCCGAGGGTTCAAAACCAATGGCGAATGCTTGCTCAAATGACTGTCCTCCGGCGGTAATACCGGTTATTCTCACTGTTCCTGGCTGATTGTCAGCCTTGCGACCCAATAAGATAAGGGGCTGTTCTGCAAACAGATCGGGCACCGCTGACGGATAAAAAATGGGGGCTTCCCCTGGGCCATCCCAAGAGATGGAGAGATTGCCTAACACCGGGTTATTGATCTGACCCAAAAATTTATCCACTACTGTTTCAATGGTCTCATCGTGACGAACAATGTGACTAATACCCCGACCAAAGTCTGCTGCGCGATTGAGTAAAAAGCGATTGACTGAACTTCCCGCACCAAAGCTGTGGAGACGGGTTGATGGAGTGAGCGACTGTTGGACCTCAGCAAAAATTTGAGTCTCATTGCCAATATAGCCATCGGTTAAGAGAACAATATTGCGAATCCGGCCTGGGTCAGTTTGGGGTAAATTCAACACGGTTTTAAGACCGCGCAGCATTTCGGTGCCGCCGCCCGCCCGCAGTCGGTTGATATAGCCGAGGGCCTGTTTACGGTTATTTGGAGTATTGGCCAGCGGCACCTTGGCCAACTGCTGGGTTGTATTGGCAAAGTTAACAATGTTAAAAGTGTCTTGGGGATGCAGCCCTTCAATAAATCGCCGCATCAATGCCTGACACTGGGCTAGGGGGGCTCCCGACTGTGAGCCGGAGGTGTCAATCAAAAACACCATATCTTTAGGGATATATTGAGTGGCGTCATAGTGGATAGCGGGAATCATGTAGAGCGCAAAATGGCCCCCCTGCTCGTCTGACTGGGTGAGTAACGAGGTCTGGGTGGCCTCACCCGCAACCTGATATCGCACGATCAGGTCTTTGTTGGGCAACGTATCGCTAGGGGCCAGGGTAATGTGGGTCAGGACATCTTGGCTATCGACATTAATCTGGTGAGACGGCGACTGCAGGTTGACGATTTCAACGCCCGTTTCGATATCTATCGCTATGTGAATATCGTGACCAGACCGCATACCGGCTGGCAGTCTCGGCCCGTTTAGACGGCTAGCATCTGGCACGATGTCAGTATCTTGATTGAGCGTCATCGGCGCAATGGCAGCCCCCTGAGACTGACCCGCAATCGGGTTACCAGGGACATAGCGCGGTCCGACCACCATGGGGAAGATAAACTCATAGGCCCCCTGTTGGTAAACAAGCTGATCGCTGTAGCGAATGACCACCTTAATTTGCTCACCTGGCGGGATATTAGCCAGGGACTGGGTAAAAATATTGGCCCGTTCTTGCTCTAAAAGTCCAGCGGTTTGACCCCGTTGTTTAGCCTGTTCATACATTGCCTGAGCGTCTTCTCGTTTCTCAATGCGGCCTTGAATGGTACGCTCAGCAAACTGAATTACCATGCTGTCAACGGCGGCTTCGTCTGGCAGTGGAAATACATAGGTGGCATTGAGCGCAATAGTAAACGGGTTCTCAAAGGTGTGGGTTACCTCTACCCGCGACAAACTACCGCTAACCCGCGCCCGCACATCGGTATGTTTGAGGGGAAACGCCAGGGGCTGGTCAACGTCTTCTACATATAAGCCAGTGGTTTGAGGCAATAACGTTTGTGTCATGGTGGGACCTCCAGGGGGTGAACTGACTTAAGATTAGGCGGACTAACCGACGAGATAGACTCAACTTTGGACTCAGTCAATTGACTCAGTTAGTGAGCCCAGGTGAGCACTTTTAGTAAAACCCCTTACGTACTATGGGAAACAGATGGGTGATACAGCCATTCGTAGTGCCTGTGGGGGCAACCATTCAACCCAGGATACGGTAGGAAATTAGCCATGGGGCATTCGGTAAAGGCGTCAGAAAAAGGACTTGCGATCGCAAACCAAGCCCGCCAGCGCCGAGGGTGGACCAAAACCAGCACCGCCCGCTGGTGGCAAGATGCCCACACGTCTAGAGCCACCCTGCGACGATTCTGGCGTGGTGAACGCATCCAGCAAGACGCCTTTATCGCCATCTGTCAGACCGTTGGTCTGGATGATTGGCAGACTGTCGCCGACGGGCAAACCATTGCCGACTCTGATTCCGCCTCAATTCAGGACACCGGCCCAAACGCGCTACTAGTTGACTGGGGAGATGCTCCTGACATTGAGCAGTTTTATGGTCGTGGGCAAGAGCTGCAGCAGCTACAGACTTGGGTCTTAAACGATAACGCCAAGCTAATCAACATCAGCGGTTTAGGGGGCAACGGCAAAACCACCCTGGCCCTGGCTCTGGCCGAACACCTCCAGCCTCACTTTGAGTACATTATTTGGCGGTCGGCCAGCACACCCCTGAGCACGCTACTAACAGATTGCTTAGATGCACCCATAGAAACAGTCGACCAAGGGCTACGACAGCTACTAAAAAAGATGCAGCGACCCATGCTGCTAGTCTTAGATCACATCAGCGAAAAGACCGACTTAGATTTTCTCTATAAAATTTCTCGTTCTCGTCATCAAAGCTGTGTGGTGGCCATTAGCCGTCAGCCACTGCCACCCCAATTTCAAACCCTAAATCGCGCTCACCAGCTATCACTAGGTGGGCTGTCTGAACTAGATGCCGTTAAACTGCTGCAGATGCAGGGCTGTGGTGGTCAACCCCATCAGCTCAAAACCCTGGCCCGTCTCTACAGCCATAGTCCCCTCGCCCTAAAGCTCGTCGCCCCTATGCTACAAACGGTCTTTGGTGGCCAGATAGGTCTCTTTCTAGAGCAAGAAACCCTCGTCTTACCCGACCTTATTCAGTCGCTCTTTAAGCAACAGTTTCAAACATTAAAACCATTAGAAAGAACGCTAATTTACTGGTTAGCGATCTGGCAAGAGCCCATTGCCCTGTGTCGGCTACAGACCCATTTGCTCAATCCAGAGCCCGCCGGGGTGATCGCCGCCCTTGCTGACTTAGTAAAACGTTCGTTGGTCACCCAGCACTTTTTATGGGATGAGCCCTCCTTTAGTCTGCAGCCCATGGTGCTGACTTTTATACTGGAGCAGCTGGCGGAGCAGATAAACCATGAACTTTTACAGGCACAACAGCAGCAAAGTACCCAACCACTGCAGCTGCTCAGAACCCATTGCTTAATCAGACCCGGCACTGACGATATTCTCGGAGATCGACTCCTGGCTGAGCTACAAAAACGTCAGGGGCCTCAGCTCTCTTATTCACTATCGCCGTTGATAGACAGCTGGCTTGAGCAATCGACCGGACAATCGCCCATGATGGTGGGCTATCTTACATTTAATTTAACGGTCCTTAAAAAACGATGTGAAGTAGCGTTAGGGTAATGCGATCGCATTACCCTAACGAGGACAAGAATCTGCAAATCTATAAGCTTAACTTTAGAGATTTTACTTAGGTCATTGTTAGTTGACACTACGGAACAATTTATTAAGTGAGACAACTCTTTTTATACGCCCCTCTATAGACCTCTCAGGCTATTTTAGAAAATCTCATTATCCGATTCGGATCATTAGAATCACGTATGTAGATCTAATAAAGAATACTCGTAAATAATTTGATGCATATAGCTGGAGTGTTAATATTTCAGTACAATACGTGTCGTCGCACCGTTTCTTACTAATTAGAGATTTTCTTAGCTGATAAACCTTCTGTCACAGGCTTTAAAGTAAAGATCTAGCAGGGGCTCTAAGACAAAAATTTTGAGAATACAGAGCGAAGACTTAGGGTGCAAGTAAGCGATTGCTGATTTAGGGGACAAGTCGGTCTAGGTATGTTGCTATTGAGCAACTCTCATAGCTAACGTCATGCCGAAGATCAGCAATGCCCATTAATGCCTATTTTAGTTTTAATGCCACACATGGCCTAAATCATCTGTATTGCGAGCAGATCTTATATTCGATGGCCAACTAAATTAGTAAACTGATCGAATGGCTTATTCTTCTGTTAGCCCTAAAAATTTTGATAAAGAGAAAATTCGATTTGGAATTTTCTCCCAAGTACTTACCGTTATTCTACTGATCACGGTTATCCCGTTATCAGGTCTCTTTCTAACTATTAGAGACCGTCAACAGAGTTTACAAGACAATCTAGAAGACGACTTTCAAAGCAATTCGGAGCTGATTGCCTCTGGGGTTGACAGTTGGATCGACACTAATATCTTGGCTCTCAGACAAAATGCCTCAACAAGTGGTCTTGTCTCTATTGAAGGAACAGAGCGTCAGGATGAGATTGGTGCCTTGGCCCGTTCGGTAAAACGCCTGGCGGCCAGCGTCAAGGTTGCTTTTGATGTTCTTAAAAACAAATAAGACCGGGGAGGGGCTTGTATGCAGAGCAATGGCTTCGTATCAGTGAGTTCTCTTGTGCAAGATTTAGCACACATTTGTCAGAAAACTCTAACGGGATGCTTGTACTTTGTGTCGTCAGACAATCATGTTGGTAAATTTGTCTTAAAACAAGGCCAGATAGTGTTGGTCAGATACTACCTTGATACCGATCAAGCCGCGATTAGACTGATTCGACAGCTTGATCAAGTTAAATATCATTTCTCAGGTAGAGAAAATTTTAAGATTTTAAGATCAGACTCGCTCCCTGAAAACAAAGCAATTTTACAATTGTTAGGGTTTGAAGGACGATTAAAGAGTACTGCGCCAAAACAGAGCCAGCATTTATCTGTTTTAAGTCAAACCGCAGTTCCCAACAAAGCACTGTCCGATGAAACTAAAGCAACGCTACAGGACCAGCTGATTGGGTACATAGGCCCCATTGCTAGCATCCTATGTCAGCAAGCCTTTAATGAGTCAAATGATTTGGCCACAGTGGTTCAACAGCTAGCAGAGCACATTTCTGACCCAGAGGATATTCAAGCATTTATGCAAGTTGCAACAACCCTTTAAGGGAGTCCTAATGAAAAGGAGACTTTTTCCCATTCTCAGTTAGACAATTAAGCTCATAATCGAAACCATGAGCTTAATTATTAACAAGCTTTTATGTCTGGTCTAAAGTCCTCATTTCCTCCTGAACTTGAGTTCTAAATTCACTCCGGTCAAACTTAGAGGTGTACTTGATGTGAATAATCACATCTTCTAAGGCCAGTACGTCGGCGTTCTGGATCCGCTGTAATAGCTCGGGATTGTTTTCTAGCGGAATCTCTAAGTGCCAGTTAGAGACGGCACCCGTGCCCTCAAAGGGGAAGTAGCGATCGTCAAACACAAAGTTTAGGTCAAAGCTGCCAAACATGCCGTTGTCTTGTCGGGGATTAGACACTGCAATCTGTTGATTGGAGCGCCAATTGACCCGTAGGGCAGTCCCACTGGGCTGGGTGGCCCCTTCGATACCCATGAGATAACGCACTGCGTTGATATCTGGATCGAGCAGGGTTTTGTTGCCGACCTGGGTAAGGCTAGCGTTAACGGTGAAGTACGGGTCATCTGCCAGGGGCGAATCTTCTACAAATTTTAGCGATAGGGCAATGGACTTGATTACTCGGAAGTAATGGCCCGGATAGTCACGATTGTAAAGCGCTTCGCTAAGACTAAAGTCGCACTCGCCGTTGGTGACTAACTGCACCAGCGCACCCGCATTCACTCGACTGAGAGGAATTGTCTTCTCAATCTCCTGGAAGCGACTGTCGTTATCGAGATGGAATTTCTCCATCCGACTGAGGTCAAGCATCAAGGACTCCCCGGCCAGCAGCCCCCGCCGCAGGCTATCCCAATGGCCAAAGTTAATAAACCGCTCATTGGTGGGTAGCTCATATTGCAAAGCCCGCTCTGCCGCTTTGGAGAAATCGTAGGCCAGCTTGTAGGCTTGAAAATATAGTCCGGCAAGACGACCGATCATCCAGTTGTAAAGGGCTTCGTTCGTGAATTTGCGCCGATAGAAATCAGCAGTCTCCTGGTTGTTTTGGATTGTGCGCTCGTGAATGGTAATCGTCTGTTCTGCCCGTTGAATTTGCAGCTCAGCGATCGCAATTTGTTGATTAACTTCATCTAGGTCGCGATCAGCCGTAAACTGTTCTAGCCGCCAGCCGTTGAGACGTCGCTTGTACTCACCGATTTTGCCCGTGAGACTACCCGCCGTACTGATCACATCAGCCACAATACCTGCAATGTCACCAATGGCACTGGTCTGACGAGAAAAGTAACTGCCGCCTGAACTGGTGGTTGCGAAAGGTC
The DNA here is from genome assembly GCA_038748405.1 of Cyanobacteria bacterium P01_H01_bin.21. Lineage (GTDB taxonomy): Bacteria > Cyanobacteriota > Cyanobacteriia > Phormidesmidales > Phormidesmidaceae > Leptothoe. The sequence continues at coordinate 23,119 of JBCDIX010000026.1, read as the reverse complement.
CCAGACCTGCGATACCGGCTTCAAAATCAGGTAAAGCCGCGAAGCCAGCCTCCAACGCTTTTGTAATCGACCACCCGGACTTAAAGGCTTGGGCCGTTGTGGTTAGCACAATTTCGGTAATTTCCTCATCAGACAAAGAGGCCACACCGGTTCCTCCCTCAATTAGTTCGGTAAAGTGCTCTAACCGATTGTTGATGTTTTCGCGGCTAATGGTGAGGGCCTCTAACGCCCCCTTAGCTTCATCTCTTTCAAGTTCGAGCACCCGAGTGGTCAAATCTAACAGATTGCGCTCGTGGGTCGTTTGTAAAACAGCTAGCTGTTCGGCATCGCGCTTTTCGAGCACATCCAGTAAGGCCGCACCAAAGTCTTTGACATTACCAATCATCTCCTTGGCCCGGTCTAGCATAAAGCCATAGCGGTAGTGGGGCACCGGCACATTGAGATCTGATAGCAGACTGCCAATATCACGACCTCCGGCTGCGGCCGCCTGCACCAGTGCCCGGACATCGAGCGGCGGCTGAAATAGGGCCAGCTGCCGGAAGATTCCTTCAATATTGAGGCTATGGCGGATTTTGAACAGCCGGTCTTCAACTCGATCCCAAAAACTAATGAATTCGCTGTTTTCTGGCACACAGAAGGTGGTGATAATGTGGCCGTTTTGGGTCAGCGTAATTGTGCCGCTGCTGGCAAACCGGTCATTGTTAACATCTAACTCGGTCAAAAAGTCGGGGAGAAAATCCGGTTCTTGTTCAAATGCGTCGCGCAGCCCTTCATAGGTGCCAATTTCCTCAAACGTGCGGGTAGCTCTGGCTTCTGGTCGGGGTCCCAGCAGGTTAAAAGCGAGCACATAGAGCAGAAAGGCTTCGTTAATCGACTCGCGGTTTTCTTGAGCAAATAAGTTGTCGCCCCAGTCCAACAGGTTGTCGATATATTTCATTACTACGGCCTTTTGATACGCATTGATACGTAACCGTGCGATCGCATGGGGGTCAAAGGGATCGTTGCGGTAGGCTTCCAGGGCCGCCTCATTGTCTAGAATTGCCGACAGCGGCTCTAGCGGTAAATCTCGGAAGGGCACAAAGCGCCAGTAGCGATTGCTAGGATTATCGCCATCACGGCCATTTTCTGACGTGCCGACGGTGGGATTAAAAATGTAGTGGTACCACTGCTGAGCCTCAGCAAAGTTTTGGTTGGTATTTAGCTGGTTGGCGATAAAAAACGGAATGTGGAAAAAGACTTCGTAGTAGTACAGCCCCAACGCCCCTTCAAAATTAATGGTGTCGCTAATGCCATTAAACCGAACGGGAGGAATAATCAGCTGACTGTTATAGTCATAGCTTTCAAAATCCACCTCTGCCGTGCGCTGAGCATCCAGGCTCAGCAAGCTGTCTAACCCGCCTTCAAAGAGGCGCACGCTCAGGTTTTCAATGGCAAAACTACTCAGTCGCGTCAGCTGATAAATCGGCAGACGGCCATTGCTTACATCCAAGGCCCCATCGGGGGCAAAAAACAAAGACAGGGCCTGGGGTTCCGTACCCGAGTTGCTGCTGCCATAGGTAAACTGCAGGCGTGCTTCAGTGGTCAATAGTTCCTGGTCCTGAGCAGACGTCTGGATTAAGAACTGCTCATCCCCGGTGCCCAGAATGTACCAGCCGGGCTGGTTATGCACATCTTGCAGCGTCACCTCATTGACTGGCAGATTGTTAATTAAAAAGTTGAGGTCAGACGGCCCATCTCCATCCACAAATGTATCTGTCACCAGGGTGGTATTTTGGGCAACGTACAGATCAGAAGCAGGCGAAATGGCAACATCGTAATGGGGGATATGGCTAAACCGATTTTCTAGAGTCAGGATAAAGCTCTGTTCATCTAGATTGTTGCGCCGGGTGCGAATAATTTCATCGCCACCATAGAACAGAACAATCCGCTCGCGAGGCTCAATAATTTGGAATGGCAGCTGGACTGTAAAATTCAGGGTTGAAAGTACTAACTGCAGCGGACCAGTGTTGGCCAACTGACGATTGAGTGCCAGTCGAAATAGGCCAACCTGGCGAGCTTCAATGCGCTGATTACGCTCATTGCGAATGGTTTCAACCTCCCTGACTCGATCCCAGGCTCGGAATTCGCTGATTTGGGCAACCAGGGCATCGTCTAACCCCAAAATATTACCTGGCAATGTCGATATAGCCCCAGCGATGGCCAGCGGCTGAGTCACGGGTAGCATCTCAGACGGCACCTCGACAGAACCGAGGGGGATGGTTTGCTCCGTATCGGTTTGATGCAGATAGGCCGTCAGCGTGTAGGCCCCATCGCTATGGGTCATGACGAGGGCAAAATGCCGCCAGGCCGCATAGGGTAAATCGAACCCTAGAACTTCCGCTTGATCTAGCCAGATACGCCCCCTAACTCCGTTAGAAATCCACTGCCTAACGCTGCTCAATGCATCTCCGCCCAGTTCAATCGGGTTGATTAAGCGGGTTTCAATATCCACCTCAGTGTCGGTCTGCAGATCCGCTAAGAGACTGCGGAATTCTGCTTCAGCATCCATTAATCTCTGCACCACTTCATCCGGGGTGTTGCTAATCCCAGGATTGTTGAGGATGGCTTCTGTCTGATTGGCCGCCTGGGCTAGTAAGGTTTGCAACGTGGAGATTTCTGACTGAGAGACACCCCCCGCTGTAAGATTAACAATCGCTTGGTAGGACGCCTGAGCCGCACTCACGGCCTCCACCAGACCGCTGAGGGAGGTGATTTGGTTAGTGGCGGTGACCCTCAGGCTCGCATAGTTAAACAACTCAACGGTGGTTTCTACGCGCCGAGTTAGCCCATCGGGGTTGGGGTTCACAAAGTTCATCCAGAAGGACCAGGTGAGCGCTTCCATCGAAGCAAAAATCGGCAATTGCGTATTGATGGTGGCATCCGCTGTAATTTCAACCACCCGAGCATTTTGCTCCTGCTGTACTTGATCGGGAATGGGGGGCTGAAACATTGCCCGTTGAGCATACACCTGTTGCCATATAAGCTGGCGTCTCTGGTCTTCTTGCAGAATTAAATCTATCGTGACGACTTCGTTCAAGGTGATAAATGCAGCGGCTACGGCATCATTAGCGGTTTGAGCCGCCTCGCTCACCGATGCAATGGCGCTAGACAAAACAAGAGATCTAAACGAGGAGATGTCGAAGATAAAGGAATCATCAAACTTGTTGATTTGTTGTACCAGCTCATTGGTAGCCGCCCGCAGCGCACTGGCTCTACTGCCCAACTGATTGATGATGGGGTTTAATTGACTAGCAAAGCGAGGAGATCTATCAGCAACCGTCTGTACGGCAGCTTGCGCATTGTCAATTTCTGTTGCTAGCGTCTGAGCCAGATTGATGACCTGATCAAATTCACTGCGTTCAACGTTCCCCAAGTTCAGATCGCCAATGTAGTCTTGCAGGTCATCATGGGCCTGGTGGGCCTGATCAAAGGCACTTTGCACATCGGCAGCCCCTCGGATAGCAATTTCGTAGGTTTGGGGTTGCAACCAACTGCCGTTAAAGTCTGGGTATGAGTAACGAATCGCCGGTCGATAAACCGGTATAGTCTCATTCTCATTGTCTGGCGCGGGTTGCGATAACTCTTCAAATTCGACCCAGAACAAAAACAGTCGACCAAAGGCAAAAACAGGAGACGCAATCTCAGCATTAATGGTTAAATCGATGCGTTTCCAGGGCAACCAGGTAATGCCGTTAACCAGTTCGCGATAGTAGTAGAGCCGGGGTTGGGTGTTGGTGCGCCCGACTAAATAGAGCACATCATCGGCATTGGGGTCGTCTAGGACCTGGTGCCGGTAGGCTCCCACAATTCTCAAGCTGGCGAGTTCAGTAAAGCCATTTAGGTAAGTGGCGTAGGCCTGGGTCACCGCATCCTGATTGATATCAGTCTGCATAAGTGCCAGCTCTAGGTCCTCAAATAGAGGCGTTTTGGTATCTCGCAGTTCTGGCTCAATAAAGCTCTCGGGGTAGAGGAATACTTTGCGGTTGGCCTCCCACACCCGGAAGTTTTGCATCCATTCCCACTGGTCGGCGGGAATGGTAGCCGGGTCAAGGTCTTTTTCCAGGTTCATCAGACAGCGCTGTACATACTGCTGCAGTGCCGCTGTACCCTGCACAATGCGGGAGGTTTCGACGGCGCTGCTGACCTGCACGTCTAGCAACAGATATTCCGAGAGCAAATCAGGGCTGCGACGTCCCTCAAAGTCTGTGGGAATGTCTTCCATAGCCAGAGCTAAGAGAGCATCTCGCTTTTGAATCGCGAGGGGGTCACGCAAAGGTCGGAAGACCTGGGGCCACTGCTCGTCGTTATACAGCGCGCGCAGGGCGGGTAATAGAGCATCCGCCTGCTGTCGATAAAAGGTGAGCGATAACTCATCTGTGGCCGCCAGCTGCAGCATAAAGCTAATATCCACTCGCAAGGTTTCTACCAGGGCAAAGCCTCGCTGCAACAGAATCAGATTTTCCACCCGGTTGTAAGAGAGATTCGCCCCAAAGTGGGCCATCAGGGTTTGCAGCTGGGGAGAGTCCCAGCCGCTGATTTGCAAAATCGCGTCTGTTACAAGGTCCAAACCGGGTTCTAGAGAGAGTAACTGCACCAGCTGGTCTTCATCGCCACCAAAGGCGATCTTAAGTTCTGTGAACGTAAACAGATTGACCAGGTCTGTGAGCGTAGGGCGAAACACATCGCTGACACTAAAGCAATCAGGGTGCTCCAGCAGTACCTGAATCTCGGCGGTAGTTAGCTCAAATCGGGTGACTAGCAAGAGAATCTTGTACAGCCGGAAGAAGAAGTCCAGCAGATCTGCCGGAATAGGCTGTGCTTCTTCTAGGGACATCAGTCGAGCTAGTAGACGAGAGGGGTCGCTTAGGGGTTCGCCAGCGGACTGGAAGTAGCTAAGCACTGCCTGCAGCGGGTCAGGATCGGTTCCCAACAGTTCTGATAGACCCGCTAGAATAGCGCTGCGGTGCTCGTTGCGGTAATTTACCAACGTTTCGGTAATTGTTGTCTGGCGGTTGTTCTGGTTTTCTAGTGCCGCCTGAATTTCGGCTAATACGGTGGGGTTGGGCGCGCTGTCACCAAATGCCTCAGGGAACTGATCGAGATCGTCAGACCGCAAGATAATGCCGTACTCGTTAACAAATCCGGCGGATTGCAGAGCAGTGAAAATGTTTGTGCCTAATTCGGCAAAGGGGGTGACCCAGTTTTGTGCGATCGCAAGTTCCTTTAAATCTTCCGGCACCTGATAGCGGTCGGCCACCGACCCGAGATCATCCACAAAGTAGCGGGGGGTGAGCGCCCCGATTGTCCGTTCCTCGTCAGTGGGCTCAAAGAAGTCCACGATAGTCGCAGACTGCAGTTCGCTAATGTCGTCAGAGGTAAAGGTCAGCGGCGCGATTAGATACTCAACGGCCTGGTTCACTACCTCGTCTGCAAAGACGCGAATAGTGGTGTCGGTAAACGGAGGGCGAATGCGATCGCTTTCGACATCATTAGCAAAAAAGTTTAGCTCATCCACACGCAGGCCGATACGACGCAGCTCAGTGATGCGATCGCTAATCAATGCCAGATCTGTCAGAGACTCCACCCCCGTTAGCCCCAGCATCTCCAGCAGCACGAGATATTCGCCGACAGTAAGCCGCAGCACCCTGGGAATCTGGGATAAACGATAGAGCTGCTGCAGGTAGGGGGTGTCGACTTCAACCGGGGTTTCGGTACCGCTGACCAATGCGACCACCCGGTCTAGGTCATCGCTAGAAAGCTGTAAGGCCCCCATCAGACGACTGCGAAGGTTGCGATCGCGACTGGGTAATTCCTGTCCGGTGATATCCCAGCGGCGGGCAGGATCGTGGTAGCCCCAGGTGTCAGCCGTCGGCCCCGTGGGGTTAAACACTCGGTCAAAGAACACCTGGTCATCAGCCCGCCCCGTGTGGCGCAGGTCGTACCACAGCGCGGTGAGCTGTTCGACAGAGCGACGATGACGGTCCATTAACTGTCGGAAGATGGCCAGCTCCAGCAGGGTGTCCTGGCTCAAGATCGGTGCGGGCAGACTGCCGATGGTGAGCGGTGCCAGGGGCTGCAGCCGGTCTAGATTAGTTAGGGTGACGGTGCGATCGCCACCAGAGTCGTCGCTAATGACCGGATTCTCGGCGCTAATTTCTCTAAATCGCCACCACAGGGCTAAATTGGGCTGGTTATTCACCAGGTACATGTAGCGGGCAATCTCGGCATTGGTGCGGGCCGTATCCCACAGACGCAGCTCCAGGACAGCACCATCTAAGTAAGTGTCGGCGGCAGCAACACCATCATGAAACCGGATATCGCCAGCGGCGGCCCCCAGCATCGCTACAGGAACAGTCGTTAGCTGTGAGCCATCGCCAAATCCCACCAGCTGGCCATCTAGATACGCCCGAAAGGCACCCGGTCGTACTTCCGCTCGTCCATCTAGCACCAGCGCAACATGATGCCAGCGATTTGCCAGCAGGCGGTCTGTCTGTACCCAAGTGCCCTGCCAGCCGAGGGCCTGATTGTAGCCACCAAAGTGCAGCAGACCATCATGGACATACACCACCAAACCCTGCTCAGCATCGCCACTGTGGTAAATCACCTGACGACGCTGGCTCAGGTGTGGATCGCTAACGTTGACCCAAACCTCGATACTGTGGCGCTTTGGCACGGTCGCCCCGACAGGGATAGCAAGGCCATCCCCCGCACTACTAAAGGTCAGGAAATTGCGACCCGGCTGGAAGAACGCATTATCGGTGGGCAGGTCTCGCTCAAACAACGTGGGTTTACGAGCCGGTGCCAGCCCCCCCAGCCGCAGATGGTTCGCCTTTGCTGAGCTATCCAGAGCATAGGCACTGTCAAAATCAGCAAAGGCCCAGTAAGCCAACAGATCGGTTGATGTAGTATCTGGTGTCTGGTAACGCTGGTGGATGGGGAACTCAGTCAGAACAATGTTCCACAGACGCAAATCGCGAATTTGTCCGCCAAAATATTGTTCTCCAGAGCGACCGACATCGATGACGGTTGTTAGGGCACCGGGCGAGAGAGTTCCCTCGCCATCAGCCACACCGTTGACGTAAAAGGTAATGGTTTCGCCTGCGACAGTAACCGCAACATGGGTAAAAGTATCTGTCGCCAGGATCGTTTCACCACTCAGAGCGTTGTCACCCAGAGCGACCTGACCCGCCTCATTGAGGCCAAACCAGGCTGTCTCGCCCCAGCTCAAAATGGGGTTTGCCTGCCCAACAGCCGCCGGTTGAATCCAGGCTTCTAGGGTAAAGCGGTCGGTGATGTCTCCTTGGAGCGATTCTAGAGCTAAATATTTGCGATCGCCATCAAATGCGAGGGCATTGAGATTAAGCGACTGTCGCAGCAGGGGAATATCCTCAACCTGAAGCCACTTGGGCTGATCGGGGATACGCTCTACAACAAACAGGCTATCGTCAGGGGCAAACTGGTTCCGGGCACCCGTTGTCTGCCAGTCCTCTAGGGAGAGATCGGCAGACAGATAGATACTTTGACGCACCAGCAGATCATCAAAATATTTTTTGCCATCCCCCTGGGCCCAGAGACCGATGGTGCCTGCCGTTAGTCGTCTGCGATTGGGGTCACCCGAGTTGTTGTCATCAAACGTATCTGCTTGAAAGTCCGCCGGTTCTGGTGTGTCCTCTGGCCACACTTTGGCCCGAATCTGAGTGCGACTGCCGATGTCGTGGACTTCAATCAGAAATCGATACCAGACATTCGCCAGCGGATTGACGCCCGTATCGCGACCGGCAATATCCACCTCTCGTTGATCTTGGGGGTGGGGCGCAATGTGAAACGTGGGCAACCCGCTAAACCGTCGCAGTCGGTAATACTGGTCGTGATTGTCAATGGCTGGGTCGGTGTATCGGCTCAAGAAGGTCACCCCAAGACCGCTAAAGTTGCCGTCCTCATCCGGTGTGGCCAACATGCGACCGGTGTAGGTGTAGCTAGCCCAGGCCAGCGCATCAGTGGACTGAAAATGGGTGTGAATGTTGTTCTCTTGTGAAGCAGTCCCCAACACAATATCGCCATCAATATCGGCGGTACGGAACAGCTCGGGGATTTCTTCGCGGCTGTTGTTAGCCCCGGTATCCAACCAGTTGGCCGGATCTTCATCCGGTCCATAGACAGAGAAATCTTCAGCAAATAAAGTCTCTTGGTGCACCGTCAAGTCATCAAACGTTTTAGTGCCGGGGCCGGCCGCCCAAATGCCGACGGTGCCGGCCGAGATTCGTATATCGCTGTCATCAAAGGCGCGAATTTGGTAGGTGCTGGGCTCTAGGGTGCCGGCCTCCCAAACCTTGGCCAAAATCTGGGTGCGTTCTGCGTCGGTGTTGACCTCAATCAGCACAAAGTAGTCGGTCTCGGGCTGCAGCAATAGGCCAGAGTCTAGGCTGCTGTCAGGTTCGGCCGTTAGCGGCTGCACGCCTAGAGGGTGGGCCGCCAGGTGCAGTGTGGGCCGCTCAGCATCGCGCCGAAGCACGTAGTACTGGTCAATGTCTTCAGGGGTGCGGCTGAGCACGCTGAGACCGATGCCGCTGGCGTCATCACTAAAGCGCACCTTGCCCCGGTAGCTGTAGCTGGCCCAGGTCAGCACATCGCCGCTGGGGAAATAGTGGCTATGGATGCCGTCTAGCGTCGAGTCAGTACCCAGGACAGTTCTACCCTGCAGGTCAAGGGGGCCAAACAGACCAGACGCATCTTGGGGCGTAATGCGATCGCATGTATCCACCCACCCAGTCGGGTTCTCACCCGGCAAATAATTTTTAAAGTTGGCAATCAGCAGGTCCTCAGACCCATCCTCGGGCTGAGCCGCCACCCGCAGGTTGTTAAACCGAGCCATTAGAGTTTCAGGCTGGTCACCCGCCACCCACAGCCCCACAGCCCCAGAGGTGATCCGCACATCGCTGTCATCATAGGCCGTCACTTGAGCATTGGCTGGTTGGCGCTCACCCTCGGGCCACAGGCTAACGGCAATATTAGTGCGGTCTGCCGCATCCGTAACCTCAATCCAAAAGTGATACCAGCCGGGTGTGGGCGTGGGAAATTCAGCCTGCTCAAGCGTCAGAGGCTGCACACCCAGAGGGTGGGCGACCAAACTAAATGTCGGCTGACCCGCTGGCCAGGTCACCTGCAGCCGATAAAACTGATCCACCTGGTCAGGGTGACGGCTCAAAAATGTTACCCCCAGCCCCCCTGCCGTTCCCTCGTCTGGGATCTCTGGCACGTAGAGCATGCCGGTGTAGGCATAGTTACTCCAGTCTAGAACGGCTTCACCATCGGGTGCGTAGTGGGTGTAGCGGTTCTCCAATGCTGGATCGGTGGTGGCCGCCGCCACAAAAACAGCTTCCTGACCGCGCAGCTGCCCAATATAGCCATTCACCCGATCCGTAACGGTGATGTCCTGCCCTTCATCGAGCGGCACATAGGCAATCAGACCATCCAGGTCCGGGGCGCGATAGCGATCGGCGTCAATCGTCTCTAGGGTGCGTGCCTGCTGCCACAGCCTCAGGTCAGCCATTTGCCCAGAAAAGCCCCGCAATCGGGCATCGTCCGCTTGCAGATAGGTGCCCTCAAACCGGGTCATACCGGTGGTGTCAATGCCCGCCAGGTACACCACACCCACCGGGCTGAGGCGATAGCCCCGCTGCCCTGGCTGCAGACCGGCGTTGCTGTGAGTATTGCTGATCTCGTCTAGCGCCACCCCATTAAGAACGCCGCGAAATTCAATGTAATCAGGGGTTTGAGTTTCATCATGAACAATGGCAATGTGGTGCCACTGGTCGGGCGTGACCGCCGTTTCACTGCTGGCCAACACCGTTTCTTGCACGTCGGTGAGTTCATAGTTAGCACACCAGGCAATGGCCCTCAGCTGCTCTCGCTCTAGATAAATGGCCAGACCGGCCTCACCATCCCCTTGGCTAAAGAGCAGCTGGGGGGCTTCGGGGTTTACCGCCTGCTCGGTCGGCTTAAACCAAAACTCCAGGGTAAATTTGGGATATCGCCCCAAACCAAAATTAGTATCGTGACGCAGCACTAATAAATCCTGATCACCATCAAACTGCAGCGCGCTGCCGGGCACAGTCACAGGTAGCTCAGGCAGCAGCGGCGCTACGGTGATGGCCCCAGGCTGAAAGTCTGCGGGCACGCCTCCCAGGTAAAGGGGGTTGTTATTAAGGCTCAAATCTGGGGCAAATTCGCCGGCAGGTTCACTGGTAATTTCGTTTAAAGACCAGTACCCAATCAGCCCAGGTGCCAGGGCCGGTATCGCCCGCTGTAAAAAGCTGTTGAGTTCGCTAGCAGTGCGGGCATAATTCCAGATCCGCACTTCTTGAATAATGCCGTGGAAAGTGCGATCGCTAAAATCGTTACCCATGACTAAATCATCCCCACGGGGCTCGATGGCACCGTCTGGGCGATCAAAGCGTTGATCAACGCGACCGTCTAGATACAGCTCAATGGCTGCCGCGCTTACCGCTACCGCCACATGGGTAAAGGTTTGCAGCATCACTGCAGATTGACTGCGGTATTCCTGAGAACCAAAGGAGGTACTGCGAAAGACCAAACGATTTTGCTCATCTACCCACAGTAGAAACTGGGTCTGGCGGTTGCCCCCATTTCCCTTGGTAATAATGGTGTTATGGCCAGCGGCCTCCAGATATATCCAGGCTTCTAGGGTGAATTGATCGGCGTCTAACCCCGTCACACCCCGCGTCGCCAGAAACTGGTCCACACCGTTGAAACGGTAGCCCGTTGCCCCAATCCGCTCGGGCAAAGGCTCCAACACCAGGTCAGCACTAACCCAGGTGGGCTGAGTAACAAAGCGATCGCCTCCCGGAATCCCATGCTGTCGATAAGGTGTCCGATCTAGCAGTTCGATACCGTGGGTTTCCGTCAGGGGCCAGTAGGCCATCAGGTTTGTTTCAAAGCCCGTCAGACGACGATAGCGATCATCAAAGATAGAGGCCGCCGGCCGCATCTCGGACCAAATCCGCACATCCTTAATGAACCCGGCAAAGGTACTATCGCTCAGGTTGCGGCCAATGTTGACCGCCAGGTTACCAGCCGGGGGCTGCACAGCGGGCAGACTACCCTCTTGATCCAGTTGGCCATTGATGTAAATCTGCACTTGACCGGCGGCCTGCACCGTTACGGCCACATGGGTAAACTCACCCACCGTCAGCGTTTGCAAACTTGTGATCGATTCATCTGCCGCCGCCGAGCCATAAAAAGCCACCCGACCATCCGGGGTCAGACACAGCAAAAAGTGAATCTCGGTATTATCTTCTATCCCCCGACTCAAGATCGGGTTTGCCTGGTGACGTGACGGGTTGACCCAGGCTTCTAATGTAAAAGTCGCTTGCAGAGAAGCTAGCCCACTGTCTTCGGCGGGTTCCGTCGGGGCCGGGATGTGCACAAAATCATTAAGACCATCAAATCGCAGCAGTCGCTCTGGGATATAGGGAGCATCCAAAGAGCGCAGCGCCCAGTCAAGATCGGCAAAAGACCACTCTAGCCGCCGGGCCAGTTTTAAGAAGCGATAAATGCGATCTAGCTTGCCAGCGCTTAGATTTAGTAACGTCTCCTGGGGCGGACGGGTGGGATTTTCCGAGTCTCCTGGCCCTTGTTGAATCGTCAGCTGCCCCAATCCATCATCAACAGCATTAATAAAAAATAACCGCGACAGTCCGGCATTCACCTCAAAGCGATCCAGGTCTTGATAAACCAGGTCATTTAGTTCCTGACGCGTAAGCCCGGTGCGCTCTAAAAATACGTCTACAGACGCCAAGTCTGATAGTGCGACCGCCATCGATTCAAAGCCGTAAACGGCAGCGAGTTCTCCATCCACCAGGGGAGCGCCCAACAGCGCAAACTCTTGGGGTGAAAGGGATAACTGTTCCCGCTGCTGGTTTGTCTGCCGGTCGCCTGTTTCAAAGGCGCGGTAGATTTGAGGTAACTCCAAATCCAGCTGCTGCAAATACGCCCGAATTTCGGCTAAGGGCAGATTTAGGGGTAATGATTGGGGAAATACAGCCGCTTCAACAACGGCTTCAGCATTAGGATTCTCCTCATCGGTCACCAGGGTCTCTAACACCTCATTTACCAGGTCGATGTAGGGAATCAGGTCAAAGGTATTCTCTTCATCTAGCCGCAGACGCAACAGGTCGGGGCGTCGCTGGTCAAGCTGACACTCTGCTGGAATTGTATTATTTTCAAGAATAGTTTCTTCAACAAACCGCATCAGATCGACAAAATATGCCGCTGGACTCAGCACCGATCGCGACTCATCGCATTCGATATAGTCCAAACTATTAAACAGTCGGTCATAGCCTGGAATTTGTTGTTGCTGCTCTAAAAATGAGGCAGGAATATTGTTAAATAGAGTTTGCTGCAGAAATGGAGAGGCGGCATCTTTCAGGTTAGCCCACACTAATGCCGCTTGCTGCTGCACTCGCACTGCAGTCTGATGGATGCGATAAGCCTGCCGTTCGCCATCTTCTAATTGATCTGCATAGGTTTGAACAAACTCTGTTTCCGCAATCGCCGCTATCTTTAAGGCTGACCCCAGCTGGGGGTTAGCTTCCTTGAAACGCTCAAATGCAGCACGATCATTTAGGGGGCTTGAAGCAGTACTCATAGGTAGAAGTCCTAATAATAAAGGTCTCAGTCAGCCGAGAGTATAGAAACTATCGGCAAGAACGAGAGCCAGGGAAAATAGTTGAAGTAGAGATTTTTAGAGCTTTGAGTTTTCCTAATCAACGCTTTACCTACGATAGATCGAGAGAATTCAGGATCTATAGAACAGGTTTCAAATCTCCATTTTTTGAAGATTAGCGTCAGATTTTACAGATTTGTAAACAACTGAGAGAAAACTGACTTAGATGTGTAGACACTACAGCTAATCAAGGAGATTTTGGAGGCTACACCTGCTGGTTATTTCCCTAAATCCTCCAGGTTTGAGAAAACCTCAGTGGGTCTGTAAGGAATATTCTCAAGTAAGGAGAGCTTAGGCGCTTTTAAGGCACCTTCTTGGCTCTGCTTCTTCCTAGGGCTGTCCAATTGTTTAAGATCGATCAAAGCTTTGTATCATAAATACTTCAACACTCTCTACAGTGCCGTCTGGTTATTTTCCCGATGGCTACTTCATACTTCTTTCACAGTCCTAACTACTACGTTCACAACCAGCTACCGATATCTAGCTTTTAGCCTGGGGATATTGACAAACCTATGAACCGGGGGTGCGATCGCAACCTTACCAAAATCGCAACAAGTGTTAGCGTTTACGATCAAAATCATCCCATCCGGTACGCACATCATAGATGTCACACCAAAACAGTATTTAAATCACTAATCACAAAACAAGAGATCGTCAAATTCTTCTCACGGCTTAACTTTGGCAATCTCATCAACAACAAACTGTTGTAGATCTTTGTTAAGCACAGACAAAATGAGACTTTAAATTATTAGCCATTTGTCGGCTAGCATACAATTCACCCTTTGAATGACGCCTAAAGTTTAAAATTCCAGATTTAGCACGGATACTAAGGAAGACTATACCGTCAACCAACCCCCGGTCATTTTATGAAGCCGCTCATTCATCGAACCAAAATTGTAGCCACCATTGGTCCTGCTAGTCGTTCCCCAGACGTAATTAAAAAGCTTCTGCTCGCCGGCATGAATGTGGCACGCCTAAACTTTTCCCATGGCACCTATGCTGACCACGCCGAACAAATTCGTCAGCTACGGGCCGTTTCCGATGAATTAGATCTACCCCTAACCCTTCTGCAAGACCTACAAGGCCCCAAAATTCGAGTTGGTCAGCTCCCCGCTGACGGTATTGAGCTGCAGCCCGGCGACACCTTAACCCTGGTGCCAACGGCAGAGCAACAACCCGGCACAGTCACCATTGACTATCCCTATCTGGCTGAGGAAGCTACCGTCGGCACCCAAATATTGCTAGATGACGGTTTACTAGAACTCAAGGTTACAGCGATTCAAAACAACACCGTACAGTGCACCGTTGTAATCGGCGGTATCCTTAAAAGCCGGAAGGGCGTCAACCTCCCGAGCCTTAACCTACGACTGCCGTCCATGACTAAAAAAGATAAGGAAGATTTAGCCTTTGGTGTAGAACAAGGCGTAGACATGATCTCCCTAAGCTTTGTCCGCACACCCGAGGATGTCAAAGGACTTAAGGCGTTGCTGGCGGACAAGGGAGCAGATATCCCCGTAGTTGCTAAATTAGAAAAACCCCAGGCCATTGATAACCTTGAAGCCATTGTCAACGAATGCGACGCTGTGATGGTGGCACGGGGAGACTTGGGTGTGGAAATGAAACCCGAAAAAGTCCCCCTCATCCAAAAACGTATTATTCGTCTGTGTAACCAAAAGGGTATCCCCGTCATTACCGCCACCCAGATGCTAGACAGCATGACCCACAGCCCTCGCCCTACCCGTGCCGAGGCCAGTGACGTGGCCAATGCCATTATCGACGGTACCGATGCAGTCATGCTGTCAGGAGAATCTGCGGTTGGGGACTACCCAGTGGAAGCGGTCAAAATGTTGGCACGGATTGCCACCGATGTGGAGCCCGAGATAGACTACCCTAATTTTCCACCTCAAAAAATAGACGTCCCTGACGCCCTCAGCGAAGCCCTAAACGCCATTGACCATGTGCTCGATCTGCAGTGCATTGTCGGGTTTACAGAAACAGGGTATACCGCCCGCCTGGCCGCTGCAGAACGAACTAAAGCAACGGTCGTAGCCCTGACGGCTAACCCCAAGATTTATCGACAGCTTAACTTAGTGTGGGGTGTCCGTCCTGTGTTGTTAGAACAGCTAGATGGCTCGCTGGAAACCCTGTTTGACCAGATAGAAACCTGTTTACTAGAAAAGAAATTTGCCGCCCCAGGAGATCGAGTGTTGTTACTAGGGGGCCTACCTATCAAAGTCTCCGGCTCTACCAATTTTCTTAAAATTCACACCATTGGTTCAAATCAAATGATTCATTAGAAAACCGTCTTAAAGCAAGAGCGATTGCTGATTTAGGAGGTGAACCGATCTAGAGCAGTGGCTATTTAACAGCCTCTTATACCCAAAACCATCCCAGGGATCAGCAATATCAAGCAACATATCTCATCAAAAAACAGTAAGAAGTGCCTATTCGTATGCGCTTCTGCTTACAGAAATAGGCACTTTTCTATAATTAATGAGATAGTTTGAGTATTTACTATGGCAAATCTTTTTCACCTGGCATTTCCGGTTAGCAACATTCCTGAAACAAAGCAATTTTATGTTGACGGTCTTGGCTGCGAGCCCGGTCGAGAATCTCCCAGTGCCTTGATTATGAACTTTCAAGGACATCAGCTGGTTGCCCACGTTACCCGTGACGCCCTATCAACCCAAGACAGCATCTATCCCCGCCACTTCGGTCTGGTCTTTGATAGTGAAGCAGAATGGGAATCTTTAGCCGAGCGGGCAAAAACACAAAGTCTCAAATTCTATCAAGAACCCAAACGACGTTTTACAGGAACCCCGTTAGAACATCGCACCTTCTTTTTAGAAGACCCGTTTCATAACCTGTTGGAGTTTAAATACTACTGCCACCCCAGCGCCATCTTTGGTGAAAGTCGCCATGCCCAGGTAGGTGAAGCCGCTATGGTCTAATGGGTTAGCCCATGGGCAATGGCTGCCAGACTGCGCTCGTCCCACAGCATGCCATCGTGGGTCCGCACTGGTAATCGTTGATTTTCACCGATGGGTAAACAGCAGTGGTACGCCGGTAAAACCAACACATCGTAGGGAGTCCATAGCCACAGCGGTCGACAGACCGATAGCCGTTCCATATCCCGATTCAAATCTGTCAGAAACACACTGCCCGGACGCATTTGCGTCACCCCAATATCCCGTCGAAACCAGGCCAGCATCGAGCCATGGTGGGGCACAACTACACCAATAAATCGTCGCACACGCTGTCGTCCATCCAAACGCTGTAAATAGTAGCGGCTTGCCAAACCGCCCATACTAAACCCCACCAGTGAAAATGGCTGTTCTGTCCCCAAGGATTGCTTAATAAAGTCATACAACTGCTCTGCCTGCTGCTCTATGCTAATGGTTCCGTTGTTGGGAGTGAGGCTCACTGCATAAACAGTCCAACCTCGATTTTCTAGATAGGGTCGCAGTCGCCCAAAAATACCAACCGTATTCCACAGACCATGGACCAGCACCACCGCTGGTTTGCCGTTATTTGTCACCCTTGCCCCGACCCTCTAGCCAAAACAAAAATACCACGATGCCAATAACCCCCATCTGTACCGCCAGATTGGGTAAAGCAGTCTCCACATCCCTGCCAGCAATCAGCTGAGTTAAGAATATAAATGCCCCCACTAGACCAGATGCCCCCACAGCACCATAGATCAGTCTTCGCAGCCCCTTAAACGGTGACTGCGTTTCTTTCACTAAACGATCAAACTGTTCTTGACTCATACCAGACGGCTTAACCGGAACCTGATCTTTTGCCTTAGACTTAGACTGTTTTGCCATGGGGAGAGTTGCTAAAGATACCAGGCTATTATTTTTTCAAACTATGGCCCATCCCGATAGCCTCGACTGCTATACTTAGCGTCCAACACGCCAACGTGGCTCAGTGGTAGAGCACTCGATTCGTAATCGAGCGGTCACGGGTTCAAATCCCGCCGTTGGCTTCCCAGGTTTTAGCAGCTTCAAGGCTTTTAGGCATTTTTTAAGATTCTTGCTAAGGCATATATTCTGGCATAAATAACATATTCAGCCTCGAACCCAGCACGCTAAGTTTTTAATTCCTCTTGCACAGGCCGTCAGGATTCTTCAAACATTTTCACATCGCATAGCACGAAGGTAAGCTGGCAAATTTCTCGCCATTCCGGAGCATCGTGCACTAGGTGGATTCCGTCAGCTGTATTCAGCACAATGATGGGGGCTTCTTGCTTGATCCCCTTGCGCACCAAGCTTTGGAGGATCTCAATGGCACTGCAGGCTTTAACGTTAAGTAGGAAAAAATGCCGTGACTTGCTCAAAAGTAATATCAGAACGAATGGAATTAAGACAGCAGCTCAGCCTGGATGACAGTTATTTGACCAGGCTGCTGGATGGATTAGCGGCCAAACGTCTTATAAGAATATCCCCATCAACAATCGACGGACGCCGAAAAACTGTGCGGTTAACATCAAAGGGAAAAGAAAGTTTCAAAGAACTAGATACCAGTTCGAGGTTGTGATAGCTAAGGTGTTGTCTGGCACATCTTGTAAACTCACACTGAATGATGAATGGCTAGAGTATCACAACTGGGAACGACCGCATTCAGGTCGATATTGTTACAACAAGACGCCGATACAAACCTCTCTTGACAGTAAGCATTTGGCAAACGAAAAACAATTAGCTCAATACGGAGAAAAGAGGGTAAAAAATCAAACACAACCTGACAGATATCTAAGTGTTTTCAATCCACCGATACCTACCCACCTCGACTGGGCACTCTAGGGCTGCCCTTGGACAGGAGAACCTCAGATACGTACTTTCACCAAGGGCTTTACTGCCATGAAAAACCCCAGGAGCTATGTCTGTCCACCTGGGGTGTATAAGTTAAGCTGAGATACTCTGAGCTTAGCGCGGGGTTATGTCTTGAGACCCCTCAGTTTTGCGCATTGAACCATTTCTTTGATCCCGACTTGCAGATATAGCTCAGCCATTGAGACAGAATCAGCCTCACGAATGAGATCGCAGCACACAAAGGCATTTTTAGGGTAAATGTAGAGCAAAAACGCCTTTGGGATTGCTTCAGAAACGTTTTGGTACCCCTCACAAAACAGCCGCCTGTCCTTATGAGAGGATGGGCGGCTTTCTCATGCATAGTTAATTGATATACGGCTTTAGTTTACTGATGGCTCTGGCTGGGAGTGTGGGTGTAGTCACCCCTCATCAGGCCATGATTAATCTGACGTTCCCCCAATTTCGTTCACTCTTCTTGGTTCTCACTTAAATCGTTTCTCTAAACTTTAACGGGATATTCAGAGTCTCGGTGAAGCTGCAGATGCATAATTCGCTGCTCAGCAATGTTGTCATCGCTGTCACAAAGACGCTTCAGTAATGACGCATTGTGGCTAATTGCAATGATGCCGATCTGAAGCTGACGGGCAAAGTTGAGAACGACTTGCCAGATCAGTGCTTGGGTATTGGCATCGAGCATGGCGGTCATTTCATCGGCAATTAGATACCGGGTGTTGCGGTTGAGGACACGGGCGATCGCAACTCGCTGCAATTCTCCGCCACTAAGCTCATGGGGATAGCGAGACATCCAGCCGGGGTGAATACCCAGGGCATCGAGGATATGCTGTTGAGGCGGATGTCCTTCCTGCAGGATGTGGTCAATATGCCAGCGCGGATTGACCGACAATTCAGGGTTTTGAAAAACGAGCTGCACGGGGCAATACCCTCGGCTGGGTAGCGGTTGTTGGTCGAGCGTGACGTGCCCCTGGGTGGGGGTCAGATACCCGGCCAACAATTTTCCAAGTGTCGTTTTGCCATAGCCGGAGGGGGCCATGAGGCCAACAATTTCCCCTGGCAGAATTGCCAGCGTCTGCTCGCGCACCACCCATGGCAGCCTGGCACTGTAACGAAACCAGAGACCTTCACCCTTCAGCATGAATACACCTCACCCAACCGTGATGGACAAACCGCAATTCTGGACGCGCCTGTTTGCATTCGGCGGTGACCCAAGGACAGCGATCGCAAAACAGACACCCCGATGGCAGATTTTCAGGACTCGGCTGGTTGCCTGGCACAGCCACAAAGTCGTTTTGGGGCAGCGATCGCCAGAGTGCCTGAGTGTAGGGATGACGCAGATTGCCATTAGCAAAGTCCTTAACGTCTGCGATTTCGACCGTGGTGCCCGCGTAAAATACGGCCACGCGATCAGCCACCTGCAGCGCGGCTTCAATATCGTGGGTAATCAGCATCACACCCCGACCTTCTTGAGCTAGTTCTCGCAGATGCTTTAGGGTTTCAGTGACCACATCAGGGTGCAGCCCCGGTGTGGGTTCATCCGCAATTACGAGCTGGGCTGAGGTCATAACGGCGGTCGAGACCAACACCCGCCGCGCCATACCGCCAGACAGTTGAAACGGGTAGCGCTGAGGCGTATACACGGGTAAATCATAACGGGCAAAGGTACGGTTTCTCAGCGTTCTTGCCGCCCCGGATGATAACCCACTGAGCTGCCCAACCCGTTGCACCTGTCGCCCTACGGTCATTAACGGGTCGAGGTAGCCAATCGATTGAGGAATGAGTGCGATCGCCTTTCCCCGCAATGCCTCACATCGCTTTTGGGTCAACGGTTCTGCCTGAAACGTCATCGTCCCAGAGAGCTGAGCATTGTCCGGCAAAATCCCCAACAGCGCATGGGCTAACAGACTCTTTCCGGAACCACTCGCACCTACCACCGCCACTAGCTCACCCGCCTGAACGGTTAAATCTAGATCGGTGATCACCTCTAGCCGCTTGCGGTACAGTCCTTGATCGTATTGGGTAAAGGTAATACTCAAGTTAGAAATGGTTAGCATGGCTACCCCTGACTCGTTTTAGGATCGAGCAAGGCCCGTACATTCTCTCCGAGCCAGTCAAACGCCTTGACCGAGAGCAACAACAGCAGCCCTGGCATGACGCCAAGCCACCAGTAGCCCGTAGACAGATGACGCATTGACTCGGCCAGAATGATCCCGATGGCCGGAATGTGGGGCGATAACCCAATCCCGATAAATGACAGAGCGGCTTCGTGCAAAATGGCGTGGGGAAACAACAGAATCAGCCCCACCAACAGTTGTGGAATAATATGGGGCACCATGTGATGGCGGGCAATCCAGAAAGGGGATCGACCCAAGCGATGAGAGATCTGCACATAGTCAGAACTATTCACCTGCAAGACTTCTGCTCGAATGACTCGCGCCAAGCTTGTCCAGTGGGTGAGGGCAACAGCAATGATGACTCCGGTCGTGCCACCCCCCGCTGCAAAGGCAATTAAAATCAGCAAGACCAGATGAGGTAGGCTAAAAAATACATCAACAATCCAGATAATCACGGCATCGACCCAGCCGCCCAGGGTACCCGCTGCTAAGCCCAGTCCAGTGCCAATCAAAGCGCTGATGGCGGCGGCAAGTAGGCCGATTCGCAAGCTCAGGGACATACCATAAAGGGAGCGGCTAAACATATCCCGTCCTAGCCAATCGGTGCCAAAAGGGTGAGCCAGAGCAGGAGACTGATTGCGCTGAGCCAGCACAGGACTGAGGCCATCATCGCCAATCACCCAGGTGCTGAGGATCACCGCCAACAGAAACAGGGCACAGATGGCGATTCCCAAAAGCGTTTGTTGCCGACGATTACGGTGGTGTTTTGCAGGGAGCTGAGCTGCAGGCGTCGTCATGGTCATGATTGCCACCCTCCTAACCGAATACGCGGATCAACGATGGGATAGGCCATATCGGCCAATGTGTTGCCGGTATAAACAAAGAGGGCACTAAAAAACACAATGCCCACAAGCAACGGGACGTCACTCCGCAGGGCGGCCTGCACTGTGGCTTCACCTAACCCCGGATAGGCAAATACTTGCTCCACCAGCACAGAACCGCCAAACAGCTCACTCAGGGAGGCGAACTGCAGCGTCAGTGCTGGCAGAATCAGGTTACGCAATCCGTGGTGCCGAATAATTCCCCAGAGCGGTTCGCCCTGGGCACGAGCAAACAAAATGTAGTCGGTTTGCAGCACAGCAATCAGCTTTTGCCGAGTGTGCAAGGCAATATTGGCGATACCGATAATACTCAAGGTGGTGGCCGGCAGCAGCAGATGATGGAGGCGCTGCCAGATGGTAACCTCTGCCGCCAATACACCGGGTGGCGCCGCACAGCAGACGGGGGTCACTTTTAGCGAAACTGAAAAAATAATCAGCAGCAGCAGCGCCAACCAGAACGTGGGCGATGAGGCCAGGGTATAGGCATAGAAACGAATAACCCGATCAATCCAAGTGTCTGCCAGTGCTCCTGCTAAGATGCCAAGCCCCAAGCCGAGAATACCGGAGAGTAGCCATGCGATCGCAAGCATTTGCAGCGACATCCAAAACCGAGTCGCAATCACCTCGCTCACCGGCTGGTTAAACACCATCGAGGTGCCCCAGTTGCCCTGCATTAACTGCCCTAGCCAATCCCAAAACCGCACAATCATCGGCTGATCTAGACCCCACCGTTCGGCGATCAGCTGCCGCTGCTCGGGGCTGATCTGCATCATGTCGGCTCCAATGTAAGCTTGCACCGGATCAATGGGGGATAGGCTCAGCAACACAAACGTGAACAGTGCCACCGTCAGCAGCAAAAGCCCTAGTCGCAGCAGCTTTTGGGCCGTAAACATCAATATCGGCCTTAGTTGCATGTCCACTCCCACTCGGCAATATTGGCCGTAATCGGCCAGCCATGACCGTGGGGTTCCACCTGGGGTTGGCCAATATCGAGACAATCACTCACAAAATAGGTATGGTCCAAATTCACCAGCCAGGCCCAGGCCGCATCCCCCCTGGCGGTAAAGCCCTGGTTGCCGTCCCACTGAGCCGCTTTCCAGAAGGCGATTGCCTCTGCCTCCGACGGTGCACCCATCGCCAGATCCAGCGTTTCGTCAATGGTTTGGTTGGCGTAGTAGCCCGCGTTGTAAAAATCTCCCTGGGCCGCTTGACTGTGGTAGAGGTTGTACATCTCAGTCTGGTCGTGACTGCCCCAGCCAAATACCACTACATTGCTATGCATGGCCGGTTCAATTTCATTCCAACTTTTGCCTTCTACGTTGGCTTGAATACCGATGGGCTTTAGCATTTCTGCAACCGACAGGGCAAGCGCTTGCCGGGTACTGTCGTTGGCGGGATAGAGCACCGTAAATTCCGCTGTGAGACCGTCTTTTTCCAACACACCATCCCCATTGCTGTCGCTCCAGCCGCCAGCCGCTAAAATCGCTTGAGCTTCTTCTGGTTGGGCATCCTCAATCGCCGCACCCGACTCTTCCCAGGCGAGTCCGCTAACTGGACCGTAGGCCACTGAGCCATAGCCTTCGAGAACTCCCTCTACTAGGGCCTGGCGATCAACCGCGTAATTCACCGCCTGCCGAATCGCCGGATCTGCCGTCACATCGTTGCCAATCGGATCACCATCCGGCGTGGTTGCCCCCGTTGCCGGAACATAGGGAAACATCAGCCCTCGATTATCGACACTTGTGACGTCATAGAGCGTCATCCCTTCGATACTCTGCACAGCTAGGGCCTGAGGCACACTCGCTACTTGGGCCTCGCCAGCTTGGGCCGCGACAAAACCGGTATCCTCTTCCACAAACAAAAAGACGAGTCGTTCAATGCCCGGAGCCTCACCATAGTAGTTGGGGTTAGCCTCAACAATCAGCTGCTGTCCCTCATCCCACTGCACCATCCGATAAGGACCAGAACCCATGGGGTTGCGCGCGTAGTCCGCACCGTGGGCATGTTCGGGCACAATGCCCAGGGTAATCAGGCGATTAACAAACGTGCTTTGGGGTTCCTCTAAGCGCAGTTCAACGGTGGTGTCGTCTAGGGCAACGGCTTCATTAAGTACCGTGACATCCGTTAGGCCCCCACTTTCAGCCGCCTGATTAAAGGTATAGGCCACATCTGAGGCGGTCAGAGATTCACCATCGGAGAAGACAACATCATCGCGAATGGTGACGGTCCAGGTCAGCCCATCCTCACTCACTGAATAGTCTGTTGCCAAATCATTGACGATATTGAGGTCAGCATCTCGCTTTAGTAGTGTGCTTTGAAACAGCGGAGAACCATAGCGGCCCCAGCCCAAGGTTGGGTCGTAGCCCTCTTCACTTTCGCCGCCAAGCGCCAGCACAATTTGCTCTGCTGAGCCAGTCTGAACAGCCGCCGCATTCGGTTCAGAAACTGCCGTCGGTTCGGTCGTGCCAGACCCACAACCGATTAAAACTTGTCCTGTTAACAGCAATCCCCAGG
>JBCDIX010000025.1:0-88350 GCA_038748405.1 Cyanobacteria bacterium P01_H01_bin.21 | reverse complement strand
CGAGACCGATTTGGTCTACAATCCCTGCAATGATGCCTAAGTGATCAATATCTTCGACACGCATCATCCCCTCTAAGCGGCTCTGCAAAAACGTTACCGCTTAAATTACCTTATTTTGAAACCTAACCTGCGGAATGTGCGTACAAACACTGTCTAGTCTGATGCTAAAAGAGATTGCATCGTGGCAAGCAACTGCTTGAGCTTAACCGGCTTGGCCAGATAATCATTTGCACCAGCGGCAAAGCAGCGTTCTAAATCCCCTTTCATAGCGAGGGCTGTCAGGGCAATGATCGGAGTATACTTTAACGTTTCATCTTGGCGCATCCTGGTCATCGCCTCTATCCCATCCATGCCCGGCATCTGAATATCCATCAAGATCAGGTCGGGAGTCTGGGCTTGGGCCAGAGCAATTGCCTCCTGTCCATCTTTGGCAATAATCACTTGGTAGCCTTTCGCGGTAAGGTAACCCTGAATCACATCAATATTGTCTTCATTATCCTCTGCCAATAGAATTAGGGGCTTGACAGCCTGAGGAGATTGAGGTGCTCCACTACCGGGGTGCTGGGTCTCTGGAGCCATAGACTGGGAGTCACTACTGCGGGTACAGGGCAATTCCACTGTGAAACAACTGCCCACATTGAGCTGGCTCGTCGCGCTTACCTCCCCACCGTGGAGTTCAACGATGCGCTTCACCAATGCAAGACCTAACCCAGTACCGGTATATTGACGGTTCAAAGCAGTATCCACCTGTACAAAGGGCTGAAAGAGCCGGTTTAACTGGTTGGACTCAATGCCAATACCGGTATCTTCAACGGTGAATTTGAGCCAATATTCGTCTGTTGCGGCCGTGGATTTAGTCAGGCTGATGGTCAGGGTGACATGGCCTCCTTCTGGGGTAAATTTCACCGCATTGTTGAGTAGGTTAATCAAAACTTGCCGGATGCGTCGTTCATCCAGCATTAAATCTGGAATGGAATCACCGGTACGTTGTTCTATTAATTGGATCCTTTTTTGATTAGCCAGTTGTTTCACAAAGGCCAAGCTGGATCTGCAAAGGGGGCCGATCTGGGTAGGTGCCCGTTCCAGCGAAAGTGCGCCAGCTTCGACCTTGGCCAGATCAAGGATGTCATCAATCAGTGCTAGTAGGTGATTGCCACTACGTTCAATGGTGTTCAAGGATTTGATCTGCTGCTCATTGAGCGGCCCGAAGAGCTGCTCGATTAAGGATTCAGTCATACCCAAAATGGCATTGAGCGGCGTCCGTAGTTCGTGGCTCATATTGGCCAGAAATTCATCTTTGAGACGGGTAGCTCGGGCCAGCTCGATATTGGAAATTGCCAGCTGTTGGTTGCGCTGGGTGAGAAGTTGCTGATCCTGCTCTCGTTGGGTGAGCTGCTGGTGTAATTGCTCTACCAGATGGGCTTGCTGAATGGCGATCGCAACCTGTACTCCGAGCTGACGCACCAGTTCAACTTCTGCGGGCTGCCATTGCCGAGGGGCTTGCTGCTCACTCGCCAGTAGCAAGCCCCAAATTTCACCTGCCACCACAATGGGGACCATCATCTTGGAGCGAATGCCAAAACCCACTAGCATTTGCTGGTGGCACACGGTCATTTCTGTCTCGTGGATGTCATTAACGATGCGGACCTTACCTTCAAGGTAAGGCTCAAGCCACTCAGGGGTGACGCAGGGATCGCTAACTTCGCTATGGAGCACCGATCGCGATGGATGATCCACTGACTCTGCAATAACTTTGCCGCTCAGATCAGAACGCAATTGATAGGTGATGACGCGATCGCACTTCAAAACTGCGCGTAATTCAGTCACTGCTGTATCTAAAACCGTTTGCACATCCAGCGATGAATGCACTTGAGTGATAATCTTATTCATCACTTGATTGCGCTGCGTAACAATGCTGGGATTTGGCGATGGAGGGGTTTGGAGTTCGGCTTTGGCGATAAAGGTAGAAGCCGCAGGCGAGCCGGTCGATGGTTGCACCTGACTGGCCAAGGCAACCGCATGAACTTCTTCATAGGACAACAAGCCCGCGAGTTGGCCGTGCTCATCGAGAATCACAATAGGGCGCAGCTGATGCTGCCTGAGCAAATTTAGTGGGGTGTAGAGGTTTGTTAACGCTGATTCGGCTAGTGTGGCGAAAGATTGTAGAGCACAATGGTTAATCGTGTGGTCAGTCGGATCGTTGTCTGGATATATACAAGCCAGGAGATCGGATGCGGTCAAGACCCCCAGGATTTTGGACTTATCAACGACGACTAAATAGCGCGATCTAATCTCATCGTGCAGTTCTCGGGTGACAAAATCAACCCGATAGGTGTTGAGGTCTGCTTGGGGAACTTGGCAGGGTTCATGAGGGTTCTCCATATAGGCGATTGCGTCCGCAACTAGAGTTTGGGGCGTTATCAGCTTGGGGTTACGCGTGATCGCAGATCTAAGTTTGAGGATGGTAGCAGACATCTAGTAGGAGAAGATTTCAGAGTGAAGCAATTAATAATTTAAGAGTAATCCTTGCAATAATGGACTTAACCTTTCAAAGATTAAAAATTTGGCTGATTTGTTCCAAAATTTATGAAAGATATCCAAAATTAGCTGATTTGTTCCAAGTCGCTTAATACCAACAAAGATAGAAAATGTTGTCCTCATGACAATTGGGAAGTGTTTGGCTACCCAGATCTGACAGATTCTATGGTTCAGCCTTCAGCGTATTTTTAGGAAGGTACTAACTAGTAGATAAATTCAGCCAGCGACGATTAGTCCCGAGGTTTGCACCCGTATTCATTCTAAAGCGCCCAGTACTTCGATCAACTTCCAGGATGCTAAAAATCTATGTCAGATAAATTCTCTTATTTTACTTACACTAAAAAACTGACTAAAAATAAAGTACTCAATTTGAGCTATCATAGCCTTTGAAATCAAAGCATTTTGACGATTTCTCGATTTTTGATAGCCAATGGCGCGGCGGATTAATTCAAAATGTGTGGCCTGTGCTCAGATGAGTGTGGCGAAAGCACGGCAGCTTCATGGTAAGACTGGCGATGACTGCTGGGATGAAAATCGGTGTCATCGACGGCGATCTCACTATCGCAATCGGCAAGGACTGAATGAAAAGCGACGATCGGCTCACTGTGAGGTGATTTGCCTCGCTAAATTCGATATCTCAAAGTAAGGGTTACCCTTTTCTAGTACATCTTATAAATGTCATGTTGCACTGTGATAGATGTCATAACTACGCTCACAGACTGATAGAAAAGGAATGTAGCGTCTCAACAGCAGGCATTTGTGCCATTGCATTTCAAGAAGTTTTGCCTTGGAGATACCCAAGAAACGGGTTAGCGATGACGGCAGCTTGGGTACGATCTCTGACATTTAACCGTCCCAGAATGTGGGTGACATGATTTCGTACCGTTCCTTCAGAAATAAATAGGGCAGCGGCAATCTCTTTATTACTAGCGCCCTGAACAATTAGAGCTAACACCTCTTTTTCCTTAGTGCTAAGAGACTCAAATTCGAGAGGTGGTTCTTGAGGTGGAGACGCTTGTACATTAGGAACAATCTTTTCTAAGATACCAGGTCCAAACTGAGTATAGCCCTTGGCAATTGAACGAATAACATCGGACAGCTCCTCTAAAGGGGTATCTTTCAAAAGATATCCCTTGGCTCCATAGCTGAGTGCTTCTGAAACAAACTGACTATCTTCAAACGTCGTGAGCACAACAATTTTTACATCTGGAAACTGTTCAGCCAATATTTTGGTTGCTGCAACTCCATCTAAAATAGGCATTTTGATATCCATCAAAACAACATTAGGTTGTTGCCCCTCTATAGTGAGCGTTTTGATTAAATCAACAGCTTGCTGACCATTTTCAGCTTCACTCACAACCTCAATATCAGCCTGAGTTCTTAACAAAAGCCTCAGCCCGCGTCGCACGATTTCCTGGTCTTCAGCTATTAGGACACGGATCATAGGTGATGCCCGGTTGAATTAGTCCCAGACCCCTTCGCGGCTGCAATGCAGTTAGATACCTGCTCTGCCATCAAAATTGACGTCTGCGTTTAGGAACAATATCGATCATCTACCAGGAAAAATGACTTTTCAACCCTCAATTTTTCTGCCGTAATTTGAGGGTTGAAAAGTATGCCGAAGTATGCATGCAACTGCTTACAACGATGAGGATAGACGGGGAAAACTGGCAACCACACGGCATCCCTGTCCAAAGCTGCTTTGAATATCGACCTGTCCGCCGAGAACGGCCGCTCGCTCTTTCATTCCCTGTAGGCCAAAACCTGACTGTTCAGGATCCAGGCAAAAGCCACCGCCGTCATCTTCCAAAAGCAATCGTAGTTCCCTAGCTGTCGCTTTCAAATTTAAATGAACCACTGTTGCCTGGGCATGTTTACAAATATTTGTTAACCCTTCCTGAAGGATGCGATAAACCGCGATATTGATTGCATTAGAGAAAGGAACCGAGAGGTCGATGTCAGTAGTTGGTATGATTCGAGTTGTTTGCTGAAATTCTTGTAAAAGTGTTTCCAACGCCTGCTCCAGCAATTTACCCTGGAGTGCATCTGCGCGAATGTCTGCCACAGAAGTACGCACGGATGCAAGGGCGCTTGACCCTAGCTGCTTAGCTTCCTTTAGTGAGGCATAGGCCTGCGTTCTATCCAGATCCCATAGAGTAAGTGCCGCTTCTATTTGAATGTTGAGTGCAACCAGAGCATGGCCTAGGGAGTCATGAATATCGCGGGCAATACGATTGCGCTCTTCTAAGGCAGTCATTTCAGCAATTCTGTCGTTGAGGGATCGCGACTGGACCAGGGCTTGATTTAGATCGCGCTCGACTGCCTGAAGCTTCTTATTTTGCTTAGTTAGCTGGCTCTGTAGACGCTGAATTTTTAGCTGATTTTCGATTCTGGCAAAGACCTCTTCAACATGAAACGGCTTTGTAATGTAGTCGACCCCACCTGCGGTAAATGCTTTAACTTTATTGAACACTTCATTAAAAGCACTGATAAAAATTACTGGTATTGAACGTGTTTGTGGATTCTCTTTGAGTTTTTGACAGACATCATAGCCATTCATGCTCGGCATATTAATGTCGAGCAAAATTAGGTCAGGGGGCTGTGAGATTGCACCCATCAGTGCGGCAGAACCGGTAGTTACAGCCCGAACTTCGTAGCCCCGCTGATCTAATAGGGCAGTGAGCACTCGCAAATTATCTAAGGTATCATCTACCAATAAGATGTCCCCTGCTGGTGAGTCAGTGGAAGATGATTGTTGAGCAGTAAAGGGCTGCGTAGACGGTTCCATAGAAGATTCTCTGAAATTAGTTCTGCGCTCAAATAGTGGAGATGATATTTGATACCTGACATCATATCCAACATTTTCATCTGAGCTGTTGAAAAGCATTATTAAGACTATGGATATTTCTTTACGGCAGCGATTAAAGTTAATCTATCGCATTGGATTGGTTATTGTTGCGATTGTTCTTGCCTTCACCTGGCAACAAATTCAAACTTCGCAGAGCGTCTCTCTTAATGAGCGCAATGTAGAATATCTCAATACAGTTAAAGAACCTATTCAACCGCTGTCTAACAAGTTCTTCGTTAATCAGGCCAAGTTTCATCTGGGAGAACAGCTATTTAGAGAGCCACGTCTATCTAGAAATAACGCAGTATCCTGTGCAACTTGTCATAACCTTGACCAAGGTGGAGCAGATAACAAACAATACTCGGTGGGGCTCAACGGAGCAATAACAGATGTCAATACACCGACGGTGTTTAACGTTGCCTATAACTTTCGTTTTAATTGGGATGGCGAACACGAGAACCTAGCTGTGCATACAGATAAGCTGATGCAGAACCCAAACGTTATGGGCAGCCAGTGGTCGGATGTAGAGCAAACTCTAGAGGCGATTAACAAATATCGGCAGGCGTTTGAGGCCGTTTACACCGATGGAATTAACAAAAATAATGTGATTGACGCCATTGTTACCTATGAATCCGCTTTAACAACGCCTAATGCTCCATTTGATCAGTATCTTATGGGGAATCAATCAGCCTTATCTGCGGCTGAAAAGCAAGGATATACTCTGTTTAAAGCCTATGGCTGCGTTAGCTGTCACCACGGCATGAATGTGGGCGGCAACATGTTCCAACAGTTTGGGGTTATCGGTAACTATTTTGAAGACAGAGGCAACGTTCAAAAAGCCGATTTGGGGCGGTTCAATGTGACTAAGGATGAAGCTGATCGCCATGTGTTTCGGGTTCCTAGTCTACGCAATGTGGCTGTGACACCGCCTTATTTGCACGATGGTACAGCTGAGACTTTAGAAGAGGCTGTCAGAATCATGGTGAAATACCAGCTTGGACGTCCTATCCCATCAGAGCATGTGAACGCTATTGTTCAGTTTCTTAAGACGCTAACAGGGGAGTATGACAGTGTACCTTTACAGGATATGGCAAATGTCATGGTCAACCAGTGACATTTATTTGATGATCTGTGCCGCGGTTGCCACTATGGTTTGGTAATAGCCGACGCCAATTTTGGGGAGCAAGGAGATGGGCTGGGCTGATTTTAGGGAGACTTGGCGGCGGACGATTTTGTCTAAGACGCGTCAGCTACCTCTCTGGTTCAGTGAATATTTACTGCCAGCGGGTGTTGTTTTGCTATTTTTGCTGTTGTGGGCAAAATCACAGACCGTCAACCCAGAGCGACACAGCCAGTATGTTAACGCTTTACGCCAGCTACAGGAGCTAGACGCCAGAATTAATCAGGATTTGCTGCAAATCAAACTGGGTCTGTTAAACAACTATGACCCGATTGTTGATAAGCAAGCCAAAATTGAAGACCTGCAGCAGTTGCTGGCGTCGTCCCCCAGCACCGTCAGTTTTGAACGCGATGTTCTACAAGCACAGGTTCAAGAACATCGTCAGCTCTGGCAAAGAAAAAATGATCTGATCCAGGACTTTAAAACCGATCATGCGGTTTTGCGTAACTCTCTAGCCTATTTTCCCATTGCGATCGCAGATATTTCCCGTGCTTCCACCACATCTCCTACGCTTGCAGCGGACCTAAACGCCCTGCTCAGGGACCTGCTTCTGTTCAATATGTCGGCTACCAAAGTAAATTTGCCGCCTCTAGAAGACGATATTAAACGCTTGCGCAATAGAGCCCGCTCAGGTGAGACCAACCTTGCGAATGTGCTTGCCCACAGCGATCTGATCCTAAAAAAACGTCCCGCTACAAACCGGTTAGCTGAGCTGATATTAGCTGTACCCACTCGTAAGCAGGGCACTCTGCTGGCAGAAACCTACGACATGGCCTATCAACAGGCGGTACGAACAGCCAATATTTACCGAATTGGGCTTTACACACTGATAACAACCCTGGTGATGGTGGTAGCAACCTCGATTATTTCTAGACTAAGGGCCGCCGCAATTGCTCAGCAACAGAGTGAAAATACCCAGCAGGCACTGATTAATGCTATGCCCGACTTTATGCTGCGCATGTATCGCAACAGCCCTAGATATGATGTTGTTTCTACCGGCCAAAGCGTTATTCTATCTGAACCACAGATAATGCACGGTAATCTGTATGATGACTTGCCATTAGATATCGTGCAGCGACGGCTAGCCGTTGTAGAGCATGTGCTAGAGACGGGAGTCATCGAGATTTATGAGCAACAGCTTGAGCGAGCAGGACAACCCGTGTGGGAGGAAGTGCGAGTAGTCCCCTGCGGCAAAGACAACGTGTTGGTGATGATTCGGAATATTTGCGATCGCAAACAGACCGAGGCGAACCTGCAGCGGGCTAGCCGAGATGCGCAGGTGGCAAACCAGGCCAAGAGTCAGTTTCTCTCAAATATGAGCCACGAGTTGCGCACCCCGCTCAATGTAATTCTGGGCTATGCTCAGCTCATGGACCGCAACAGATCGCTTAATCCGCAACAACAGAGCTATTTAGACTCAATTAACCAAAGCGGTGAACACTTGCTGAGTCTGATTAATGATGTGTTGGAAATGTCAAAAATTGAGGCTGGTAAAGCCACGCTCAACCTCAACGATTTTGACCTTCATGGTTTACTGAATGGCATCTATACCATGTTTCAGTTCAAGGCCAACGCAAACGGGGTTCAGCTTCATCTTGAAACAGTGAACAACCTACCCCAGTATATTCACACTGACGAGAACAAACTCCGTCAGGTACTGATTAACCTGGTTGGCAATGCTGTCAAATTCACTCACGCTGGCCATATCTATCTTCGAGTAGCGGTAACTTCCACAGATGACACTCTGTTAATCGACGGCAGCACCGCTATCTCGCTTGAGTTTGAGGTTGAAGATACCGGTTTGGGAATTGTCGCTGCAGACCTAGACCATTTGTTTGATCCCTTTAATCAGGCTAGCAATCACGTCTTGCAACAGGAAGGAACTGGTTTGGGGCTGCCCATCAGCAAAAAGTTTGTTGAGATGATGGGTGGAACAATAGATGTCTCTAGTCAGGTAGGTAGGGGCAGTCAGTTTACATTTTCCATTCAGGTCAAGGTGGCCCAGACCGCCCCTGTTACAGGGGCGCGTTCGGTGCTTAGCTTGACACCTGGTCAGCCCACTTATCGCATTCTGGTCGTCGAAGACATGCCAAAAAATCGTCAGCTGCTAAACGATTTGCTAAGTCTGGTAGGGTTTGAGGTCAAAGCAGCCTGTGATGGATTAGAAGCTACCGAGATTTGCCAACGGTGGCATCCTCATCTGGTTTGGATGGATTTGCGGATGCCCGTAATGGACGGCTATCAAGCCACCCAGCGAATTAAAGCCAGCGAATATTCACCGGTCATCATTGCCCTGACTGGTAGCGCTTTTGAGCAAGAGAGACATTTGGCTCTAGATGCTGGCTGTGATGACTTTGTCTCTAAACCGTTTCGTACAGAAACCATCTTTGAAAAAATGACAACATTTTTAGGCGTTCGCTATCTTTATCAAGAACCTGAGCCAGCGGCGCATATTGTTTCGATTCCTACTACAGCCACCGATCTTCAGGTGATGCCAGCGGAATGGATAGAACGCTTGCACCAGGCAGCGACACGGGTTAATGGTAAAGAGATCTATCGATTATTAGCAGAAATACCGCCAGAGCATAGAAGACTTGCTAACTATCTCGGCCAGTTAGTAGACAATTTTCACTTCGAAGCGATCATTAGTCGCATCAATAAATAGCTCCCCTTTGATGACAGAAGGGTTGTCTTTCGCCACAATACGGTTAACAAGATTTCGATGCAATTCATTCTAAGGACATGACATCGTGGCTAAATCACCGACTATCAATACCTCGACATCTAATGCCCCCCTAAATATAAAGACAAAGTTGGGGTATGGCGTTGGTGAAATTAGTAAGGAGATTCCTGGCAGTATTCTGGTTTTCTTTTTACTCTTCTTTTTTACTGATGTGGTAGGTCTTTCTCCTGGCCTAGCAGGGAGTGTGTTGCTGGTTGGCAAAGTGTGGGACGCTGTCAATGATCCTCTGGTAGGATGGCTTAGCGATCATACTCAATCACGGTGGGGTAGACGGTTTCCCTGGATGCTCTGGGGCGCAGTGCCCTTAGGCGTTAGTTTCTGGATGCTCTGGCTGATTCCACCATTGACCAGCCAGTGGCAATTGTTTGCCTACTACACTATTGTACTATTTCTGTTTTTTGCGGCTCTGACCGTCGTTGCAATTCCCCATTCCACACTGGCGGCTGAACTGACGCGTACCTATGATGAGCGTACTCAGTTGGCTAGCTTTAAGTCTGCCTTTAGCATTGGTAGCAGTATTTTAGGGCTGATTATTGTCCAGATTATCTTTGCGATGGTAGCTGATGTGGGCCAGCGCTACGCATTGCTGGGAGGCATTTGTGGAACGCTTGTGATTGTGGCTGTGTTTGGCTGTGTTTGGGGAACATATGATCGCTTTTGGCAACTTCAGGGCGTTGGAACTGAGTCAGTTAGCTCTCAATCCATAATTCAACAGGTACAAGACGTTTTGAAATTGCGACCTTTTCTCTATCTTATGGGTATATATTTCTGTTCCTGGGTAGGGCTACAAGCGACGGCGGCAATTCTGCCATATTTTGTGATCAACTGTATGGAGTTATCCGATCAGCACTTTACCCAAATGATTCTGGTTGTGCAGTGCACAGCGTTGATCATGATGTTTTTTTGGAGTCCTGTTGGCCAACGTATTGGCAAACGAGCTGTCTATTGTTGGGGAATTCCTCTAACGATTGTGGCCCTCATGGGTCTCTTTCTACTCCAACCAGGACAAACTGGTTTGATGTATGGGTTGGGAGCCCTGGCCGGCATGGGACTATCTACAGCCTATCTAGTACCGTGGTCGATGCTGCCTGATGTGCTTGATCTCGATGAACTCCAGACTGGTCAACGGAGAGAGGGAATCTTTTGTGGTCTGATGATTCAGTTACAAAAATTTGGCACTGCTGTGGCGGTTTTTTTAGTAGGCAAAATGCTAGAAGGTTCAGGCTATATCGCTCAAAGTAATGGCAATGAGCTTGCGATTAGTCAACCGGATAGTGCATTAGTTGCGATTCGTTGGATCTTGGGACCTTTACCTGCCATCGTATTACTGACTGGGATTTGCTGTGCTGCGATTTATCCAATTACTCGTCAATGTCATGATGAGATTTTATTGAACCTAAAGGTATCTCGCGACAGGTTGCAGCAACCTATCGATCTCACATAGTTGTTTTAGCTGATGGCGGCTGAATAAGGATTGCCAATATGTGAATTTCGTCAGATTTGAAAATCATAGTTGGGTTGGGTTGCGTTAAACAAATGCAATCCGAGATCCTCTGCAATTGTTTGACAGACCCGAATGCCTCTAGCACTATTCCCCTTTGAGTCCAGACAGGGTGAGAATACGCCGATACTGAGCTTATCTGGTGCAACGGCAACAATGCCGCCACCAACGCCGCTTTTTGCCGGTATGCCAACTCGATAGAGCCATTCTCCAGAATAGTCATATACGCCGCAAGAGTGCATAATGCTAAGGACATCTTGCACATAGCGCTGTTCGATTGCCCGTTCACCCGTCATTGGATTTACGCCATTGTTAGCAAGCGTTGCCCCAATGATGGCGAGATCATGGCAGTCTATCAGGATAGAGCATTGTTGAAAGTATAGGTCTAAGGTCTCATCGACGCGATCGCTAATCATGCCAAAGTCGTGCATCAGATATGCGATCGCACGATTACGACTGCCGGTAGCACGCTCAGAGCTAGCCACGGCAGAGTCTACGTAAACCCGTCGACCCGTATAGCGGCGAAACATCTCTAAAATAAGCTTGAGTCGGTCAGTAGCAGTGCACCCAGGGATAAGATCTGTCGTTGCGATCGCACCTGCGTTTATCATGGGATTATAGGGGCGATTAGTCTTCTCATCGAGAGTAATAGTATTGAATGCCTCGCCAGTTGGCTCAACCCCAATCTTGTTTAAAATAGTCTCCCGACCATGCACCTCAAGGGCAAGGCCATAGACAAATGCTTTAGAAATTGACTGAATCGTAAACAGCTGTCTACAGTCTCCTACGGCATAGATGTCTCCGCTGGGAGTGACAACAGAAATTCCAAACCACTTAGGATTAGCCTTTTCCAGTTCAGGAATGTAACTGGCCACATTTCCATCTAACAGTGATTGATACCGTTGGTGTAGATCGCCTAGATAGGTTTGGAAGGGTGAGGCAACTGCTTTAATTCGGTTTGATAATGTACGAAAATCTGAGGCCATCATCATTATGGGTTTCCGTAAAGACTACACAGCCTAGTGAACACTAACGTGTTCTACTTGATACCTTTACGATAGACACGAGACATCTTGAAAACATCCAATAATCAACACGTTTGAACCATGACAAAGAGCACTGAACTACAGGCTGTTTCTTAAACCTGAGGGTTGGCTAACAACTATTCTCAAACGATAATAGACAGGCAAC
Source organism: Cyanobacteria bacterium P01_H01_bin.21 (assembly GCA_038748405.1). Taxonomy (GTDB): domain Bacteria; phylum Cyanobacteriota; class Cyanobacteriia; order Phormidesmidales; family Phormidesmidaceae; genus Leptothoe. The sequence goes on along the minus strand of JBCDIX010000025.1, from coordinate 76,349 downwards.
TCAACCACGCTATCCATTGGGCGCTCCTGTTGAAAGTCTGGCTTAACGGGTAAAACATTAACCATGACAGATATCATGACATCTGTCATAGCTGACTAATGACATTAATAGGATGCTAACGTTGCACAGCTAACACTACCTTAAAAACAACATATACGACAGTTGAGGCGGGAAATTACATCACAGCTAATCCTCTGTCTGATAGCTATATCGATAGCCCCAAAGGGCTAGCATCGACATTGCTATCAATAGGGAGGGTTCTGGCACGGGCGTGCTGTTGTTAGTGGCTAAGCTTAGTTGATTAATGCCAAAAGGAGCCGTTGCGATTTCAGTGCTGAATTCTAACTTGGAAATGGTGGGCTGCTCGTCAACAACGCCTAAAAAAACAGCTGAATTGTCTAATGCTAAAGATGACGTGCCAGCCGTCGAGAAACTGCCCAGCAGCTGATCCTGGCGATCAAAGGCGTTTACAGTGGCGAGATAGCTAGATATGGTGCCTCCTGCGGCGAGCTGGGTGCCTACACCAAAAACAGGTTCTGAAAAGGTCAAGGTAATTGGCCCCGGATTACCGACAGCAGGCGGTGGTCCTAGTTGTAAACCGGTAAATAAAATGAAATCACCATCGGCAAAATTAGTCTCGATAAACTCTCCTGATGAGGTTTCAAAAACGAACGGAGGTAACACTCCGGGCTCACTGGTTGGCGGAATATTGATGCCGATCGAGAGACCTGCTTGGGATTCTACAGCCAGTGAATCTGGTAAGAAAACAGATGGATCGGACACATCAGAGATCGGCCCGACTACAGAGCCAACTGAGGACCATATCGCCAGGTCGTTAGCGTTTAGCTCTGCTCTATTGGTAACAAATGTAATGGCTCGAGCTGGAGATGCCATGGCACTAGCTAAAGCCATTCCCAGCAGGATAGCTGGAACAGCTGGTGTATTAAAGGCTCTGGTAACTATTTGTCGCATTGCGATCGCAACTTTAAAGCAGCAGTTGAGTAAAAATAAAACAAGCCTATTTGCCCATAGCCTTAGTTATCTTTGATCGTTCAATTCTTTTCAACCCTCAGTTTTTGAAAGTTACAGCAATTGACGGATACATTGCTCGATTGCGAGTTAGGTTAGCTGCTGTAATTTAAGGCTTTCAGGGATCTGCATTGCCCTAACTCATCTAATAAATGCAATAGCTTTGCGTCAACAATATCAACTGCACGATGGCAGTCTTAGTATGGCTTCTTTAAAGGCATCTCCCCAAGGTCTTCGCCAAATTAAACAAGCGAGAGCTGCCAAGGGTTGGCCAATTAACGATGGCCGCTGGTTGATGGCGGCTAGTCAGATACTGAACCCCGACGTTGACTGGCACGAGCCCGGTCCCTACGCCTACGGCTGTAGTTTTTCGAGCTGGGAACGATTTTTGTTAGGCATCGCCATCCGTGAGGATAGCTTTACAGCATTTTGTCAGGTGTTAGGCGTTAATCCTGACAATGTTTCAGAATTTTGACACGCAATTACAGGTGTTGCTAGAGCCCCCATCATGATCGAAAACATTTATCCGTTGAGTCAATTACCCAGACCTAAAGCTCATTTTCTTCTTGGTCACTCTGCTTACTTTTCTCAAGCTCCTTTGCAATTTCTGTGCGACTGTGAACAACAATATGACGGTATTGTTCCGCTTCGCCTAGGTTTCTCCCAAGCCTGTTTTCTCGCTGACCCCAGTGTCATCATGGAAATACTGCAGACACGCACCGTCTTTACTAAAAACACCCCTGGTTGGCAGGCCATTCGAACGTTAGTGGGCACAGGATTATTGGGTAGTGACGGGGACTATTGGGCTCGACAACGACAATTGACTCAACCCGTTTTCCACCAGCAGCGCATCATTGCCTATGGTGATGTGATGGTGCAAGCAGCAGAGCGCTTGCTGAATACTTGGCAAAATGACACTGTGCGTGATGTCCATCAAGACATGATGCGACTAACTCTTGATATTGTTATGCAAACGCTATTAAGCGTAGATCTCGAAGGTGAAGAGGCTCAGGCCATTGCCCACGCCTTAGACCTGAGCATGCAGTGGTTTTCCCAACAGCAAAAACGAGGGTTTTTACTACCGCCCAATTTTCCCTTGCCTTTAACTCAACGCTACTTTGCGGCCATCAAGGTGATGAATGATTTAATCTATCAATTAATCCAGCAGCGTCGAGCCAGCAGGACAGATACAGGAGATTTGCTTTCAATGCTCTTGCAGGTCAAAGATGAAACTGATGGGAGCCAAATGAGTGACCGCCAGTTGAGAGATGAACTGACAACGTTGGTTCTTGCAGGCCATGAAACTACAGCTAATGTATTGGCCTGGACTTGGATGCTACTGGCTCAGAACCCACAAGTTGAGGCTCAACTCCATCAAGAATTGGACACGGTTTTGCAAGGGCGTTCTCCTACTGTGGCGGACATCGCTTCTCTGCCCATCACTCAAAATATTCTGAAGGAGTCCATGCGGCTATATCCACCTGTTGTACTCATTGCCCGATCGGCTAGTCAAGCCTATGTCTTGAAAGGTTATCAGGTGCCTAAGGGGTGCATTATGATTATGAGTCCGTGGGTAATGCAGCGCAGCGATCGCTACTTTGCCGATCCACTATCTTTTAAGCCAGAACGCTGGCAAAACGACATGGAAAAACAGCTTCCTAGAGGAGTCTATTTCCCCTTTGGAGAAGGCCCACGAATTTGTATTGGCAAAGGCTTTGCTCAAATGGAAACGACTCTCCTCTTGGCAACCCTGGCACAGCATTATCGGCTTGGCTTGATGCCTGGACAAACGATTGAAACGTTTCCTTCAATTACCCTCCGACCCAAGCATGGGTTGCCCATGAATTTGACGCTACGCTCCAACCGGTTTGACTGAAAATATCGGACCAGGCGGAGCGTAGCCATCTGGGCTAAGACCCCAAGTAGCATCTAGCCCAGATGGCTTTAATTAGCCCATGCTATAGCAATGCAGGGCTTCATTATCGTGCCACTTCGTTGCCCCCTCAACCCGGTGCTCGAATCATTGACATGCTAGTGCAGGGGATGAGTTATAAATCTCTGGGCAACGAAGGTTGATCCGTAGCACACCAATAAATACCACAGTTGCCGCATAAACTCGGGATATACTGGCACGTACCGTTGTAGGTGTCCGGTATTGGTTGCGGGGCTGTCTCACTTTGCAAAGCTTGAGCGTTGTTGGGGCCGCCCAAGAACAACCAGCCAAAAGAGAAGGCCGTTGCAATAAAGATTCTGGATCGTGGGGGAATAGCAAACATTTCTGCTGTCTCCTAATCTTATTAAAATTTGCCGATTTGTGAACTTAACCGTTAGCGCCTACTTACCTATTTCTACTGCCAACTGATTATTTCCTACTAGCCTCAATTTGAACCTTGATAAACTGATGGTTGATTGCGGGTTGCTACGTGAGGAAAGGCATGTATGGCATCTTTAAAGGCATCTCAACATGGGTTAGTTCAAATTAAACAAGCCATAGCCCAGAAAGGGTGGAAAGTAAGCAGCGATCGCTGGTTAGTAGAAGCCAGTAGAGTGCTGGAACCACAGGGTAACTGGCATGTATCAGGTCCTTATGCCTATGGGTGTAGTGCACAAACCTGGGAACGCTTTTTACAGGGAACTGCGATTCGCGATCGCAGCTTCATCGCCTTTTGTCAGGTGCTCTCCATCAACCCTAAAGATGTCATCAAATCGCCTAATCGGTTCCGAGAAGACTGGGGTGATGCCCCAGATGTCCCCAATTTCCACGGACGTGCACAGGAGCTAGATACACTTGAAAAATGGATACTCGAAGACCACACTCAACTTGTATCCATCGTTGGTCTCGCAGGCATCGGCAAAACTCGCCTGGTCAGAGGTGGCATTGGCAAAACAGATTTGTCATTGCAACTTGCTCGTCGAATCCGGAGCGAGTTTGACTATCTCATCTGGCGACGCCTAATCAATGCACCACCGCTAACAGAGCTGTTGACCGATTTAATCGAGTTCATATCAGAACAGCAGGCAGCAACGCTAGCTGCAACTCCCGATGGGCTGATTGCGCAGCTACTACAATACTTACGGCAGCATCGCTGTTTGCTGATTTTAGATAATGCTGAATCAATCCTGCCAGGGAATATGGCCAATCTTCCCTCGGGTAATGCCGGAGCCTACCGTACTGGATATGAAGACTACGAGGTGTTCTTGAAACGGATTGGTGAGACTGAGCATCAAAGCTGTCTGCTGTTAACAAGTCGCATCAAACCCCAAGATATTGAAGCGATGGAAGGAATTTGGCCAGTGAGATCGCTTGAATTAAAAGGATTAGACATCATGGCCGGACGGGCCATCTTCCAAGACATTGGAGATGTTTACGATGCTAGTTTTCAAGGCACTGAAGAAGAGTGGGATGCTCTAATTGCTTTCTACAATGGTAATCCTTTTGCTTTAGAAGTTGCGGCACGACATATTCTGAAACTGTTTGATGGCAACCTTGCTGCATTTTTAGCGCACAATTTAAGAGTCTTTGGCAAAATTCGTGATTTGCTAGATTGGCATTTTGAGCGATTCACCGAAACTGAAAAAGAAATCACCTATTGGTTGGCAATTAATCGAGAAGCCGTCTCGATTTCAGAACTACAGAAAGATGTTTTGTTGCCATTGGCCAAAAAATATATTCCAGAAACGTTAGATACCCTAGAGCGACATATTCCTATCGAGAAAAGCAACAAACGCTTCACGCTGCAGCCTATTTTAATTGAATACATCACCGAGCGCTTCATCAAAAACATCTGCCAGGAACTACAAACTGGCAATTTGAAACTGTTTAATCACTATGCTCTGATCAAAGCCTCAGCCAAAGATTATGTTAAAGAAAGTCAAATTCGTTTGATTCTTCAGCCCATCATTGAACACGTCACGCAAATACTAGGATTAGAAGCTCAAAATCGTATAGATAGTCAGCTGTCTCGAATCCTTGCAACTTTGCGACAAACGTATCCAAAGCGACCAGGCTATGCCGCAGGTAACCTGCTCAATCTGATGCGCTACGGCGGGCTAGATCTCAGTGGTTACGATTTTTCCACCCTGACCATTTGGCAGGCCAATCTTCAGGGGGTTACTCTACATGATGTTAACTTTGCCGACTGTGAGTTTGACCGCTCTAGCTTTACTCAGAACTTTGGCAAGGTTCATGCGATCGCCTTTAGCCCCACTCAAAATCTGTTAGCCATGGGAGACTCTGTTGGGGAGATTCGGTTATTTCATGTGAACGATAAACAGCCCTACACACATCTAAAAGGCCATGAAACAGGAACCATAACAGGAATCTCATTTAGCCAAGATGGCAAATTTCTAGCAAGCAGCAGTATGGATAGTACGGTGAGACTCTGGGATATCCAGACAGGCAACTGCTTGAAAACACTAATCGGTAAAGAACAGTGGTTCTGGACAGTGGCATTCAGCCCTGATGGTCAGACGTTGGCCAGTGGAGGAGATGACAATACGATCAGATTGTGGAATATCCACACTGGAGACTGCCAAATTCTAGAGGGGCATACGGCCTGGGTCTGGTCCATAGCCTTTAACTCAAAGGAAAACGTCCTAGCCAGTGGCTCATTCGACAGCACAATCCGCGTGTGGAACGCCACCACTGGAGAGTGTCTCCAGATTTTGAACGGTCATAAAAATTCTGTTCTCACAGTGAGCTTTCATCCCAATGGTGAAACCTTAGTCAGTGGCAGTGCAGACAACACAATAAAAGTATGGAATGTTCAGACAGGAGATTGTTTAGATACCCTGACAGATCATACTCAAGAAGTATATTCCACGGCTTTTAGTGGCGATGGCCAAATTATCGCCAGTGGAAGCTTTGACCGCACAGCAAAATTATGGGATGTCCAAACAGGTAAGCTGCTGAAAACATTAAAAGGGCACATTTTAGGTATCCGTGCCCTTGCTTTTGCTCATCATAACAACTTGTTAGCCACTGGTGGCGAGGATCAACGGTTAACCCTATGGGATGCCGATACAGGAGACTGTCTCAGAAACTGGCATGGCTATAGCAATATGATCTGGTCCATTGCCATATCTCCCGATGGAAAATGGCTGGCTAGCTGTGGCTTAGATAAATTTGTCAGGCTGTGGGATATTCATAGCGGACAGCAAATTGCCACGTTAGAAGGACACCGTAATTTCATTGAAACTGTTGCCTTTAGTCCAAATGGGCAGTTCTTAGCCAGTGGTAGCGATGACAAAACCGTTAAGTTCTGGGATGTTAGAACTAGACAGTGTCAAAAAACTCTTCATAGTCAGACTATGGAGGTGGTTTCAGCTGTGGCATTTAGCCCAAATGGGCAATGGCTCGCGAGTAGCGGTCACAATGGGAATATCCATGTTTGGGATACAGCCACAGGAAAAAATATCCGATGTATTCAAGTCCATAATGATAGCAATTGGGTTTGGGCCATTACCTTCAGCCCTGATAGTCAAACACTCGCCAGTGGGAGTGATGATAAGGCTATTAGGCTTTGGGATGTTGAGAAAGACGAGCGTGGTCTCACCATTGAAGACGCTACTAGTAAAATCATGACGCTCGCCTTTCACCCCGATGGACAAAGACTAGCGAGTGGCGGTGACGACAATCAAATCAAGCTTTGGGATCTCTCCAATGGCCAGTTGATACAAACCTGTCACGGACATACTGATGTAGTTTTGGGTCTACTTTTCAGTCCAGACGGAGATCTCATCGTGAGCGCCAGTGCCGATACGACTGTTCGCTTTTGGCAAGTGTCTACTGGACAATGTTTACGTACCTTGGAAGGGCACAGCTCTTTTGTCAGAGGGCTAGCCTTTACACCGGATGGGCAGACCCTTGCCAGCAGTAGTATAGATAAGACAGTTCGATTCTGGGATATGAAAACTGGGCGAATGCTGAAGGTATTAAGCCTTCAAGACCCCTACGAAGGGATGAACATTGCAGGCACTAGTGGCCTGACAGAAGCCCAGAGAGGCATATTGCTTTCTTTGGGTGCCAAGGACTAAGACTGTCGATGAATGCTTTCAGTTTAAAGACCTTTTTCCATGGACGAGCTGGTAGATTTAGCGCGCTCACAGCTTCTTGTACTAAACGATACGGTTCAACAGCCGATCAACTAGTTCTAATGCTTTTAGCTAAATTCCAGTTTATAGTTATGGTGAAGTCTGAATAGTAATATTTCTGGCATTGCTGATCCTCAGGATGGTTTTAGCTGTGAAAGGTTGTAAAATAGCCGATACTCTAGATCGATTCATCCCCTAAATCAGCAATCGCATACTTCTTATTCCGTTCTTCTAGACGAGGTTGATTTTTATCTCTTGTCATCCCGAAAACTATAAAATGGCTTTGTTGGCAACATCTGGCTTTTCTGAGAAAGTTTTATGACTCATTTTGGCGTCATCTGTCCTGTTGCTGGTAGTCATCTTACCTCCATGATTGCCTTAGGCTACGAGCTTCAAAAACGAGGTCATTGTGTCACTGTAGTAGGAATTGAAGATGCTCAACCAAAGGTTCTAGATGCAGGATTGGAACTACAGGTGATCGGCAAATCTGATTTTCCTAAGGGAACCACTAAAGAACTATTTGCACAACTGGGGAATCTGAAGGGACTTAAGGCAGCGCAGTACACATCAAATTGGCTTGCCAATGAGGCCAAAACGTATCTTCGAGAAGCTCCAGAAGCAATTCAAGCAGCAGGGATAGAGGCACTGTTAGTTGATCAAGTCACTCCGCAGGGGGGAACAGTTGCTGAATACTTGGACATTCCTTTTATTAGTGTTTGCTGCGCCGTAGTGTTGAATCAGGAAATAAGTGTTCCCCCTTATTTCACTTCCTGGGACTATGACGCTTCATGGCAAGGGCTTCTACGCAATAGTCTAGGGTATCTGTTGCTTAACCGCATCTGGAAACCTATGTTGCAAGTTATTAATGACTACCGCCAACAGTGGAATTTACCACCTTGTCCTAATCAAAATGCCTGCTATTCTCAATTAGCTCAACTTAGCCAACAGCCTGTAGAGTTTGAATTTCCCAGAAAAGAACTTCCATCGGTTTTCCATTTCACTGGCCCCTACCAAAATCTAGTCAATCGAGAACCGGTACCTTTCCCCTATGAGAAGCTAAATGGACAACCCCTCATTTATGCCTCGATGGGAACGATACAAAATCAGCTGATTTGGATTTTCCAAATGATTGCCGAAGCCTGTGTAGGATTAGGGGCGCAATTGGTCATTTCCTTAGGCGGGAAGACTGATCTAGAATCTTTGCCAAAATTACCCGGCACGCCCATTGTTGTCGGCTATGCACCCCAGGTGGAACTATTACAAAAAGCAAGCCTAACTATCACTCATGCTGGACTGAACACTGTTTTAGAATCCTTGAGTAATGGCGTACCTATGGTAGCTATTCCTATTGCCAATGATCAGCCGGGGGTAGCAGCGCGAATTAACTGGACAAGAACAGGAGAGGTAATCCCTTTGAGCAAACTGACTACAGAGAAACTGAGGAGTGCGATCGCACGAGTCTTCAACGATGATTCCTACACGAAAAATGCCTTGAGGCTACAAAAAGCAATTGACCGTGCTGGAGGGGTGAACTGTTCTGCCAACATTATTGAACAAGTAGTATCTACAGGTAAACCCATGTTGGCCTCAACAAAACAGATAGAGAATAATCAGGAGAAATAATTGTATGGACACTTTGAAAAATTAGATTTATCTTTACTGATGGATAGTGGAGATTGTTGAGATTTCATCCATAATTTCAATCCTGATTTCTCTTTTTGCACGATCTTAAATTAGATGAGGGTGGCTTTGTGTCTAAACAAAATAATTCACCAAAATCAACAGTAAAATTGAACTATGGTTCTAAAAGTGAGATAAATAGAGCTCTTAGCATTCTTGATGATTTCAAAAAAGATGCTATGAACACTGAATCCTCCTTTGTAAACGAAGATACACACGCTCCTGCACTAACGATGTCTTCGATTGGGCAATTGGGACGATTTGGAAATCAACTTTTTCAATATGCTTTCTTAAGGATCTGTGCAGAAAAGAGCGGAGCAAAAGTAGAATGTCCTCCTTGGATTGGTCAGACTCTTTTTGGACACGACGATTCCCCTATTGCTAAGCGCCTGCCCCCTGCAGTTGAGTGCAAGGATGAGAGAGAAATTCTGTTTGATATTATTCCAGAACTCATTCCTTATCTGGAAAAACTAGCAAATGCAAAGAGTACTCGTATTAATTCAGAAGCGTTAAGCACAGGTTTGTCTAATGTAGATCTTTGGGGCTTTTTCCAATTTCACACTCGACATCTAAAATCTCATCAACAATATTTTCGCTCTTTATTTCAACCCGTAAGCGATTTAAAGTTTGCCTTAGAGAATAGTTTAAACTTACTTCGCTCCAAAGGCACAACAATTATTGGAATTCACATTCGACGAGGCGATTACGTTAAAGTATCAAGGCTTGGATTTACATTGGTGCTTCCTACGGAATGGTATTGTGAATGGCTTGCCCAGAAATGGGATGAGTTAGAAGATCCAATTCTTTTTCTATGCAGTGACGATTTGGAGAATATTGTCCATGACTTTGATAGATTTTCTCCCGTAACATCAAAGGACTTGGAAGTGAAGCTTCCAGAGAGAGTCGAAAACTTAGATGTAGAGTTCTACATTGACTTTTTTATGCTGAGCAATTGTGACGTAGTCGTTACCAGCAATAGCAACTTCAGCTTTGTTGCTTGTATGTTAAATCAGAGAGCCAAAATGTTTGTTCGTCCATGCTGGGATTTTTCTTTGAAGTTCGAGCTCTTTGACCCTTGGGATAGCGATCCGCTTTTGTGGTTAGACAATAAGCACTCCAAATTTTTCAAAAGTTTGTCTGATACTTTGCATATTACCTATGTAACTCAAGGGTTTTGGGCAATGCTCAAAAGCTTATTTATCTACTTCCCTCAGAGCTGTATCAAAGAGTGGGTAATCCGAGCATACCTGGGTTATCAAATCAAAGGCATCCTTGGTGTATTTAACAGTTTGTTATGCACAGTTGGCTGGCGTTCTATGTAGGTAGAGTGAAAAAAGTGTGGGAAACGTTGAAAGCTCGTTAAAATTACAACTAAAAATAGAGAACACAATTTGAGCTATCATAGCCTTTGAAATCAAAGCATTTTGACGATTCCTCGATTTTTGATAGCCAATGGCGCGGCGGATTAATCCAAAATGTGTGGCCTGTGCTCAGATGAGTGTGGCCAAGGCTCGGCAGCTTCATGGTAAGACTGGCGATGACTGCTGGGATGAAAAGCGGTGTCATCGACGGCGATCTCACTATCGCAATCGGCATGGACTGAATGAAAAGCGACGGGTGGAGTATCGTCGGCAGGTTGCCAAGCCAGATGATGGAGTGGAACGGGTTTCTCTAGAAGTGGCGGATAGTTCGTTACCCTATGCGAATTTGTATATTTGGCGGGAGAAGCGAAAGGATGCCCCGGTTCATGCCATTTCAGCCACGGTCATTCACAATGACCAAAAGGTGTTAGAAGTCGCACCCATCCACTGTGCCGGATACCGTAAGCGTCAGCTAGAGCGCTACCTGGAGCAGAAGGTGATGCCCTATTTAAAAGAACGCTTTGGCATTACCCACTTTTCCAATGAGATTCGGTTAGAACCGATCGAGTGTCCCCTCAAGGATTGCCCCTTAAAAGAAAGCTTTGAGTCTGGTGGGACGGTAGATGATTGATGTACGTCAGCTAGAGCTGGATTTGGGCGATGCCTTTGAAGATGCGGCAGATATGCCAGAAGCGGCGAATATTTTGGCACTGTGGCAGCAGTTTGAAGAGGTGATGGCGGAGCTACCCTGGCGGGAGCAGCTGCGGATGGGTGGGGAAGTCTTAGCGCAGCTAGCAGAGATTTGCGAGGCGAAGTCTGAAGTGCTGTGGGAGGACTGGCAGGATGAGCATAATAGTGATGGGCCGGTGATGGATGGGGATTGGTTGCGGGGACTGACGCGGCAGACTCAGGAGATCGATTTTTCGGAATTGGTGCAGCGGCCAGGTAATCGCTTAACTGAGGGGCAAGATGAGAATAGTGACTCTGTCGTGGGTGAGGTGGATAAAGCTGCGGTGCTGGCGTTGGTGGATGAGCTGACGTTGGAAGACGCAAAGGAAAAGGCGTTGGCAGTGTCTCATGCAGAGGATGTGTCGGCTTGGATCGCTGCGATCGCAGCTAAATGTAAACCGATGCCTCAACGGTTAATAGAGCTACAGCAGCAGCTTCGGATGTCGCTGATAGAAATATGGATTGCTGCATTACTGGGAGGCTTTCAGCTAGAGCAGCGAGGAGATTTTTATGACACAGATGAAATCTGGCTGGGTCAAGCAGGAAGTAGAGGAGACAGACGTTAAATTCTATGGGAAGAAATCGCCGACTGAATGTTCTCTGGGGAGGTTTGATTGGTTGTTGTCTGGGCTTGGTGATAAATCTGCTGTTGCCTAGCTTGATGACCTGGTCGCCCACACTCTATTGGCTGATAGAAGTGTTAGGAGAATTTATTGAACCCTTTGTAGACAGGAGTATCCAATTGATTTGTGAGACATCTTTGGATACTGGGTGTGCCAGTGGTTTAGGACTGTTGATGGCGTTCGTTCTATGGCCCATGATTTTCTGTATTTTAGGGACGCTGGCTGGAGCAGTAATGGGGTTAGTGTTGGCTTATCTTAAGTCGTCATAACTTCCTCAAAGTTTTTATCTAAGGTACTACTAGAGGCGTTGGAGACTCTGTTGAATCCTCTCAAAGAAGGAGAATATCAGCTTTGTACTGAGTCTGCTCCTCAAGATTGGCATGATGGTTCAGGTACATGTCTGAATCTTCTCAAACAAGGAACAATGCTTGAGAGCCACTATAGTTATCCCCATAGTGACTCTTTTGTTGTTGATGACCTTGCTCCTTCAGCAATGTGCTGGGTCATTAGAGTAATGGAGATATCAATAATGATGATGCGAGTAGCTGATATTATGACGCCCGAAGTTGTTACTATTCGCAACTCGGCAACAGCAGCAGAGGCGGCTAAACTCATGAGTCGGCGTACTGTGCAGGCATTAATTGTGGAACGGAGCCATAGCCTGGATGCTTACGGTGTAATTACGATTGACGATATTGTGGGTAAAGTAATTGCCTTTGGGCGAGATGCTCGATGGGTGAGAGTTTATGAGCTAATGACAAAACCCTGTATAGTCTTAAATCCTGATTTGGGTGTGGAATATGCAGCACGTTTATTAACTCAGGCTCATTTACATAGCGCACCTGTTATTCAATCAGAGCTATTGGGAATTGTGTCTGTTACCGATATTTTAGAACGTAGCAACGCTATTGAACAGCCTCAGGAAACTCTGCTAGCGGATCAAATTCGTGATCTCTCAGAGAAAGCGCGTCATGTTTGTCAAGAGAAAGGGCCCGCGTCAAGAGCCTGCCTCAGTGCATGGTTAGCGGTCGATGCATTACAGGCAGAAGCTGCACGTCAGCGGGCTGAATCTCTTGAACAAACCGCATCTGAGCAATATTACGATGAGGAATATCCAGAAGCGTTTAAGGATAGAGAATTTGAGGCTTGGTGTAGTGGTTAGGTTTGAGACGCTTTTATCGTGAGAGGCTATGCGCTGCTTGGTTAATTATTAGATAGCTCCCTCGGCTGAATAACGCCATATCCACCATGGTTCCGCTCATAGATGACATTGATTTCACCGGTCTGAGCATTGTGGAACATGTAAAAGTCATGATCCACAAGCTGGAGATTCTCCAGAGCTTCTTGGGTTGACATAGGTGGCATTGCAAAAAACTTGTTGCGCACTACTTTGGGTGGTAGCTCTGGGGAACGCTCTGATGACTCCAAAACACTCGTTGTAAACGACTGATTTAGATCATTGCTAGGGAATTCCCTAGGCTGGGCTCGGCGTTGTTTCTTAGTTTTATATTTCTGTAGTTGACGAACAAGCTTATCAGTGACTAAGTCGATGCTGGCATAGAGATTGTCATGTTTTTCAGCAGCTCGGATAACTGTTCCGCTTGCATACACCGTAACCTCAGCACTTTGTTGAGAGAACTTGTTAGCTTGAGGAGGAGCGGATAGTTTAATGTCAACTTTGGTTGCGATATCTTGATGATGTGCTAACGCTTTACCAATTTTCTGACGAACATAGTCGTTGATTGCATCTGTGACTTTGAGATCTTTACCCTGAATAACCCATTGCATATAAGGTTAACCTCCTTACGGGTTACAATTGGCTGACTCTCGTCCAAAAAGTTTGCTAACGGAAGGGCAGCGTATTTCTGTTACGAGAGACACCTGATTTTGGAAAATCTAGTCTTAAGTGGCATGGTGTAGCCGCGGCCTTTTGCCTACATTTGTCTAAATATGCTTGCCTCCTAAACCTAGGATATTACTATGATAAAGCTTTTGTCGGCTGCTGTTTCAGTCTTTAAGAAAAATAACCTAGGGAATCAACGGTCCTTCATAACTTCCTCATAAGCCTTCTGTAGGGTAAAGGTAAATGGTTGAAGGACATCTCATGAATACTATTCATCTAGCAACACGTAGGAGGAAACTAGTATGTGGACCACAGTCTTTACCACCGTTGCAATCTTTCTTGTCGCTATAAGAGTCGTTCTGACAGCCGATAAGCAATTTGAAGTCATTTCTGCCGGACTAACCGCCACGGCCTGCATCATGATTATGATAGGCGTGTCTCCTCTGGCATTTCAGCTCGCTTTACTAGTTGCTATCTTACTGATCGAAAACTGGCTCTTAGAGCGACAACCCAAAATCAGTTAAATAAGGTGAAAGTCTATGTACAAGGGCGTGACCTATGGAACCTATAGAGATGTAGCCACAGATGGGGATGTAGTCACCGTCTTACCCAGATAAATTCCTAAATCCTGGGCAATATGTACCCAAGGACTATCCAGTGATACTGGCCTAGGACAACAGCCAGACTTATGATGTTGTTTGATTAAGGGAATCACCTTATCTAGAGGCTTACTATCTGCCCTGCCTTGGGACCAAATGACCAATTGCTGATACTGTTCGGCTGCAATTAACTCCACCGCTTTGCAGCCAAAGGCGGTTGCGATCAAACAATCCATCGATGACGGCGTACTGCTGCGTTGAATATGGCCCAGAGTCGTGGCTCGAGTTTCTATGGTTTGTAGATGACAAAAGTCTGGTTTATTTGTTTCACAGAGATATTTTGCATGGGCTTGTATCTGTTGGGCTAGGGTATCGCCAACATATTTCTCCTTAACACCATTTTGAGTATGTACACCTTCTGCCATTACTACCAGAGCAAACTGACGCTTGGTCTGGCGTAGCTGAACAATTTTACGACAAATACCATCTAGAACATTGTCATTAATCTGCGGCGTCAGTTCTGGCACTAGAATGATATCGGCGCCCCCGGCAATACCAGCCCGCAACGCCAGGTGTCCGGCATCTCGTCCCATGACCTGCACTACCATAATGCGATCATGACTAGCCGCTGTAAAGGTGAGATCGTAAAGGGCACGGGTTACCGTGTCAACAGCCGTATCAAACCCTAAAGATTGTTCAGTAAAGGGCACATCGTTATCAATGGTTTTAGGAATCGCAATTAAGTTCCAATTCCCCTGCTGTGCTAGGTCAGAAATAAGATTCAGACTTCCATCACCTCCTAGAGCAATTAGAGCATCTAGTTCGAGCAAACGATAACCGTCTAAAATCTCACGAGCCAGATTGGGATCGCTGGGGTTTCCTCTATTCAGAGCACCTAGAATACTGCCACTGAGAAACTGGAGAATATCCACACCATGGAGCAGCCCTGGAATATCAAACCCATGGTCTCGCAGCTGAAAATCTTCAATAGTACAGTTTCCCTGTTCTAGATTGATCAGACCCTGGGTGCCATAGGGAATGCCGTATACTTGCCAGCCCCGTCCAGTTGCACTTTTAACCACAGCTCGAATAACAGCATTGAGACCAGGGCAGTCGCCACCGCTCGTGAGAATACCAATCTTTTTAGTCACAGTTTAAGGGAATATCAAAGAACAACATTAGTCAAGGATTCAATAGAATCAGCATGATCTAACATTTTCAGAGTACGCAGGAATCTTGAGGATATTATGAGGGATTTGTAAATTACATCGTGAGAAAATAGCCCGAAAGAAAATGCACGGTTCCGCTCTCGAAGCAGTGACCTATTTCACTCTAAGCCTGTTTATTAATTTACTTTATTCCACACTGCATCGAGTAAAGCCTGTGTCTTTCGGCTACTGTCGATGCTGGCTTTATACTCTTCGTTATCATAGCCACTGTGCACTAAAGCAACAAAATCTTCAATCATCAGAGCCTGCTGAGTTTTGGCGCTAGGTGTGGACACAAATTGAAAGTTACTAGGAGAGGCTATTCGGTTTCTCACTATATAGCCCACAGTATCCTCCGGATTACCAGCCGCTGATTCCTTGGCCCCATCTAGGACAAAATCATCTAGGCTGATTATGCCGGTGGTTCCTAAAATGTCGAGATCTACGTTGCACACATCCGCGTTGTAGCAAATGTCCCAAGCAGAGGTAGAATCATTCTCAAATGTAAGTATGCCGGCAGCTCGGATAATGTTATCGGTCTTATCGTCTCGCTGAATAAAGGTTTCCACCGTTCTCAGGGGAGTATCTGGTAAAAACTCAACAACTGCCCTCATAGCATACCAGGCCATATCACCTAGTGCATCTGTATGCTCTACCTCAGGGGTAAAACAAAGATTACTGTGATCGTTTACAGGTGGGAAGAAAAATGATGTGCGTACAGCTTGGGCAATCCCAATCTTGTCCTGAGCGTGGGTGTGAATATGTTGGGTGCGGGGATGGTGGACAAAGTGGGTGGCATCCATAAAGGCCACCTTATTAACCTGACAAGTAATGGTAATGCACTCTAGGCTGTCCAAGTCAGCGAATGGCTTGTCGGCTAGTACATGCTTTCCAGCGTGGGCTGCAGCGACACAAATTGCCTCTTTCGCTGCAGTAGGAACAGCCACGTAAACTGCGTCAATACCATCCCAGGCCAGCATTTTCTCCCATGAGTTAAAAGCATGGGCTGCTCCATATTTATTAGCAAAAGTCTGGGCTATTTCTAGATGACAGCTTGCTATGGCGCTCAGGTCTGCCATAGCCGAATCCACAATGGCTTGGGCAATTATGTTAGCAGTCATACCGGTGCCAACAATTCCGATTCGTAAACGTTGTACCATGAGATTTTCTATAACGAGAGCGAGTAAGCAGACAATTTTTATGTATCGACCAATGAAGTTATAGCTTTGCGCAGCCCACAGCAGTAGTAATCGCTAAAAGCCTTGGATAGCAACAGCTAGGTGCGGTGTAACTATACTTCTTAGTAGTGATAGCACTCTTGTTAGATGTACCGGTGTGCCAAATAGTAGATGGATCTCTTATTAACTGAGCAATAGGCTACTGTTTGAATGGCTTCTATCGATTATCCTGAACGATTTTTGGGCATTGCTGCTTCTCGATATGGTTTTGGCTGTGAGAGGGTGTTAATCGGCCACTGCTCGATTTATCTCCTTAAATCAGCGATCGCAGTATTCTTTATATTCAAAGGTTTTGAGAAAGTCCTAATCATCGCCCTAATATAGGGCTTAATCAACTCTTGTGGTTCAGGGTCTAAACGTTGCATGATTTCATCTGTCAATAAAAAGACTCCTTCTATGATCATTTCCCAAGAAATCTTTAATGCATTAAGAACGATACTGCAGATGGTTGATAATTCTTGATCAATAAAAGCTGTATTCTTTTCTAGAAAACACAGCCATAGATAAGCTTGAAACATATCTAAGTCACGTATAAGTGAATGTTTAACCCCTGGATGGTTGATATCGCCCCTACGGCTACTGTAGGTCTGAAATGATTTTGACCAGCGTTCATAGACTATGGTCGAAATCTCTGTTGTCAGGGGTAGCATGCGCTCAACAATACCGAATACTTTGGATGCTGGAGTATATTTGGCTGTTGCAGCACAGACACGCTGCCAGGGTAAGGAGACTTGTTCTTCAAGAAATTTAAGATAACAGTTGATAAAAACTTGTTCTGTAGGTGCCAGTTGCTCCAATATTAACTCATTGCTAAGCATGATCTGAGTAGACATAAAACCTACGGACTGCCAGCTTTTAGCAGAGCGATACCGCTCTTTCAATTCCCATAAGAGAAGACCTAACTCTAATGCAAGTTCTTCTATATTCGGTATCCCCCACGTTTCTAATGATAAATCTGATGCAGCCTCTGAAGAAATAACCATTGGGGTTGACTCTTGGTAGACTTCCATTAGTTTCAAATAAATACGACTAGCAAGTTTAGCCAAGTTCGCTGTTTCTTTAACGGTTGAAGGATCATAATAAAAGTAAAGCTCTCTTGCTTTAACAGCGGCTAGACTGCATTGATCTTCAATTAGGTGTTTGTGTAATTTATTGGCCGTGTTTAAGCGACCTTGCTTGGATACTGTCAAACGTAATCTGTCACGGACAGCTTGGTTGTTATCTAGCGTTAGTGTCGATACGTTAGGAACATACCGAGCTGTCCAAATTTTGATAAGATGCTCAACAGTTTGAATCTGAGATAGTTCGTAATCTATTAACATAAAAGATAGTTAAGTCGCGCGTTTTGTTATTCTATTGCCCTGTCTCAAGGGGTACACATACCCGACACAGAGATACGTATAACCCAATTACTGAGTCATTTTTTTGTGTTTTATCAAAGTGGACCGTTAGGTTGTTGTGATTTCTAACTGCTTGTTTTGTATAACAGGTTATGACTACCTGACTGAGCCAGTGTTCTTATCTGAATGTTGGCTAGCCAAAATAGCTTAACTCTTGTGATAATTCTCTTAAATACGGAGCAAAGCACCTGTTTATGTCGGTGGTTAGCGCTTGATAGAATGCTAATCCATATTAAATTCTACTTTTGCTAGACGCATATTAGGCGCTAAAGTGCCAAGCAGCACTTTAGCGAAGTAGAAAGTAGGTTAAGTCCGACTGAATAATTCCCTGATGTGAGCTGATGGAGATATCAGCCGTAGTTATTTCAACATTGACCCTAAGCGATGTTACTGAAGACTGTAATAGGTACTTTTAAGAATGCCATAAGTTAACTATGAGACTTCTCTTAAGTGAAGGAATTTTCATGAAAGCCCCTTCATTTAAGGGAAAGGGATAAGAAAAAAATCACTTTAAATAGAGCCAGCTCGTGTAATATAAACCTTCTGAAGTTTTTAATGACAAGGGCTTCAGGTGTATTAGGCTTTTATGTTGCAAAAAGTCTTATCAAGATACTACTGTACCCTGATAATCTTGACTAGATCAAATCCAGATATTAGGCCTTAATAAAGTTCTGTATTCTAATTATGGTTAGCTGCATAACTTGGCAACGGTGAACTCGGCTAAACTATGCTAACTTTGTAAATCAAGATTTCTACCCTGATAGTTTTCGTGATGTTAGTCGGGGAAATTGTCGTTACTCGATGTCGAAAATATAGAAGGTTGAGCTAAGGCGATTTCAAAGATAGCTCCCTTTGGGGAGTTACTCTTAACATAAATATCACCTTGATGAGCGTTGATGATCATTTTGCATAGAGCAAGTCCTAAGCCAACCTGAGAGACATTGGGAATCAAGGTGCCAATCTCATACTTTTCAAAAATCTTATGCCGCAATTCATGGGGGACGCCAGGCCCCGAATCAATAACTTGTATTGTGAGGGTATCTGATTGGGTGTCATCTACATTCACAATGATGTCACTGTTTTCTGGTGAAAACTTGATGGCGTTTGACAAAAGATTATCTAATACTCGGTATATCAATGTTTCATCGATGAGAACATGATTCAGGAAAACATCAGGAAATTTGCAGGTAAGCGTCTGATTTTTTTGAGCTGCGATCGCACTAAAACTCTCAATCACAGACTGAATAAGCTGACGAATATCTACATCTCTACGGTTTAACCGAATATTGCCAGATTCTAGCAGTGCAATTTTTAACAGATCGTCAATTAAAAGCTGTAGTCCTTGAGCCGACTCATATACTTTTTCCAGCCGCTGTCGCATTGATGCATTGACTTCCATTTCAAGAAATTCAACACCTAGCAACACATCTGTCAGACGGTTACGTAGATCGTGAACCAGCATATGAACCATATCTTCTCGAAACTGCAGCAATATTTGAAGACGGTCATGTTGTTCTTTGATCCGGAGCATCGATTTCACCCTAGCCCGCAGCTCTAACCCATTCAGCGGCTTACTAATAAAATCGTCAGCCCCTGCATTCAAACAACGGGCCAAATCAGCTTTGCCAGTTAAGGCGGTTACCATGATGATGGGTACAGACTGCCATTTGGGAATAGCCCGAATCTGTTTACATAATTCAATGCCATTGATATCTGGCATCATGACGTCTAACAGAATGAGATCAGGTTGTATAACCTTGAGGGACTTAATGACATCCTGTGCGTTATCGACGTAATGAAACTGATAGTTTTGATTGCTTAACAAGATAGAAATAACATCAAAGTTATCCGGCTCATCGTCGACAATCAGGATAGTTGGGGCCGTCACGCATCATCTCCTAGCCTTAAAGTATCTTATATAGTGTTTTAGGCTGAGATACCTATAACTACCATAAAAATACGTCATTTCTGATTTGGTGTTAGCAAATATTAGCGATGTGCGCAAATCTATTATATGAAGCTTTACTAACCGGAGCGTTCGAGTGATGGATTTCAAGGGCTGCAGCTGTCTCGCGTAATTATCAGCACCATATCGCGAGATTCGCTAAGAGCCACTATGAAAGCTTTTGTATGGTGTCAAGCAGTTGCTTAAGCTTAAAGGGTTTGCTGAGAATATAATGGACGCCGACAGCATGGTATTGCGTTTGCTCATAGTCTACTGCTGGTGCCATCAGGGCAATCATGGGCAAATTGGCTAACGCTGGAGTAAGCCGAATCTGTCGAATAGTATCCAGACTATGTATCCCGAATAGTTGACTATCCACTAAGATGACATCAGGTTGTGCAGTTTGACTTAGAGCTGCTACGGCTTGAGTATCTGAAGCAATCCGTATGCAATACCCTTTTGCCCTCAGATAGCTCATGATCGTTATGATGTTGGCCTCTTTGTCGTCAGCCAGCAATATTAGAGAAACTCTAGCGGGGCTAGTTTGGTGAGCTTGGGATAAGGACAAGGAACTAAGAGGCTTTGCTGGGGGAAATACAGGCACAGTGACACCAGGTAAAGCAATTGTAAAACAGCTACCCTTGCCAATCTGACTGGTGACTGCCACATCGCCACCGTGAAGCTCAACAATTCGTTTTACCAAAGCCAATCCCAGACCTGTGCCTGAGTATTTGCGGTTGAGAGCACTGTCTAGCTGAATAAAGGGCTCAAACAGCTTGCTAATGTGTTTAGGCGCAATGCCAATACCGGTATCATTGATGGCAATATGCAGGATATGACCCATCTCTGGTGATTGCGGTAAAAGGCTCACGGTGAGGGTAATATGACCGCCTTCTGGAGTAAATTTGACAGCATTACTGAGCAAGTTAATCAGCACCTGACGAATTCGCCGCTCATCAATTGAGACATTGATTGCGTAGGCTGGAAATTGAGCCTCAACTTGAATATTTTTTTGGTTGGCCTGTTGTCGAATAAAATCCAGACTTGACTGACACAAAGGTACAATCGCTGTCGGTTTGAGGGTTAACTCCATTTGACCAGACTCAATTTTGGCCAAGTCTAAAATGTCATTAATGAGTTCTAATAAATGATGGCCACTGCGTCGAATCATCTCCAGTGGCTTAACTTGCAGCTCATGAATCTGGCCAAAAACCTGCTCCTGTAAACTCTCTGCCATTCCTAAAATGGTGTTAAGAGGCGTGCGTAACTCGTGACTCATGTTGGCTAGAAATTCATCTTTGAGACGAGTAGCTCGCATCAGTTCTTCATTGGTGAACCTTAGCTGCATCTCTACTTGTTTTTGTTGGGTGATGTCATGGATGATTTTGGATGCTCCTACAACCTGTCCAGTTTCATCTTTTAGGGGAGAGATAGTAGCAGAGACCTGTATGGGAAAACCGTCTTTATGGAGATTAACAGTCTCAAGATTTTTAATCCGTTCTCCATTTTTTAGACGGGCAGTTATTTGAGATTCTATATCTAGACGATCTGGGGGAAAAAGAATAGTGATAGGTTGCCCAATGGCTTCAGCGGCCGTATAACCAAACAAATTTACAGCGGCTGAGTTCCAGCTGGTGATAGTGCCATCTAGAGTTTTGGTAATAATGGCATCGTCGGTTGATTCAACTACAGTGGCTAACAGACGAGCGGTTTTCTGGCTCTGCTTACGTTCTGTAATATCTTGAATAAGAGAGAGGACTGTAAATTGTCCCTCAGAGTTTGATAATATAGACGTACAGATCTCAACTGTGCGCTGCTGACCGTCTTTGCATTGAATTTCAGCTTCTCTATCGATAAAGCCGTTCTCTGTTTGTAATTGTTCTATATAGTGGGTGACATAGGATTTTGGATCAGCTGAATCAGGCGCTAAACCTGGAATCATCCCTAGATAATTGATTTCTTTAAGAGAATATCCTGTAATTATCTGCATTCTCTGGTTCCAGACCGTATGGTGGATAAATGGAGGTTCAGGAATCGGATGACAAACACACAGCCCCTCTGCCATATTTTCTAGAATTTGCTGGCGAAATATATTTTCTTTTTTAAGGATGGCTACAGCTAATTGGCGTTCGGCTTCAAGCCGTTTTCTCGCGCTAATATCTCTGATAAAAGAAAAGCAGTACTCGTCCCCGTCAAAATTCAGATATTTTGTATTAACTTCAATCGGATAGATAGTGCCATCCTTGGACCGATGCTGGGATTCACCGGTAACCGTTGGTTGTTGTTTGACAAATTGCCAAATATTTGGCCAATTTTGAGGTGAAACAGTGGGATTGATGTCCCAAACTCTCATGCTTGCAAGTTCTTTTTTGCTGTAACCCAACTTGTCACAGGCTGTATTATTGACATAATGAAAACTTGCATCCGCACGAACTAAAAATATACAGTCAGCGGCAAGATCTACGGCTGACTGGGTTATGCTCAACGCCTTGGTTTGTTCCTTGACCTGGACTTCTAAGGCTTGGTTGAGATGTTGAAGTTGTTGCTGAGCGTGTTTGTCATTTGAGTCGTAGCCCAGGGCTTTTTCCCAGGCTGGATCGACTTCTGTAAAATCACCTTCTAAACTAAAAAGGTAAAGTAGATTGCGGGATAGGTTAATAAACCATTCTCGTTCTCGTTTAGCCTTTTTGCGATCGCTAATATCAGTAACAAACCCTTCATAATATATAGGGCAGCCTTGCTCATCTCGGACTAGACGCCCATTTTCAGAAGTCCATAGGGTTGTACCATCCCGACGATAAACTTCTGCCTCAAATCCAGAGATGTAGCCCTGTTGTATCAGAATCTGCTCAAACTCTTCCCGTCGTTGTGGGTCTACATACAGCTGGCGTTTAATGTCGTTTAATTCGGCGATAAGGGAATTAGAAGATGCATAGCCATATATACGGGCCAGTGACGGGTTGGCCATCAAGTAACAACCTTCAAGGGTACTCTGATAGATTCCTTCTACTGCGTTGTTATAAATAGCACGATAGGTGGCCTCTGCTGCCTTTAAAGCTAGGAGTTCCTGGTTACGCTGTGAAAGAAGAGAAATCATCTGAATTTCCCTTTTTACAATGGCTGGTAAAAGAGCTAAATCCTCCTTCATTAGATAGTCATGGGCACCTGCCTTTAGCATTTCTACCGCCAAGCGTTCGC
Source organism: Cyanobacteria bacterium P01_H01_bin.21 (assembly GCA_038748405.1). Lineage (GTDB taxonomy): Bacteria > Cyanobacteriota > Cyanobacteriia > Phormidesmidales > Phormidesmidaceae > Leptothoe. The sequence continues at coordinate 53,403 of JBCDIX010000025.1, read as the reverse complement.
CAGCAACACCTGAAATCACAATAAAAGGAATATCAAGCTGGCTTTTATGAACAATGGATAAGGCTGCCAAGGCATCTAATCCAGGTAAATCGTAGTCTGAAATGATCACCTGCCAAGATTGGTGAGTCAGCAGGGGATTGAGGGAGTCAGCTGTGCTGACTTGCTTCCAAACAGGGTAGAGCCCACTCTTATGAAACTCCTGTAATACAGGAATCACATCGTTCTCTGACGCTACGATGAATAGAACATTTAGGCTGCTATACATGCTCAAAATGCTCCAAACAATCTATATTGGCGCCAGCAACAAGAATCATGGACAGTTAGGCAGTTGCTCTAAAGAGATTCAATATCTTTATATCGTAAACGATGGTTCTAAGGACAAAACCGCTAAACTTATCAATTCAACATTATAAGAAAAGGCTTATATTGTTGCTTTTGTTTGAGTATTAAGTGAGGGCTTGTGTATTTCAAGACAAAACCAAAAACAGAACCCTCTTTAAACAGGCATTCGGTATCCCATACCGCGTACAGTCTCAATAAGATTGCTTCCTAGCTTTTTACGAAGATAGCCGACATAGACATCTACAATATTTGAACCTGGGGCATGATCATATCCCCAAACCCGATCTAGCAGCTGTTCACGGCTGAGTACTCTACCTGGAGAACTCATAAAAGTTTCTGCCATAGTAAACTCACGGACCGATAGTTCTACAACCTGTTCACCCACCTGGGCTAATCGTGTGCGTAGATTAAGCACAACGCCGTGGTGATTAAGAATCCAATCATGGTCAGGATTTGCAGATGGGGTTGTGCGCAATCGAGCTCGTATCCTGGCTAATAGCTCTTCAAATCTAAATGGTTTAGTAACGTAGTCATCGGCACCCAGCTCAAAACCTGTTACTTTATCCTTGACCGTATCGCGGGCGGTCAAAATCACAATGGGAATCTGACAGCCCTGGCCGCGTAAATCTTCAAGGACTGATAATCCTTCTCGTCCGGGTAGACCCAAATCAAGCACAATCAGATCAAAGGCACCGTCCAACGCACAAATCAGGGCCTCAGTCCCTGTGTTGACAAGCTTTGTTGCAAATCCATTGGCTTTTAGACCTTGTTCGAGGAATAAGGCTATACGGGCATCGTCTTCAGCAATTAAAATCCGTCTCATTGACAACTTTCCTAATGGCTCTATTAATGGCGGATACCAGGCGTAATTCTATTGCAAGTCTTGGCCTTTTTACTCAAATTACTGCTCTAGAGTAACAATTCATCACTCTAGCTTGGCATTCTCTCGTGAAAAATTAACTCAAGGTTGAAACTACTTGAGATATTTCTCATGAAATGCGCTTCGATGAATGGATTCTAACAATAGATTCATGGAGATCTTAATGACATGGGTCATAAATATAGCAGCTTCGTTTATATCAGTAGATTTTTCTGTATTGACACTGATTTGCGCACTGTAGCGAACACTTGCGTTTAGATTCAGTACATTCAGTTGTGATTTAAATAGGACCACTATGCAGCCTTTAATTGGCCTTGTGCTCGAAACTTTTCCGAAAGCATCAGAGACATTTATTCTCAACGAGATTTTAGAACTGGAAAGACAAGGACTCGATCTACATATTTTCTCTCTGAGATGCTTTTCAGAACAAGACGCTCATCCGGAAGGGGCGCGGGTTAAGTCTCCAGTTACCTATCTACCATCGCTACTCCCGAAGTTTGATATAGATCAAGAAAGAGAACTAGTGAGTGCTCATGTTGAACTGTTTGAGCAAGATAGTGAAACTTATTTAAAGACCTCAAGGCTTTATCTAAAGAGCGATAAAGGCCCGCGGTTTAATAATTTTTTGCAAGCGGGTTACCTGGTTTGGCAACTGCAAAAACTGGGGATTATTCAGCTTCATGTCTACTCTACAGAGGTATCTACCGCTACGGTGGAAATTGCCCAATCTTTTTCTGGAGGCTCCTATAGTATAACGGCGCACACTCATGATACTTATCTCAGCGATCAGGCTACGCTTAATCGGCGTATGATCGAGGCCAGGTTTACGTTTTCTGGAGCTACCGGTAGTAACCACTGATATTTTAGGCGATTCTGAGGTAGTGCAGTCTCATTACAATCTAATGGCGGTAAAACAGCCTATGAGAGATATTCTATGAAAACCCTATTGTTTTATTGCCAGCATACGCTGGGCATCGATCATCTGATGGGCAGTATGGCGATTGCTCATGGCTTAATGCAAGATTTTCAAGTCTACTTTGTCAATGGGGGGGAAGTTATTCATGAGTTTCCTATTTCTCAAGGGATAAAAGTCATTAATTTACCCGTTGTTCGATCTGGAGTAGGTATCTCTGCCTTACAGGGGATTGCACCTACTTCAGACGTTAACTCTACTCTGAAGCGTCGGCGCGATCTGTTATTAGAACTTTGCGATCGCATCCATCCTGATGCCGTCATGCTAGAGCAGTTTCCCTTTGGTCATCATCAGTTTTTTACTGAACTGATTCCGTTACTTAAGTGGGCCAAAGAACATAGTGTAAAAACGATTTGTAGTGTGCGTGATATTGTTGTCGCCAGACAAGATCAGGCCAGCTATGAAACGAAGGTCTGTCAGCTGATTAATCGCTATTTTGATCAGCTGCTAATCCATGGGGATCCTAGTTTTATTGCCCTTGATAAGAGCTTTTCGCGAGTTGGGGATCTCACGTGTGAAATTTACTACACGGGATATGTTGTGCCCAATATTGATCGTGAGTTTACGCCTAGGACGAATGCTGATCCACCCATGATTCTAGTAAGTACGGGTGGCGGTCGTTTTGGCTATGAACTGCTGGACTGTATCGCTGAAGCCGCTCAGTATCTAGAAGATAAAATTCCCCATGATATTCGAGTATTTACAGGGCCCTTTGCGCCCATAGAAATTTTCAGCCGTTTGCAGAAGGTGGCGGCACGCTGTTCAAATCTTTCTGTGGAACGGTATACGCCAGATTTGCTTGGTCATATGGCTAAAGCTGATTTATTTATTAGTATGGCTAGCTACACTGCCACCTTAAATATGCTGCAAATAGGTGTACGTTCGATACAGCTTCCTTGTACAGATAATTACGATCAAGATCAACGCTTACGTTCTCAGCGGTTAGAAGATTTAGACCTTGTTAAGGTTATCGAAACGGCTGATTTAGACCCTGTCCTCTTCTCCTTCGAAATTATTGAAATTCTTAACCGACAGCCCAGCCACATTTACTTTTGTTTACGCGGTGTACAAATTACCGCTGCCCGTGTTGGCGCATTAGTCACTGGCGAAGACAAATTTGCTCCTTTAACCCGAGTTCTAAGGTTTTATTCATAGTTTTGTCGTGCGGCTCTCCTGAACAGCACAGAGGGTTAAGACGCAGGCGGGCCAGATTATGGAACTGACCTACTTAAACTAAATGAAAGATTTCTCATGGAAGCAGTTTGCATGAATAAATTCTCATAGTTCTTTCACGCAAAATCCAGACATTTTAAGCCGAGTGCTGGTAAGCTCCCATAGTGATTTTTGAAATCGACTCACCTAAATTCTCTTTATCAGATAGCTTTATTTAAGGAAAGTTACTGTTTCAATTTATCTATACATAGAAACAGGTCTACCTGTTAGATATCGTCTTTTAGCTGGAAGCAGCATCGTAAGGGGTTAACACTCAGACGTTGCTGATTTTTGGCATGATTTCTTCGAGAAGGTGATGGTATACAGCATCAGGCACACCCTGAAAGTTAACAGCGGTAGAACTCTCTTTAACTTTCTTGTCTAAGAAAGTTAGGTAATACGTTGAATCAGGATCATCTTTAAGCAAATTGCCGAAAACTTAAGAAAGGTAAATAATCTTATCTTTAACTGTAGTCCGTATGCCTCGATTGTTCTTGAAATGTTTTCTTTAGCCCTTGTCGGAAAAGACGTTTCCCTTTCAGGAGCCAACCTAACAGCAACAGTTGGACGTATTAAACTGGGTAATGTCGCAGATAACTCGATAATATCCCTGATATCTACCTCAGCTGAGTTGAACCTTAGGTTATTACGATATTGCAAACTTTAATGATACTCAGCTGACTTAGGCGACGTTGCTAGAAGTGAGTCGATAAGGTAGGGGGCAGTCTAGCTTCCGATAAGCTAGACTGCCCTATCTACCAATGGAAGATTTAATCCCAATGGGAATGGAGGCACATGAGCATCAAAACGAATTCTCTACAATTTCTTGACGGTGAGCAAATATCAGCTAACACCCAAGGAGATAGACATGGTGATGAGCTTTTTATCCAAACAAAAGAGATAGAAATTGACAAGGCGCTCTTCGTAGTTTTCGATTTCCCTTGTCAGATGAGCCGTAGGTATAGGCGATGAACCACAAGCAATCCTATTTTCTCATCATAACAAGCTTTATGGCTGGTTTAGGTGCGATCTCACCTCATACCTATGCCCAAATCAGCCCCGACGGCAGTCTTTCCACCAGCGTCACCTCACCCGACGGTCAAAACTTTGTCATTGAAAATGGCGATCGCACCGGCAATAATCTCTTTCATAGTTTTTCAGAATTTTCGATTCCCACCAACGGCTCTGCAGTTTTTAATAACCCCACTGATATTGAAACTATCTTCAGTCGAGTGACTGGACCCAGCCTCTCCGATATCGATGGCTTGCTCCAGACCATGGGTACGACCAATCTCTTTTTACTAAATCCTAACGGCATTATTTTTGGCCCAAATGTCCAACTGGATGTTGCCGGGTCGTTTACAGCGAGTACAACCAACAGCCTCATCTTTGCCGATGGTACTGAATTTAGCGCTACAGCACCTGAGCCATCTCTACTGAGCATCAGTGTGCCGGTAGGACCGCAGTTAAATACTCAAGGCGATATTGAAAGCCGAGGGCAGCTAGAAACGGGTCAGAACCTGACTCTGCTAGGTCAGAATCTTTATCTGGAAGGAGATCTCATAGCCGGTCAGGATCTAATCTTACAGGCTCAAGATACTGTCACCATGCGGGATACGCTTGCCCGCTCAGGTAACATCTTAACCATACAGGGTGGCCAGGGTATTGATATTTTGGCGTTAAACTGTCTGGTACCGTTTGTCAGTGGTGGTAATCTGACACTGATTAGTGATGGAGACATTTCAGCCGATGCCCATTTTGAGAGCGGCGGCAATCTCCAGTTTCTCACGCTGACAGGTATGCCTGGTAATGTCGTCAGTTTCTATAACCCGATTATCTTTGCTGATGGGGATGTGGTGCTGGGTGACTACACCGGGGTGGCATTGAAAGTGGAAGCCACCGGCAGCATTGAGGCCGGGGATATTGTCATTACCGGACCTGATACTACATTGACTGCGGATGGCTCAGGGTCTGATGAGGATTTGTTGGCCAGCAGTCGAGCCGCTATTCTTCGGGCCGGTATAGAATCTGTGAATGGACAGCCGGCTGGTAGTATTGCTGTCAGAAGCATCAGGACCTCAGATAATACTGGAGGTAACGGTGGCCCAATTGTTCTAGAAGCAAAGGGAAACATCACTGTATTTGGCTCCCCAGTCGAATTTGGCTTCCCAACCGTTTTAAGATCGTCTTCTTCAGGATCTGATAGTGGGACTACCGGTGATGGTGGAGCAATTTCCATTACCTCTAGATCAGGAGATATTACGATCTTAGGAAGCCTGAATACTAGCTCATCTTCAAGACCGTCCCTCTTTCCCGATTCAGGTATTCCCACTCTAGGCAGTGGTGATGGCGGAGAAATCACCCTTACTACCGATACTGGTAATATCTTCATCGGTGGTCGTCTAGACTCAGGGGCAGCAGCATTGGCAATTGACACCTTTTTACCCTCATTTGCTGACAACAGTGGTAATGGCGGTGCAATTACTCTCACCTCAAACTCAGGTGACATTGCAGTTGAGGGAGACGTAGAATCATCATCAATAGTATTTGCATTCTCTATATTTGACACTGCGTTTGCTGGTACTAGTAGCGACGGGGGAGCTATTAATATCACATCAGACTCAGGTAATATCGTGCTTGATGGTAGGTTGGACTCATCAGGGCGTTCAGCAGCGCGTTCAGTTTCATCGTCATTCTCTTCTACCTCTTCTGGAAACAGTGGAAATGGAGGTCCTGTAACGATTGTCTCGAGGTCCGGTGATATTGTTACTAACAATACTCTAGTGACCGCTTCAATTTCGCAATCCGGCTCAACAGAGGGTATCGCTTCTACTGGCAACAGTGGTAGTGGCGGTGACATTGCTATCTTTTCAGACTCAGGTGATATCACCATAAATACCTCACCCTTCGAACAAAGGACAATATACATAGCGTCCTCCTCTGTGTCCTCTGCTGAATCGGGCGATCCTCTATCAGAAACCGCTACTGGCTCGTTCGCATTTGCTGGCAGTAGTAGCAATGGGGGTGACATTACGCTCTCTTCGGACTCGGGCGATATTGTTGTTGATGTCCCCATTTTGGACTCATCGTCTGCATCAGATGCTGCAGCAGAATTTGGTGTCAGCGGGAACGCTCAAAATGGCGGGGCGATTAGTATTTCCTCAGCCACAGGCGATATTCAAACCAATACTGATTTGCGCTCGTTTTCATTATCAACAACAGGTACTGCAGGGCAGGCGGGGGACATTTCTTTACTGGTTGATACAGGCAGCATTAGCGGTAATCAAAATCTTTTGCTGGCATTCTCTGTAGCCCGTACAGGTGAGGCGACTGGCGGCGGGGGAGATATTTCCCTGGGTGCAGGAACGGCGATCTCTGGGCTAGAGGCGTTCACCCTTGCAAGTAATGGGCCATCCGGTAATGTCACGATTCAAGGCCTCAGCGATAGCCTGATCATTAACGATCTGCGTCTCACCACGACGGCTCAATTTTCTATTCCTTCTCTTCCAATCCTTGCATTCGGCCAGGATGACGCTACAATCGACCTTGATTTTGGTGACTTTGGTGAGTCGGGTGAGACTTTTATTGGGGGGATGGGTGACATTACTCTTAATAACGTCATCATTCAAGCTGATGCCAACGGTACCCAGCCTGCAGGAGATGTCACGATTGATAGTCCCGGTCAGGTGACGCTTATTAGTAGTCAGATCAACAGTAACGCCAATAGTCAGGGACAAGCAGGCAATGTCGAAATTACCGCTGATCGCCTTTTGCTTAAAGACAATAGCCGCATCAATGCCACCACCCTGAGCAGCGATGGCGGTAACGTGACGTTGACCCTGGAAGACTTGCTGCTATTGCGAGAGGGAAGTGCTATTTCGACCACAGCCGGGACTGCCAGGACGGGTGGCAATGGGGGGAATATTACAATTTCTCTTACAGATGGGGTGGTCGCAGCTATTCCTGCAGAAAACAGTGACATTACAGCCAATGCCTTTGAGGGTGACGGCGGCAATATTCAGATTACGGCGGATGGCATTGTCGGGCTGCAGTTTCGGCCTGAGTTAACACCATTGAGCGACATTACCGCTAGTTCTGAGTTTGGGGTAAATGGCGTTGTTCAGCTCGATACCCCCAATGTAGAGCCCAGTCAGGGGCTAGTTGAGCTGCCGGCTGAGCTGATTGACCCAAGCAACCAAATTTCTACCAGCTGTTTAGTTGCTGTAGAAGAGAATTCACTAACGGTGAGCGGACGTAGCGGTTTACCTGATTCACCAGACACACCGAATAGCTCAACTGTCTGGGAAGATTGGCGTCCGTTAGAGACTGAGGCGAGTTTGGCAACCACCTCAACATCGGTTGAGAGTACCCCCCTTGTAGAGGCAACGGAGGTGGTCGTCGCAACCAATGGCCAAGTGGAGTTTGTCGCTGAGTCAGAGACGTTGATGAGTTCAAATCTGGTGAGCTGTGGAGGGTTGAGATTATGAACAAAAAATACTTTTATTTATTGAGTATGACAGGTCTGTTGGTGGGTGTGTTCGTGCCATCGGAAATAACTTGTCAGTTCGCATCTTCAGCCCACGCCCAAGTTATTTCCGATGACACGCTCTCTACGACTGTTACCTCACCTGACAATCAGAACTTTGTGATTGAGGCTGGCGATCGCACCGGCAATAATCTTTTCCACAGCTTCGACACATTTTCCATTCCCACCAATGGCTCTGCAGTCTTTAACACCCCAGCCGGTATTGAAAACATCTTCAGTCGAGTGACTGGGGCCAGCATCTCCAATATTGATGGCCTGCTCCAGACCATAGGGATGACTAATCTCTTTTTGCTAAACCCTAACGGCGTTATTTTTGGGCCTAATGCACAGCTGGATGTTGCCGGGTCGTTTATAGCCAGCACAGCTGACAGCCTCACATTTGCCAACGGCACTGAATTTAGCGCCACAGTTGCTGAGCCAGCTTTGCTAAGCATTAATGTGCCACTAGGACTACAGTTAAATACTACCCAGCTTCAAGGTGATGTCGAAAGCCGGGGACAGCTGAAAACTGGTCAAGACCTGACTCTGCTGGGCCAGAACCTCTATCTAGAAGGGACTATCACCGCCGGTCATGATCTAATCTTACAGGCCCAAGACACCGTCACCATTCGAGACACGCTTGCCCGTGCAGGCAATGACCTAGCTGTACAGGGGGGGCAAAGTATCGATATTTCGGCGTTGAATCGAGGGCAAGTTCCGTTTGTCAGTGATGGTAACCTCACGCTTATGAGTGACGGAGACATTTCAGCCGACGCCCACTTTAAAAGTGGCGGTAATCTCCAGTTTCTTACGCTGGCGGGCACACCTGGCACCGTAGTCAGTCTCCATGATCCGATTATTGTTGCTGATGGGAATGTGGTGCTGGGTGACTATACCGGGGTGGCATTAAAGGTGGAAGCCGCCGGCAGCATTGAGGCCGGGGATATTGTCATTACCGGACCCGATACCACCTTGACAGCAGATGGTTCAGGCTCGGATGAGGATCTGCTGGCCAGCAGTCGAGCCCTAATTCTTAGGTCAGGTATAGAGCCAACAGTAGGGCCTGGCAGCATTATTGTTAGCAGTATCAACACATCAGATATCACTGGGGGAGACGGGGGTCCCATCATCCTAGATGCAGAAGGTGATATTACCATTACTGGTTCCTTTGAAAGCCCAACTGAAAAACCCATTACGGTTGGTTCATTTTCACTCTCTGATAGTGGAGATAGTGGTAATGGGGGGGCAGTCTTGATTTTCTCACAGTCAGGAAATATTGAGATTATGGGTAACCTGAGTTCAGCATCTTTCTCGTTGTCAGATTCAAGCTCATCTAAAGCATCTGGTGATAGCGGTAATGGCGGTGTAGTTACCCTTTTGGCCCCAGGCAATGTTGTTGTTATGGGTCGCTTACGCTCGCTTTCACAATCGTTCTCAGTTTCACGCCTGTCGTCGTCTTCGGGCAGCAGCGGTAACGGAGCGGCAGTGACGATTGCCACAATTGACGGCGACATTACAGTTACAGACAGCATAGACTCAAGCTCGGCCTCTTTTGCATTTTCAAACTTGGGTGCGTCTTCCTCCGGTCGTAGTGGCAATGGAGGAGATGTAACTATTTCCTCTGTCTCAGGTGATGTTGCGATCGCAAACTCTCTATTCACGCTTTCTATTTCAAATGCCTTATCTCAGACGCTCTCCTCGTCTTCAGAACGCAGTGGAAATGGCGGTGCGGTAACTATCTCTTCCGTCTCAGGTGATGTCACCATTGGTCAGCTACTACGTTCAAGTTCAGAGTCCCTCTCAATATCTCCTTTTTCTGCTTCATCTAGTAATAGTGGTGATGGTGGTAACGTAATCATTTCCTCAGTCTTGGGCGACATCGTCACCGGGGGTAATCTGCTGACGTCAGCTTCAACCTCGTTCTCAAATTCAGACGCACCTGTATCCTCCATTTCTGGCAGTAGCGGCAACGGCGGTAGCATCATTCTTTCTTCTGGTTCAGGTGACGTTTTGATAGATACCGATTTCAATTCGTTTTCGTTTTCATCTTCAAATGTGGCTGGCCAGGGTGGAAATATTTCTCTAATAGCCGATGGGGGAGCTGTAATTGGCGATGATGTTAACTTATTTGCTTTTTCTGCGGCCAATGCTAATCAATCCACTGGAAAAGGTGGTTCTGTAAACCTGGTTGCCAATAGTGCCATCTCCGGTTTTGACGTGTTTACCTTGGCTAGTAATGGCCTGTCAGGTGATATTTATCTTCAAGGGACTGGCAGTGACCTGACAATTAACGATGTTCGCTTAACCACGACAACTCAGCTAGAAATTCCATCATTTTTTGGTCAATTCGAACCGTTGGAGTTCAACTTTAATGATTTCAGTCAGTCGGGTGAGGTGTTGATTGAGGGCGCTGGAAATATTGTTCTCAACAATGTTGACATTCAAGCTAACGCCAATGGGTCTCAGCCTGCAGGGGACGTTACAGTTATTAGCCCCCGTCAATTAACACTCGTCCAAAGTCAAATCAATAGTAATTCTAGCGGTACAGGGAAAGCGGGCAATATTGAACTCACTGCTGAGCGGCTTGTCCTCCGAGATGCCAGTCGGCTCAATGCCACCACTCTCAGCAGCGACGGCGGCAACATTACCCTAACGTTGGGAGACTTGCTGTTGTTGCGGCAGGGCAGCACTATTTCGACAACAGCTGGAACGGCTAGGGCTGGTGGCAATGGGGGAAATATTACGATTACCCTTGCCAATGGAGCGATCGCAGCGGTTCCCACTGAAAATAGCGATATTACCGCCAATGCGTTTGAAGGTGACGGTGGCCGTATCCAGATTGCAGCTACCGGCATTGTGGGGTTGCAGTTTCGACCTGAGTTGACACCGCTAAGCGATATTACCGCCAGCTCTCAGCTTGGAGTGGATGGCGTTGTTCAAATTGATACCCCTGATCTTGACCTAGATCAGGGCACGGTCGAGCTACCCAGCAATTTGAGCGATCCAAGTGACCAAGTTTCTACTGGCTGTTTGGTGGCAGCGGATAACTCGCTAACGGTGAGCGGGCGTAGCGGTTTGCCAGACTCACCAGATATACCCAACAGTTCAGCCGTCTGGGAAGATTGGCGTCCGTTAGAGACTGAAAATGAGCTTAAAGCAGCTAGCATAGCTTCCCAGACTCCCCTCAGAGAAGCAACAGAAATGATGGTGGATGCCAATGGTCAGGTGATGTTTTTAGCCTCAACAGATACCCGATCAGAGTCAAATATAGGGCTACATCAAGCCAGCTGTAATTCTCAAACAAATATGCGAGGAGGAGAACGTGATTAATCTCAAAAAATTATCTCCTCGGTCAATCTATCGAATCCTGTGTTGGTTTGGATTAGGTCTCTGGTTAGCAATTGTGCCCACCATGCTGCCTACTGAGGCGGCAACCGTCGATACAGCAGCTCAAATTCAAACTCAAGACGTCTCACTCACTTCCGGTAGCCTACTTGAGCAAGGCAGACGCTATTATCAATCAGGCCAATTTTCTGAGGCTATCAACCGCTGGCAGCAGGCGGCTGAAATCTACCAAGCTCAAGGAAATCGGCCGAATCAAGCTCTGAGTTTGAGCTACCTTGCCTCGGCCTATAAAGAACTGGGACAGTGGCAGGCTGCGGAAACGGCCATTGCCCAAAGCTTAGAGCTACTTCAAGCCCCTAATGTCACCTCAAACGCACTGATTCTGGCTCAAGCTTTGAACACTCAGGGTAGTCTTCAACTGGCCACAGGCAATCCAGAGGCTGCCCTAAACAGTTGGCAACAGGCGGAGACTCTTTATGAGGAGACTGATGATGTCGAAGGCACCTTGGGTGCTCAGCTCAATCAGGCTCAGACCTTACAAAGTCTGGGACTATACCGACAAGCGCATATCCGGTTGGAAGAAATCAATCAGCAACTTCAGGCCCAATCCGATTCGCCGCTCAAGGCGACAGCCTTGCAAAGCCTTGGGGTTACCTTACAGCGAGTAGGCGAGTTTTCAGAGTCTCTGGATGTTTTAGAGCAAAGTCTAGCTATGACTCAGCGGTTAGGGGCAGATACTGGTGCTGTGCTGCTGGCGCTGGGGCATACCCGGCAAGGATTGTCGGAAAATTCTAAGGCGTTGGAAACCTATGGACAGGCAGCGGCTAAGGCAACCAGCGCGATCGCAAAAATCGAAGCCCACCTCAGTCAGCTCAGTCTCTTGATTGAAACCGACCAAATTGCGGTGGCCCAAGCTCTTTTACCTGATATTCGCGCCCAGCTGCCCAATTTACCTGCTAGCCGCTCAGCCATTTATGCTCGGGTTAATTTTGCCCAAAGTTTGCTAAAGCTGGCTCCCCAGGATATCTCCCCTGACTATCCCGAGATGGGTCAGATTCTGTCCACCGCGATTCAGCAGGCCCAGGCCCTCAACGATGTGCGTGGAGAATCCTATGCTCTGGGGCAACTGGGTCAGGTTTATGAACAAGTAGGCCAATTGTCTGATGCTCAGGAACTAACAGAAAGAGCCTTGGCCATGCTCCAGGGTCTCAACGCTTCAGAGATTGCCTATCAGTGGCAGTGGCAGCTAGGACGAATTTTGTGTCGGGGGGATATTGCCTGTGCTCAAGCGGAGAGTCGAGAGGGTGCGATCGCAGCTTATACAGAAGCGATTAATCAGCTAGGGCTTTTGCGTACTGACCTAGTCGCTAACTCCCAGATGCAATTCTCTTTTCGTGGACAGGTGGAGCCGGTTTATCGAGCGTTTGTCACGTTGTTGCTAACGCCACCGTCTGGCCAAACAGAAGTTAGTCAGGACAATCTCCAACAAGCCCGCGACGTGATTGAATCGCTCCAGTTAGCTCAGTTAGATAATTACTTCCAGTCTGCCTGTCTCGATGTGCAACCCCAACAAATTGACGAAATCGATCCGACGGCCGCTGTCCTATATCCTATTGTTCTGCCAGACCGGCTGGCAGTTGTTCTTGCGTTGAAGGGACAGCCCCTACACTACTATGAAACCGTACTACCCAAGACTGAAATCGAACACAGCCTAACCGAGATGCGGCAGGCCCTCAGTTTGGCTTTTCCAAACCAGTTACGGCTAAAAATTTCGCAACAGCTTTATGACTGGCTAATTGAACCCGCTGAAGCTTACTTTACGCAAGATATCCAAACGCTTGTCTTTGTCCCAGATGGTCTCCTGCGCAGCTTCCCTATTGCCGCACTCCACGACGGTAACCAATATTTGATTGAGAAGTATAGTGTTGCGATTAACTCTGGTCTACAGCTGCTCGACGCCCAGTCTCTGGACCCTGAGCAGTTTCAGCTCTTACTAGGGGGGCTGACGGAGGCTCGCCAAGGCTTTTCTGAGCTGTCTGCAGCACCCCTTGAAATAGAACAAATTGCTGCCCAAGTGCCAGCTCAGATCTTTCTCAATCAAGACTTTACTCAACGTAACTTGCAAACACAGCTACAGCAATCTGATTCCTCTGTCGTGCATCTGATCACCCATGGCCAGTTCAGCTCCAACCAAGATGAAACCTTTATCCTGGCCTGGGATAAAAAGGTTAAAACTACAGACTTGAGCAAAGCACTCCAAACCAGACAGCTCAGTGTAACGAATCCTATCGAGCTATTGGTGCTGAGTGCCTGTCAAACAGCAGCAGGAGATAATCGAGCTGGGTTAGGGCTGGCAGGTTTAGCTCTACGCTCCGGTGCCTACAGTACTCTGGCGAGTCTTTGGTCTGTGGATGACCGGTCTACGGCCAACCTAATGGTTAAGTTCTATGACGCTTTGACTCAGCCAGGTACCACTAAAGCACAAGCTCTACGCCAGGCTCAACTGGCGGCATTAGAGCAAGGAGACTACGACCACCCATTTTTCTGGGCGGCTTTTGTTATGGTTGGCAACTGGCTTTAATAGAGAGAAGCAATCGGAATCATAGAGAAGCCGATTTTCAACAGCACACTTAACGCTTGTTAATGAATTTGATAAATCCCTACGGTTGGTTTACTAGTTATGTTGTCTATTCACCTTAAAAAAATACGACTCGCTTTTATTTTTCTGGGGGTAGTTGGTCTAATGAGCGGACTAATGCAGGCCACTCCTGGCTCTATAGCTGCTGCCCAACTATGCGAGCAAAGTTTTGACTTTATTCCCCCAGAAGACAGCGGTCAGCCCCGCACTAATCGTGCTGGTGGCAGACGAGGGCAACTTTGTAACAATTCCATGCCGACGCCGTCCTTAACCCTACTAATGCCACCCACAAATCAAGGAAATACTACAGCAGCCCATCCTACATTTCTAGCCTATTTACCCCAGACAACGGCTAAACAAGTGTTTCTCTCACTCGAAGATGAGGACAATAACTATGTCTATCACACCACATTTGAATCACCGGAAGCCGCCGGAATTGTCAATTTTTCGATTCCAGAAACAGCTCCTGTACTGGAGATCGATAAATACTATAAAGTCTCGTTAGCCATGATCTGTGGTGAAATCCTTGACCCCAATGATCTAGTGATAGAAGGCTGGATTAAACGCATTGCCCCCGATATGTTTACTGAACTGCCCCCATCCCAAGAAACTCCACTTGAGCTAGGGGCCTGGTATGCCAGAAATGGTGTATGGTTTGATGCGGTGCAGATGCTGGCTGATCTGCGTATAGCTGAACCGAATAACTTAGATGCGATCGCAGCCTGGAAGGAATTACTCCAGTCCGTTGGTCTCGACACAATGGGAACTCTACCTCTATTAGATCCTGTCGATTAATAGATACTTCAGGGCGAGAAGCTAATCCAGCATCAGTTAACAAAATGTCGGTGTCACTACCACCAAGAACAAAGTTTAACCCTTACTGCATGCTCAATTTATGTGGTCTAAGCAGGGACAGAAAATTTGGAAATGGCGGATATCTATCATATCCGCCTGCAGTGTTACCGGCCTGATTGTCGGTCTAAAATTTCTGGGGGCATTTCAGCTCTTAGAATGGGCCGCTCTCGACAGCTGGTTTCGACTACGCCCTCTTGAAGAGAGCGATCCACGAATTGTGATTATTGGCATTACTGAGCAGGATATTGCCGAAGGCACACGTTGGCCTTTTAGCGATGCCCACATGGCCGAATTGATTAACAAGGTAGCCAAGCAGAACCCCAGAGTCATTGGTCTAGACCTGTACCGAGATTTTCCCCTAGAGCCTGGCCACGAAGACCTGGTAGAGGTGATGGAATCCACACCACAGCTGATCGGTATTGAAAAGGTCTTAGGATCTCCAGTAGCACCACCCCCTAGCCTCGAAAAAAATAATCAGGTGGGCATTGCCGATTTTGTACTGGATGCTGACGGCACGATTCGTCGGGGATTAATTTCGTTTCGCACTGTTGATGGTCAAGTTAAATATAGCCTGGGAACAAAGCTTGCTCTAAGCTATTTGGCTGCGGAAAATATTTCACCACAAAATGTTGATGAACAATCTCAAAGCTATAAATTAGGCCAGGCTGTTTTTCACCGCTTCCAACCTAATGATGGTGGCTACGTAAATGCTGATGCTTCTGGGTATCAAATCTTACTCAACTTCAGAGGAGTGAGCTGTACCGATAGCACTTTACGCTGCCCATTTCAGGTAGTCTCAACGGGGGAGTTTTTATCCGGTCAGCTGCCTTCTGATCTATTGCAAGATCGTATTGTTCTTATCGGTGTGACAGCGCCCAGTTTGAAGGATTACTTTTATAACCCTTACAGCTATGGTGAGGCAATCTCTGTGGCTGGGGTTGAGGTTCACGCCCACCTCACTAGCCAGCTTATCAGTGCCGCGTTGGATAGCCGAGCACTGATTCAGACATGGCCTGACCCCTTTGAATACCTGTGGATTTTGGTGTGGTCTAGCTGTGGCACCCTACTGGGTATTGTCTGTCTTAATCGACGACGAATTGCTATCGGTATGATACTGCTGGTGGGAACCCTCTTTCTGTTGTTGGGTAGCTTGGTGATAGGGGCTTATTTAGCCTTTTTGTTCGGGTGGTGGATTCCCCTTTTTCCATCCTTTCTAGCTCTAACGGGTAATGCCTTTATTAGCACCACCCAATTGCTCTGGAAAAATCTAAAACTCTCTTACCAAGCACTAGAACAAGCCAATCAACAGCTAGCGGATTATTCTCAAACGTTAGAACAAAAAGTAGAGGAACGCACTGTCGATCTCGTGGCTGCTAAAGAAGCGGCGGATCAAGCCAATCGAGCTAAAAATGATTTTCTGGCCAACATGAGCCACGAGCTTCGTACTCCTCTCAACACTATTCTGGGCATGACCCAGGCCCTAGAAGAACACATTTTAGGCGATCTTAACCCCAGACAGACCAAAGCTGTCCAGGCTACTGAGCGCAGTGCTCGTCATTTGCTAGAGCTAATCAATGAAATTCTAGACTTAGCTCGAGTTGAGTCAGGTATGTTAGAGCTAAACTATGCTCCAACAGCTGTTATTTCTATGTGCCAATTTTGTTTGACCGTTGTCAAACAGCAAGCCTATCAAAAAGGGCTACAGCTTGAATCTAAACTACTCCATACGCTGCCAGCATTTGTTATGGATGAACGGCGTATCCGCGAAGTGTTGATCAATCTTTTGAGCAATGCGGTTAAATTTACGCCTGCTGGGGGATGTGTCACGCTAGAAGTTGTTTGGCAACAGCAACTCTCTTTTGTAAATACTTCAGGTGATGTAGAGGCCCCCCCCGGTAATATCTTAAAGTTTATTGTCAGTGATACCGGTATTGGTATTAAGCCTGACTATATTGACAAACTATTTCAACCCTTTGTCCAAATTGATAGTGCTCTCAACCGGCAATATGCAGGCACAGGACTTGGACTAGCCTTGGTGAACCAGATCATCAAACTCCATGGGGGCACCGTGACCGTAACTAGTGAAGTGGGTGTGGGTAGCACCTTTACTGTTGAGCTTCCCTGCGAAGCGGTGAATTCATCTTTGTCGGTGCACGACGACCTGAAAAAATCTGACCGTGGGGACTTTAGTTCTCGTGTTAAGGGAAAATTGGCAACAATCTTACTGGTTGAGGATGATCCAGATAACATTACGGTCCTCAACAGTTATTTGACGGCTAAAGGCTACTGTGTCCGAGTGGCTAATGATGGGTATCAGGCAATTTCTGCCGTATTAGCCAATGTTCCTGATTTAATATTGATGGACATACAGATGCCAAGAATGGATGGACTAGAAGCCATGCAACGCATCCGGCGTGAGCCCACATTAACTAAGGTCCCGATCATTGCGCTTACAGCGCTGGCGATGCAAGGAGACCGAGACCGCTGCTTGGCGGCAGGTGCGAATGAATACCTGAGTAAACCGGTGAATTTAGGTCAACTGATCATTACCATTGAGCAACTCTTAGCAAAGGGCTCAACTTCTATATAGAGTG
Organism: Cyanobacteria bacterium P01_H01_bin.21; assembly: GCA_038748405.1. Lineage (GTDB taxonomy): Bacteria > Cyanobacteriota > Cyanobacteriia > Phormidesmidales > Phormidesmidaceae > Leptothoe. The sequence continues at coordinate 36,039 of JBCDIX010000025.1, read as the reverse complement.
GCCAATTTGCTCATGAGATCAGTAATTTGGGACAAACTCTTTACTGCTAACGCTTGGCGATGATCCAAACAGCGTGCACGATGCCGGGAATATATCCCAGAAACGTCAGCAGCAGATTAACCCAAAACTGAGTCCCTAACCCGACCTGTAAAAAGACGCCCAAAGGTGGCAGGATGATGGCAACTAGAATTCTAAGTAAGTCCATGGAATTGTTGGTGAGATAACCGAAACGAAAATTAGCTGCTGGTAGTTCAGCTTGAGCCAATACGGGAGTAAAGGCTCCCCTGAGGGAAAGAAAAGCCGCGCTTTACTAAGGGCACTAGGAGGCTGTGCCGACTGACTAGACTGCTGACCCTGAATTTCAGTTTTTAATGGGTTACATAGAGCACCTATGTTGATTACTTTTATTTAAGGTCTTATCTCTGCCGAGTTTAACAAACACTGTGTGCCTCTGTGTGGCCCTATGTGACAGACGCATAGAGTGTGGCTAAAATTGACAATAGTTCTACGACGACACCGTTAGCCAACTAAACCCGGTTGTGATAGATAGCCGCAGCGCTCAAAGTCATTGAGGGTAAGCGCTACAATTTTTTTGGCAATCCGTAGTGTTAGATCGTAGTCAATAACAGACTGGATTCGATAGTGGTGAGCTGCTCAAATTTGTCTACTGCAGCGGCAATCAGACGATCGTGGGATCGGGTGAGCGTGCGCCACGATTGTTTAGCTGCGCAACTTTAGCCGGTCTCCTGAGCCTGCATTATACTCTTTGGGTTAAAGACTGGTGCTTAATGAGGAGAAAATTTGATCAGATATCGTCATTGGATCGTAAGGTTTGGTAATAATCGATGAGACATCTAACTTACCAAAAAATTCTCTCTCGTGAGACTGGGCTTTGGCTGTCAAGATAATGACCGGGATTTTTTTTGTTTTTGGATTTTTCTTTAAACGTTTCAAAATGGTTAACCCGTCCATACCCGGCATCATCATATCTAACAAGATGACGTCGAGTTTCTCCGACTGTGCGATCGCAATTCCCTCTGGCCCGTTACTTGCTTTTAATACATCCCAGTGACCCGTAATCTCCAAGCACAGCTGTGTTGCTTCTCGAATATCAGCATCATCATCAATAATGAGAATACGCCTAGTCGTCATGGGTGGAGGTCTCCTGTTGAAAAAATGGAGCGGAAGAGTCTTCTCTGGAAACTCTGGGTAATATGGGCAGGGTAAAGTAGAAAGTACTCCCGACCCCAACAGTGCTCTGGGCCCAAATTTTACCCTCGTGCTTTTGCACAATACTGCGACAGATAGCAAGTCCCAAACCTGTCCCCCCCTGATGGCCAACGTCGGACCCATCAAGTTGCTCAAAGCGATCAAATATAACTTCGACTTTATCCTTGGGAATTCCCTGTCCGTGATCTTTGACGGCGATTAGCAGCAATGAGTCAGCAATCGCTAAACCCGCCTGTATCGCATCTCTCCCATTATTATCTAAGCTTTTCTCAATAAATGATGCATTCTTAGAATTAATCTGTTGGGCATTTACCTCAACAACGGTGCCGGCAGTAGAAAACTTGATTGCATTACTCAGTAAGTTTGTCAGGGTTTGAATAATCCTATCTGGTGCCGCCCATAGCTGAACTGAAAGCGGAGAAACTGCCAGCTGAATATCATGCTTTTCGGCCATAGCCTGCATTTCATCTGCAGCTTGAGACATAATATTAGACAGATTACAGGTTCTTTTATTAAGGTCTACCTTGCCCAGCTTAATGCGCTCAACATCTAAAATATCGTTGATTAATCGTACGAGTCTGTTGGTATTTGAAAACGCTATTTCGACCATGCGCTGACGTTTTTCTGCTGAGATATCGATTGTTTCCTGGGCCAATAACCCTAACGCGGCTCGAATGGAGGTTAATGGTGTGCGTAGTTCATGACTAACAACGGCAATAAATTCATCTTTCATCGATTCAATCACCTGCCGTTCGGTAATATCTTTAAAGATAACAACTGCACCAATAATCGTATCATTCTCATAAATCGGGGTGCTGACGTATTCTGTGGGAAAGTCAAATTCCCCCTGCCGCTGAAATATATCACCCGTGACATGGCAGGTTTGACCCTGTTTTAAGGTCTGAAAGATAGGGTTCTGTTCCCAATGGTAGGGTATTTTTTCTGATGTTGCGTGGTTAACTAACTTGTGCATAAATTGACCGATAATTTTCTCTTTTGCATACCCCAATATTCTTGCAGCGGCTGGGTTAACAAACACCGTTTTACCTTCAGGGTCTAGACCATAAATCCCCTCCCCTGCAGAATTAAGAATTAGTTCATTTTGATGACTAAGACGCTTCAGTGAATCTCGCGCCTGCTGCAGTTCCCTCAGGGTACGCTCTCGTTCGTCAATTTCTCGCTTTAGGTCTTCATTGAGCTGCTGTAGCTCGATTGTGCGCTGCAGCACCCGCGACTCTAAGTCGGTATTTAATAATTGAACTTCTTGATACAGCTGAGTTTGATAGATGATTGAGGCAAATCGGTCGGTCAGGTCCTGAAACAGGCTAACTTCATGGGCGGTCCAAGGATTGGCCTGATCCTGCTTAAGTTCTCGCCAAGTTTCGAAAGATTGACGGGGGCGATTTTGACGGGGGTCAGCGGTATCTAGCTTGCCTGCCCAAATAGTTTCATAATCAATCGCCTGACGAAACAGGCTTAGATATCCAAGAACACGATTGTGGTGGGTGAGCTTTGCAATGATGACACCTCGAATACCGCCACCGATTAGGGCAGATGTCAGGGTCCATGAAAGTTGAGTCTGTTTGATGTCAGACATCACCCAGAGTTGACCCACTGACTGATTCGAAGATTCGGTCTCAAGCCACTGTTGCCAGTCTGGGTGTTGCTCCAAGGTTCGTTGGTGACGCTTAGGCAAAACAATCTTGGTTGGCTCAGGTTGAAGACCACTCAGCACGAGCTGACCCTTTGATTCTGCATGGCTCTTGGCAATGTAGAGTCTGCCGCCTGCACACTGTAAGGCTGTAACTGTCTTGTCTAGAGCCTTTTGTAAAGAATCTTGGGGCGTAGACTGCAACCGTGAGACGACTTGATTAATAATGGCCTCATGCCGTCCTTGTAAGCGGGTCAGTTGCAGTAGATTAGCATGGCCAATCGCTACTGCAACCTGATCGGCAATCAGTTGAACCACCTCTAGTTCTTTGCGGCTAAACCTGCGGGGGACACTGTGATGGGCCACTAACAGCCCCCAAAGCTGATGGCGGTGAAAAATGGGTACAGCCAAAGAGGCTTGTACTCCCATTGCCATTAAATAGTCCACATGACAGGGGTCAACTGGACGAACCCAAAGATTAGTTTTAAGAGGTTCCTGAGTTGTTGTATTAATCAGCGGGCTGATGCCAATTTCTCGTTTTTTAACGTTAACAATCGTGCGCTGTCGAGCCTTTAAGAACATCTCACGAGCATGCTCTGGGATATCATCTGCTGGAAACCGGTGACCCAGTAGTGAGGGTAACCGTTCGTTTCGAATAGCTTCTGCAATCACTTCGCCACTATTGTCGTCATCAAACCGATAAACTTTGACTCGATCGGTTCTTAAGAACCCTCGCATTTCGTTGACGGTAGTGCTTAAAATGTCAGGTAGCTCAATCGACTGACGAATGCGATCGGTCATTCGATGCAACAGTTCCTCAGGGGTTTTAATTGCTCGAACAGATTGGAGAGTCATGAGAATAGCAGGGGTATAACGATTTCTAAAATTGAGCGGTTTATTGAGCTATGCCTGCATTGTTCAATTCTCTCTAGGTGTGCAAACCGTCTCCAAGATGGAAAATAAACGTTTAAGCTCCGAGCCGAGCAGCTAATTAAAAACACTTTGCTCAGTTAGCGTGGCCATGGCCTGTTGAAGCTGAGATCGCCTCAGCTGATTACAAAGACGGCTTAGCAGATCTGAGTCAGCCGATGATTTTTCGACTAAATCATTGGCCCCAGCTCTGAGGGCAGCCGCTTTTGAATCAGCATCGCTACGGGCCGTAAAGAAAATTATGGGGAGTTGATTCCAAATAGGTGCCTGACGGACGGCCTGACAAAGTTCCATACCCGTAAAATCCGGCATTTCCATATCTAACAACAGTAAGTCTGGGGAGGTTGTTTGCAGAGTGGCCCAAAAATCAAGCGGTTGACTGAGGGTAACCAGCCGCAGTCCTTTGGGTTCTAGAAGAGCCCTTAGCGCTTCTAGGACCTGAGGGTCATCATCGACGGCTAATACGGTGGGCTGTTGGAGATGCGATCGCACCTCCAACACACTTTTGAGCATGGTAGAAACATCTGGGCTATGGAGAAAGGAGTGGCTGCCTAGCTGAGCTGCTTTAACGCGACTGGCGAGACTGCCATCGACACTGCCGATTAACACTGGCAGCGGCGGCAGCTGATTGATTAAATTGGACAGTCGCTCTAAAGCACCCTGATCCAAAGTGGCTAAACAGACATTAAATAACACCACATCCGGTAAATCATCTTTGCACTCAGCTGTGTCTGGTGCAGGCGGGCTATCTGTTTGGGCCTCATTGTGCTGAGTCACCTTGAGTGCTTGCCGTACCGTTTCTAATGCTGATTCACTCAGCGCCACCTGCACATACAGTCTCTTTGCTTGAAGGGCTTTAACCAGCTGGTGAAATAAGTCTGGATTGTTATCAATCAAAACCAGTAGAGGAGCAGCTAGCCTGGTTTTTGACTGCTCTATTTGATCACATGTTTGAATGAGTTGTTCTTCTAATGAGTTAACTAGCTCAGTCAGCTGTTGTTGATCATATGGGTTGATCAGCGTATCCTGTCGGAGAATTGTTTCAATGGCTCGGGCCAAATCAGAACCTGAGCGAAGACCAAATATACCCAGTGCCCCGGTTAGACTATGGGCAGCCCGCACCGAAGCCTGTTGCAAATCATGAGTAAGACAATTATTCTGTAGCGCTTGAGTGGTTTGCTTTATTAGCTCAAGTCGTTCCATCTGCTGAGGTTTGACCGTCGGCCAGAGCGTAACCAAAGCGGCTCTGGTCTTTTGATAATACATAACAGGATTGTTGCTGCTGCTGCCTGTATCTAGAGCTGGTTGAACGGTTGCTTCAGATATATCAGCCGACTTAAGGCGATAACCAACACCATATACGGTCTTGATTAGATCGCCCGGTGCCCCCACTTCAGTTAGCTTACGGCGTAATCCTTTCACATGGGACGTGACTGTATCTTCTCCAGGGGCGTCACTGCAGCTCCAGAGATTATCTAAAATAGCACCTCGGCTAAACACCTGAGATGGATTTCTCATAAATAACTCCAGCAGCCCATATTCTTTCGGCGTAAGCTGTAGAGTAGTCTCACCGTAGTTAACGTCTCGACTATTGAGATCTAAACGTAGCTTGCCCCACTCAAGTGTCGATAAAACCGGTGTTTGAACGCGTCGTAACAGAACTCGTACTCGTGCTAGTAGTTCTTCAAACTCCAGGGGCTTTATCAGATAGTCGTCAGCTCCAGCATTGAGTCCGGCAATTTTTTTGGTGCTAGAATCTAGGGCTGTCACCAACAGCACAGGCATTGTGTAGGAACGTTCTCGTAGACGACGACAAAACTGCAGGCCATCTAGCTCAGGCAAGACAATATCTAAGACGACCAGGTCGTAGCCAAAGGTGCTAACAAGATGCCAGCCGGTCTGGCCATCATTGGCAACATCTACAGCATAATTTTCATCAGTCAAAACTTTTTGGAGAGCTTTGGCAACTGATTCATCATCCTCAACGAGTAGAATCCTCATAATTGATTGCCTGTATTAAACAGATTTTTATCAGTGAAGTTAAAGCGATGAAGTTGTTTGAGTATATGGACGACTTTTTATTTAAATAAATATTAATGAATTCTCCCTTAACTTATCACTGAATTTACAAAAGTTATACTGGTTGTTAATCTAGAAATCAGCGGATGTAAAACTCAAAAGCTGTCCTTCTTCTTGATACATTCTCGATACAGAAGACTGTTTATAAAAACTCTAAAGAATGCTTAAAAATCTTCTGTTGACAAAAGTGGTAAATAACTAGAGGGGAAAGATACCGCCCAAATTTTGGGTGTTTTCTGGAACCTCCCCCCTGGATGCTGGCTCAAGGTGTGCCGTGAAAGTAAGTGCCGTACTGTAAGCCGGGAAAAATGCGATTGAGTTCAATCATCACTCCAGATAATATAACCAGGGTGGCTGCAGCCATGATTGGAGCGCTGGTCAAATATTTGATGAAGTATTGCATGGGATTCTCCTAGTTAAAACATCGGCGTTGCTGCTCTTTGGGATGGTTTTGGCCATGAAATAACCACGGCTCTCGACCCATGCCCTCAGCGATCGCAACCCATCTATCGAGGGGAGACCGACAGCTCAGAATCTTTTGCTGTGAGTTCTCCAGACAGCCATTCTTTGACCGCTAGCAGAGGCCACAGTAGTCCTTGTGCAAAGGAACGAATGGCCAATGGGAGATCGATAAAGATTTCAAACTCCTCCGGTTTAGACGATTGCTTTGCGTCAATTAGGTAGGCTCGACCCGACCAGCCGACAAATCCTGCAAAGTAAAAGAAAATAGCAAAGGGAATAATCACATCTATGGCTCGGTCAAGTCTGAGCTGTAGATGCGGTAACCCATCGTCTCCACACAGCAGATTAGAGGCATAAAGCTGATAGGGTTGCTCAAAGTAATAGCTCTGGGGCGCATTGTACATCCGCTCTTGAAATGCCCCTGAGGTTTGGCAAGGAACAAGATGAGTCCCTGACTCTGCCAGGGCAGGCGAAGCAATGGTTGTCCAAAGCATTATCGTCAACAAAATTGCAAAAAGCTTTTGCATAACACTGTCTCCTATTAGATGAAACCAGATTAAACCGATCTACAATGGCGTACTCTCGACAAACTCACCTCCCATGACGGGCTGAGATTCAGATGGTAGAGAGTTTGACTCTTCTCCCATAAGTTGTTCGCTATTACTTTCCTTTTCAATCCAGAGAAAGATAATAGCGAAGATAGGAAACGGCAGAATATAAAAAATCAGCGGGATCATAATCCAGGGTAGCCATGAAATGGCATAGTCTCCGGTAAGTTGAGTCATATCGGTCATGGGGGCTCCTTTAGGTGTCTAACGGCAACGTTGGTCTGTGTCTAACCCAGACCACCTGACATAACGGCGTGGCTGACATTGACGGCACCGCGCAAAATAGCATCTAGCTCATCAAAGTTTTCTAGCAGCATGTAGGCAAAAATGGCTCCCCCTGTGGAGCCTAGTAAAATCCCTCCGCTGAGCTGAAACCAGTCTTCTTTTTTACGCATAGGCCGCAGCGGGTCTCGGGAGTAAGTACCATAAGCGGCCTGAGGGTTACCTTGGAACGTACTCAAAGCAAAAATGGAAATCCCTAAACAGGCGGATACCGTAATGTAAATCGCCGTGATGAGGCCACTGAGATTGGCCCCGTGGGCAGTCTCGCGCAGCGGTCCTACCACCACTTCTGGACCTACCAGGAAATAGCCGTGGGCCATGCCGATTTCTAACCCTCTTAAAAAGGGTGTTAGCCCAGGGCGATAGGCTGGAAGATTGTTGATATAGGCTTTTGCTAGTTTAGAGCTATTGATGGGAGTTGCTAGATTTCCCAGCCAAGGGTTGTCCCGATAGGGCTGAATCGGATCATCCTTGGAATAGGCATCTGACCAAGTGGGTGTGGTTGACATGAGTAGTCTCCTCTGTCTTCTATTGAGCTGGTAACTCTGTCGTCAGTAAGAAAAGTCTTGACCGCTGACCAACGGCCAAGACTCGTGTACGCAAATGAGGAGTTCGCGTAGTTAAACTCTTGCTGGCCAATAGGGTGGTGTATTCAGATCACGGAAATCGGCTTGCTGTCGACGCAATTAAAAATGCGCCATAGGTAGCAATATAGCCAACGGTGAAGTGGGTCAGCCCTACTAGCCGGGCCTGTACGATTGATAGGGCAACCGGTTTATCTTTGGGGTACCCAAAGGATAACGGTGTGTGTTCATGGGCCCATAAGAGGGTTTCAATCAGTTCTTGCCAGTAGCCCCGCCAGGTAATTAGGAACATAAAGCTCACAGCCCAGGCTAGGTGACCAAAGAGAAACATCCAGGCCCAAACGGCTAGGTTATTGGTGCCATAGACGTTGTATCCATTGATCAGCTGGGATGAATTGAGCCACAGATAGTCACGGAACCAGCCCATTAGATATGTGGAGCTTTCGTTAAACTGGGCAACATTACCACTCCAAATGGCTAAATGTTTCCAATGCCAGTAAAAGGTGATCCACCCCAGGGTATTGAGCATCCAAAACATGGCTAAATAGAACGTATCCCAGGCGGAAATATCACAGGTGCCGCCACGGCCTGGTCCATCGCAGGGAAAGCTATAGCCAAAGTCTTTTTTATCTGGCATTAGCTTGGAGCCACGGGCATCTAATGCGCCTTTGACTAAAATCAAGGTGGTGACATGGAGACCGAGTGCGATCGCATGGTGAACCAAGAAATCCCCTGGTCCAATGGTGAGAAAGAGGGAATTAGTACCGCTGTTAATGGCGTCTAGCCACCCTGGTAGCCAAACATCGCCATGGTTAGGCCAGGCGGTGGTGGCAATACTATCCGAGTTCGATAGCAGGCTATTGATACCGTATAGAGTTTTGCCGTGAAACGCCTGAATCCACTGGGCAAAAACAGGTTCTACCAGAATCTGTTTTTCAGGTGCACCAAACGCCACCTCACAGTCGTTGTGCACATAGAGACCCAGGGTATGGAAACCTAAAAACAGAGAGACCCAGCTCAAGTGAGAGATAATCGCCTCTTTGTGATCTAGCACCCGAGACAGCACATTATCTTCGTTCGCCTGTGGATCATAGTCACGGATTAAGAAAATAGCACCGTGGGCAAAGGCCCCCACCATCAAGAACCCAGCAATATACTGATGGTGAGTATACAGGGCCGACATGGTGGTGTAATCACGAGCCAAAAATGCATAGGGCGGCATAGAGTACATGTGCTGAGCGACCAATGAGCACACCACCCCTAAACAAGCCAAGTGCCACCCGAGTTGAAAGTGCAGAGAATTGTTGTAGTCATCATAGATACCTTTATGGCCACGACCGGTACGCGGTGCAATAAAGAAACCACTCCATCCAGACCCTTGGAGAGACTCGGTCATTTCTTTAATGTTGTGGCCAATACCAAAGTTGGTGCGATACATATGACCAGCAATGATAAAGATAACGGCAATGGCCAGGTGATGATGGGCCATATCCGTTAGCCACAGAGACTCGGTTTGAGGATGAAAACCTCCCAAAAAGGTGAGAATGGCCGTGCCTGCTCCCTGAGCGCTGTTAAATAGGTGGTCTGCGGTATCAGGGTTTTGGGCATAAACACCCCAGTTGCCTGTAAAGAACGGCGTCAGTCCGGCAGGATGGGGTGGGGATGCCAGCAGGTTATCCCAGCCTACGTGCCGACCACGTGATTCAGGGATCGCTACATGAATTAAGTGCCCGGCCCACGCCAGGGAGCTAACGCCAAACAAACCCGCCAAGTGGTGGTTTAGGCGCGATTCAGCATTCTTAAACCAGGCCAGACTTGGACGAAACCGAGGCTGCAGGTGTAAAAAACCTGCATAGAGCATCACCGTTGCCAGCAACAACAAAAATATTGATCCTACAAACAGATCGTTGTTGGTGCGCATGCCAATGGTGTACCACCAGTGATAAACGCCGGAATAGCAAATATCGACGGGGTTGTTAGCCCCGGCCTGAGTATAGGCCTCAATCGCGGCGGGTCCAAACTGGGCATCCCAAATAGCGTGGGCAATGGGTGACGTATTTAAAGGATCTTGAATCCATCGTTCAAAATTGCCCTGCCAGGCCACATGAAACAAAATGCCTGATATCCATAAAAAGATAATGGCGAGATGCCCAAAATGGGAGGCGAAAATTCTTTGATAAAGACTTTCCTCCGTCATCCCGTCATGGCTTTCAAAGTCATGGGCCGTGGCGATGGAATAAAAGAGTCGACGCGTGGTCGGGTCTCTCTGTAGATCCTGACTAAATTTTGGAAATTTTGTCGCCATGGTTCTAAATTGAGCTTTCAGTAACGCATTTGAGAAAATTAAACAGTGAGAGTTAAACAGCTGCTATCCGACAGCCGCCATGCGAGCTAGGAAAAAGGCCCAGGTGGTGACAATCCCTCCTAGAAGATAGTGGGCAACGCCCACAGCCCTTCCCTGGGTAATGCTTAGGGCCCGAGGTTGAATAGCGGTCGTAATTTTGAGTTTGTTATGAGCCCATACGATAGACTCAATTAGCTCTTGCCAATAGCCCCGACCACTGAACAAAAACATCAGACTAAAGCCAAAGACAAAATGCCCAGCTAAGAACATTACCCCGTAGGCAGACAGCGACGACCCATAGGAGTTAATCACCTGGGAAGCCTGTGCCCAAAGGAAATCTCGTAGCCAACCGTTGTTGGTAATCGATGCCTGGGCAAAGTTCCCCCCGGTAATGTGGGAAATCGTGCCGTCGGCGTCTATGGTGCCCCAGACGTCTGACTGCATTTTCCAAAAGAAGTGGAAAATAACAATTGAAAGAGAGTTATACATCCAAAATAACCCTAAGAAAACGTGATCCCAGGCAGACACCTGACAGGTACCGCCTCGCCCCGGCCCATCGCAGGGAAAACGGAAGCCCAAATCAGCCTTATCGGGAACTAAACGAGAGCTGCGGGCAAACAACACCCCCTTGAGCAGCACCAGCACAGTCACGTGGATGGTAAAGGCATGAATGTGGTGAATTAGAAAATCAGCCGTGCCTAACGGTATCGGCATCATGGCTATTTTGCCACCAACGGCGATAATATCCCCCCCAAAGGCGTGGCTAACCGGCTCGGTAAGGTTAGGAACTGTGTTTCCTATTCCCGATAGCTGAATATTGCGTAGACCTCCAAATACATTTCCCAACGGTTCGGCTACCTGGGAGTTACCCACAGCCATGGTGTGAATATGTTGAACCCACTGGGCAAAAATTGGCTGCAGTTGGATGCCTGTGTCTGAGAACATATCTTGGGGGCGACCAAAGGCTCGCATGGTATCGTTGTGACAATACATGGCGAAACTGTGGAACCCTAAAAACTGGCAGACCCAAGCGAGATGAGAAATAATCACATCTCGGTGACGCAGCACTCGATCAAGAACATTGTTGACGTTTTGGGCTGGGTCATAGTCTCGCACCATGTAGATAGCGGCGTGGGCGGCTGCACCCACAATGAGAAAGCCGCCAATCCACACGTGGTGAGTAAATAGCGATGTTACGGTGGCATAGTCCGTGGCTAGAAACGGATAAGGCGGCATGGCATACATGTGGTGGGCCACAATAATGCTTAAGGAACCTAGCATGGCCAAATTAAGCGAGAGCTGTGCATGCCAGGAGGTGGTCAACACCTCAAACAGTCCTTTGTGCCCGACAGGGCCAATAAAGCTGAGAAATGACAACATTTTGGGAGTGCCAGCATCCTCTAGCATGACTTTAATGTCGTGGCCAATCCCCCAATTGGTGCGGTACATGTGTCCTGCAATGATAAACAGAACTGCGATCGCAACATGATGATGGGCAATGTCTGTCATCCATAGCCCTCCTGTGGCTGGGTTTAAGCCCCCCCGAAAGGTCAGAAAATCAGCATAAGCGGACCAGTTGAGGGTAAAAAAGGGCTTAATGCCTTGGGCAAAGCTGGGATACAGCTCTGCCATCAGACCTTTGTTGAGAATAAACTCATGGGGAAGCGGAATGTCCTGTAATGACACACCTGCATCCAACAGCTTGTTTGTTGGCAGCGCAACATGAATTAAATGCCCTGCCCAACCTAAGCTACCTAAACCAAGCAGCCCGGCTAAATGATGGTTGAGCATCGACTGCACATTCTGAAACCACTCTAGCTTCGGGGCGCGCACATGATAGTGAAACCAGCCTGCAAACAGCATTAGCACTGCCATCACTAATGCTCCCATGGCGGTCCAGTAGAGCTGAAATTCATGGGTAAAGCCCTCACCTCGCCACATCTGGAACAGTCCAGACGTAATTTGAATGCCGCGAAAACCACCGCCGACGTCAGCATTGAGAATATCTTGACCAACAATTGGCCAAACTACCTGAGCGCTCGGTTTTATATTGATTGGGTCACTCATCCAAGCCGAAAAATTGGAAAAGCGAGCACCGTGGAAATACATGCCACTCAACCAAACAAAGATGACGGCCAGATGACCAAAATGGGCCGAGAAGATCCTACGAGAAATATCTTCTAAATCAGTCGTATGGCTGTCAAAATCATGGGCATCTGCATGGAGATCCCAAATCCAGGTAGTGGACTTAGGTCCGCGTGCCAGAGAACGTTTAAAGTGCCCTGGTTTTGACCATGGCTCAAACGATGTAGGAACCGGATTATTATCAACAGCAACCTGCTGCCTCTGCTCCGGAGGACTTGTGGTCATTGAAACACTCCTTTTTGCTATACGAACTGCGCAAACTAGCCCGATTGACTAGTTCGCCACTCCGGTTGATGTATCTGCAGCGCTAGTAAACTCAGCGTCTTCTCCAAGAAAGATAGGAAATGTTAGATTACGGGTATCTTTGACCGCATAAATACCCAAGTTTGTCTGCACAACAATATCAGACCAAGTGGGAACAACTGTCTTTTGATAAGACTGTCCTAGCGGCAGCCGATCAAACCCCAGAGCCGCCATGTCTACTCCTATAGCGGCTGACCAAATGCCTGCTACTGGTAAAGCGGCGAGTAAAAAATGAACAGCGCGAGACGTCTCAAAAGTTGCCCCCCGCCATAGGAGTTTTTGTTGATAGACCTGGGTATGCTCAAAACTGTAGGTGCGATTGATTTTTTTAGGCCAGGGCCGTCCTGCTACAACAGAATACTGCTCAGAGTGACGCACCAGCGCGGAAGTGACCAAAGCCCCATGCACTGAACAGAGTAACGCCCCACCAAACACTCCGATTACCCCCAGCTGATGAAAGGGGTTTGCGAGAATATTATGGTCAGCCTGAAACTCTAGCATAAAGGTAAACGTTCCAGAAATTCCGAGAGGCATACCCGACGCAAAACCACCTTGACCGATAGGGTAGATCAACAACACTGAGACCGCTGCCGCCACTGGTGCTGTAAACGCTAGCGAAATCCAGGGACGCATACCCAACCGATAGCTTAGTTCCCATTCTCGATCTTGATAGCTAATGATACCGATGATAAAGTGCAGCACAATTAGCTGATATGGACCCCCGTTAACCAGCCATTCGTCTAACGAGGCCGCTTCCCAAATGGGATAAAAATGAAGTCCAATTGCTGCTGATGTCGGCACAACGGCAGCCGTAATCACATTATTACCGTCCAATAGAGCACCGGAAATAACTCTCCCTGTTCCCTCCATATCAACAGCAGGAGCGGCGATCAATGCCAGTATGAAGACAATGGCTGCTGTCGCCAGGGTGGGAAACATAATTATCCCAAACCAGCCCACATAGATTCGATTTTCGGTACTGGTCACCCATCGGCAGAAACGCTCCCAAGGAGAGATTGGTGCATCATCGTCCACGCAAATAGCACGTCTTGATCGAGGGTCTACAGTGGGGTTATCACTACCAGATAGGGTAGGCGCCTCCAACTGTTTTAGAGATGATTTAGTCGTAATCACTTTGCTAAGCTGTGTCATCTAAAGCCTTGCAGTAAAGTTGTTATTTAAATCAGTTTGACGTGACTAGGTCTCCGATTGACTTCCACTGGAAGTCAGATAGAAAAATAGCGATTGCTGATTTAGGGGATGAATTGATTTAGAGCAATGGCTATTTAACAGCCTTTCATAGCGAAAACCATCCCGAGGAGCAGCAATGCCGAAAAAGATATTGAAGGCACGAGCCGATTTCGACTATCACGTCTCAACTAATCAACCAGCACCTCAACATTCACGAAACTGAAGATATTTGACTTAACAGTAGGGAAACTATAGAAATAAAAGATGGAGAACTAATGAAGATAAAAATCCCCTATAGAAAAAGTTACAGTTTAGGGACAGATAGGTAAGGGATCTGCCAAGCGCCTATGTTCTCTTTTAAAGGATTTAGTCTGACTAACGTATAAGAAAAGGGTATGATATTTTCAGGCTGTAGCATAGAAAGCCTGAATCGATCGACTCTATATTGATTCAAGCAAATTGCTGTGCGAGATTTTTTAAAAGGCTATCTATGCCAGCGTAGAGATCTCGCATTAATGTTCTGCATTTAAGGGTCTAGAACTCTTACAGTCCTGATGAACTTGGGGGCATTGGTCCCTGACTTAAATAAATCTAACCCAAGATTTTTTGACCGACACTGTTATGGTTCGCAGGGTATGTCAAAGATAAAGTACTGAATTAGTGGTAGTTGAGGCATTAGCAAAACAATTTTAGGAGAAAATCATAATGCATTTCCATCTCAAAAAAATCTCAGTCAAGCCTATCATCTCTATGATTGTTACACTGTTGCTCTCGTCTATTCTGTGGATAGCTATCGGAGATGACGTGGCGGGAGCTGTTGAAATTAATCGGGCTACTCGTACCGTACCGTTTAATGATGCAGGCGATCAGGTGACAGTCAGCATTAAGCAGTTTACTACGGGTCAACGAAAGTTTAATAGCAACTGTGCCCAGTGTCACTTAGACGGAGGTACCAAAACCAATCCTGATGTCGATCTGGGTGCCGAACGGTTGGCGCTGGCAACGCCCCCACGCAATAATATTAAAAGCATGATCGAGTATCTAGAAAATCCGACTACCTATGATGGGTTAACGTCCTTAGAGGAGCTACATCCCTCGTTCGCTCGTTCTGATCTCTTTCCTAAAATGCGAGAGTTAACGGAGGATGATTTAGTTGCGATCTCAAGCTACATCCTAATCCAGCCTAAAATCGTTGGTGAGCAGTGGGGTGGTGGCAAACCAAACCGCTAGCTGCCGCTGTAGACAAGCAAAAAGCCAGTCTAACCTGGCTTTTTGCTTGTCTACAGCTTGAGAGATTTAAGGATATTTGATTAGATGCTTAACCAAATTTTCTCTCATCATCATTAGCTGCATGATGTCTATGATATATTCCTGGGCTTGAATGACTGTCAGCCCCTTGACCTGTTCTCTTAAAATTTGTATCTCAAACTGTTGCTCTAAGGTCAAATCTCCTGGCATCCCCATAATAATTACTCCTCCGCTGATTAAATGTGGCCTTAGCGCTGAACAAACTGCATTGCTGCGATCGCACCTAAGAAAAATACTGTCGGAATCCCCAGAGCATGTACTGCCAGCCATCTGATCGTAAAAATGGGATACCGAATCTCCTGGTCACGGTTGATATTAGCCATTGGAAAACCTCTTATTGATAATTAATTAAGCAACTGTTTGGTCGATCCGGCCATAGAACTGACCTTGGATTTTGACATCCATCGGTTCTTTAGCACCAAAATCAGTATCAGAGGGTTGATTGCTTTCAAATAACCCAGCAATTTCTCCTGTTTTTCGATTTACTTGCGTAATTTGTAGCGAGATCTCCCCTTCGCCCACCTCAAAGGACTTGCTGTTTTGACGGGAAAAATCCTCTCGATCCGCCTGAATCGGCAATCCTACAGCTGCATCATAGCCTGATGATAATCCCCGTCCTTTTGGATCAATAAAATTAGATGTGCGATAGGGAGGTACCTGGAATGTTCCCACTAGTCGGCTTGTTGGGGTTAGCTTATTTGAGACATCTTGATTTTTAGCCACAAGCCCTTTAATCGTAAATAGCAGGGCAACCCGCTCACCATTTGGAGGCTGTACCGTTACCGGCTGAAAGTCAAACCCCCCCTGCTCCGCAAAGATGATGTTGCCATCAGAATCAACTTGTAAGGAACCACTTACTTGATCAAGACTAAAACTCTCGCGGGTTAGGGGTTTTGAAACTACGAAATCATTCTCTTGACTCTTGACCATAGAAGAGCCTTTCACTAAAAATGTCTCAGGTTGTAAGCACAGCCCATTAAGTTGATATGACTGATTGGCATCTATAGCAATTGCATCCCGACTGCTGCGTGACAGTTGAGGACAGTTATTGGCTAGACCACTCCCCTTGATGTCATCGTAGCTTAGTGAGTCAGCTTGTGGGCCGCCACTGCAGGCGGTAACTAATCCAAAGCACAAGACTAATAAACCAGTTATTAACGTACGATATTTCATTTGTTGTTCTCTCATTAATGGCGTAGGCGCGTCACCAGACGAAAGCGCACTCGCAAATTCGTGACAAGATGATAGTCCGTACGATAAATTCAACCAAAAAAAAATGGAGAACCTATGAAGAGAGAGTTTCTGTCCCGATGATTGTTAACTTGTGTAAAGCGATTTTCATATTTTCATAAGTTCTCCATTTTTTTTTCCTATTCTTCTTGCAAGCCTTAGTAAAACAAGTCTTCTTACTGCTCAAGCGAGCATCTGGCAAAAAAAGCTAGATGCTTTCTAAAGAGTAGGACTCTAAATCTTGTTGGTGTGATGAAAGCGATAAATGCCTTCAATCAGCTATGTAGTCTAACGGAGAAGGAATTACGATGAGCCTGGTTACAGAACTCATTCTGGGTGCAGATAGTGAAGCTCGCTATTTAGCTCCAAAGGAACTGCGGATTTTTCAAGACTTTGCCAAAACTGGAGAACAGCGGATTCGTATTGCCAGAGCACTGGCAGAAAATGAACAGCGAATTGTGCAAAACGGTAGCCAGAAATTTTGGGAGCGTTGCCCAAATACGCCAAGCAACAGCGGGAACGATCGTAAAACAGCCTCTTGTCAGCGAGATCAAGGCTGGTATGTTCGTTTAATTGCTTATTCTATTTTGGCCGGGAGTGAACGCCCATTAGAAGAGATTGGCACAGTCGGCATCAAAGCAATGTACAACAATCTAGAAATCCCGATTCGCAACATTGCAGAATGCATGCGCTGCCTTAAAGAAGAGGCGATGGCTCTTATGAGTGAAGAAGATGCTCAAGAAGTAGCTCCATACTTTGATTTGATCATTCATTCACTTTTGTAAATCGCCAATTCCAACGTTGTTGAGACTATTAAATCATTTTCTAAATTCAAGGAGAATATCCATGCAAGATGCAATTACCACCTTAATTAATTCTTCTGATGCCCAAGGTAGATATTTAGACGATTCGTCGTTAGACAATTTACAAAACTATTTTCGCAGTGGTGATTTGCGGGCGCGGGCGGCTATGTCTATCAGTGCTAATACCTCTACCATTGTGACTAAGACAGTGGCTAAAGCACTGCTCTACACAGACATCACGGCTCCCGGTGGCAACATGTACACCTGTCGTCGCTATGCAGCCTGTGTTCGTGATATGGAAATTTTCCTACGCTACGCGACCTACGCCATGCTAGCGGGCGATCCATCAATCCTAGATGAGCGAGTTCTCAATGGCTTAAAAGAAACCTATAACTCTTTGGGAGTTCCTGTCGGCGCGACAGTGCGGGCTGTACAGTCGATGAAGGAAGTCGTCAATGAGATGTTAGGTGCAGAAGCTGGGCGAGAGATGGGAGTGTGTTTTGACCATATCTGCTCGGGCTTAAGCTAGCTCAATAAAATAACCCACCCCACAACCTCTTTGTTAGAGACTTGTCCATATCTAGCTTTACTATGTATCGGGACCATCCATCATGAGTATCATCACTCAGGCGATCGCCAATGCTGATCGTGAGACCCGCTATCTCAGCCAGGGAGAATTAGATAGCATTCGTCTCTTTTTTGAAGATGGGCAACAGCGTCTGCGGATTGCCTATATTTTGACTCAGAATGTGCAAACAATTGTAGAGAAAGGTAGTCAACGATTTTGGCAGCGTCGTCCTATCACACCCAGTAATAGCGGCAATCCTACCTTTCGGAGTTCCTGCCTGCGAGACCAAAGCTGGTTTATTCGCCTGATTTCCTATGCGGTTGTCGTGGGTGATATCGACCCTATTCAACTTAGCGGGGTGAGAGGGGTTAAAGAGATGTATCTGTCTCTAGAAGTCCCTCTTCGAAACGTCGCTGAATGTATGCGCTGCCTGAAAGAAGTAACCTTGGATCTATTGAGTTTAGAGGATGCGGCAGAGGTTGCCCCCTACTTTGACTATCTGATTCAGGGATTGATGCCCTAGTAACGTTTTAGATTTGGAGCTTTTGAAATGCCCGATCAGATTAATGGGGGTAGCCCAGTCATTCATCCACAGCTGTATCAAACTGTCCCAACGGCTGTTATTACCGAAGCGCAACAGCGAGATCGTTATCTAAACCGGAGTGAAGCAACAGAACTCTCTACCTTTTTTGATTCTGGGTTAAAACGATTAGAGATTGCCAAAATTCTCACTCAGCATGCCGACAAAATTATCGCCGCTGGCGCTAATCGTATTTTTGTTGGTGGCAATTCAATGGCTTATCTAGAGCGTCCTAAAGACCCTCTAGGATTACCAGGCTCAGGGTATTATGTAGGAGAAGACTATCTTTCTGCAGCTCGTAAGCAAAAAGAGAACTCTTCACGGATTCTTCCTCGTTCTGTAGATCCTACCAATAACCTAGCTGAGTGGTTTAAGGGGCTTATGGCTGGGGGTAAACCTAGCCTTCCCAGTAGCTTTCGTGCTATCGATGTATCTCGGTATGGCGTTGTTCGAATGAAACGCTCTCTACGGGATTTAAGCTGGTTTTTGCGATATATAACCTATGCAATTGTGGCAGGTGATACCAGCATTCTCAGTGTCAACACCCGAGGACTTCGAGGTGTTATCCCAGAAGATGTCACCTTGGCCACTGTTGTAGCCTTACGAGAAATGCAGTGGAAAGCGCTCACGTATTTCCCGTCTGAGTCTGCAGCAGCATCACTAGTCAAGCGATATTTTGATGTGTTGATAGCCGATTATTTAATCGAAAAACCTTCGCCTCGGCTGCGTGCTGGCGTTTCAAAACATCATCCGGGTCTACAGCTGCCCCAGAGCTATAGCGACAGTGTCAACCCTCAACCACGGTGGGTAATAAAGCCTAATCTGCCCGATATTGAAAAAGATGAGGTGGTGCAGGCGGCTTATCGACAGATCTTTGAGCGCGATATTACTCCGCTGTATGGTGAGACTTTACTAGAGCTGGCTTCACAGCTTAAGAGCGGTCTCTGGTCAATGAAAGAGTTTATTCGCCAGTTAGGCAAATCGAGACTCTATCGACAGCTATATTATGAACCTTACACCCTTAGCCGCAGTATCGAACTGGCCTGTCGGCATTTCTTAGGGCGAGGGCTAAGCTGCCTAGAAGAGTTTCAGAACTGTTTTGAAATCGTCTCTAAACAAGGCTTTTCGGCGTTGGTCGACACCTTTATCAACTCACAAGAATATGCGGATTATTTTGGTGAAGAAACTGTCCCCTACATTAGAGGATTGGGGTTAGAAGCTCAGGAATGCAGGAATTGGGGACCGCAGCTAGACCTATTCAAATACAGTGCACCGGTACGTAAGGCGTGTCAGTTTGTTACCACCTTTGCTGGATATCAACAGCCTTTACCCAACCAGCATCCCTATGGTGTCGGTAACGATCCACTTGAAATTCAGTTCGGGGCTATTTTTCCTCAGGAAACCCGTAATCCTAGAATGCAGCCTGCCCACTTTAGCGAGGACAGTCGACGGATTTTAATCAGCAATGGGGCGGGTAATGGATATGACGTGAACGGCGCGGTGCACCTGGGCAGGGCACCAGGTTCTCCCCAGCATCATATCCTGAGATGGGAGTCTGTAGACCGTCCCTTAAAACAGAGGCTAAACCACACTAATGGGTCTCCACCTAGCATGAATCTGACCCATCACTCCCATGATGCCGTCATTCATGCAGCCTATCGTCAAGTATTTGGTCATGAAATATTTGATGGCCAACGTCAGTCTGTGGCCGAAATGCAGCTCAAAGCAGGCAAGATTACCTTGCGAGAGTTTATCCGCCAGCTTGCCAAGTCTCGCCTATTTCGCGAGATGTCTTGGGAAAAGCTCTATGTTACCAAGGCCATTGAATATATCCATCGCAGATTACTTGGACGGCCCACCTATGGGCGTCGAGAAATGGCTCAGTTTTATGATATCTCTGCTTACGACGGGTTTTATGCCCTTGTTGATGCTTTGATAGACAGTGATGAGTACAGTCGGATTTTTGGCGAAACTATAGTTCCTTACGAGCGCTATCTTACGCCGCGTGGGCTTGCGCTACGCTCACCCCAGGGACCTGTGGCTTGGTCAAAACCCAGAGACAATCCATCAACGGTTGGTGAGTGGATGCGCAGTCATCCTGCTCCTGTTTTGTCGATGGTGTCTAGTTCTGAAGTTGGCGTGACAACGCCTGCAACGAACTCACGCCAACAAACCCCTACATTGAATGATGCCCAATTAGTTCAACCTCAGACAACAGAATTATTCCAAAAGAATTTGGCTACCCATCCCAATAGCGGTGATACCTATGCAGAAAACACAGTTGGACAAGCTATCTCTGTTGCGGAGCCGCAGCCTGAGGCGACGGGACAACAAGAGAGCGAAAGTTCAGGGGAACAATAGTGTGCGCTTGAGCTTTCAAAAAACTCTGATGAGTCTGAAACTGCTTTATTGGCGAGTTAACCCTTTGAACTATCACATTCACATTGGTTGGTTTGGGGGCGTGTGTATCTATCCCAAACATCAATATTCCAAACTTCAAAAACCATGAGTATCGTTAAACAGGTTATTCTCAATGCCGATGAAGAACTTCGCTATCCGACTCCTGGTGAGCTACGGATGATCCGCACGTTCTACAAAACAGGACCAGAGCGAATTCGGTTAGCTAAAACACTAGAAGAAAAAGCTCAGGCAATTGTAGATAGAGGCACTCGAAAATTTTGGCAGCTCTGCCCGCGGACACCAAGCAACAGCGGTAATCGTCGTAAAACTGAAGCAGCTAAGCGAGATGTCGGTTGGTATATTCGTTTAATTAGCTACTGTTTGTTGGCTGGTAGCAATCGCCCCCTAAGAGAGATTGGCTTAGTGGGAATGAAAGAGCTGTATACCAATATTGGTATTCCACTCACTAACATTTTGCAGTATATCCGGTGTCTCAAAGCAGAGGCTGTCGCGTTGCTAGATGAGGCCGATGCAGCCGTTGTCATTCCCTACTTTGATGAAATTATTCAGGAATTGGCTTTGCCAGGGCCACCCTATTTTATGAACGATGGTATCGGTGAGAGTGAGCCAGTCGTTTAATTGTTGAAAATCTACATTTAACAGAAACTCGGGAAAGGAGACTATTATGACAATTTCAATGGGCGCGTTAAAACCAGCTAGAAGCTGGATAGGGGGACTTGACGACTGGTTAAAACGAGATCGCTTTGTGTTTATTGGCTGGTCAGGATTACTTTTGTTTCCCTGTGCGTACTTGGCTATAGGAGCCTGGTTTACCGGTACCTCATTTGTTACATCTTGGTACACCCACGGTCTTGTCAGTTCTTATTTAGAAGGTTGCAACTTTCTCACTACTGCTGTGTCTACCCCAGCTGAAAGCATGGGGCATTCACTTTTATTTCTATGGGGACCGGAGGCCGGTTGGGATTTTACCCGCTGGTGTCAGATTGGTGGGCTGTGGAATTTTACTGCTCTTCACGGCGCGTTCGGGCTGATGGGCTTTATGCTGAGGCAGATTGAGCTTGCACGGCTAGTGGGTATTCGCCCCTATAACGCTATTGCTTTTTCAGCTCCAATTGCAGTTTTTGTTGCAACGTTCTTAATCTATCCCCTGGGCCAGTCCAGTTGGTTTTTTGGTCCTAGTTTTGGAGTAGCCGCCATCTTTCGATTTCTTCTATTTTTCCAGGGATTTCATAACTACACCCTAAATCCCTTTCACATGATGGGTGTGGCAGGGGTATTAGGTGCTGCATTGCTCTGTGCAATCCATGGAGCAACCGTACAAAATACCCTATTCAAGGACTCGGAAGGTAAAAACACGTTTAGAGGGTTTTCCACGACTCAAGCGGAGGAAACCTACTCTATGGTGACGGCTAATCGCTTTTGGTCTCAGATTTTTGGTATTGCATTTTCCAATAAGCGCTGGCTCCACTTCTTTATGCTGTTTGTGCCGGTAACAGGCTTGTGGATGAGTGCGATTGGCATGATCGGTCTGGCCTTTAACTTGCGAGCTTATGACTTTGTGAGTCAGGAAATCCGGGCAGCAGAAGATCCTGAATATGAGACGTTTTATACCAAAAATGTCTTGCTCAATGAAGGTGTGCGAGCCTGGGTATCAGAGCTTGATCAACCAGCGAAAAAGTTTGTCTTTCCAGAGGAGGTATTACCTCGTGGCTTTGCTGAATAAAGCAGGTAGCTCTCACTTTAATTCTGTTGGATATCGGTGCAAAGTTCTAACAATCACTGACCAACAACTACACAACCGCTTACATTTTGAGGAGGTCCAATTCTGTGGAAACACCCATTGAAACTACTCCAGATCTCTCCGTTACGCTTCCCACCGAAGGCGGTGCATTGTTCGCTCCCAGTGGACCAGGCTATGACGAAGAATCTAGCGGCTACGCTTGGTGGGCGGGTAATGCCCGATTTATTACCCCTGAACTAACGGGTCGATTCTTAGGGGCCCACGTTGCCCATGCTGGGCTTATCGCCCTATGGGCTGGCGGTATGCTGCTGTTTGAGGTTTCTCACTACAACCTCTCCCAACCCATGTATGAACAGGGGTGCATTTTAATGCCTCACATTGCCAGTCTCGGCATCGGTGTGGGACAGGGGGGAACAATCACAACTATTTTTCCCTTTTTTGCAATTGGGGTTGCCCACCTGCTGGGGTCAGCCGTGCTCGGTTTTGGTGGGATGTATCACGCCATACGAGGTCCAGAAAAGCTATCTGGTTTCTTCCAGTTTGACTGGACAGATAAGGCTAAAGTGGCTCAGATTCTTGGATTTCATATTATGTTGCTGGGCATTTTTGCCCTGCTGTTTGTCTGCAAAGCGATGTTCTGGGGAGGACTTTATGATCCCTGGGCATCTGGCGGTGGCGATGTCCGCTTGATTACCAACCCCACGTTAGATCCTCGAATAATCTTTGGATATTTGCTGAGAAACCCCTTTGGCGGCAGTGGCTGGATTGTTGGCGTTGATAATTTAGAAGACGTTATCGGTGGTCACATCTGGATTGGCGCCATTTTAATCTTGGGGGGCATTTGGCATATTCTAGTGCCGCCTTTGCGTTGGACTTATAATCTCTTTCCCTGGACAGGGGAAACTTACCTGTCACAAAGTCTGGGTAATGTTGCTGGACAGGCATTTATTGCCACCGCATTTATCTGGTTTAACAATACGGTTTACCCCAGTGTTTTTTATGGTCCGACCATACCAGAAGCCTCTCAGGCTCAGTCTCTAGTATTTTTAATGCGAGATCAGAATCTGGGGGCAGATGTGGCTTCTGCCCAAGGTCCAACGGGATTAGGCAAGTACTTGCAACGCTCACCTACCGGTGAAATTATCTTTGGAGGTGAAACAATGCGGTTCTGGGATGCTCGTGCTCCATGGCTAGAACCGTTGCGAGGGACTAACGGACTTGATTTGGATAAGCTTAAGCATGATGTCCAGCCCTGGCAGATTCGACGGGCGTCTGAATATATGACCCACGCACCTCTGGGGTCCCTCAATTCTGTTGCTGGGCTGGCGACGGAAACCAACGCGTTTAATTTTGTTTCCCCCAGAACCTGGCTAGCAACCGCTCACTTTATTTTTGCATTCTTTTTCTTGGTGGGGCATCTCTGGCATGCTGGGCGAGCTAGAGCGACGGCTGCTGGATTTGAAACTGGTATTGATCGAGAGAATGAGCCTGTGCTTTCAATGCCTCCAATTGATCCGAGTCTACGGTCAGACTAAATGGCTCTTAGCCCTAAAGTCTGAATCCCCCGCTAAACACACATAAGGAGAAGTATTTATGGGACTGCCTTGGTATCGCGTCCACACATCTGTCTTGAATGATCCGGGACGACTAATTGCAGTGCATTTAATGCACAATGCTCTTTGTGCTGGGTTTGCTGGTTCAATGTTGTTATTTGAATTAGCTCGTTATGACCCCAGCGATCCGATTCTAAATCCAATGTGGCGGCAGGGATGTTTCTTAATGCCATTTGTCGCTCGTTTAGGAGTTACTAATTCTTGGCAGGGCTGGAGTATCACTGGAGACACATTTATAGATCCAGGATTTTG
The DNA here is from genome assembly GCA_038748405.1 of Cyanobacteria bacterium P01_H01_bin.21. GTDB lineage: Bacteria > Cyanobacteriota > Cyanobacteriia > Phormidesmidales > Phormidesmidaceae > Leptothoe. The sequence goes on along the minus strand of JBCDIX010000025.1, from coordinate 11,714 downwards.
GACCTTTGAGACGGTTGCGATCGCACACATTCTTTTTTCGGGGTTAGAATTTCTTGCCGCCTGCTGGCACTGGGTTTATTGGGATGTCGCCACCTTCTTTGATCCTAAAACCGATGAGCCCATCATTGATCTTCCCAAGGTCTTTGGTATCCATCTACTTTTAGCAGGGCTGCTATGTTTTGGCTTTGGAGCGTTCCATCTAACAGGCGTCTTTGGCCCCGGTATGTGGGTTTCTGATCCCTATGGACTGACCGGTCATATCCAAGGAGTGGCTCCCGATTGGGGAGCCTCTGGGTTCGACCCCCACAATCCAGGGGGAGTGGTGGCTCATCACATTGCCCTGGGCATTGTTGTGATTATTGGTGGGTTATTTCATATCCTGGTACGGCCCCCCGAATATCTCTACAAAGCTCTGAGGATGGGGAACATTGAAGGAGCGCTTGCCAGTAGCTTAGCTGTCTTTTTTGCAGGAGGTTTTATTGCGGCTGGCACCATGTGGTACGGCACAGCTACTACTCCCATTGAACTTTGGGGACCGACTCGTCACCAGTGGGATCAAGGATACTTTCAACAAGAGATCAATCGTCGAGTTCAAGATAATCTAGACGACGGAAAAAGTCTCTCAGAAGCTTGGTCCGCTGTACCCACTAGACTCGCCTTTTACGACTACGTTGGTAATAGCCCCGCCAAAGGTGGACTGTTTCGAGTCGGGCGCATGGTAGACGGAGATGGGCTTCCCACCGGCTGGTTAGGCCATCCCATATTCAAAGATCGAGAGAACCGGGAACTGAGCGTTCGCCGGATGCCCAACTTCTTTGAAAATTTTCCTGTGGTTCTTTTTGACAAAGATGGCATTGTTCGGGCCGATATTCCTTTCCGGCGTTCGGAGAGTAAATATAGCTTTGAGCAAACCGGCTTAACAGTAGGTTTCTATGGTGGAAAACTCGATGGACAAACCTTTAGCGATCCAAAGGAGGTCAAAAAATACGCCCGCAAAGCCCAGCTCGGTCAATCGTTTGAATTTGACCGTACCGTCTATAACTCCGATGGAGCCTTTAGAACGAGCAATCGCGGATTTTTTGCCTTTTTCCACACCTGTTTTGCCCTAGTCTGGTTCTTTGGTCATATTTGGCACGGTCTGCGAGCACTCTTCCAAGATGTCTTCTCTGGCGTTGACCCAGACTTGAATGCTGAACAAGTGGAATGGGGCTATTTCACAAAAGTAGGCGATCCGACCACACGGCAAACAACCGCTTGATTGACAGACTCAAGATTAAAACCCGATAGATTCATGTAGAGATTATTGAGTCTCTACATGAATTCCTTTTTCCAACTGCATCAAGAAATATCTATCTTTTGACTGGAGATTACCTATGCAACAGAAATACGTCTCTAGAAGAACTGCTCCAATTCAGTATGCCTTGAGGAAACTAAACTCTGAAGCCGGTCGAGTTGCGCCTGGCTGGGGCACAACCCCCTTCATGGCAGCGCTGTTGGTTTTATTGATTATCTTCATATTGACAATCTTGCAGCTCTACAACGGCACGATCCTGATACAGGACATCAATATCAATTAGAAATCAGCGGAGTCAAATAATGTCTTATCTCTTTTATCTGGCCTATGGAGAGGGTCAGTTTAGCACAACAGCAAACGGGGTTTTCTTGGGACTGGCGCTATTTGTGATTGGCTGTGTTAGTTTTGGAGTCTTTGCCTACAGAACTTACCCCATTGATCGAGAATAACAAACTCAATTTGAAGTATATCCATTAGATTGGAGCTTTAAGCCATGTCCCACTTTAGTCATATTAAAACCCGAATCTGTGATCTAAATGCCCTAAAGTCATCGCTAACGGATCTAGACATCAAATGGAAACCTGGTCCAGCTCAGGTTAGGGGATATCAAGGTCAAACTCACGATGCCAACATTGTCATTGAACAATCCAACGATCACGATATCGGTTTTGCCTGGAACGGTAATGAGTATTCTCTAATCGCCGATGTACAATTTTGGCAGCAACCGCTCTCTGTCGAGGGCTTTTTACAGAAAGTTACCCAACGCTATGCTTATCATAAAATTATCAACGAAACTGCCCTACAAGGATTTGAGCTGACCGAACAACAGCAGCAAAAAGATGGCTCTATTCGTTTGGTGGTACAACGCTGGCGTCATTAGAGTCCCAACTACAGCAGTAGTGCCACCAATCTCTAAGCCGCCCTCTTATCTCTTATAGGAGGGCGGCTTAGAGGTTGTGTGAAAGGTATTTAATATTCTGGCTGTCCCCTTAAATCTCGGAACCTTGGGGGCTTGTTAAAAATCAAGCTGAAGAAGAGCCTATTCAGTAGCTGCCCTACTGTTCTCCGAAAGAGCCAGCAATCATCTGTAAGCAGAGCAAGGCCATCCATAAAAAAAGCGCCCCCCTCTCACGGAAGCGCTGTTGTTCGATGCTTGCAGCATAGGAACGGTCAAAAACGTTAAGCTGGAATATGAGGGGTTTGCATTGCTAAGGGGATAGCCTCTTCACTAGCCAAATCTAGAGGAAAATTATGGGCATTGCGCTCATGCAAAACCTCAAAACCTATGCTGGCTCGGTTAACCACATCCGCCCAACTGGGCAGTACTCGGCCCTGGGAGTCAAGAATGGAATGGTTAAAGTTAAACCCATTGAGATTAAAGGCCATGGTACTAATCCCTAAGGCTGTAAACCAAATGCAAACTACCGGCCATGCGGCTAGAAAAAAGTGCAGCGAGCGGGAGTTGTTGAAGCTAGCATATTGGAAGATTAAGCGGCCGAAATACCCATGGGCGGCAAGAATATTATACGTTTCAGTTTCTTGCCCGAACTTGTAGCCATAGTTTTGAGACTCAGACTCAGAGGTTTCACTAATTAGACTAGAGGTTACTAGCGATCCATGCATTGCGGAAAACAAAGACCCTCCAAAAACGCCGGCTACTCCTAACATATGAAACGGATGCATCAAAATATTATGCTCTGCCTGAAAGACAAACATAAAGTTAAATGTGCCGCTAATCCCCATGGGTAAGCCATCAGAAAAGCTACCTTGACCGATTGGATAGATTAAAAACACAGAGATTGTGGCCGCTACAGGAGCTGAATAAGCAATACATATCCAAGGACGCATGCCTAAACGATAGCTTAGCTCCCATTCTCGACCTAAATAACAGAGTAGTGCCGGGATATAGTGAAAAGCAATCATTTGATAAGGGCCGCCATTGTAGAGCCACTCATCTAGGGTTGCTGCTTCCCAAATTGGATAAAAATGCAGACCAATCGCATTTGACGAGGGAACAACAGCCGCCGTAATAATGTTGTTTCCATAGAGCAACGAACCAGCCAGTGGTTCACGAATGCCATCAATATCCACTGGTGGTGCTGCGATAAAAGCGATTACAAAAACCGATACAGAGACTCCGAGAAGCGGCAGCATCAAGACGCCAAACCAGCCTATATATAATCGGTTTTCAATGCTTGTGACCCAATTACAAAATTTATCCCAAAAGGAGATTTCTCGACGTTGAAGAACGGTAGTCATTGGACTTCAAAATGAATTGATGTAAGTAAGCAAGACTATTAAAACAAAATAATATGGAAATCTTATGGAGATGCTCTAAGTGATGTCTACTTCGATGCTGACTGGTGCTGAGATCAACAAAATCAGCTCTGCGAATGTTAGCACGACACTCGCAGAGCTGGTTGTAATTGCGAATAAGGTGTTGAGAGATGCTGTTGTGACTCTCGCTACTCTTGCTAAGAGACTTTCTTTAGATGATTTCTAGTTTGCTCATTTTTTCTCTCTAAGTAACTTTGGTTAAGCGCGTTACCTGATATTGTCGAACGGGCTGTAGCTCAATCGGCTGGCTAGTATCAGCAGCAGAACGGTTAGCACTAATTATTTCACCGCTGTCTTTGACAGTAATTTTATATGTGCCCCTGTTAGAGGGGGTTTCATAACTTACGCTCATGCTGACCCAGGCAGCCTTATGGGTCCACTGTTCTAACCACAGCTGTAACAGTCCAATGGGAAGAAATCTGAGAACTTGATAGACAAATCGCTTAAATCCTTTCACTCCCTTATCTGTAGTCTTAGCTGTTCTGGGGTAACCAAACCAGTCCCAGCCTTCTTCTTGCCAGGCCGCACGCTCAGCCATCTGCTCAAACTGATTTACTCCGGCCCAACCTCGATAAAACTTTGCAAGCTGACGATGATCGCCATTACGCTGCACTAGCTGAGACAACATCTCTGATTCTAAATGTCCCCAAAATTGACCATTGGGTAAGTCAATTAGGGTGGGGGCAAATTTATGCCCCCCAAAGTGAGTACTCTGCCATACTCTTAACGTCGACTGGCCATAGTGCTTACGCAATTCGCGATAGATAGGAGTACCAAAACGTCCACATGCCAGGTCAACTTGGGTATGGGTGCAGACTAATATTTCTCGTATGTGCTGGGTGTCTTGCTTATAGGCGTCAAAAGAAGCCACTGGATTTTGTTTACCCAATAGGCGGTTTAGCAAACCCAGGACTAAGTCAATCGCCTTTTCTTCGGGGACCAGATACTCCTCTTTGGTGTATTTGGCAAACTGTCGCGCCGGACGCTGATAGTAGAGAATGCGTGTGAAATTGGGGACAGAATACTCAGAGTCGGGTGCGATCGCAATTGGCCTCACCATCATGCCCCGTCTAAAAATCAGTTTTCTAATCAACGGAAAAACCTGACTAATTATGGGATGCTCCTTAAACATCGCCGTTGGCCAGGGCTGAGGGATTTCGACAATCAGCCAGTAATCTACCTGAGGTGCAGAGCCAATGGGGTCTTCCCCATTGGCTTTGGAAACTTGAGAGCAATAGCGACAGTCAGCCAGAGTATCCGTTAGATTATCTATCGTTTGCATAGCTTCTTCCTGAGGTTGATTCTCAATTAAGCTGGTTCAGGCATATCTTAACGTCTTCCAAGATTTTATGAGCAGTTAATCAATATCCAAATTTATCGCCGCAAAAGAAAGACGGTGAAGAGAAAGCACGAGCACAGCTTTCTTTCCACCGTCAGTGGTTGAGAGGAGGTTGTTCTACTTATTCGTTAAAACCCTTTAAGCGGTAACAAGCTGTTTTTCAAGATCGCTACTATATTCTCCTTTACTTGCTAGACTATTAAACTTGGCCCGCTGCAACAAACGCTGCTGTGCTTCTGCCACATTACTTTCATTCCCAGCCCAATGATCTAGTGCCGGTTGCTGAATAGCCCGAGCATAGGAGAAGGTAACTGGCCATGGACACTGATTGCCAAAGAGCTTATTCATCGCATTTAAATGAGCTGAGGACCGCTCTTTAGTTTGACCACCAGAGAGAAAAGCAACCCCAGCCACTGTTGCTGGAACATTTTTGAGCAAACAGCGGATAGTCGCTTCAGCTACTGCTTCTACGCTAACCTGCTCAGGACAGGTTTTACCAGGAATGACCATACTGGGCTTGAGGATCATCTGGTCGTAGGCTACACCCTGGGTGTAAAGCTGTGCAAAAACAGCATGTAAAGTCTCATCAGTTACCTGATAGCAACGCTCTAGGGTATGGTCACCATCAATCAACACTTCAGGTTCTACAATTGGAACGAGGCCACCTTCTTGACAAAGGGCAGCATAGCGCGCTAACCCATGGGCATTAGCCTCAATACATGCTCGGCTAGGAATACCGTTGCCAATGGTAATTACTGCACGCCACTTGGCGAATCGGGCTCCCATTTGATAGTACTCAGCAATACGTTCTCTCAAACCGTCTAGGCCCTCAGTCACCTTCTCTCCAGGGTGACCTGCCAGGTCCTTAGCACCAGTATCAACTTTAATCCCAGGAATCATCCCTGCATCTTGAATAACTTTGAGAAAAGACTCACCCGAGTCGACTGTTTGTCGAATAGTTTCATCGTAAAGAATTGGGCCACTGATGTAGTTAGACAGATCTGGCGCAGTTAAGATTAATTCTCGATAACTTCGTCGAAAAACCTCTGTCTTTGGAATACCCAAAGCATCAAATCGTTTATTGCAGGTGCCGTTGCTCTCATCCATTGCCAAAATCCCTTTGCCCTTTTGAACCATAGCTCTAGCAGTAGATTTAAGCTCTTCAGTATAGATTCCCATAATCACTTTCCTGACAAAGTTTTGGGCAGACTTAATCAATAAAGAACGGATTAAAACGAATCTTTCTTTCACTTGTTAAGTTCTGCGCTATTGCAATATAATCGCAATAAGCCTGCAAGTGTCAACTATTTTTTTTGAAAGTACATAGTGAGGACCCTGCTATGAATGCAAGCACCCAAGCGATCTCAATTGGTGCTATGAGCAAAATTTCCAGTGTTCCGGTTTTATTTCGTTCAGAATTTCCATCTGTAATCGTAGATTTTAGTCCCTGGACGATGGATGAGAAGACCCAACAACAATACGACCCAAATTCTATAGACTTTGCATTTTCATTTTTGAAGTGGCAACCCTACTTAAGCTGTGGATGTGTTTTGCTTCAGATTTGTTTTACAGAAAAGTTTTCAGATAAAAATAACGATATTTACAGTGTTGAAGTCTTTGGACATGGGTATCAAAAGCAATGGTGGAAATTTTCCACCATAACAAACTGGCAGTTTGATGGAGACTCAGTACCCTCTGATGACTGTCAGCAGCAGCTTAAACATATTTGTCATCAGATTCATGCATTGTTTGGCCAACAGGCGTCTTTACTACACTAGTTAGTTCAACATTCAGCGCCATATTATATTGTTTTACTCAGATATTGTGCCCTTGAAAAAGATTCTGCAGAGAACACATGAGCCAGCTAAAAATTAAAACAATTCGTCCTCCACCGAGGTTTGAATTTTGCAATCTGAGGTAGGATAAGCCACACAGATAAGCGCATATCCTTTAGCAAGCTGATTATCATCTAAGAATGACTGATCGGATTGATCGACAGTTCCTGATAAAACTTTAGCTGCACAAACACAACAGGCCCCTGCTCGACAAGAGTAAGGAAGATCCATTCCCGCTTCTTCTGCTATATCGAGAATATATTCATCCTCGGGTACTTCAATTGTTTGTTCTTGGTTAGAGTCTGGATCCACTAACGTTACTTGGAAAGTTTTCATGGTGCATAACTACTCTGCAATTGTGGTCATTATTGTAAATCACAATTGAGAATGAATTGCAAGTACGCGTATGTAGATTTCTTCTATGCGTTGAGCCTTGAATCTATTTCTTACTCAAAGGTTGGATGAGTTATTGGACATTGCTGATCTTTGGAATAATTTTGACTGTGAGAGGCTGTTAAACAGTCGCTGTTCTAGACCGATTCATCCCCTCAAGACGCGATCGCGCCTACTGCAGCTGACTCAGACAGCGTTTAACGTCTTTTAAGATTTGGTGAGCGGCTAAAATACTTCTGCCCGCTGCCCAAACTTCTCCTTTCGCTTCGCATACGGCATCCCGCTGCACCACATCTAGCTGCGACCATAGCCGATCGTTAACAAACTCTTCTTTAGATGTGGTGTTAGGGTAGTGAATCAAGAATAATACATCTCCCTCCGGACTTTCTAAATCTTCATGAGAAAGCCTGACAAAAAACTGTTCATCATTACCTTGGACTTTGTTCCGTTGAAACCCAATCTCTTGTAAGACAGCACCTGAAAAACTAGTGGGGGTATGGGCAATTAATCCAAAGGAGCCGTTGAGGACTACAGACACTGTTAGACTGCTGGCGGCGGGTTCTAGAGTAGCCTGTAGCTCTGCCACCTGCTGTTCATAGTCGGTGATGAGCTGTTCCGCCTGCTCTGTTCGATTAAGCGCGTCGGCATAGATGCGAAAGTTGTTTTTCCAGTCCCAGCTACGACCAGCTCCCTCAATAAATACGGTGGGTGCAATGCGAGAAAGCCTTGGATAAAGTCTTTCTGAAATGCTTTTAGCACCCAAAATGAGATCGGGCTTTAGTTTAAGAATCGCTTCCAGGTTGGGCTGGTTAAACTGCCCAATGACCTCAATATCACTTGCTTGTTTGCCCAGATAGCCCGGGGGCATGCCGTAGCTAATGGTGCCAACGGGATTTACCCCAAGCGCCAGTGCGGCATCCAGAGGAGTTGTGTCGAGCACGACTACCCGCTGAGGTGACACGGGAACTTGCGATGTCCCCATCACATGATTTACCGCACGGGTCGGCACAGTGGGATCAAGCGCGGATTCAACTGCCGAAGGCTGCTGACAACTCGCCAGCAGTAACCCAACGATGATGCTGATAAACCCTTTACAAGTAGGTTGACCCATAGTTCCTAAAAGCTAATGGAATAGCGTACCTGAAAGGTGCGTCCTGGGGCGGCGGCAATTCGGTTCACAGCAGGACCAAACGTTTGTTGTCTAACGCTGGCATATTGTTCATTAAACACATTGCCAATACCCAAACTAAGATTACCCGTTCCTAAATTGATGCGGCTAGTAAAGTCTACGGTCGTATAGTCTCCAACAGAATTAACCAAACCACCGGCAACATCACGATCGCTAGGATCACGAGTACCCACAAGAAATACATCAAATCGATTGGTCCATCCTGGTGTTGTCTCGTTTTCGAGATACAGACCCACCTTGATCGGCTCTATCTCTAGTAGGCTGAGTTCTTCAAAGTCACCATCGTCGTTGATGTCGCTTTCACCTTCGTTCCAGCTAAACAGACCGCCCAATCGCCAAGTATCGCTGGGTTGCCAGTCTAGGGTGGCTTCTATACCGTAGTTACGTTGGGGGGCACGATTAACAACTGGGAAAAGGGTAACTGGATCAACGGTTAATGTGCTACCGAGGTCAGACTCGTTGTAAAACCCTGCCAGGGTTCCCTGCAGCCGATTAAATTCAAACTGCACGCCAATCTCATAGTTGTCTACTTTTTGAGGCTCTAAGAGTAAATCGTCGGTAACGTTAAATGCTGGCGGTACACCCTGCAGTGAGGCACCAATGTTAGGAATCGAAAATCCCTGGGCAAAGCTCGCAAATATGCCAATTTCTGGAATTGGGCGGTAAAGCAGACCGGCATTAAACAGCACATCATCAAAACTGCTCTCCCCTCCTTGACGTTCCCGAGGGAAGCGGAAGGCTAAATTGTAGTCTTCAACTGAGAGGTCAACATTTTCATAGCGGAGACCACCGCTAATTTGCCACTGGTCAGTAATATCCCAGCTGCTCTGGGCAAATAAGCCTAAGCTATTTAAATCGTAGGCTGCAAAGCGATCCAGGCTGGTGTCAACAATGTCGATGCGGCCAGTGGTATCAAACGTGTCGACATCGCCAATAAACAGCGGTGATGCGGTGTCATTTTGCGAATAGTCAGCCCCCCACAGTAAGTTGGCTGAATTCCCCAACGGGGTATCAATCTGCAAGCGCCCGCCGATTTCGGTATCATCCAAGGTGGTCTGCCAAAGAGTGGGGAAAGAAGACGGTAGCTCCAGCCCTCTCAAATCTGTAAAAATCTGCACCAGCTCGGTGTCGCGATAATAGACTTGGGCATCGAGCTGTGAGCCTAAAATATTCTCATGGCGATAGGTGAGGTTGAGAACATGGTTAACTTGTGCCGGTGGTTCCTCATAGTCGACATCGATACGTAAGGCTCGACCAAATTCTGCATCGGGGTCAGCCAGCACAGAATTATCAATGGTAAAGTCGCTAAGAGATTCGTCTCTAAAGAAGTTATAGGTCAGCCCTAAACGCTGCTCATCAGTTAAATTCAATCCCGCTTTTGCCAACAGACCCAGCCGGTCGGTGTCGTTGATGCCGTTGCGAATGATCCGGTCACCGTTGGCATCAAACTGACCATTTACCGTATCGTAGGAGATTGCCAACACACCATCCCCCCGCTCATTGGCTGCCGACACGCTAAATGTGCCACTGTAGCCAAAGCGATCACTTTGATTTGAGGTTAAACTTGTATCCACTCCAGCACTAAATTCATAGGTAACAGAGTCTTCAGTGGGTCTGCGGGTAATAATGTTGACAACGCCGCCGGTACCGCCGTCGCCGTAGATAGCACTGGGTCCGCGTAACACTTCGATGCGTTCGATCAGCTCTGGGTCAATCGTTCTTAAACTGGAGGCAAACCCATCATTATTAGGAGTTTGAGGTACGCCATCGATTAGGACTACGATAGGGCGTCCCCGTAGCCCTCCCCGTGGCTGAGTTTCAGCTGTGCCAGGGGGAGTCGCATAGCCTGGCACCAACCTACCCAAAATATCTGCCAGACTGTTGTTAAAGAGGAGTCGTTGTTCAATCTCCTCTCGATCAATCACTGTGATGGAGCGGGGAACATCTAAGATGTTTTGTTCGGTGCGAGTAGCGGTGACGACAATTCGCAAGGTGTCGGATTCTTCGGCGGTTTCTTCGCTCTCTTCGTCGGTCTCTTCGTCCGGCTCTGCCTGAGTGAGCTGCTCTGCCGCAATCTGGGGACTATCCAGAGCGAGAGCGGAGCGAGCTGACATTGCCGAAATGAGGCTGGCTAACAGTACGTAGCCAACCCACTTAATCTGGATTCTCATGATTCCTCACACCTAAATTTCGCCGAGCCTCTGTGGCCAACGTCAAGCAACATTGCATGCCGTTGACAGACCCTGCTAGTTAAGAATTGTTTTCAATACTAGGGTATTTACCTGCTGAGTTTTTGGGCGTAGTGTTTCCTAGCGGGACTGTTTTGTTTTCTGGCAGGACTTTTATCCAGCTCACAATTTTTTGGAGATAGCCGCTCGTTGGACTAAACCCGCATTCCTGGTTTTTAAAGGGATAGCTGTTTTTCCAATTATGAGGTAAAAATGAAATATGAAACGATTATGAAAAGGGTGGCTGTTTACCATGGCAACTTCATTTCTTCCTATTCGCCGGGGGGCTTTATTGGCGTCTGGACTGGCGCTGGGATTTTGGCTCACAGGCTGTACCAGTCCGTCGACCGAGACCGGTGATACCCCTGAAGTTGCTGCTTCTGAAGACGGGCGCAAGGTGGTTTTAACCACGTTTACCGTACTGGCCGACATGGCTCAAAACGTAGCTGGTGACGAGCTTAAGGTAGAGTCTATCACCCGCATCGGGGCCGAGATTCATGGCTATGAGCCCACGCCCAGCGATATTGTCAAAGCTCAGGACGCGGATCTGATTCTTTATAACGGTATGAACCTAGAGCGCTGGTTTGAGCAATTTCTAGGCAATGTGCAGGATGTGCCCTCAGCCCTTTTGACAGAAGGTATTGAGCCCATTCCCATCGCTGAGGGTCCCTACACCGATAAGCCCAATCCCCATGCGTGGATGTCGCCCAAAAATGCGTTGGTCTACGTTGAAAATATTCGCCAGGCGTTTGTGGAGCTAGATCCTGACAACGCGGACATTTACAACGCGAATGCGGCGGCCTACAGCGAGCAGATCAGTGCCATCGATAAGGAACTGGCCGAGGATCTTGAACAGGTACCCGATAACCAGCGATTTTTGGTGAGCTGTGAAGGGGCGTTTTCGTACCTGGCCCGTGACTATGACATGCAAGAAATTTATATGTGGCCCATCAATGCGGAGCAGCAGTTTACGCCCAAGCAGGTGCAGGGGGTGATTGAGCAGGTAAAGGCTAATGATGTGCCCACGATTTTTTGTGAAAGTACGGTGAGTGACGAAGGCCAAAAGCAGGTGGCTCAAACCACTGGTGCCCGATTTGGT
>JBCDIX010000024.1:0-88724 GCA_038748405.1 Cyanobacteria bacterium P01_H01_bin.21 | reverse complement strand
TATGGGAAGCACCACCGGACTGTCAGCTATCTCAAAAGTGCGCTGACGATTTAAACGGCTGGTAGACGCCTCATAGCGGAGTCCAGCGGTCAGAGTTAACGGCTCAACCGGCTGATATTTGACTTGACCAAAGGCTGCGTAAGTTTCACGATCCAGTTCATAGTCAGTGCGGTTAAAGCCAGCCAAGGGTAACCCAAACTGGGCAGCCGCAAGCTGACTTAACACTAACCCTGTTCCATCGGCATCAAACTGATTCGACTCATAATAGCCCCCCAACAGCCAGTCAAATGGCCCTTCTGTTGTGGGCGACTGCACTCGCAACTCCTGGCTCCAAACCGTAGCGTCAAAGCTAGCTAACCGTCGCAGCAAGTCCACCGATGTAGCATCGGCATCTAGTTGAGAGTCTTGGAATGAGTAGCGTCGAGAGGTGATAGAAGTTACTTCCACCGGAGATGTTTTATAAGCGATTCGCAGAGCCTGGGCATTGCTGTTAGATTCATAAAACCCATCAAAATCATGGTCGATGGTAAATGGTGTGGATGAATTAAACGGAACAAACACAGGCGCACCATCATCATCACCGCTAGCCGTAGCTGTTAGAGAAATATCCCATTCAGGTGACGGTGTCCATACCACCCGAGCCCGACCGCTTAAAGCAGACTCTTCTCCTACGGAGTCATCATTGAGAAACGTATTCTCATAAAATCCATCGTGGGCGATGTAAGAACCCGATAGCCGAAACGCTAATGTGTCTGGAACCAGCGTATCACTCACAGACAGCTGCACATCTCGCGTATTCTCATTACCGTAGCCCGCGATGGCTCGCACTTCAAACTCTTCTGACGGCGGGCGGGTGGTAACATTGACCACCCCTGCTGCGCTGCTGCGACCATAGAGCGTATTTTGAGGACCGCGCAAGATTTCTACTTGTGCCAGATCAGTTAGATCAAAATCTAGAAAACCACCATAGTCATAGGGCACATCGTCCACATAAAACCCCACTGCATCGCGATTAATAAAGTTGGCATTGCCAATACCGCGAATGCTGTAAAAGCTAAAATAGCTTCCTGCCGAATTGACCGGATTGAAATAGAAGTTAGGCGTATTGCGAGCAATCTCCTGAAATGTGCGAATTTGACTATCTTCCAGCTCATCTTCGGTCAGGACCGTGAGACTGACCGGCACATCTTGCAGATCGTCCGGTCTCTTCTCTGCAGTCACCACAATTCGCAGAGTACCCTCATCTTCTTCAACAGATTCTGACTCAGTATTATCGTCTTTGGATATTTCTTGACCTGTAGGAGTCTGACTCACGTTTTCAATAGGGACAGAATGAGTCTCAGCTTCTGACAGCTCAGTTTCGGCCCATGCAACAGGAGCCATTATCAGTATTGCTAGCCCCCAGCTCCATTGATAAAGCCAATGTTTCCCCATGTCTCAACTCCTCAGCACGATACCCAGTAATTGAGAACAGTACGCAATATGATAGTTTGGCTTCAACTCCCAGCCGGATCTTTTTCCCCCACAGGCGGATCTTTCTAACGCCCCCTCACATCCCCTGGGCCTTCATAGTCTTTGGCAGCACACCAAATTTCTTCTTAAACGCCGCAGAAAACTGACTAGGATTTGCATAACCAATGGACTGGGCCACCTGGGTAACACTCATCTCAGTAGACCGCAACATCAGTAGGGCTTGCTCCATCCGATGCTGATGCAGATAGCCAAACACTGTTGTGCCAAATACCTGGCGAAAACCCTGCTTAAGCTTGAAGTCATTGATACTTACCTGTCTGGCCAACTCGGTTAGGGAAGGAGGATTTATCAGATTGTTGATCAGAATATGTTTGGCATGATGAATGCGTTCAATATCGTCAGGTTTTAGCCGACGTGTTAGGGGCACCAGCTTGGGTGCTTCAGTAAACTGATTAGCCTGTAGGGCCATCAGCTCCAGCACTTTGCCTTCTAAATACAGCTGTCTAATGGTGTCTTGGTAGGGGCAGTTTAACAGCTGATGCAGAATTACATTAACGGCTGGAGAGATTGAACCACTTTGCCAGCAGCAACCTGAGCCGTGGCTAACTAAAATCTGTCTGAGGTCAGCTGGCAGGGCATTAAAGCGGTCGCCAATCAAAAACTTAAATAGCAGTGGGTCAATGTCCACCCGCACCAGAACCAGCTTTTGCAGGCCCATAAATTCTGAGCTTAGGGCAATTTCACCATTTAATGCTCCTAAATAGCAGTGGCCTGCTTTGATCAAAATGTCTTCGTTAGCAGGTTTAAAGCGGAGGTTGAACGTACCAGACAGGCAAAAGGTAAAGCGCAGTAGAAAGCAGTTAGCAGTGTCAGCGGCCAGATAAAAGGGCTTTTGAAAATCTGCTTCAACCACAGAAAAGCTAAGACCGGCTCGTAGTTCGACGTTGTAACCGGACCAGTGGCTATGGTTGAGACTGACATTGAGGCTGGGGTGGTTCGGGTTTACCGGTAGGTTCTGATCTGATTGAGCCTGCAATGTTTGGGTAACATCGCGAAAATTTCGGTAGGTCGATAGCGATAATTTCATTCTGACTGGCAGGCTCCACAGGTAGAGAGACACAGGGGCTGCAATCAGTTTAAATGATAAAAATTCTCATTAGAAGCGGTTTGAAATATAATGATGAATAGTGCGATTGTTAGGAATAGCTAATTGGGACTGCAAAACGAACAGACTGTTCTACTTGCCGAGACCACCTATGCTGATCTCGGCAGTGCAATTCGTGGTGTTTGCCAGGCTTGGTGCGATCTCAACGGCTACAGCGATCCCTTTTGCCGCGATGGCATATGGTGGGCCTTTCCGCCCAATGGTGTGATGCCCGTGCGGATTGAGACGGTAATGGAAGAACAAAGTCAGCGTTTGGTAAAAGTTGGCCCAATGACGTTAATACTGTTTCCAGATGGGTCAATCTACAGTGCCTGAATTTCTTTTTTTATCGCTGTTAAAAATGTTGACACCATCTCATGAACCCATGGGGGTTCGCTATGGCGGATCATCAGCCAAAACACGTTTTTAACATCCCAGAATGTGGCATCTAATAGACCCGGTTCTTTGCGATCGCGCTTAAAATGCCAATGAACAGAATTAGGGTACTTCTTACGTGAATAACCGCCCACATGGGAGATATACATACCTACATTTTCTGCCGATTTCTCTAAAACTCGATGCATCTCATCCTTGGAAATACCCTCCGGCAGCTCTACATAATAGTCATCTGATTTTTTACCCTTCATGCTGAAATCTAACTCTCTTATTCTCAACTAATCTGCTCTCAGCTACTGACTCACTCGAAACACATGACCATCAGGATGCCTGATATGACATTCTCTAGCTTTCCAAGGCATATCTGCTGGAGGAAAGACAACGTCAATCCCGTTCTCCATAGCCAGGGCATAAACCCGATCCACATTCTCCACCCAAACGGACATCCAAGCTCCCTTGTCTTGGGTTTCATCCCCGCCAGGGCCGAATGTGCGAGAGTTGTTACCCTTCCCCCGACCGCCCTGACCATCCTGACATAGAAAAATCTCACATTCGCCAGACCCCACGGCTCCAAACCCAGGTGGTTCACCCCAGTCCCAGAGCTTGTTCCATCCTATCTTCTCAAACCATTCAAAACTGTCCTGCAAACTCGAAACGTTCAGGATTGGGGTGATTGCCTTGGCTTCCATCTGTTGATTTCCTATGGGGTTGAAATAATAGCGATATCGACAGTCTGCAATCTAAGCAGACTGTCACCAGAGATATGGAATAAAATCTATACCTTTGAATCTTATCTAGTACGTTTGTATTTTAGCCTTTTGCTTTACAGAACTTATATCGAACTAGAACGCCTGTCATAACGCGCAGGCATCGTGTTTCTTCTGCTCTAAGCTTTGCCAGCACTACCAAATAACCTAATCTTTTGAGCAACAACCTCTTGCATGGCTCCCGTTGCCGATTTCTGACAGTGCAAGAGATCGGTTTGAGCGTTTGTTCTGCCATATTCTCGCCAAAACTGAAGATATTTTTGTCGTACCTCAGTATTGACGTTAAACTTGCTGACTCCCAGCTCAATCGACTGCTGAATCAGCATCGCAGGTAAACCAGATGCACCGTGTAATACCAGAGGAATATCAAGTCGCTGACGAATCTTGGTTAGACGATCAAAATCTAATTTTGGTTCACTGAAATACTGACCGTGCACATTCCCAATCGTAACCGCAAGAAAATCCACCCCTGATTCTGCTACAAATTTTGTTGCCTGGTAGGGATCAGTCATTTTGGCCTCTTTTTCAGCCACCGTCATTCCATCCTCAGTCCCGCTAATTCTGCCGATTTCGGCTTCTACAGTAGCGCCCTTCGCATGGGCTAAGATGGTCATCTCACGGGTAAACTCGAGGTTTTCTTGCAAAGAAAACTTAGAACCATCCGCCAGTACTGATTGCACCCCGGATTCCAAGGCAGTTTTGATAATGGTAGGATCGTCGCAATGGTCTAGGTGAACTGACATTGGCACCTTTGCCAAGTCTGCTGCTTCGAGAAAGAGTTTGACCAGGGGGACCCCACCATACTCTAAAATATTGGGCAAAATTTGGATAATTGCAGGACTATTATCGGCCTCAGCTGCATTGACAACGGCTTTGACACCTTCGAGATTATATAAATTGAAAGCACCAATAGCGTAGGACTGTTTTTGGGCGGCCTCTAAAAGTTTTTTGGTAGATATCAGCATGAAAGGGGGCTGAGGTAAATGTCATTCCACGGGCTGGGGTTATTATGCCTTATACCCTCTGTGTTTACGATACTGCGCCCACAGACCCATATATAATTCACCATCAAGTAAGAGCATAAGAATTCTTCTAAACGGAGTGTGATAGTTCACACAACGCCTAACACCTTGCGTCCCATGGGAATACATAGAGGAGTGCCTGCCACCGGGTCATCAACAATGCGGCATTCAAGGTCAAATACGTCGCGCACTAACGATTCGGTCATCACATCGCTGGGCACACCCTGGGCACATACGTCTCCATCTTTCATCGCAATTAGATGATCGCCATAACGACAGGCTTGATTTAGCTCATGGAGCACCATCACAATGGTGCGTCCTTCTTTTTGATTGAGGTCATAGAGCAGGTCTAAAACCTCAATTTGGTGAGCCAGGTCGAGAAAAGTAGTGGGTTCATCCAACAACAAAATCTGAGTATTCTGGGCCAGGGTCATCGCAATCCAGGCGCGCTGGCGCTGACCGCCGGAAAGACTATCCACAGGTCTCTCGGCAAACTCATGCAGTTCTGTGATAGACAGGGCCGCTTCGACTTCTTTTTCGTCTTCTTCACTCCACTGCTGTAGCCAGCTCTGATAGGGGTAGCGGCCTTGGGCTACTAACTCTCGCACGGTCAGACCTTCTGGCGCGGTAGGTCCCTGGGGCAACAACCCTAGCTGTCTGGCAACGACTTTGGTGGGCAGCTTAAAAATGGAGGTGCTATCTAGATAGACAATACCGTGGCTGGGTTTGAGCAACCGTCCTAAGCCTTTGAGAAGGGTTGACTTACCACAGCCGTTTGGCCCGACGAGAACGGTGATTTTACCAGCAGGAATCGCTAAATCTAACCCCTCAATAATGGGTTTGCCATCATAGGCCAGAGTGAGTTTGCGGGTAGTGAGGGCAGTGTCGGTCATTTGCGATCGCGAATTAATAAATACAAAAAGTAGGGCGCACCCACCACAGCCGTGATAATGCCGCAGGGTAGTTCAATGGGGGCAAACAACAACCGCCCGATCAAGTCAGCAACAACGACTACCATGCCACCCGTTAGGGCCGCCGTTGGCAACAGCCCCTCGTGGGAAGGTCCCACCAGCTGCCGGGCAATGTGGGGAGCCATTAATCCCACAAATCCAATCCCTCCCGCAGTGGCTACCGCTGACCCTGCAAGGGCGACGGCACTAAACGACAATACCCCCCGCTGCCACTCCAGTCGGCTGCCCAAGCTACGGGCCAGATCATCTCCCATCTGCAGCGCGTTCAGCTCTCGGCTTAGCACCAAAGAAAATAACCCAAAAACAATCAGCCAGGGGGCAAAGGCAAATACCTGCGCCCAGCTGCGACCGTATACGCTGCCTGTTAACCACACTAACGCCTGACTCACATCATAAATATTGCCAAAGGTAACCATTAGGTTTGTTAAGGCACCGGCCACCAAGCTAAAGCCTACCCCCACCAAAATCAGTCTGACGGGGGAAGTGCCGCCATTCCAGGCCAGCAGATAGATTAAAACAGCAACAGTGAAAGCTCCCATAAATGCCGCAAATGGCAGAAACGCGATGGGCACACCTGGAAAGACCACAATTAGACTGACAGCCGCCAAAGATGCACCAGCATTGACGCCAATAATGCCTGGAGCGGCTAAGGGGTTGCGGCTAATGCCTTGGGTGATGGTACCGGCTATGGCCAGAGCCATGCCTACACCCCAGGCTACCAGGGTTCTAGGCAACCGCAACGTGTTGACGATAAAGCCATAGTCTGGGTTATCTGTTGGCAATCCCAACACCGTGCGCACTACATCCAGCGGCGGCACCGGATATTCTCCTTGGCTCACACTCCATACCATGGCTGCCAGGGTAACCATTCCTATAGCCAACAAAACTTTGGGCACCCGTCGGTCTAGTCGCGCCGACAGACCCCCTGTGCGCAGCACCAGCCATGGAAATGGAGATGACGTTGGTTTTTGCATGGTGCTATCGCCTTACGCGGGAACGAATGAGATAGATAAAGAGGGGGGCTCCCAACAGGGGCGTCACTAGACCCACCGGTAACTCTTGAGGCTGAAGTACCAGACGAGCCACAATATCGGCTAGCAATAACAAAATTGCGCCACACAGGGCAGAGTAGGGCAAAATCCAGCGATAGTCTGCACCAGTCCAAAACCGCACAAAATGGGGAACAATCAGACCGATAAAGCCAATGGGACCTGCGATCGCAACCGACCCGCCCGCCAACAAAACAACGCTAATGGCGGCCAGCACCTTAATCCAGACTGTTTTTTGGCCCAACCCCTTAGCAACAGAATCCCCTAAGCTCAATGTAGTTAGCTGTTTTCCTAAGGCTAATCCCAAAACCAGGCCCACAAAAAGATAGGGTATAACCTGAACAACCAGTTCCATATCCCGGCCAGCCACTGACCCCGCTAACCAAAAGCGAATCTCTTCTAAGGTGCGCTGGCTAAGAATCAGAATACCCGTTGTCAAAGAAGACACCAATGCAGTTAGCGCCGCCCCGGCAATAGTGAGATTAAGCGGAGTCAGCCCACCCCGACCTAGAGAACCTAACCCGTATACGGTTACGGCGGCAATAGCGGCGCCAACCAAGGCAAACCCGGCATACACACCCAGCGATGCTGCATTAAACCAAAAGACTGCAACAACTACGGCCAGTGCCGCTCCAGCATTGATACCTAAAATACCTGGGTCAGCTAAAGGATTCCGTGTTAGCCCCTGCATAATGGCCCCGGCCACGGCCACGGCTGAACCCACTAACAATGCCGTAATTGAGCGCGGTAGTCGCACCGTTCGAATAATTAAATGTTCGGTGGACCCATCCGGAGACACCAGTGCCCGATAGACATCTATCGGAGCAATATCAGCCACACCCAGACCGATGCTGGCCACAAAACAAGCCAGTAAGAGCCAGGCTCCTAAAATATATCCTGCCGCTAATAGAGCTGCTCGTGATTGGACAAGCATGGGACGTTTCACTCTTTTTGTATGCACAACTAGCTCTCGGGTGCTGGGTTACTAGCAGGCGGCGTTACCGGAGTCGGCTGTGGCGCTGGCTGCGGAGCTGGCTGCGGGGCCGGTTGAGGTGTTGTTGGCTGGGGTGTTGTTGGCTGGGGTGTTGTTGGTTGGGGTGTTGGCTGCGGGGCCGACTGGGGTGGTGTTGGCTCGACCGGCTGGGGGGCCGACTGGGCTGGCTGCGGGGTCGGCTGGGGTACTGGCTGAGACTCCGATGGTGGCGACACGGTAGGGGAGACCGGTTCAGTCACGGTTGGACTGGTCTCTATCGGTGTTGGGGGTGTATCTTCCGCTGTTGGCATTTGTTCTACAGCGGGCTCGTCATCCGAGGTTTCTTCAGCATCTGTCTCTGGGCTGTCTGATGGAGCAGTCTCATCATCCGCTTCGTCAGATTCATCAGATTCTTGCGCAGCGGGTGAAGCCTGTTCTGCTTGAGCAGGCGGTTCGGTCTGGGACGTGACTGGGGCTGGCTCTTCCACAGGAGCTGGTTCTTCCACAGACCGTCGCTCACCGCGTCTTCTGGCGGCCCGATTACGGTCAGATCCTTCAATGGAAAAGTCTACTTCCATTGTTCGAGACCGGCCCTGACCACCCGAGGTAAAGCTTGAACGTCTCACTGCGTCTAGAGCCGCCTGATCGAGCGCTGAGCTACCGCTCGATTGAACCACACGGGCACCGATGACGTTGCCATCTTCATCTACCTCAAATTCAATCGCAGGCTGTCCTTCAACTTCATCATCTAAGGCAGCGTCAGGATACTCTGGGCTGACACAGTCACGACAGCCAAATCGGCTGCTGCCGCCAGAGTTTGAGTCGGAACCCTGTCGTGCGGCTGTGCGCTCGCCCTCGCCGTCGCCCTCATCACTCTCACCTTCGCCCTCGCCCTCGTCACTCTCGCCACTGCCGGTGCCCTCGCTGTCGTCTTCCCCGATTCCAGACGGGATGACAACACTAGGCCCTACAGCTGCAGCTACTCGAGTGGGTGCGGCGGCTGGCTCTGGTGCTGACTCACTGGGTTCAGCAGGCTCCTCTGAGGGGACAGGCTCTTCCGAAACTTCAGTATCCTCCGGTTCTTCTAGATCTTCGGGCTCTTCAGTCTCTTCTACGGCTTCTGGTGTTTCAGGTTCATCGAGTGGCGCTTCGGGGAGTTCTTCTGGCTCCTCAGGTCTTTCAGCTGTTGGAGGGGGCGCTTCGGGCTCTAACGGGGCTTCCTCTTCTATCGGCTCTTCTGGCTCTATGACTGTTTCAGGTTCGCTGGGAGCTGTAACGATCAGCTCAATACGATCAAGCTCGTCTGCAGTTTGCATTGGCTGCAGCGCTAGCAACGGAATTAGGGCAGCATGAACCCCTGAAGCACAGACTAGACCCCAACAAAGCCACTTACGTGTAATGGCTTCTTCTTTCGTGTGTTGCTCGATACAAGATTTAGAAAGCGCCATACCAGATGTGAAAGCTATCGCCAGTACTTATGCGGGAACGATTGCTAGCCTTTAAGCTATTGTCAGCCTTTAAGCTATTGCTAGCCTTTGAGCTATTGATAGCCTTTAAGCTATCGTCAGCTTTTGAGCTATTACTAGCCTTTAAGCTATTGATAGCCTTTATCAACTAAGGCTAGGCATGAATTGTATCAGTCTAGCTCTATTGATAGAAAAAGGAAATAAGTCCTTCCGTATAACTACGGTTTTAAATAGCTAGCGTTTATTTCGCTCTAAATCTATATTTTCAGAGGTTTTCAGTGATTTAGAAGCCGTAAATTCATTCCTTATATTATGGTGTCTATGTATATTACAATGGGCTGCTATATATGAGACTTGCTGTCATTAATGAGTAAGCAAAATAGCTGTCTATGCCGTAGTTACGATGTCTATAAACGACGGTAGAGTCAGTGATAGCAGTTGTTTGATTGATGAGGCGTTAGTAGGTTCGTTATGTCTTTAACTGAAATTTTTCAGGCTGGTGGAATTGTCATGTGGCCGCTGGTGCTATTTTCGCTAATTGCGATCGCACTCTCTGTAGAACGGTTGATCTTCTGGTCACGCATTAACCGTAGCCAACGGAAAGTTATCAAAAAGATTTTGGTAACCTATCGGCGTACACCCATGGATGTCTTTGCAATTCTGCGACAAAACATTCATTTGCCCATCTCCCGCATTTTTCTCGAAGCCCTAGAGCTGGACAATGCGTCTCCTAACCAATTTCGTCTAGCGTTAGAAAGCGCTACTCAAGCAGAGTTGCCGATTCTCAAACGATTTAACACCATTTTTCAAACGATTATTACGGTCTCACCTTTGCTGGGTTTGTTGGGAACTATTCTGGGTCTCATCCGCTCATTTGATGCAATTGAAATCGGCGGTATCGGGTCTAATGCAGAGGCCGTTACCGGCGGTATCAGTGAGGCACTGGTCTCAACAGCAACGGGGATGGTTGTTGCCATTGTCACCTTGCTGTTTGCCAATCTATTTCGTGGTCTTTACAAACGGCAGATTGCGCTTCTGCAAGAGAATGGTGGTCAGCTTGAGCTGCTCTACGAAGATCACTACACCAATAAATTAGGAACCCCAGAATATGCGAATTCTTGAGAATGATCAGGAAGACGAATTTGAAATCAATATTTTGCCGATGATCGACGTGATTTTTGCAATTCTCGCGTTTTTCATCGTTTCGACGCTATTTTTGACTCGCACAGAAGGGCTGCCAGTCAATCTACCTCAAACAGACACATCTGAGCCCCAAGAGCCCGCTGACTTTACGGTCACAATTGACGCTGACGGCAGTCTTTTTCTAGGTGAGTCGCCGACAACAGAAGACACGTTACGAACTCAAATTACTGAGCAGCTTGAACCCGAGCAAGAATCTCTGATCACTATTAAAGCGGATGAGCAAACCTATCACGGTCAGGTGATTACGGTTATGGATGAATTACGAACCATAGAAGGAGCCAGTCTAGGAATTGCTACCATTCCTGAGCCAGCTTCGCCTGAGGCAGAGTAACGCCATTGTTATTTGCAAAAGATAGGGCGAACAGCCTGCCTTTTTGGACCAGGTCCAGCCTATTCTGCGTTTTTATGTTCTACGCTTAGATTGGGGAGACCGCTAAGATCTTCAGCTTTGGTCTGTGCCAGCTGTTTGGGCACAACCAGCTTTAGGCTATGGGGTATACAGCGTATGTCCAGCGGCGTGGTCCCTACCATTTCACCATCTAAAACAACCTTTTGAGCAGGTTCTGTGGTGATGCGTATGTGGCTGCTACGCATATAGCCAACATCGTCGCGTTGAGCGGCTTGATTGCTGACAGCGGACCTAAATAGCTCATAGGAGGCGGCCAGGGTATCCCCAATGCCTGACGAGGCTAGAATGGTGATATCAAGCAGCCCATCATCGGCAACAACTTCTGCGGGTCCTTGGGCCAAAACAGAGGTAGATGGGGCAATGTTGGCAACGGTAATGGCGCTGGCGCTGAGGGAGATAATTCTATCCTCTGTTTCTAGCTGAGCTTCAAATGAATCTAATTCGCTCAGCTGCTGGATACTTGACACAAGGTAGGCAAATGCCCCGAATCGGTCTTTGGCATCACGTGAGGCTTGTTCAACCACCGACGCTTCTAACCCGATGCCAGCCAACAGCACCATGGGGCGTCCGTTGCAGCAAGCTGTATCGATGGTGCGGGTGGCTCCGTTGATGGCAATGTCACAGGCAGCTGCTAAATTGCTTGGAATATCAAGAGCGGTGGCGATCGCATTGGCCGTTCCTCTAGGGATAATGGCCATAGGAATAGATGATTCCGCCATGGCTTCAGCAGCGGCATTGATAGTGCCATCACCACCAGAGACAATGACTAAATCTACACCTTGTTCAACCGACTGATGGGTGAGTGTCTGCGCATCACACTCAGGCAATGTCTCATAGATGGTCAAATCTAGCGCTTGGGAGAGATGCGATCGCAAACAGTCAAGATCATCCTCGGCATTACCGCGGCCAGAAACGGGATTAAAAATCAAGTGAGCAGTACGACGCATTAATCTTACAAACGTTACTTACGGCTTAGCTGTCCATTGTGACTTTGCTGGGGCTGAAAATCGTTAAACTCGTCCTGGTTGTAAAAATAAAGTGTACGAATCGGGTAAGGAATGCCAATATCGGCCTCATCAAACGCTTGCTTGATGGCCATCATTACCTGAGTCCGAATTCGTCGTACGCACTTTTGTTCAGGATGCGTCCAGTAGCGAGCCACTAAATTAATGGAGCTGTCGCCAAACTCCACAATATCTACCTCCGGGGAAGGCGTGGCTCTCACCTCATCCACAGACTGCAGCACATTCATCAGCACACTGGTCGCCTTAGTCAGCGGCGTGTTGTAGTCAACACCCACCGTTAGGTCAGTGCGTCGCTGAGGTCGTGCCGTCAATACCTGTACCGGGCTGGTAAATACCACCGAGTTGGGAATAACAACATGCTCTCCCTGGTAGGTACGAATCTGAGTCGCCCGCAGAGCAATCTCCTCTACTGTGCCCTCATAGCTGTCAACAATAATCTGGTCGCCAATAGAAAAAGGTTCCTGCAACAGCAGTAAAACGCCAGCCAAAAAGTTCTTAAAAATATCCTGAAACGCAAAACCAATGGCTACAGAACCCAAACCTAGTAAGGCCACAAGGTCACCCAGTCGTAAATCAGGAAATGCAAGCACAGAGGCCAACAGCACACCGGTTGCCCATGTACCAACCCGACTGGTTTGAACCAGTAATGTCTGCAGAGACAAGCTTTTGATGGTTGTACCCACAACAAGCTTCACAACGCGCTGAACAACAGTGGCCAGAAAACTTGTAGCAACCAAGATCAGAATTGCCATGAGCAGTCCAGGCAAAATGGTGACAAACTGACCGACTAAAGCGACCAGCGTCTTGTTCACTTCCTCAATTAAAGATGACATAAGGCCCTACACTTTAAACTCTAACGCACAAACTGCTAGCTCATGAAATCATCTACTGTTAGCCCAAACATCTACCTAAAGAGAGAGCTACAGACTCATTGCTCTAATTTTTAAGAATGTCTGCTTGAAGCAAGAGATCTGATGCTAGTCGAGAGATTTATTGTCTTTCCCCAGACAGACAACGCTTCCAGCCCTTCCCATACAAAAGGCACTTTTAGAAAAGTTTGCTGACTCATAGGAGAAGGAGATCGCAATAAAAATCTGTAAACTTTGCCAAGTATACTGCAAGGCAAATATTGTCTAGTTTCCCAGCGCCCACGAATCACTTTTAGGATACTGTCTCATCCGAGATTCAGCATCATAACGATTACTTAGAAGGAAACTTTCCACCTACTTATCACACATGGCGGATTAGATAGAAATATTTCTGCCTCAACTACCGATATGGGTGATTAGGTAGAAAGTTGCAGTATAACCATCTGCTCTGGATTGGAATTAAGCTGTTCAAGATTTATTTATGATCCGAGTTTGCTATCTTTACCCCACATCACTGTCTGAGATTGGCTAATTTATCGTTCGATTCATAAAACTTGAGGGGGCTATCCACGTTTCTGGCATAAAGTGATTGGCCCAACGACAGATCTCTTGTAGCACCGGCAACAGTCCTAATCCCTTTTCCGTCAACTCATATTCAAATCGCTTTGGCCTCAGCTGATAAGGGACTTTATTGACCAGACCAGTCTCTTCCATCAACACCAGCCTGTCTGTAAGCACACTGGTCGTGATCCGTTCTGGAGAGTCTAAAAACTCTGAAAATCGCTTTTTGCCATTCAACATATCGCGGAGAATAATGAGCGTCCAACGGTC
This sequence comes from Cyanobacteria bacterium P01_H01_bin.21, assembly GCA_038748405.1. Lineage (GTDB taxonomy): Bacteria > Cyanobacteriota > Cyanobacteriia > Phormidesmidales > Phormidesmidaceae > Leptothoe. The sequence continues at coordinate 75,126 of JBCDIX010000024.1, read as the reverse complement.
GCCCACAATGTCAAGGGCGTTGGTAATGGGACATCCTGAGCGCGGTTCTCGTTGACGTGATTTTGGCATTATTTATAGCCTTCGAAAACTAATATCATACACTTTTCATTCCATTAACTTGTAACTTGCAAGTTACAAGTTAATGGAATACACTTGTACTTGTTTGGCATAAGGAGGTTGATATGTCAGATGGCTTTAAAGGCAGGTGTCTCTGTGGCGCGGTGCGCTTTGAGAGTACTGCCAATCCCCAGCTAGTTGGGCACTGTCATTGTTTAGATTGTCGCAAGTTGAGTGGCACCGGTCATTGCACCAACATCATGATTCCTGAAGATGCTTTTACCATCACAGGAGAGGTCAAATTTTATGAATCCTTTGCCGACAGCGGTAATTTAGTCAGTCGGGGGTTTTGTCCTAACTGTGGTTCGGCAATCTATTCAACAAATTCGGGGATGCCGGGTGTTGTTTACCCAAGGGCGTCTAGTCTGGATGATCCTAATATTTTGGAGCCTCAGGTGGTGGTTTACGCCAGCCGTGCTTTGACCTGGGACCCAGTCAATCCGGCCTTGATTGGGTTTCCTGAAATGCCGCCGAGCAATTCTGACAAAGAAATCAGTGTTGCGAGTACTTCAGAAACATAGTGTTCAGTCAATTTTTACCCATCATCACTAATCATAAGGAGAATGATCATGCAATCTCATCACGTTGTATCAAGAGAAACCTGGCTAACCGCTCGTAGAGAGCATCTGGCAAAAGAGAAAGAATTTACTCGACTGCGCGACCAGCTAAGTCAAGAACGACGGGAGCTGCCTTGGGTCAAGCTGGAAAAAGACTATGTATTTAATGGCTCAGATGGTCAGGAAACACTCTCAGACTTATTTAATGGTCGCAGCCAGCTGATTGTTTATCACTTTATGTATGGCCCCGATTGGCAGACTGGTTGTTCAGGATGTTCTTTTTGGGCAGATAACTTTGATGGCACTGTGGTTCATCTTAACCATCGAGATATTAGTCTGGTGACTGTTTCTAGAGCGCCTTTGGCGCAGTTAGAAGCCTATAAAAAACGCATGGGCTGGGAGTTTAAATGGGTTTCATCCTTGGGGAGTGATTTTAATTATGACTATCATGTGTCATTCACACCGGATGAAGTACAAAAGGGAGAAATGTTTTATAACTTCCGCGTTGGTAAAATCTCCACTGAAGAAGCTCCTGGCGTGAGTGTGTTTTACAAAGACCCACAAGGAAATATCTTCCATACCTATTCATGCTACTCACGGGGGTTAGATATTCTCAATGCTGCCTACCATTACATGGATCTAGCGCCCAAGGGCCGTGATGAAGACGCCTTGCCCTATCCTTCGGCTTGGCTTCATCGTCACGATGAATATGACAAGAGTCAAGAATAGAGGTCACTAGAGATTCCAAAGCCCTTGGCAAAAGATAGGTTGCCCGCCGTAACTAGTCGACTATTAGATATTTGACCCTTGTAACATGTAGAGTCTAGTAGTTATGGCAGGCGGCCTTCCCAGTGAAAGGACTATTATCACCATCAGTAATCGAGAACCTGACCGTTGGTGTAATCACCAGCATCATCACTGGTCTGGCCGTCTGGTCATGGGCCAAACTGCAAACCTCCCAACTCCTCAATCGCCGAGCTGCCTTCTTTGGCATGTCTCCCAAAGAAAACTGCCTGATTGTTATCAACCACGATCCACGCAATCAAAACGCGATGGCCATGGGTGACGTTGAAACCCTGATCGAAATGGTCAGACTCGTCGACACCATTAACGGCAAAGCGACCATCGCCAAATTTGACCGCATTCTAGAACCCGCAGGCGCAACTACCGAATTCTGCATTGGTGGACCATCATCCAATCAACGGGCAAACGTTCACCTAGCCAATTTCTTGCCAGGCATTGCCTTCAACGACTACATCGCTGACAACCCCCACAGTCTAGCAATTTTGACCAAAGACCGTACCTATGGCTATAAAAAAGATCAGGATGAATACGCTATTTTGGCAAGATTTTTTCCAGAGCCGGAGGCATGTCCTGTAATTTTAATTTGTGGACAAACGTCTAAAGCGAACCATGGCGCTGTTCATTATTTAGTCAAGGCCCACGATGGCTATTTGCAAAAGACCTTTGGTAATCGCAGACCGTTTTGCGTGGTAGTGAAGTTGCGATCGCCCCTGACCTACGGAGTTAGAAGTGTTCAGCTGGTAGAGGATATTAGCAAAGTAGCATTTGTTCCTAAAACATAAATACCCCTCACAGGGGCGCCTAGCCCAATGATATTTTCTTAGAAACAGGAGAGAAGCCAACGACCAAAGAGGACGTAGGCTATCTCTCCAGGCAACAGTTTTTACCTATTGCAACAAACTGCGCAACATCCACGCATTTTTCTCATGAATCTGTAACCGCTGGGTCAATAAGTCAGCGGTGGGTTCATCGTTGGCGTCATCGGCAGTTGCAAACACCTCACGTGCGGTCCGAGCTACGGCTTCTTGACCTTCCACTAGCAGAGCAATCATCTCTTCTGCTTTGGGTACGCCTTCAGTTTCACTAATGGAGCTGAGTTTGGCGTACTCGCTGTAAGTGCCAGGGGCAGGAAAGCCAAGGGCACGGATCCGTTCTGCGATCGCATCTACCGCTAGAGCCAATTCGTTGTACTGCCCTTCAAACATCAGATGCAGCGTCTGGAACATGGGGCCAGTCACATTCCAATGAAAATTGTGAGTCTTGAGATAGAGCGTATAAGTATCAGCCAGAGTGCGAGATAGACCATCTGCGATCGCTTTGCGCTGCTCGTCGCTAATGCCAATGTTGATGGGGAGAGTTGACGTAGACATGACTAATCTCCTTTTAGTAAGGGGTGCGTCTTTTGATAAACCTACCTGGTCAAATACTATAGGGCAGCTCAAGCAATTATAGGTATCCAAAACTTGCTTGGCTGTATTGTAGGGACTTCTTAATCATACTCATAACGACTTCGACTTGCAACCTTTTTGATGGCTATATGATCAGCTCTCAAACTCCGACAAATTACCAACACAGTTGATCGGTGTTTGGGCTATGGTTTGAAAGTTACTGTAGATAGACGTATGGTTTTGGCTGGTTGGCGTATGGTAAGTCATTCCCTGAGTAAACACGTGCTGGTTGCTGTTGGCCTGCTGGCAATCATGCCCGGCCATGGCATGGCGCAAACACCGCTTAATCCTGAAATTCAGATTGGTTTGATCCAGCGGTTTGGGGAAGAAGAAAACGACAGTCTAGTCCTGACGCCCTTAACCGGGGATACGTTGACAGTAACCTTTGAAACCGGCGGTGAGCCCCAGACCATTACGACTCAGCAGCTGACGCTGGAGGTCGGGGCTGAACCCCTAGAACAGCCAGTGTTGCAAGAATGGGTGGTACTGAGCAGCCACCGCAGCTTTGAAAGCGCTGAAGAAAGTGCCAATCAATGGACAGAAAAAGGAATTGAGGCCGAGGTTGCTCAACCTAGCTCATGGCAGGTGTGGGCTAAACGAGAAAATTACAATACCCCCCTGCTGCGCCGACTGCTGTTGGAAAGTTTGCAAGAGGCTGGCCACACCAATACATTTATTGATAGTCGAGTGCTGAGCGAAGCTCCGAGGGCGGCGTTTATCGCTGACGGCTATCGCTACAATCGTCACGTGTTTAACATTACTAGCGCCAATCGTCGGGTGCAGATTGCTGAAGACGGTGGGTCTAAGCGGCTGTTTGGAGGAGATTTTAAGCTGCAGCCCAATGCCTACGGCACCTACACCCTTGTTAACCAGGTGCCGATTGAGCTCTATCTGCGGGGGGTGGTGCCCCACGAGATTGGCCCGAGCGCACCCCAGACAGCGGTTGAAGCCCAGGCGGTTTTGGCTAGAACCTATGCCCTACGAAATCTGCGTCGGTTTGCCATCGATAATTATGAACTGTGTGCCGATACTCAATGTCAGGTTTATCGCGGCTTGAGCGGTACAGTGGCCAGGGCAGATCGTGCGATCGCATCGACCCAGGGGCAGGTACTGACCTATAACAGCGAACTGATCGACGCTCTCTATTCATCTACCACCGGTGGGATCACGGCCCGCTTTAGCGATGTGTGGAACGGCTTTGACCGTCCTTACCTGCAGCCCGTGGTTGATTCTCTCGCTGTCACCTGGGATTTGGCCGCCCGTCCCCTATCCGATGAGACCCACTTTCGGTCCTTTATCAATTTGCAAAACCGCTTTAATGAAGACGACTGGCCCACATTTCGTTGGAGCCGGTCTGGCACCTTTGAAGAAATTACGGCGGGGGTTAAACAGTATCTAACAAATCGCCAAAACCCGATGGCCAGCCTTAAAACAGTGACAGGGCTAACCGTGACCGAACGGTCTGAAACAGGACGGGTACAGACTCTTTTAGTCAACACAGATATCGGTGACTTTGAACTCCATAAAAACGAAGTAGTTAGCGCCCTGATCCCCCCCCGCAGCCAGCTGTTTTATTTAGATCCCCTTTACGAAGACACTAAAGAAACCGGCAACGACACAGCAGAGCAAACAAGCACCCCCACCACAGAGCCTGTGCTCAAAGGATATACCTTTGTTGGTGGAGGATTTGGTCACGGTGTGGGCATGAGTCAAACCGGGTCCTATCGCTTAGGTGAAAACGGCTGGCCCTATCAGCGCATCCTGCAGTTTTACTACCCCAATACTCAGCTGCTGCCCATCAGTGAGGATATTGTATTCTGGCCAGAGACCGATGAACCAGTGCCAACGGCGTCCGAGACATCGGCTGAAGACCCTGGCTTTTCTCTACCCTAGCCCCACGGCAGATTCTCTTGCGCACTCTCTCTGTACATTAAACATGCAACATAAAAACGCAGGTTCCTTGATTGCAAGGAACCTGCGTTTTTAACTGACTAACAATCTAACGCTTGTTTAGGGTATCAATCAGTTGTTAAACAGTTAGAAAAACCTTAGTAAAGCTCTTCTTCCTGGTGAGTTTTAACAGTGCAGTCGGAAGTTGGGTAAGCCACACAAGTCAAGACATAACCAGCTTCAATCTGGTCATCATCCAAGAAAGACTGATCAGACTGATCGATAGTGCCAGACTCAATCTTGCCAGCGCAAGTGGAGCAAGCGCCTGCACGACAGGAGTAAGGAAGGTCAATGCCCTGCTCTTCAGCAGCATCGAGAATATACTCGTCGTCAGCTACATCGATAGTGGTGTTTAGACCTTCAGCTTCATTAATCAGAGTAACCTTAAAGGTTGCCATGCTAGTATCCTCTACTATTGCAGTGATTGTAACCCTGTCTACTCTTAATAGTCCCTATAAATTGTTTAGTGAGGAATCTATTAGATCAACATCATTTCTGATACTACGAGAAAACCATAATGCTTCGCTACTTTTCTAAGATATGGCTGAATGGTATTCGTAATCAAACAGCCGTCTTTGTTATGGTTTTACTTATAGATCCGTCTAACCCTGAAAGTAGGTGATCCTGTCAAACCATTCACTAAGAAAGGGATATAGGGCTTTGGTAGTTGCGACAACCGCTGCAATACACCCTGATCAATTTATCATTAATTAATCTTTGCATAAAAAAAACTTATAGGGTATTTAGAGCATAATTTGTTGATAGTTATTCTCAATTTAGTCTGGGTTTCTGTTATTAAAAAGATCATCCATCTTACGGCAGTTTTTCTAGGCTAATTAATCTGTCCTAAAATTAGTCAGATTATCCCAAGAATACCTCGGCTTCTAATCGGACATTACGGCAAGAAAATTGAGCACCAATGACCATTTACGCAGCTATCATCGGTACTGGTTTTGCAGCTCGCAAGCGGGTTGAAGCATTGCAAGCTATGTCTCAGGTTGAATTAGTCGCTGTTGTCAGCAGCAGCAGCCCTGGGCGGGCACAGCAGTTCGGAGAACAACACAAAATAACATCATTATCACGAGTTGAGGAACTTTGGTCTAGGCAACCGCTTGATCTGGTTTTTATTTGCACCGTAAATGCCCATCATGCAGCCTTGGTAAACCAGGCTCTAGACCATGGCAAACATGTTGTTGTCGAATACCCGCTGGCGTTGGATGTAGCGCTAGCCAGCCAGTTAATTGAGCTAGCCCGTCATCGTCAACAACTACTGCATGTTGAGCATATTGAGCTAATTGGTGGTCTGCATCTGGCGATGAAACAGCACATAGCCGCTATCGGTGCCCCCCACTATGTAAACTATCGCACCCTCGCCCCTAAACAACCTGCGCCCAAACAGTGGAGCTATTGTCCAGCGTTATTGGGGTTTCCGCTGATGGCCGCCCTCTCAAGAATTCATCGCTTAACAAATTTGTTGGGCCTAGTGGAGCATGTCAGCTGTCAGAGTATGGTGCAGTCGTCAGAGCCGGGGTATTTTCGCAGCTGTCTCTACAGCGCCCAGCTACAGTTTTGCAATGGCACGCTGGCAGAGCTGACCTACGGTAAAGGGGAAGGTCTGTGGCAGCGTAGCCGCTATATAGAAGTTAGGGGTAGTCAAGGATGCCTCACGTTTAACGGCAATGAGGGCTTGCTTGTGACGACCGCTGGGGAACAGGTGATTGAAGCGGCCCCTCGCCAGGGATTATTTCAAAAGGATACTCAATGGGTTGTGGAGCATTTAACAGCTGGCAAACCCATGTATGTGCAGCCAGAAGAAAGTCTCTACTCTCTAAAGGTAGCCACAGCACTAGAGCAAGCGGTGAAGGCAGGACGACGAATTACGGTATAGGTCTGTAAGTTTTGAGTTATCTAGTTTCCATCACGGGAACGCCAGAGAGACCTGATCAACTCAAAACTCAAAATTCAACAACTACCGATTTACTAAAACCCCTGGACTTTCTTGCTCTGGCACAATAGTTGCAACATCCATCTGAGCGCAGTATTCAAGATCGCCTGTATTGTTAAGCCGCAGCAGCCGTTGACCATGGGTAGCCACATGCATCAGCTCTAGCATACGGTCTTGCCATTGTTCATATAGACCTACAGAAGCAATGGCAGAGTCATTACCTGTGCAGTCAACAAAGCTCTGGCCGGTTTTTTCCATCAGTGCATGGATAATGGCTCCGGCGCAAACGGTGTCTTCTAACGAGTAGGTTCCTTCCCAACCGGACCCCACCAGCCAAACCGACTCGGGTTGCTTAGCGATAAGTTTGTCAACCACGGCCTGGCGGGTAGTCAGAGCGGCAGTCATGACTAACGGCGCTGTCTGGATCTTTTGCAAACAGCGGGTGCCGTTGGTTGTACTCATAAACAGACGGCGACCTGAGGTGTGTTCAGGGGCATGGTCGCGGGGAGAATTCCCAAGATCGAATCCGTCCACTCGCTGACCACCCCGTTCACCCGCTAAGATGCGTTTTTCAGAAGGCCATTGCTGACTGGCCTGTACCAGTTTGTCCAAATCACTAAAGACCTCGATGGCCTCGGCACCTGCTTCAAATGCCGCTGCCATAGTGGTGGTGGCCCTAAGCACGTCAATAGCGACCGCACAGGCAGGCAGACTATCAGTTGGTGTCTCTTCTGGGGTGTGGTAGACGAATAATTTCACAAATGTTTATGCGCGGACAGACCTGACTATTCTATGCGGGAACGTACTCATAAAGTTATGAATGCTTAATTTTGAGTGTTGAGTTTTGTGGGATCAAACAATTCCCAAGTCCTTAAGTCCAGAGGCTTCTAACTAAAAACTCAAACCTTTAAATTCAAGACTTTCTGTCAAAGCCCTCCGACAAATCTACCTGGGTTTAAGAGTCTATGGGGATCAAACTGCTGTTTGATGGCCTGCATCATAGTCAGCGCATTACCGGTATAGCCCCAAGGGTCTAGGGTCAACGAGGACGGTGCTTGCAAAATGGTTAGATAGCCTTTGTGGGCGTTGCAGTGCGATCGCAATGCCTCTATCACAGCGGTCACCTCCGCCGACCCATCAATAGTTAGGGCAATCAGCCCCAGCCCGCTGGCATTGTGTAATCGAGCCAGCCGACCAGTCGGAGGCAATTGCGTTAGCAGAAGCACCAGCTGGGTAGGCAGCAGCCCCACTTTACACAATACGGCGGTCGGATTGGCCAGCTGATCGGCCAGTGATGTCCAGAATGAGCCGTCTTCGGCTAACTCGCTGGTTAGCCCTGCTGCGGTTGCGATCGCTTGAAATCTATCCACCTGTTCTTCAACACCAGCCGTAATCCCTTGAAAACGTCCTGCTAGCTGGATGCCGTTTTGAGTGGCCACTATATCCATGGCACTGGCCGTAATCCCCTGAAGTCGGGTTTGTAGCGCCGCCTCTGCAATGGCCTCAGGAGTACCCGACAGCACTACCGTTTGAGACTGGGCAGCAATGGGGTAGAGCCTCAGCGTCAGCTGACTGAGAAGGCCCAGCGTGCCATAAGCCCCGGTCATTAGCTTCATCAGGTCGTAACCTGCCACATTTTTGACCACCCGGCCACCGGCTTTGACCACCTCACCGTCATAGCGCACAAACTGCACGCCAATAACCGTGTCTCGCACGCTGCCGTAGCGCTGTCGCAGCGATCCTCCATCAGCCGTCGCCACAATACCGCCCACGGTAGCCCGCTGTTGATACAGGGGGTCCACCGGCCAGATTTGCCCCACTGTCTGTAGTTTGCTTTGCAGGTCAGCCGCCGCCATCCCCGCCTCTACCCGGATGGTAAAGTCATCCACCCAGTGCTCCACCACATGATTAAGCCGAGCGGTACTAATGACGACATCAGCAGTTAGCCGATGGTTGCCGCCCCAGTGCAGTTTGGTTCGTTGACCACAGCTGAGCATACGCCAGCGCTGGTCATAGCAGATACGCACAACTGCCGACAGCTGCTCAATCGACTCCGGAAAGACAATGCTCAGTTCATCATCAGCCTCAAACCGAGCATCGCCCAAACTGGACCAGGGAGCTATCTGGTCGGCACCAAGCAAAGATTGAAATTTAGTGACTACGGGGCTCATGGTACTGCGCTGAGGTGCGCTTTCCAGCGCTGAGGTGCGCTTTCCATCTTATAGCGGTAGCGGTAGCGGTGCTGATGCGATTGACCGAGCCCAATGATTGTAGTTACTCAATACCAATTTTGACTGGACCGCTGCTAGTGCCAGACGGAGGCTCAGACCGCACCTGACGATAGTCGGCATAGAGGAGATCGCGCCATTCCCAGAACCGTTCATAGTCGGGGGCATCGGCGAGACCAGGCACACCTTTATCACAAAGACCTGGGGGTAGGTCAACATATCGCTGGGCTGGGAACTTCACATACATTGATAGCCCAGCCACTGCAAAGTCAGCCAGGGTGGGCTGATCGCTCACCAGGTAAGGGCGCTCTGCTAGTACCGCGCAAACAGACGCTAGCGCCTTTTGCAAGCTCAGTGTGGCGGTCTTAATATCGTCTGCCCCAAAGCCCACACTGGTGCCCAATAGATTTAGCAAATCCCCAGGGACTGCGGTTACTAATCCTTTCAGCACATCGGGCGTAGATGCAGGCAGCAGCGCCGTACGAAAGCTGGGATGCTGACTAAATGCACCAATCATGGCCTTACGGGCATTGGGGCCAATGGACTCATCGGCCCAGTCTTCGAGCATTAGACACAGACCGCGCATAGCACCATCAGCCGGTAAGATAGGCCGCTCGGGGTAGGTTTCATCCAGGTAGGTTGCGATCGCGCTAGAGTCAGCCACGACCGTTGCCTCATCCTTAATCACTGGCACCTGTCGCTGTCCCGACAGCCGATACAAATCCACCTGCCCGACTCCAGGGGTCACTTCCACTGTCTTGTAAGGCAGCTGTTTATAATCCAAAATCAGCCGGACTTTCTCACAATAATGGGACGCTTCAAACTGATATAGCTCTATCATTGCTGTTTGGTGGGTGGTTAACTAAAAGCAGGCGGCCCTAAAGACCAAGGGTTCAAAATTAGGCTGCTGTATCGCTCAGCAAACCATCACGTTTTAAGGTTGACTACCTTGTAACCTAAAACTCAGCACCCAAAACTCAAATCTTCCCTAAGACACAAAATTTGCCTAAGGGCAGCTTTCCGGTTCTGCAAACTGCACCGTCAAATTACCGTATCCCATGGGTTCAATCAGCTGACGCATCGTCACCTCAGCCCGTTCGCTGGCCATCGTCAAAATCCCTTCATTACAGGCTCCCTGACGAATTCGCTCAAGTGCTTCCTGCTGTGCCAAAGCCTGCAGCTCTGGGGCACGGTCAGGCCCTAAACTCAAAAAGCCACGATCATAGTCAAAGACTTTGGAACGAGTCACATCCAGCTTACTGTCCAAGATTTTGGGCGCTGGTAGCGTCACAATCAAGTCAGTTGACCCATCCTCAGTACCGATAACCTCAATATTCTCTTCACTAATTGCCGACAGGTCGATACCGGCCCTCACTTCACCGTGGGCAATGTAGAGCAAATTAGTCTGACCAATCACATAGTTACCCACCGTGCGATTACTCTCAGCTGGTACCACCGCCTCCATCGAAAAAATGGCCGTGGTCAGCTCACTCGCATCCTGGACCTGATCGACAATCAGGGTGCGAGTGTCCACCTTATCTTCTGGGGGTTTGGGTGTGAACATTAGCTCCACACCGTCCATAAACTGCTCTCCGGTCCGCCACAGCCCATAGCCCACCACTGAGGCAACCACTAAGCCCCCTCCTAACAGAGCCATTGACACCATTGACAAAGCCCGAAGACGACCTGGCTGCGGCTGAGCCGGTCTATCTGTCTGTTTATCCGTTTTCCTATCTATCTTGCGAGATCGACTGCGATTAGCAATGCGAGAAGGGCGAGTAAACATGACACCGTTTAGAACGCTAGGGATGATTTTAACGTTAGTTGTGAAGAATGGCCGACTATGGCAGCCAGTGTAGTAAATGTCCTAAACCCCATCCTATCTGTAGCATTCTTTACAGAAAGCCTTAATTCCTGGACATATATGCGGTTTAGCCTGTAGCTATGTATGCCCCCATACAACCTATGGAAACACGATAAGGTGAGTAGAGCACTGACCTACACAGCTAGTTTATGACCGCCCCATCATCCGAAACCAATCAACAGCGTCTGCGGCATTTCCGCAACAACTTACTCAAACTCCATAAGCTGCTTTTAGAGTCAGAGCGCGTACGCTACGAACAGATCAATGGCCCCATCAAAAATAAAGGCGAATTCTTTCAGCTCGTCATCAGCGACGAAGCCTTTAGCTGGCTGCGTCCTATCTCACAATTTATCGTTCAGATTGATGAGTTTACCAGCGCTAAAAAACAACCGGAAAACCCTGAAGAAAAAGCAGCCATTCTTCTAGAGAAAGGACGATTAATGCTCAAACCCAACGAAAATTCATCCACCCCCTTAGCTGCAAAATACTTTGAAGCAATCCAAAGCGATCCTCAAATTGCCTTAATGAATGCAGAAATAACCAAAGTTTTCAGGGGTTAGCAGACGGTTGTTAAAACAGGTCAGGAGAGATGCGAATTGAGATTGGGTTGTTAATGTAGCTACTAGTGACGTTATTGCGTTTTCTGTTGCCGCTGGCCGCAGTGGTGAAATTCGTGCATCTGCTGTGTTGCCAGGTTTGAAAGTTGAAACCGTAGAAAAATCACTGCATCGTAGCCAGTCAGAGGATGATGGTGCGCTCAATTGCTGGTTGATTGGGCAATTTGGTTAAAAAATATCGTTTCAAGAAGAATCTTCTAAATCGCAAACGGTTCAGAGGAGCGACTTAAGTCGCTCCTCTGAACCGTTTAATTGTTCTCTCAAAGAACAAAGCTCTGTTATTTACCACCGCGATGGCAGAGCAATATACTCTCGCTATTGCAGTGCAGACAAGTCAAGCGATGGTGGCAAGAGCACAGTATCAACTACGTGGATCACACCGTTGCTCGCTTCCACATCAGGAATTACAACGGTTGCTCCGCCTACTGTTACTCCACTTTCATCGGCAACAATTTCTACGTCTTCTCCGGCAACAGTTTCAACAGCGCCAGTCGCAACCGCGCTAGATGGAACTTCACCAGCTAAAACATGATAAGTCAGAATTTGCGTCAGAATTTCCTGGTTTTCTGGTAACAACAGTGTATCCAACGTTCCTTCAGGAAGTGCAGCAAATGCTTCATCAGTGGGAGCAAACACAGTAAAGGGTCCTTCACTACTCAGTGTTTCTACTAGCCCTGCTGCCTGTACCGCTGCTACCAGTGTTCCAAATGAGCCGTTGCCAATTGCTACATCAACAATGGTATCGCCTGTGAGCGCAGCGTCTGGAGTTGTTTCTGGTTCAGCTGTTTCTGGTTCAGCAGCTATCGGATCTTCCACCGGATCGACCTCAGCCTGCGGTTCGGTGGGAGCTTGGCAGGCTGCCATAGCTGGAAGAACGATTAATGCTGCAGACAGCGCTATCAGCCTGCCAAAAGGAGGACGAGATAAGACTTGCATAGTGATTTCTTTGAACTCAAGAAGTAACGGAAATAGAAACTGATGAAATGCTGTCCCGATTCAAGCGCTATGTACCCCAGCCTACATACTAATCATTTTGATTAGATAACGCTATCATCCAGGAGAGATAGATACTCAGAGAACAAACAATTAATCTAAAATAACAAATTTAAATGAGATTGAACACGATGATAGATATTTTGCGATCGCAACTTAAATACGCACTAATTGGACGGAGATTTTTTCCATACTAATGCTCCTATTTGATTACATAGATAGAATGCTATCTGCTCCTCATAAGTTCCTCAACTTGTTTTGTTGAGATCGAGGCGTGGGGAAATAGAGACGCTCTATCTTCTCCCCGTATCGATTGAGCCGTAAGGGTATCAGGAGAAAACTAATGATTCGCAAAATTGTGGTCGGTCTGGATAGCTCTGATTTGAGTCGCAACGCCTTACAAAGGGCTATTTCATTGGCTCAAAGCTACAATGCGGAACTAAAACTAGTCCATGTTTTGGTGGATAGTGAGCCAGGGGCCCCACAGTTTAGCGGCTATTTTGGTGGACCGATTTATCCGAGCATTAGCAGCACGGTTGTGGAATCTTACCAAACTGCCTGGAATCAGTTTGTAGAGCATGCTCAGTCGTTGCTAAATCAGCAGATTTTAGAAACTTGCCAGACTGGTGTTAATGCGTCTGGAGTGCTCCTTCACGGCAATCCGGGGGCACAACTGTGCGACATTGCTCAGACTTGGAATGCGGATCTAGTTGTTGTGGGTAGTCGCGGGCTGTCGGGTATTAGCGAGCTTTTGATCGGTAGTGTTAGCAATTATGTGTTACACCATGCACCGTGTTCTGTTTTGGTCATCCATGGTGAAAAAGAGCCGGTTGATGACAACAAACGTAGAGCGATTGATCGCAACCGGCCAAAACGAATTTTAGTCGCGATGGATAAGTCCGAAACAGCTAGACGGGCCATGGAAAATGCGATCGCACTGGCAAAACTGCATCAGGCAGAGATTAGATTAGTGCATGTTATTGATGACGACGAGCCAGGAGTGCCACCAAAGCTAATTTTTAGCGACAGCCAATATATTTTGCAGCATAGCGAGCTGCTGTTTGCAGAATATAAGCAGGAGTGGAATCACTTTATTAATGACTGGTGGCAGTGGCTACAGCAGTGTGTTGATGAGGTTGAAGCCGAAGGACTTGATGCCATTTGCGATATTATGCAGGGACGTATAGGTCAGCGCCTCTGTGCGGTAGCTCAAGACTGGCCAGCAGATTTGATTGTGATTGGCTGCCGAGGATTTTCGGGCCTTCAAGAGCTGTTGGTGGGCAGTGTCAGCTATTATGTCAGCCATCGAGCCCCTTGCCCTGTGCTTGTAACTCGACCCAAATCATCCAAAGCACAAAAGTCTCAGAACGTTCAGGAAACGCCTCAGATGGCCTATACCTCAAGGTAGGTCGATAGCTTGCAAAAGGCGATTGATCGCGGTATCTATGGAGCATGCTAGCTATCCTCCAAAGTCGTGACCGCCGTCTTTAGCGCTATTACCATTACCAATATCATTCGTATAATCGTACCCATTTTTATCATTGTGGGTACGTTTTTTCTAGGACTTATCGTTGAACGCCGAGGGCTCAGCCGTCTTCAGTCTGTGTCTTCAAAGTTAGGGTGGGGTGGTGCCGATGTCATTATCACATCGCTAAAAGGACTTATCCTACTTTGGTTTATTATTGGGGGTATTTTTGCAGCAATTCTCACGCTGCCGATTGACAACACTTTATTTTTAACAATACAAAAGGGGCTATTGGTCATTGCCATCGCCTCTGGCACATTAATTGTTGCTCGTCTATCGGTAGGCTTTGTCCGCTACTTTTCTGAGACTAAGGGCGCAGGTAATCTCACATCTCTATTTGAGATGCTCACCCAGATTGTGATTTTTACATTTGGTGTTTTGATTACTTTGCAGTCGCTGGGTGTTGCTATTACACCGCTGCTTACAGCTCTAGGTATTGGGGGTGTTTCGCTAGGTTTAGCGTTTCAAAGTACCCTAACAAATTTTTTGTCAGGCTTAAACCTGGCTACCTCAAACAAGTTACGAGTTGGAGACTTTATTCAACTTGATTCGGGTGAAGAAGGCTATGTGATTGATATTGCCTGGCGACATACTATTTTGCAAGATATTCGAGACAACATGGTGGTGGTGCCTAACACGCGCATCCTCAACAATGTTTTCAAAAACTATGGTCTGCCAGATAAAGAGGCCCTGATTGTTTTAGAAATAGGGGTTAGCTACGATGCAGATCTAGAGCATGTGGAACAAGTAGCTCTAGAAGTCGCCAATGAGGTGATGGATAAAGTAGCCGGAGGAGTACCAGAGTCCGATCCGTGGATTCGGTTTAAGGAGTTTGGTTACTTTGCCATCACAATGACGGTGTATCTCCGAATTCGTGAATACTTTGATCATCTGGTTGTGCGTCATGAGTTTATTAAACGGCTGCACAGCCGTTTACGGACCGAAAATATTCCGATGCCGTTTCCAATTAAAACATCTCTTATTCCTATTCCCCATGAGCAGAGCAGTAATCATGGTGGTTTATCTCACGATGGTTTACCAGAATTACCGTTTATAAATGACGAGCAGTAATCGTAAAAAAACTGCATGATTTGAACTTTACAGACCGAACCTGCCGAATCTTCTAAAGACAGGTTATGGGTAAATGACTGCTGGGTAGTTGTTAATGGCGAAGAGGGTTGCTCAGGGCGTTCCTCCCCGAACCCCTCCTGTTCGTGGGGGCCTGGACTCCCCCACACCCCCCGACAGGGGTGTTGCTACTAGCAATTATTCAGGTGAAGGGTAGTTACGGCGGAGTCGATTAGTCAGGTTATTTACATCTCACAAAGAGAGCTGGTGAGCCCAAAAATCTACTTCTATACCTTAAACACCCCTTCAGGATTAACCGACATCAGCGGACGGCGAGCGCTGCCTTCTTTCTGCAACACTTCATTGGCTGCCAGTAAACCACTGCTGACGGCCCGTTCCATCAGACCACAGGGAAACGGCATCTTCACCCAGTCTCCAGCAAACATCAGGTTGGGGACGGCTGTGGCACTGCTAGGACGATTGGGATAGCTGCCTGGAGGAAACCCGGCAAAGTTTTTTTGGTTAACCAACTCCTGGTGCAAAATGGTGGCTCCATCCAGCTCAGGGACAATCTCCCACAGCTCTCGTTTAAAGGTTTCTAAAAGAGCCTGCTGAGTAGGAAAATCTTTTTCTTTATAACAGTAGGCGTGGAGTTCTACCACACTGCCACCGGTGTCTTCGGCCCATTTTGCATAGTCTCCCTGGACCTTATGGTAGAGCGTAATGCTATCGGTAAGATCGTATCCAGAGAGAGATGTAAACCAGCTTTGTTCCCAATTAAAGTCGCGATCTAGCCAAAACCGACCAACAGCAAAGGGATCAGCTACCTGTAGCTCATTGACCTGGGCCAGTACAGTGGGGTGTGAATCTCCTTGAGACAGAGAAAAGAGATTTTTGATACCGGGAATATCAGCGGCAAAAATAAAGTAGTCGGCTGCCAAATTCTTGACTAGATCATCAGTCTCGCTGGCGGGGTTAGCGGCAATTAGCTGAATTTTATCGGTCTCTCGTGCAATCACCTTAAACTGGGCTAAATTCTCTTGGGCTGGGCCTTTAATCACCTGACCAGCGGCATCATAGGTGGCTCCATGACAGGGGCAGATAAACCCATTGCCGTCGGCGGTTTTATTAACGCTGCAGCCCTGATGAGTACAGGTGAGAGAGATGGCCTTGTCACCGTCAACTGCGAAAAGTTTGTCGCCAGCACCGTAGTAGTCAGTGGTTTCATTACTTAAAAGCGGGTTGCGATCGCACCAAAACGGCACCGAATTCACCGCAATTGGCCCTTTTTGATAGTTAACGCTGGCAATGTTACCGTCGGCCCAGTTGATCTGACTAACGGTCACCCCAGTCAGCAAACGTCCGCCATTGGCCTCAATTGCATTGCTGATGGGGTCCACTAAACAGCGGCCCATATCTTCGCAGGTGCCGTTAAAGGCCAATCCTTCCGGGTTACCAAAAAAGTAAAAATGGAAGAACTGCATCAGTTCGCCCGCACTGAGCACATCTGGCGAGTTAAGGCTAGATTTGGCAAATGGCAAAAAGTATAGATCGTATAGCCCTTGCGGAAACTGTCCTTGCCCCCATTCATCCACCGACAGATGATCTAATCGTTCATAGGTCTGGGGCATCCGAAAGCTGGTAATCTCCCGAAAAACTTCTAAATGTTTGATTTTGGTCAGATTAATACCCCAGTCCAACCGATTTTCAGACGAAATGGCTAAATCGACGATATTCCAGGGAAACGCTGCGTTACTCGGATAAAACGCCTCGGGCTTATAACCGTTTTTATAGAGAACGGCGTAAAAATTTAAGGACTGAAAATTGTCCTGAGCCTTAAGCTCGTCTACTAAACTAAACAGGTTGTAGTACTGAGGAAAAAAGCCATGGAACCCGTGCTCCATTCGCAGCTCGTGCTCCCCCACCTGAATGGGCCAGCTGGCAATTTTTCCCCCCAGCTGGGGTGAGCGTTCTAACAACGTTACAGTCACACCGCGTTTGCTTAGCTCGTAAGCCGCAGCCAGACCCGCTAACCCACCACCAACGACAACGGCGGTGGTGGAACGGCCTACTTTTTGGGGTAAATCAAGCCGGTCAACCTGGTGAAGTGTAGGTTTGGGCTTAGCAAAGCGGGTATAGCCTAGAGTGCCACCCACGGCTCCGACTCCTAATAGCTTAAGCGCACTCCGTCGAGAAATGTCAGGGGATTGCCAGGTTTCAGGGAATAGATTCATTAAGGAGATACGAATAATCGGTGAAGTGCTTAGAGGTCAAGGAAGTGGAGCTATTGGACAGTTCAGCACAAACTGCCCCAAAAAACATACGGAGACCCAGGGTGTGGTGGATTACCCATAAGCCTATTTAATTTGCTCAGAGTTAAACAGCGGGCTAGAGGCTTAAATTATTTTGAACGGGCTCCATACAGAGGTTTGAGGTGTCTGCTAGTGGTTTGATGTGAACCTTGATCACATCGTTCAAGACGACGTGATATAAATCAATTTCGGTACAAATCTTAAACCATAGCGTACCGTAGCAAGAAAACCTTCATGATTCATTTAGCAGCCCGGTACTGGCAAGAAATCATGGCTGTCGCTCAACGAATTCTTTTAGAGCTGATCCGACGGCGACGCAGTTTGATTTTTTGGGCCATTTTCCCAGCGTTGCTGCTGTTTCTTAACGGTGCCATTACAGCGGAACGGGCTCAGCTCGATCTAGCCGATGCGCTGGAGATTGTTGCTCCACCAACATTGGTGGGGGCCGCCCTGTTTTTTAGCTGTTTGGGGGGCAGTGTGGCGACAGTCGTAGCTGAACGTGAGCAAAACACCCTAAAACGGCTGTTTTTGTCACCGCTGCGCGGGGCGTCTTATTTTTTGGGCATTGTCGTCGCCCACAGCGCCATTGGAGTGGGTCAGGCATTGCTGGTGTTTGCGATCGCACTGATCCTTGGGGCCAACTTTCCCGGTTCCTGGTTGTTGGCAGGGATAATCATTTTGCTGAGTATCCTGGCCTATGTTGGTGTGGGGTTTATTTTGGGTACCCAGTTTGCCCGCCGTACTGAAGATGTCAATGCCCTGGTCGCGGCATTTGGCGTACCGCTACTGATTTTAGGCGGAGCCTTTATGCCCACCTCAATTTTTCCCGATTCGCTGCTGCGGCTGGCCCGGTTTAACCCAATTTTTCATATGACCGAAGCCCTGACCCTGGCGATGGCAGGTGAATCCGCTGGGGAGCATATTAGTTTTCTCGGTCTGTTTGCACTGGCTATGGTGGTGAGCGGCTGGCTTTCTTACCGACGGATGTTGCGGCTGGAGCGACAGCTGTAGAGCCCCCCTGCAGAACAGGCTAAACTAGCGATGATGGACCTGGGTTTTAACTATATGATTGCGATCGCACCCATCCAATCGTTACCTGATGGCTCGGTGGCCACCATTCCGATGGGGTGGTCAGACTATGAGCAACTGCTGGCGGCTCGAGGTGACCAAAGCAGTCCACGTTTCAAATATGCCAACGGTCATTTAACCCTTAAAATGCCAACATTTGAGCATGGACAGTTAGATGCAATTATTGCTGATTTATTGGTGGCACTCCTTAATCAGCAGCTACGTGACTACATTCGTACTACGCCAGTTACACTACAGGTTCCTAAACAGGTGGGCATTGAGCCTGATCATTGCTTTTGGCTCAAACGTTGGCAAGTGGTCAATGGCAAAACTCGGATTGATCTAGCCACCGATCCCCCACCGGATATTGCCGTTGAAATCGATGTCACCAACTTTACAAATATCGCTGACTATGAACCGTTCAAGGTTTCTGAAGTGTGGCTAGTACGAGGGGACACCTTAGCGATTTTTGTGTTTTCTCCTGGGGGGTACACTCAGGCTAATGTTAGTCAGTTTTTTCCCGATGTTGATGTGTCAGCCCTCTATCGGCAGGTGATAGCAGCCGTGGCTGACGGTATTAGCCCTCCTAGAGCAATTCGCTCTGTTATCTAAGCCAGCTTTTGGGTCAAGATTAACGAGAAAAACTGATCTAACCGGGTCTGCGCAGTAACCACAGAAAAAAGGGACCACCAAAGGCAGCGGTAACAATTCCAACAGGCAACTCTTCTGGGGCAATGATAGTCCGACCAATCAGGTCAACTACTACCATAAATAGCCCACCTCCCAGGGCGGCTAATGGCAGTACCTGACGATGGTCGCTGCCCACAGCCAGCCGCACAATGTGGGGCACCATGAGCCCAACAAAACCAATAGCACCGCTGACGGCCACCACTGCACCAACCATCAATGAGGTGATAACAAATAGCTGAATGCGAAAACGCTCAATGTTAATCCCCAGACCCATGGCGCGTTCGTCTCCCATGAGCAAAACATTTAGCTGCCGGGCTTGGAAAATCAGATAGGCAGTCAGCACCACCACAACGATAGCCGGGGGTCCTAAATGCTCCCATCGTGCCCGGCCAAAGCTACCGGCTAGCCAGGAGAGAACTAGACCCACCTGGCTGTTGGCCTGAAAGCTAGCTCGTAGCACTAGATAGCTGGTGACTGCGGAGAGCGTATAGCTGAGGGCCACCCCCGATAAAATGAGCCGCAGGGGCGTAATACGACCTTGCTGTTGAGCAAACAGATACACTAAAATCATGGCCAACAGCGCCCCAATAAAGGCAGCTACGGTCAAAGAGATATCGCCAAACGGTTGTGCTCCCAAGGTTAAGACTAGAACAGCGCCAACCGTTGCGCCATAGGAGACACCAAAAACAAACGGATCGGCTAAGGGGTTACGAGCAATCGCCTGCAGTGTGGTGCCGCTGACCGAAAGAGCCGCGCCAACAATAATGGCCAGCAACACTCTGGGTAGCCGAAAAACCCAAACAATCTGCTCGGCTGTAGGTGTCCAGCTGGGGGTAATGGTGCCGGGCAGCAGGTGCGACAGAATAATTTGGACAACATGGGAAAACGGTACGGCGACTGCGCCCACAGAAACAGCGGCAACACTGGTGAGTATCGTTGCGATCGCTAGACCAAACAGCCACAATCTAAAAGGGGTTAACACACGTTTGGCCATAGGCTGTCGCTGCTTGAGACGATGGGTCATTACTCAAACGCTTCTGGGTGAAGGGCTCGGGCAATTTTTTCTAGACCGTCCGCAATGCGAATGCTGGCCTCGGTTTCAATGGTTGGAATAGGGTAGAGACGGCCATTTTGAACGGCGGGTAGGTTGGGAAATGTGTCGGTCAAAAATGTCTTTAGCATGTCTGCATCCTGACCTGGATAGGTGCCCATCAAGATGACTTCAGCGTTTGAGTTGGCAAACTCTTCTAAACTTACCTGAAATATGTTTTGGTCAAAAATAGAGTCCCCCCCGGCCTGACGGACAGCATCGCCCCACACCCCAGCAGTTAAGACACTAAGCGGACCTTCCCCACCGTTGTAAAAGATTGTTGGCACCGTAGGGAGCCCTTCGATCGTTTGCAGAATCTCTGTCTGTCGCTGCTGTAGTTTTTCCACCAACGCTTGACCACGGTCGGGTACACCAAAAATTGTGGCCAGCATTTGGAGGTCGTCATAGACAACACCAATCCCTCGAGTCAGGGCCTCACCAGGGTTACAGCTGGAGCCTGTAGAAACAACCTGCACCCCCGCCTCAGTCAGTTCATTGACGGTGGCGTAGCCCTGGGCTGGGTCAAAGGCAAATCCATCTAACCCTTCTGACACCACCAAATCAGGGTTTAGCGATAGCAAAATCTCCCGCGATGGCCAGCGCATACCGCTACCCAATGAGGGAATGGAATCGGCCACTGGTGAGAGGGCGTGCGGTAGCTCGGTATAGTTGCCCGCTAGACCAATCAGCTGGTCCTGTACCCCCAGCGCCAACAGCATTTCGTTGGGGGGCTGCCACAAACTAACCGTTCGCTGGGGCGGTTGGTTAAAGGTGAGGGTGCGATCGCAATTCTCAATCGTCACTGGAAAGGTCTCTAGATCAGGCTGGGCTTGGGGTAGGTCTGAGAGTAACGTGGCCACAAAACTTGGCGGCTCTTCAACAGCAGGCACCGTTCCCTCTGACTGAGACACGGGGTCGGCTGGCCGACAGGCAACAAAAATCAGGGCGATCAGGAAAAGGCCAATAAATCGTAGACGGTTCATAAATGTTGTTTCTATAGACGCTGCCGCTATTAATCGAGTGTTCGGATTGCTGGGCTGACGGCCAGTATCGCGCTAACAGCGAGCATAGCCAGACCGCTGCCACCGTATAGAGCCCACAAATTGATATTGGCTAAGATACCCGCCAGGGCATAGGAGAAAGGAGCAACGCCAACTGAAGACAATAGCCCCACTCCCATGACTCGACCCAAGACTTCGGGCGGGGTCTTTTTTTGAATCCAGGTGGTCCCTACTAGTAAAAAGAAACTGCTGCAGCCCCCCAAAATAGCACTGACAAGACTGGCTAACGGCCAGTTTGAAATAGTACTCATGGTGACCATGCCCAGCCCCTGAATGCTGGCTAATATCAGCATCAGCACCCCCAGTTTAGGTAATTGGGGCAGCCACTGGGGCAACAGTGTCCCAATCAGTCCACCTGCGCCCCAGGCAGAGATAGTAATCCCCAGCGCTAGGGCACTTGCGTTGGCAAAGCGCTCCTGAGCCAGGGTGAAAATGCCCACCTGTAACGGTCCAATAAAGAGAAAGTTGTAGATAGCTAGAGAGAGAATTAGCGTTCTCAAGGGCAGATTTTGCCACGTATACTGCAGTCCGGCCGAGATATCGCTAAGCAAGCTGTTGGAGCCGCTCCCAGCACCGCTCTTAGCAGCACAGCAGCTCGGTGTGGCGGCGGCCCGCCCAGACTGATGAATCAGAAATAGCGCTGTTGTTGAGATAACAAAACTAACAGCATCAACGGCAAAGGCGATGCTGACACCCATGCTGGCAATCACGGCACCGGCCAGGGCTGGCCCCACCAGCAAAATCACCTGGTTAGCACTTTGACCCAGAATGTTGCTAGCCATTAGCTGCTCTTCTGACACCAGGCTGGGTACAATCGCCTCAGCGGCGGGTGAGAAAAATCCTTCGATGATGCCAAAGCTAAGGGCCAGAGCATAGAGATGCCAAAGCTGGGTGGTCTCAGTAGCCACCAGCGTTGCTAAAATTGCCGTCAGACCGGCCCGTAAAATATTTGAAATCAGCATCACCGTTTTAGGTGAGATGCGATCGCTAAGGGCACCGCCTAACACCATTAAAATGGCCCTAGGGATGGCAACAACCATGAGGACCGCTCCCAGATCTAGGGGCGAACCCGTCAGGGCTAGCGTTAGCCAGGGGAGGGCGACAAAATAAAACTGGTCGCCCAGATTAGAGACAATTTCACCAATGGCCAATAGCCGAAAATTGCGGTTGGTCAACGGCTGCCAGAGGGAGACAGGTGGCTGCTGAGTAGACTGTTGGGGCGGGGTGTTTGTCATTTAATGTACCTTGCGTTCATAGCCTTGCCAGTAAGGGTCTCTCAACTTGCCTTTTTGCACTTTACCACTCGGTGTTCGAGGCAAGGTTTCGATAAAATCAACCGTGCGGGGGAGCTTAAAATTGGCAATCTTACCCCGCGCAAAATTGATAATATCCAGGTTGGTAGCGGCAGCATCGGGCTTTAACACCACCATGGCTTTAATGGCTTCCCCCCACTGAGGGTCAGGAACGCCAATCACAGCCACGTCAGCAATGGCCGGATGCTGATACAAAATGTTTTCCACCTCTGCTGGGTAAACATTTTCACTGGCGTAGCAGATCATGTCTTTGATGCGATCGCAAATAAAGATATAGCCGTCTTTATCTAAATACCCTGCATCTCCCGTATGAATCCAGCCATCGATCAACGTTTTTTCAGTGGCCTCGGGGAGTTTCCAATAGCCCACCATATTGGCTGGCGATCGCAGACAGATTTCACCAATCTCACCCACCGGCAGCGATTTTTGTTGAGCATCTAAAACAGCTACAGAAACACCGGGAAACGGTTTACCAGCGGCCTTTAACAACTGAGGACGATCCAGGCTATGGGCGCTGGCCGGTAGACACACGGCACAATTACCGGTTTCTGTCATGCCATAGATTTGGACAAAGTCACAGGCAAAGGTGTTAATCGCTTGGGTGAGCAAAGTCTCAGCAATGGGAGAGCCGCCATAGACAATGGTCTCTAGGGTGTCAAAATTAGTGGTACGGCTGCTGGGTTCTGCCAACATCGCCTGCATCATCGCTGGGACTAAACAGGTTTTGGTCACTCCGGCGGCGATGGCCTGCAGTGCGGTAGCGGGCACAAAACTGCTCAGCAGCACATTTTCCGCCCCGGCCACCAGACCGCGAATGGCCCACCACAGCCCACCAATGTGAAACAACGGCAGAGCGATCAGGCTCATATCTTGAGACCGCCAGCCAATCCACGGTTGCCCAGCAAAGGCGCGGGCAATTGCAAAGAAACTGTCGTGGGCCAGCTGCACCCCTTTAGGATGGCCGGTTGTGCCACTGGTGTACATTTGCACAATCACCTGTTTTGAGGAGATTTTCACCACAGGCGTAGGGGCCGCAGCCGATAGCCAGCTTTCATAGATTAGCCAGTCTGGTTGTACCGTCGGACTCTCTCCTGCCAGGGCAACGGTAGTTTTGATTTGGGTTAGCTCAGGTAAGATTGAGGCCACTGGTTTGTAAAACTTAGGGCCAACAAACAACAGCTCCACCTCAGCATCTTGCAAAATGTAGCGCACCTCAGGTGGGCTCAAGCGCCAGTTAACCGGGACGAGAACGGCACCGATGTGGGCACAGGCAAAGAGAATCTCATAGCCTTGCAAACAGTCTTGGGCCAGAAAAGCGACCCGTGCTCCAGCCTGGATACCGACAGTTAACAGGGCCTGGGCCAGTTGCTGACTGCGCTGATGCAGCTGCTGATAGGTGAGCGTCTGACCCTGACAGATTAGGGCCCTGCGATCAGGAAATTGTTCAGCTTGGACCGTCGTGAGTTCGGCCAGGGTTTGAATCGCATCGTTGTGAATCATCAAGCATCCTCCAAAACAGTAGACGGCATTGGCAATCGAGCTAAAAACGGTAGGTTAGAACAGCGTGAAAGGACAATCTCAGGGTTAGTAGTCAGCAATTCTAGCCAGGTTTGATAGCGGTTAAATAGCTGCTCAACGGCGCTGCGGGTAAATCGTTCGGTGCTGTAGCTCACGACAAATCGGATGGTAGTCGAGAGTTCAGCATAGATTTCTAGGGGTGTGGTTTCTGTGGTGCCAATGGTATATAGCTCGGTGGGAATATCTTGCCACTGGTCGGTCTGGGATTGCAGGTCCACTGGCTCCCAGCGGGGCATAGCCGGTTGTACTGAGGGGGTCATGGTGATGCTGGCCAACAGATCGAGCGGGCGGCAGCGTTTAACCTGGTCAATCACCTGCTGCAGGGGTACTTCTTTATGGTCAATGGCTTCATTTACGGTGGTTTGCAACCGCTGAAGAAATGTCAGGCCCGTATCGCCAGAGGAGAGGTGCGATCGCAAAATCACGTCATTAATAAAACAGCCAATCAGACGTTCTGTTTCTGGCATGGTGCGATTGCCCACGGTGGCCACAACTAAAATCTCTTGTTGCTGACTCCACTCCGCCAAGGTTAGCTTTAGCCCTGCCAGAAGTACAACAAAGCTGGTTACCCCTTGGGCCCGGCTCCAGTTAGTGACAGCACTGGCTAATGCGGCTGGGAAGCGGGTAAAGTACTGGTGGGCGGTTTTGCTGGTGGGCGGTGCCAGCGGCGATTGTTCTGCCGCTGGCGTCAGCTGCTGTTGCCAGTAGGTGAGCTGCTGTGCGATCGCGGTTTTGTTATATACCTGTCGCTGCCACCGGGCAAAGTCAGCATACTGCCAGGACATCTCAGGCAGGTCTTCGGCCTGAATCAGACTGTCTAGCTCCTGTAGAAGAATGCCAAACGACCAGCCATCGGTGACGATATGGTGCATGGTGATCAGCAACCAGTGCACTTGAGGACCAAGGCGAAAAAGTGCCGCTCGCAACAGAGGAGCCGTTGTTAAATTAAAGGGGCGCTGACCAATATCTACACCTAGACGAACGGCCTCAGTTTCGCGCTGGTCTATGGGCAGGTGCTGCAAATCTTTATAGATAAGTGAGAAAGAAACCGCCGGCAAAATCTGTTGTATCGTCTCGTTAGCTGGCTCGTTTGTTGTAAAGACAGTTCGCAAAATGCTATGGCGTTGAATAATTTGGTTAAAGCTGCGTTCCACCACCTCTGGTTCAAGCGTGCCATTAAACCGCATCACCACTGAACTGTTGAGCCCCGCATCGGTGAGGTCGGCCTGCTGCATTTGCCAAATATACTGCTGAGAAAGAGAGAGCGGTGCGGTTGTGGAGTGAGACTGAACAATGGGAGCAATCTGAGCCACCCTCGGCAGCGACTCAATGTGCTGGGCCAGGGCTGCCACCGTTGGCGTATCAAAGAGATAGCTCAGGGGAAACTCAACCGCAAAGGCTTGCCGAATGCGAAAAATCAGCGCCGTTGCCAGTAGCGAATGGCCACCCAGATCAAAGAAGCTATCGTCTACCCCTACCTGGGGTAGCTGTAAAATCTCAGCCCAAATCTCGGCTAGCCTAATTTCAGTGGGTGTGGACGGTGCCACAAAGGTCTTGCTGACCTGGACCGGTATAGGCAAAGCGCGACGATCGACTTTACCATTAGGACTCAGGGGTAGCTGGTCTAAAACCATAAAATAGGCGGGCACCATATAGCCCGGCAAATGGTCTTTTATAAACGAGCGCAGCTGAAAACCCAACTCCTGATCTTTATGGTTATCAGCCACCACATAGGCCACCAGCTGTTCTCCACCCGCCAGCTCGTCTCTCAGTACTACCACCCCTGCCTGCACCGCCGGATGCTCAGTTAATACTGCCTCAATCTCGCCAATCTCGATGCGAAAGCCGCGCAGCTTTACCTGAGCATCACTGCGGCCCAACAGCTCAACGCAGCCGTCGTCGCGGTAGCGGGCAAGGTCGCCAGTCTTGTAGAGGACGAAGGAATCATCTTTTCCCTCTTCTGTTTTTTCTCTTTTCTTTTGTACAAACCTCTCTTGAGTTAATTCTGGTCGATTCCAATACCCCCGTGCCAGACCCATGCCGCCAATATAAAGCTCTCCAGGGATACCGATAGGAACAGGCTGTAGATCCGTACTGAGAATGTGTAGCTGGGTATTCGCAAAAGGGCGACCGATGGGGACAGTCCCCTCATTGGGTAGATTAAGCGGTGGTGATTCAAAATAGGTGCTGTCAATGGTGGCTTCGCTGAGGCCATAGGAGTTGATCACACGGGTTTGGGAGTCACATACTGCCTGTAGCTGACGATAGTCTTCGGCATAAAGGGTGTCAGAGCCGATCACCAAAAGTCTCATAAAGTCGAGATTCTGCTGAGTTTGGTGCAGGTACTGTATGAGCAAGCGCACGACCGCCGGTGAGAATTCGGCAGTATCAGCTGTCTGCATCAGGGTATACAGCTGGTTGGGTTCTAGCAGATACTCCTTGGGACACAGCACTAGCTGCGCACCGGAGCACAGCGCTCTCACCCAATCACCCGTAAACACATCAAACGAGAAACTAGCCATTTGCAGGTGGCTAGAGAGAGAATTTAGCTCGTAAGCCTCCTGCCAGGCAAAGTAAGCATTGACCAGACTGCGGTGCTCAATCATCACTCCTTTGGCCCGTCCAGTGGACCCAGAGGTGTAAACAATGTAGCTAAGATTATTTGGCTGGGCAGTCTGGGTTAAATTGGTGAGGGGAGACTGAGCGATAGACTCCCATTGAGTATCTAAGAGAATCGTAGCTTCGCTGCTGGGTAAACTCTCTATTAGCGTCGAGTGGGTCAACACCAGCTTTGGCTGGGCATCGGCGAGCATAAAGCTCAATCGCTCAGACGGATAGTTGGGATCTAGAGGCACGTAGGCTCCCCCTGCTTTTAATACCCCCAGCACGGCCACCAGCAGATCTAAAGATTTTTCTAAACAGATCCCAACGCGCACCTCTGGCCCTACACCATGGGTTTGCAAAAAGTGTCCTAGCTGATTGGCGTTCTCATTTAGCTGTCTATAGCTTAGCTGTTGCTCTGCAAATACAATCGCTGTGGCCTCTGGCGTTTGCTCTACCTGGGTCTCAAACAGCTGATGAATACATGCTTGGGGATAGATCGTTTGAGTTTGTTGCCACCGCTGTTGTTGGGCTTGCTCATCAGGGGTAAGTAACGTTAGGGCGGCTATCGACTGGTTGGGGTCGGCCACCACCGCCTTGAGTAACTGCTGATAGTGCCCCATAAGTCGGTCAATGGTCTCGGGTTTAAATAGGTCGGTGTTGTATTCAACAAATCCCTCTAGCCCTTGGTCACCTTCTCGTAGGGCCAGGGTGAGGTCAAATTTTGAAGTAATAATATCGGTCTCTAGAGCCTGAATGGTCAGCTCCGGCAGCTGCAGCTCGGGTGTCGGGGCATTTTGCAACACAAACATGACCTGAAACAGGGGCGTATGGCTGAGGCTGCGTTCCGGCTGTAGCACCTCCACCAGTTTTTCAAACGGCAGATCCTGGTAGGTGTAGGCATCCATCGCCACGTCGTACACCCGCTTGAGCACCTCTTGAAAAGTGGGATTGCCCGAGAGGTCGGTGCGCAACACCAAAATGTTGACAAAGTAGCCAATCAGCCCGGCAGTTTCTGCTCGGTTGCGGTTAGCAACAGGTGCCCCGACCACAATGTCATCCTGAGCGCTGTAGCGGCGTAACAATATCTGAAAGACGGCTAGCAACAGCATAAACAGGGTAACGTTTGTTTGCTGTGCTAGCTGTTGTAGTTGTTGGCTTAACTCGGTATCGACTTGGAAACGGGCGCTGCTGCCATTAAAGGTTTGTACCGGCGAGCGCGGATAGTCGGTGGGTAGTGCTAATACTGGCGGAGCACCCGCCAGGGTACGTTGCCAGTGGGCCAGCATGGTGTCGAGCACCGCACCTTGCAAGTACTGTCGCTGCCAGCAGGCAAAGTCAGCATACTGAATGGGTAGCTCTGGCAAATCAGGCGTACGGTCTTCTATAAAAGCACTGTAGAACTCCCCTAGTTCTCGGGCAAAGATATCGATCGACCAGCCATCAGCAACAATATGATGCAGCGTAATCACTAGCACATGGTCCTCAGACCCACAGCGCAGCAGCCGCGATCGCATCAAGGGGCCAGATGCCAGGTCAAACACCTTTTTAGCCTCTTCAAAGATCAGGTCTTCAAGGGTTTGATTCGACAAAGCGGGCACATCAACCACCGGCAGCGACAGATTACTTCTGGAGCTAATCACCTGTACTGGCTGGGTTTGATGGGTTGGAAACGCTGTTGTCAAAACAGTATGTCGCTGGCTGAGGGCATTCAAACTTTTTTCTAGAGCGAGCACATTTAGCTGCCCCTGCAGTCGGAGCGGCATTGGCATAGTGTAAGTGGGGCCAATCCCCTCTAGCTGGTTAAGAAACCACAGACTCTCCTGAGTGTAAGATAGTGGCAGATCCTCCTTCCGGGATGTAGGTGTGATGGCTGGGGTGGCTTGAATCTTCTGCTGACAGCTGACTTCAATTTGCTCAGCTAGCTGAGCAATGGTTGGAGCCTCAAACAGGGTTCGTAGCGGCAGCTCCACCCCAACAGTTTGACGCAGCTGAGCAATCACCTGAGTGGCTAAAAGAGAATGTCCGCCCAGATCAAAAAAGTTGTCGTAGATTCCGACTGTTTCCAGATTTAAGACTGTACGCCAAATTTCACTAACAGTATGTTCAATTCGATCGCGCGGTGCGACAAACCCAACATCTGTATAACGTTGGAACACCTCTGGTACCGGTAGCGCTCGACGATCAATTTTGCCATTGGGCGACAGCGGCATTGTCTCAAGGGCAACAATGTTAGAGGGCACCATGTAGCTGGGCAGTCGATCGGTTAAGAAGGTGCGCAGCTCTGATATAGGTGGCTGTTGCCCAGAGTGCTTCAACGCTACATAAGCCACTAAATGCTGATGGGTATCGTCAACGCTGTGTAAAATGACGGCTGTCTCACTCACATGAGGATGCTGGGCTATGGCCGATTCGATCTCGCCAAGTTCGATCCGAAACCCGCGTAGCTTTATCTGAGAGTCACTTCGGCCCACCAGCTCGACGGCACCATCGCTGCGATAGCGGGCAAGGTCGCCAGTTTTATAAAGAACAGGGGACGGGGAACGGAGGGCGGAAAATCTTCTTTGTGCTTCTGTTACTGTGTTTACTTTTAAGAATCTCTGCTGGGTTAGCTCGGGCTGGTTTAAGTAGCCCCGCGCCAGACCGGCACCACCAACATATAGCTCGCCCACAACACCGATGGGAACCGGCTGATGATTGCTATTAAGGATATGGATTTGGGTGCCAGCAAAGGGATAGCCGATGGGGACCAGCCTGTCTGTGTCAGCGCAGTCGGCCAGGGTTACTTCAAAATAGGTGCTGTCAATGGTGGCTTCGCTGAGGCCATAGGAGTTAATTAACCTGGTTTCTGACGAACAAAGAGGCTGGAGTGTGACAAAATCTTGCCAATAGACGCTGTCTGAGCCAACAACAAGTAGCTTTACAAAGTCTAAGGTTTGCTGGGCTGTATGCAAATGTTGCACCAGCTGTCTGAGTACAAGTGGAGAGAATTCGGCGGCTTCGATATGGTGCGATCGCATCAGCCCATAGAGCTGTTCAGGGTCTAGCAGATACTCTTTTGGGCACAGCACTAGCTGCGCACCAGAACATAGCGCCCTTACCCAGTCACCGGTAAACACATCAAACGAAAAACTAGCCATTTGCAGATGGCTAGAGAGAGTGTCTAGCTCATAAGCCTTCTGCCAGGCAAAGTAGGCATTGATCAGGCTGCGATGCTCAATCATCACCCCTTTAGCTCGGCCAGTCGAGCCGGAGGTATAGATAATATAGGCCAGATCATTCTCAACAACGGGGCTCTCTAAATTTGCTGACTCTTCACACTTAATTTTTGGCCAGCTACGATCTAAACAAACGACACTCTTCTCAGATTGAGGGAGTGTTTCAACCAAGTCTGAGTGGGTCAAGATTAGGGCTGTCTGAGCATCTTCGAGCATAAGGCTCAATCGCTCAGCAGGATAATTAGGGTCTAGAGGCACATAGGCCCCTCCCGCCTTAAGCACGCCCAACATCGCCACCAGCAGCTCTAAAGACTTCTCTAAACAAATACCAATGCGGACCTCTGGCCCAACTCCGTGCTGTTGTAAAAAGCGGCCTAGCTGATTTGCCTGTTGATTTAGCCGACCATAGCTCAGGTGCTGGTCGCCAAACACAACCGCTGTTGCCTCTGGCGTGCGGTTTGCCTGGGCCTCAACTAGCTGATGAATGCAGACCCCTTGGGGAGAGTTGGGCAGAGGTGGCTGCCACTGCAGCAGCTGAGTCTGTTCCTGGGGGGTGAGCAACCCTAGCGCTGAGAGGGGGTATTCAGGGTTAGCCACCACCTGCTTCAGTAGCTGCTGATAGTGTCCCATCAGACGCTCAATGGTCTCCGGTTTGAACAGATCCGTGTTGTACTCAACAAACCCTTCTAACCCTGCTGTGCCCTCTCTCAGAGCCAGTGTCAGGTCAAACTTTGAGGTGATAATATTGGTCTCTAGAGCCTGAATGGTCAAATCCGGCAGCAGTAGCTCGGGGGTGGGCGCATTTTGCAACACAAACATCACCTGAAACAGGGGCGTATGGCTGAGACTTCGTTCCGGCTGCAGCACCTCCACCAGTTTTTCAAATGGCAAATCCTGATAGGTGTAGGCATCCATGGTCACCTCATACACCCGCTTAAGCACCTCTTGAAAAGTGGGGTCACCAGAGAGATCGGTTCGCAATACAAGAATGTTGACAAAGTAGCCAATCAGCCCAGCAGTCTCAGCCCGATTACGATTGGCAATGGGGGCTCCCACAACAATGTCATCCTGAGCGCAGTAGCCCCGCAGCAGTATCTGAAACACCGCCAGCAACAGCATAAACAAAGTGACTTTTGTTGTCTGAGCCAGTGCCTTTAAACCCTCACTCAGCTCAGTATCCACATAGAATCGGGCACTTTGACCGCGAAAAGTTTGCACGGGCGGACGTGCGTAGTCCGTGGGCAATGCCAATGTCGGTGGAGCCCCAGCCAGGGTACGCTGCCAGTGGGCCAGCATGGTGTCGAGTACGGCCCCTTGCAAGTACTGCCGCTGCCAGCAGGCAAAGTCGCCATACTGAATGGGTAGCTCGGGTAAAGTAGGCGAACGGTCTTCTATAAAAGCGCTGTATAACTCCCCTAGTTCTCGTGCAAAAATGTCTATCGACCAGCCATCAGCAACAATGTGATGCAGCGTAATCACCAGTACATGGTCTTGGGGGTCACGGCGCAGCAGCACTGACTGCATTAATGGACCAGATGCCAGGTCAAATGTCTCTTTAACCGCATCAAAGATCAGGGTTTCAAGGTCTTGTTCAGGCAACGCTGACACGTCAACCACCGGTAAGGCGAGCTGAGCCTCAGCATTAATTACCTGTATCGGCTGAGTTTGACGGGTTGGAAATACTGTTCTCAATACGGTATGACGTTCTCTTAGTGCGGTTAAACTGTGCTCTAAAGCGGCTATATTTAGCTGACCCTGCAGCCGTAACGGCATTGGCATGTTGTAGGTGGGGCCAATCCCCTCTAGCTGATTGAGAAACCACAGACTCTCCTGGGCGTAGGACAGAGGCAAAGTGTCTGTATTAGACGCGGGAACAATGGTGGGAAGTGAACTAAACCGCTGTTGGCAAACGGCTTCAATCTGTTCTCCTAGCTGGGCAATGGTCGGTCGATCAAACAGCAGCCGCAACGGTAGCTCAGCTTGAAACACCTGCCGCATCTGAGCTATCGCCTGGGTGGCCAAGAGCGAATGCCCCCCCAGCTCAAAAAAATTGTCGTAGATACCAACGCTATCTAGACGCAACAACGCCATCCAAATCTCCGCCAGTTGTTTTTCAATCCAGCTGCGGGGGGCAACCGCGCCTGCTTCAATGCTGCGCTCAAACACCTTGGGTATCGGTAGAGCCTGACGGTCAACTTTGCCGTTAGCATTTAAAGGAAATGTCTCTAGCAGGACAAACCCACTGGGCAACATGGGAGCCGGTAGCGTCTGTGATAAAAAGGCCCGTAGCTCCGCTGGGGAGACCGTTTGTTGAGGGTTACACACCGCATAGGCCACCAGACTCTTAATGCCTAGCTTATCTTTACGCACTATCACCACAGCTTGTCCAACAGACGGATGTTGAGCCAGCGTTGCCTCAATCTCACCTAGCTCTATGCGAAGCCCGCGCAGCTTTATCTGAGAATCGCTGCGCCCCAAATATTCAATATTGCCATCGCTTAAATAGCGGGCAAGGTCACCGGTTTTGTAAAGGACGGGAGGGAGAGGGGGAGAGGAGTCTGCACCTGGAATTGCAATAAACTTCTCCTGAGTAAGCTCAGGTCGATTTAAATAGCCGCGTGATAGACCTGCACCGCCGATATAAAGCTTTCCCGTAACGCCCTCTGGAACAGGCTGTAGATGTTCATCCAGCACCCAGAGCTGCGTGTTCGGAAACGGACGACCGATGGGGACCATACCGTCACTTTCAAGCTCAAGAAAGGGACCCTCAAAAGAGGGACCCTCAAAAGAGGGGGTCTCAAAATAGCTGCTGTCGATGGTAGCTTCGCTAACGCCGTAGGAGTTAATCAACCGTGTGTTTGGGGCACACAGCCTTTTAAGCTGCTGATATTCTTGAACATAAAATGCGTCGGACCCCACGATCAGCAACCGCATAAAGTTCAACTGCTGGCTAGTTTGGTGCAGATACTGCATCAGGGTGCGCACCACAGCCGGGCCAAATTCTGCACTATCGACAGCCTGATCTTTCATTAGCCCATACAGCGGTTCAGGCTCTAGCAGCCACTCCTGGGGGCAAACCACCAATTTTGCTCCCGACCCCAGAGCACGAATAAAATCTCCAGCAAATACATCAAAGGAGAAACTGGCCATTTGTAAATGGCTAGAGAGCTTGGGCAGCTGATAAACATCTTCCCAGGCAAAATAGGCATTGACCCAGCTGCGGTGCTCTATCATCACTCCCTTGGCCCGACCGGTGGACCCCGAGGTATAAACAATATAGGCCAGCTGCTCTGATGCTACCGTGACAGGCACATTGTCACGGTTCTGAGAGCCTAGCTTTAGCTGGTCTAAACAAAGCTGTGGAATATTGCTTGGCAGCGTCGCTAGCAGACTTGAATCAGTTAACAACAAACCTATTTGAGCATCGCTGAGCATAAAGGCCAGCCGCTCTGCCGGATAGTTGGGGTCAAGCGGTACATAGGTGCCACCAGCCTTTAAGACCGCCAGTACTGCCACAAACAACAGAGGCGATCGCAACAGGTAAATGCCCACCCGTACTTCGGTGCAAACTCCCTGGATTTGCAGATAGCGAGCCAGCTGATTAGCCTGGGTGTTGAGCTGTTGATAGGTTAGCTTTTGATACGAGATATCTAAATTTTCTGTCAGCTGAGGACACACAATTGCGATCGCATCTGGGGTACGTTCAGCCTGATGCTCTATTAGCTGATGCACAGCTAACCCAGTCGGATATGGAGCCGTTGGGGTTGCCCACTGCAGCAGCCGCTGTTGGTCTAAAAGACTTAAAAAGGGGAGCTGGGCAATTGTCTCGTCAGGGTTGGCCACGATGCCGTCTAACAGCGTCTGAAAATGCTCGGCCATGGCATCAATGGTGTGGATCTCAAACAGATCGCAGCTATATCTAAAAATGCCAATTAGACGATCGCTTGTTTCCATAATGTCAAAAACAAGATCGTTTTGCCCCTCTTGCTGAGGGATCTCAAACGGCTCTAGCACCAGGTTTCCCCACTGAGCCCGTGCGCCGATTTGATTTGAAACCGACAGCTCAAAGTCACCAGCCAGCTTGGGTAAATTTAGAACATTAAAGGCTGAGCGAAACAGACTCGGCTGACTCAGGTCACGATTTAACCCCAGTCTTTCCACCAGCACAGGAGCCGGGTACGCCTGGTGTGCCAGGGCCGCTAGCACCGTCTGACGCACCTGTTCTAGCAGTGCTGAAAAGGTGGGGTTGCCTGCCAAATTTCCCCTCAGGGCAATCATATTGACAAAAAAGCCCACCGTTCGCGCAAACTGCGGCTGGCCTCGCCCGCTAGCCGGGGTGCCCACCACAATGTCGGTTTGCCCAGTGTAGCGATGGAGCAAAACTTGAAACACTGTCAGTAGGGTTGTGTAAAGTGTTGCCCCATGAGCCCTGGCCAGGGAGCGCAGCTGCTGTGTCAGC
This sequence comes from Cyanobacteria bacterium P01_H01_bin.21, assembly GCA_038748405.1. Classification (GTDB taxonomy): domain Bacteria; phylum Cyanobacteriota; class Cyanobacteriia; order Phormidesmidales; family Phormidesmidaceae; genus Leptothoe. The sequence continues at coordinate 40,620 of JBCDIX010000024.1, read as the reverse complement.
GCTGGTGAAATCTCAAATGAATAGGAGGCTCCCCGCGAAGCCCCCCGCTGACTTTGGGATGGGGTATAGGTGTGGTCAGTCGGTAAGTCCAGGGTTTGTACCCCGGCTAGCTGCTGTTGCCAGTAGGTCCATAAAGTCTCTCCTGACTCACTTTTAACTAAGTCGCGCTGCCACTGAACAAACTCTGGATAAGCCGCGTCAATCGGTGCAAATTTAAGCGATTCACCTGTCTGCTGAGCCTTATATAGCTGCTGTAGTTCCTTTAACAAAATACCAAATGACACACCATCCACCGCAATGTGGTGAATGGTTAACAACAGCACATGGTCTTGCGGTGAGCGAGTCAGGATAGTAAGCCGTAAGATCGGTCCTGTTTCTAAATTAAAGGGGCGCTGATACGCTGCGATCGCACCCTGTACCAATCTCTCTTCATCCCAACCCGTCGCGTCGATCTGTTCTAAAAGGCAGCTTGTCTGGGCAGCGTGAATCTCTTGAAAGGGCTCACCAGTATCTTGACCATAGACCGTCCTCAAAGAGGGATGACGTGCCACTAAAATTTGAACCGCCTGCTCTAAGACAGCAACATCTAAATCAGAGCGCACCCGCGCCGTAAACGCCAAATTATAGGCCGCGCTCTCAGGCTCTAGCTTATATAAAAACCAAAGACCCCACTGCCCTTGAGAAAGAGGATAGCGTCCAGGGGCCGGCTCTGAATGGCTCTTTCCCTCAGATAATGTTTCTAGGGGTTGCTGTGGGTTGGGCGTCATCGGCTGCTGCAAACAGGCCTGCAACAAACTAGCAACCGTAGCCCCCTCTAAAATGACGTCTAGCGAGATATCGACTGTTAGCTCATTGAGCAAATACGTTCGCAACTCTGTTGCCATTAGAGAGTCAAACCCAAAATAGCTCAGCGGCTGCTGGTCATCGATTTGAGACAGCTCAATCCCTGCAATCTGGGCGATCTGCTGTCTCAGAGAGTCACGCAACAATGCTTGAGCCGCATCAGAACTCTCTAAATCAAGGCACTGGCGTAGTGTAACGTTCATAAAAGCTACCTGATCTACGACGACAGCGAAAGATTCGTATCTTTAACAGACCGGGCTGCAGATTGATGCACTACACATACGGTCACATCTCCTTCACACCAGCCACTCTCATCATAAAAAGCACAGGAGGTTTTAACATTGATCAGCCCACCCCGAGCAGCACATCGATTGATCGACAGCATGCCTTGAAACGCTGCAGAATTAACCGGTCTTCTAAATGTGCTAGAAAATCGAGTAATTAAAAAATCGCTTAGCTGGCGGCGCTGATATCTCTTTAGATCCCAATCGTTCATCTCTGGCAACAGCTGCTGCTGCACTAGATAGGCGATTAAGATATAAAAAATTTGGTTATAGCAGATATTAAACTCAACAGAATTAAAATGCCCAGTATCGTCAATGTAGCAAGATTCTGGAATTTTAAAGTCGCCCTTGATAAACCCAAAATCTCCGCCAGACGACTCCTGAGGCGGGTAGTAAAACAACGCTCGTTTAAGATATTGGCAGTCTGATTTATAAGGCGCTAAAAAAATGCCCATCAAATCTCTACTCACCTCTTCTACACGAGAAAAGGATCGATTAATATCCATTACAGCACCTTTAGGAAGAAATTAAAGAGATATAAACACCAGGCAACACAACATTAGGCTACATAGAAAGGTAGTCCGTCATACACACCAATACGATGACTGACGCTAGATTCTCCTCTGGGACAGCGGCCAGCTTTATGCAACAGCACGCGATTATCCCACAGCAAGATATCGCCATCCTGCCAGATATGGGTATAAATATGCTCATCTCGTTGCACAAACGCCAGCAACTCCGAGAGAATCTGCTGACTTTGTTCCGGCTCTAGCCCTACTACCCGTGTTGTAAATCCTTCGCTGATGTAGAGCGATGGCTTTTGGGTGACCGGATGAGTAATTACAGCTGGGTGAGTGGCTGGGGGCGCTTTTTTCTCAAAATCATTCAAAATATCGATAATGGCCCGATCAACATCCCAAGCCTGTACTTTGTAGCGCCATTTGGCCTCATGTACCATAAACGCGCCATCGACCTGTCGCCTCAGTTTGTCTGGCAGCTTCTGATAGACCTTACACATATCTATGTAGTAGGTCTCACGTACAGACTGCGGCAACACCTGAGGATATAGCATTGTCCAAGACAGAGGCTCTGGCTGAAACGCACAGTCAGTGTGCCAGTAACGTCCGGTGCCAGCAACTCCCACTTTTTTGCCATCTTCTAGAACATTGGAAGAGACAAAGATTTCTGGATGGTCAGGGTGATGATAATTATCTTGAAAGTAGATTTGAGGTGTGCCTAATTTGTTGGCAAAAGCAACATACTGTTCGCTGGTCATTGACTGGTTTCTAAGCACAACCAGCTTATTGTCATAAACTGCCTGCTTAACACGAGCAACCTGATCGGGTGTTATGGCAACTGCATCAACATCACGTATCTCAAAACCAATCTGTGCCAGCATTGTTGGTCTCATAAATGCTCACCCCATAGATACACCCTTCACCGTGCCAAATAAAAACTGCTTTGTCAAAAGACAGGCTGTCATACTTGCTGAGTTGTACCAGAAGCATCATAAACAATCAACAATGTCCCGTTAGAAGAATTAAATTAATCTGTTTATATAGTATGAACATACGCTCAAGGGGACATTAGAGCGGTTTGTTTTTTATTAATTCAATCAGAATTGGAGATAACCTCAATATGCAGAAGCTTTCTGCCTTCTCATTTGGAACATTGTTGGTGTTTTCGGGCTTGGCCGTGTCAGCACCCGCTGAAGCCGCTCGGCTACAGTTTGAATTTACAACTCAAAGTGGGGGGACCGGTTCCTTTATCTTGGATACAGATACAGCGGCTGTTCCAGAATCTGAGCTGCCTCCGTTTTTTACAATTCGCGAGGGAAATCAGGCATATCTGGGCGCTGTTTCTGACTTCTCATTTACCTCTCCTACTGTGAGTGTTGAAGGATTAGATGCCGACTATGGTGTCTTTCCGGCTGTGGAGTTTGGCCCTCTACTAGGCGTACCCGATGTGCCAGGTGCCTACACAGCGGTGTATGCCCCGGCAGGTTGTTTGTTTGATCCCGTTGCGTTTTGCCCTATTGAGTTTCCAATTGCCTACACGGGCGATCTGTCAGCTGTGCCTGATTTGTCAGATGACCCAAGTGCTTACGCCGCAGGATTAGACTTTGCGAGTGTTGACCCAACGGGTGTCATAACTAGCGATCCACTCACTAGCTTTAGTGTCAAAACAGTTCCAGAACCCGGAGCCATGGCCAGTGTGGTTTTGCTGGGAATGTTGGGAACCGGTCGTGCACTTGTCAAACGGCTAGCAGGCTAGTCTCAGTATCTCTATAGCCTGCACACCCGTACGGGCGCTAACTAAAGAGAAACAGTAACGGCTAGTGAAAAAGCTTTACAGGTGTAGCCTGCATTACACCTGTAAAGCTTTTTTGCGACTGCTGGTTATCAGCAATGTTGTTTAACCAGCTATTTAATATTTTTATTGTCACCATTTGCCCCTAAAGTGTGACAGCCTGTCTTTTGACAAAAAAAATAAGGCTCTCAATAATTGAAAGATTGTGCGTTTTTGTGTGTGGGGTAAACGTGGGCAACATAAGATTTTTTCTATGGATCTGTGCTACGGGTCTTACAGCGCTTTCATTACTATCGTCTGCCCATGCCAGTTCGCAACCGCTTGATCCAGAGAACTCTGTTGCGCAACCGATAACATCGCCTATTGCCCAATCTTCTAATCTGACTGAGATAACAAATATTCAGCTTGAGCCGACAGAGATCGGGGTTGATGTGATCTTGGAGACAGACAATGGACCACTCTTGTTGCCATTACCTACCGTAGACGGCAATAGCCTGGTGATTGATGTTCCCAACGCGCGTCTAGCTTTACCCGATAGAGAAACATTTGAGAATGACAGCTTAACGGCTGGCATTACGCTAATCAATGTGAGTCAGCTGGGCACTGAGCAGGTAAGAATTTTAGTGGTTGGGACAGAAACAGCCCCTACCGGAAACATTGGTGTGCGGGGCAGCAGCGCTGTTCTCAGCGTCTCTACCACATCTACGGCCGATGCCGCTGTTACTGCAGACGATACTCTGCGCATCGTAGTTACCGCAGAAAAAACACCCGAAGATCTGTTAGATGTCCCCATCAGTCTGACGATCTTGACTGAAGAAGAACTGGTGGATGGCCAGATTAACTCAATCGCCGAAGTTGCCGCCAACACCCCAAACTTTTACTTCACACCGGGCGATCGCGTTTTTAATTTGTACAGCGTGCGCGGTATCGGCAACAGTAGTAATGTTATCGTGCGGGATGCTGTCAGTTTCTACATTGATGATGTGCCCTACGACAATGTTCACCAGTTTTTTCCCAGTGAGCTATTCGATCTTGAACGCATAGAAATATTGCGCGGTCCCCAAAGTACTCTCTATGGTCGTAATAGCCAGGCCGGTGTAGTCAACATTATCAGTCGTCCTCCCAGTGACGAACCTGAGCTACGCGCTAGCACTCTCTTTGGAGATTTTGGTGAGCAACAGCTGCAATTTTCCATGAGTGATAATCTGGTCCCCGATACGCTAGGCATTCGTCTGGCTGCTGTATATCGCGGCCATAACGGGTTTACAGACAATATACTGCTTGACGACAATGCTGATGAACAAAGCAGTTTAGCTGGCCGCGCCAACCTGGTTTGGACCCCGTCAGATCGCTGGAATGTCAGCGTAAACGTAGCGGCTTCTGGTATAGAAGATGATGCTAGTGTTTATGTTCCCACCGATCAAGACGATCCATTTGAAGTAAGCCGCAGTAATAATGGCGAATTTGACTTAGACGTTAATACTCAATCCCTGCGGGTGGGCTATGAGGGTGATCGTCTACAGTTTGCATCTATCACCTCTCACAGTGATACAGACTACAACTACATCGACTTTAATGACGACTTTGGCTCGATCTTAAACAGCGACTTTGACCAGGAGATTTTTAACCAAGAGATCCGGTTACAGTCTCCTGAAAGTGCACACCAGCTAAAGTGGATTGCCGGGGCTTCTCTACAAAATCGAGATTTTCGTATTGGCAATGAAACAGAAATACCGCTTTTGTTGGGTTCTGAGATAGATGAATCAGATTATGATCAAACCACCTATGCTGGCTTTGCTCAGGTAGACTACAAACCAATTGAAAATTTGACGCTGACTGTCGGTCTGCGGTACGAATATTGGGAAGAAGAGTTTAATCGTGATGCCCCGATCTTTCAGTCTATAGATGGCACCGTTTCCCCTTCCTTATTTTCTCTTGCCCCTGAAGTTAACGATTCTGATGTTGATGGTGATGTTTGGCTACCTAGATTTTCGGCCAGCTACCAGTTTGATCCTAATATGGTGGTCTATGGCAGCGTTGCGCGTGGTTACCGGCCAGGCACCCACAACTATGTTGCTCAAGTGGATGAAGAGCTAATTGTTGAGCCTGAGAATTCTTGGAACTATGAAATTGGTGTCAAAACATCCTGGTTAGATAATCGTCTGGGTATTAATCTGTCGGCATTTTACAACGACATTACCAATGCCCAGGTATTCGTATTGGAACCTCCTTCATTTTTAACGGGTCGTATTTCTACGGCGCAAGCCCGCGCCGTGGGTGCTGAGCTGGAAATTCGGGCAACTCCGTTTGAGGGGTTCGATATTATAGGCGGCTTTGGCTACACCGATGCAGAGTTTACCGACAACGATAACCCGTTTGCAGGAGACGATTTTGACGGGAATCGGCTTTTGTACTCACCCGACTATACTTACAATCTTGCTGCTCAGTATCGCAGTCCAGGTGGTTTCTTCGGTCGCTTAGAACTACAGGGTGTGGGAACAATCTTCTTTGACGATGCCAACACTATCAAAGAAGACCCGTTTACCATCGTCAATGCTCGCATTGGCTATGAATTTGAGAGGACTGGTGTCTATGTATTCTCAAATAATCTGTTTGATACTGAATATGTCACCTTGGCGTTTCCAGATGGAGATGGTGGTACGCTAGCAGGCTATGGCGACCGTCGTAGCTTTGGCGTAGAGGTTCGTCACCAGTTTTAGGCGGCATTAGCCCAATGCATTACAGACCTGTTCAATACTTTGAAGGCTGCCTGGGTTAATCAGACCGTGGTAGCCAAACCCGTAAACCTGATCGGATTGAACCGCTGTCAGCTGTCCCCAAAACGGGTCGGTTTTGAGCTGAGCAATTTCACCGTCAACACCCCCACCGGAGTCAACAAACAACAGCTGGTCTGGGTTCATCTCCAACACTTTTTCAGGCGACAGGGTAACATATCCCTGAAATTCGCTTTGTCCTTGCAGATCGGCGGTGAGGTTTTGAATATTAAATCTCTCTAAAAAATCTCCTGCCCAGCTGTCTTTATTGGGTGACAGCAACGGTTCTCGGCTGGCTAACACGATAGCGGTAGGGCCGCCGTCTGTCGCTTTTGCTAAACAGGCGTCATAGCGTTCCACCAGCGGAGTGGGGTCCACATCGAGCTGGGTGGCTAAAACCTGGGTCATATTTTTTAGGCTTTCCCAACCGGCAATATCCACCGACATGACGCCTACTTCTAAATCGCTCAGTCGCTCCAGCGTTTTGTCGTGAAAACCGCTGGCACCGATAACAAGATCGGGTTCTAGCGCCACAATTTTTTCTAAATCGGGTTCTGTACGACCGCTACTGACAACGGTCAGCCCTTCAAATCGAGGGTCGTTGGTCAGCAGCGGGCTCCCCGGAATTCCCACCAGGGTATCGGCGGCGAGAGTCTGCACCACATCGGCACTAATGGAGGTCAGGGCAACAATTTTCTGCGGCTTGTTTTCTGGGGCGTTTGCCTCCTCTGAGGATGGAGAAGAACTGGGACTACAGGCTGCGATCGCAACTGCCACTGCCAAACTACTCCCAAGCTGTCCCAAATGTTGTACTGCCATTACCGCTCTCCTAATGTACTCGTGTGAATTAAAACTGCCAGGTCACCCCAGCTTGCACATTTAACCCCGGCTGCTCAAACCGAGCTCGCTGCAGGTCAAATAACGCATCGTTACTATCTAAAAATCGCACGTCTGAATATTGCTCGTAGTCTGTATCGAACACATTAAACAGACCCAAATTAAAGGTCAAGCTCGGATTAATCTGATAGTAGCCAATCAGATCAAACACGGTAAATCCGTCGGGTACAAACGGATCTTGATTTTCTTCAGGTTCAAACCCTTCCCCTCGAGCTTCACCTACTAGCGTGCTCACCAGCTCAGCCCCCCAGCGTTGGTTTGGTGAGCGATAGCGCAAACCCAAGACTGCTTCTATGGGGTTGACCGTAGACAGCGGTTCATCAATGGTGAGATTGTTACCCTCTGTCCAAGACAGCGCCCCCAGCAGACTAAAGCCCCCCTGGTCTGGCGTAAATTGATATTCAGCCTTGGCCTCTACACCGTAGGTTTCCACATCATCAATGTTGACATTTTGAAACACGAGCAGAGGGCGTCCATCTAAAAACTCTGTATCCACCAGCTGGTTGTCAATAAAGTCGTTATAACGGTTGTAGAAGCCAGCCAAACTAAAATTAAACTTCGAAAAATTCCCCCGCATCCCCACTTCAAAACTGTTGCTGGTTTCGGCGTCTAGATCAGGGTTGGGCTCAGTCCGATAGCCAAAGATTTGGTTGGTAAATCCGCTGTTAATCTCATCATATTGCGGTGCCCTAAACCCACGGGCATATCGACCATAAAAACTCAGCTCAGACGAAGGCTGGTATACCAGGGCCAGCGTTGGGGAGAACGAACTGTCGTCAAAATCAGTAGCGGTGGCCCCATTACGCTCAAAGTCTTCATCAATAGAAATGTTGAGGTCATAATAGTCGTAGCGTAACCCAGGAATCACGCTAAATTGGTCACCAAAGGCAATCTCATTTTGCACATAGACACCCACCCTAAACGTATCGGAGTTAGGGTAGTCTCTGGTAGGAAAATCATCGGGAATGGCTAACTGGGTTGTAGCCCCTGTAATAAGATTTGTCTGAGACCGGTCACGGGGTCGGGCATTAAACGTATTCGAGACATCCACACCGTAGGTCAACCGATGGGCCGTATTGCCCCAGTCAAAGTCACTACGCAGCTGTACATCGCCGCCAAACACCTGATCCACAAAGCGGTTTTCACTCACCCGCAGGGCTGGCGATGTCTGAAATGTTCTAAAGTCAAATGCCAACAGTTCTCGCTCGTTGTCTTCTGTAGTACGAGAATCTTGAAAGTAAAGCCTGGCCCTGGCAAAATCTAAAAACGAGCCGCTCTCTGGGTTGTCATAGTTATAGGCTAGACTCAACCGGGTGCGCGTTGTATCGATTTCCTCTTCAAATCGGGTGGTGGTGCCCGTAATCAACGGCAGATTCTCATCGGATGTGGTGGTATCCACATCATTGTCAAAGTGCTCCACCGTAAAGTCAAACGCGCTGGTATCGCTGAGATTGTAAACAAGCTTACCCAACAGACTGTTGCGATCGCCATCCTGATCGTCACCCAAATTCTCAGCTTCAGAACTGTCTCGTCGAGAATAGGCCAGCAGCGTATCAATATTGTCAAACCGATTGACCTGAACCAGGGTACTGGTAAATCCGGTATTACGACTATCAAAGTTAGTGGAGCCGGTGGCCGCAGAGTTGCGCCCGACTTGATCGATTAGCTCGGTGGGGTCCAGGGTAAAGTAGCTGACCGTACCCCCTAAAGCGTCGCTGCCGTAGAGTGTAGAGGCAGGACCGCGCAGAATCTCAGCCGTACGCAAAATCTCAGTATCAAAAAAATCTCGACCCAGGTTAAACCCTTGACCGGCAGTCACCCGATCGCCAAACTGAAAGGCAGAAGGCAGTCGAATATCATCCACCTGAATCAATATCCGATTGCCATCGATACCGCGAATATTAAAATCCTGGAGACCAAACTGCAGATTGTTACTGACAGAAACACCAGGTTCATAGCGCACCAGGTCAGAGATATCCCGAATCAGCAGACGATTGACATCCTCTGCATTGATAACAGTAACGGTTGCGGGTGATGACTGAACCGTGCGGGGTGTGCGGGTGCCCGTCACGGTAATTCGCAATAGACCGTCGTTGTTGCTGTCCACCACCTCATCAGATGGGGCTACCTCATCAGATGAATCTTCCTGGGCCAGCAACAGATTTTTCAGCTCCTCCTGTGTACCAACAGTGTCAGACACAGCCATGACAGGAGCCGTCATAAACAGCATCAAAAAGGAAATATTGAAAAGAATTATTCTCAATAAGCGAGTATGGTTCATCTCAGGGCTAATGGATTGTTTGAAAGGAAAAGGATTAAGTGCAAAGACCTCAGGCAGCTTTAGAATTCCTAGGGAACAGCGTTAGACGCCAAGGTGAGATCTTCATTTGGGGGTGGGTTGTGTGAAACCTGACTGGCGGCCAGAGGGCAAATCTGTGGACCGACGGGTGTGTCTAAAATAGCGACATCCACATCAAACACCTGTTTCAAAATCTCAGGCGTGAGAGTTTCAGTGATAGGCCCAATGGCCAGCAGTTTGCCCTGACGCATCAGAGCCAGTCGCTGGCTATAGCGAACGGCTAAATTAATGTCGTGAAGAACGGTAATGATGGCCAGTTGCTCGGTTTGATTAAGCCGTTTAAGCAACTCTAAAAGCTGTAGCTGATAGTGAATATCGAGATAGGTGGTGGGTTCATCCAGCAGCAGCACCTGGGGCTGTTGCGCCAGGGCCAGGGCTAAAAAGGCTCGCTGTCGCTGACCACCTGATAGCGCCGACACCGGTTCATGACGATACTGTTCCATATCGGTCCATACCAGGGCCTGGTCAATCTGCTGGTGGTCATTGGCGGTTAAGTCCCACTGCCACCAGGGCTGATGGGGGGAGCGGCCTAAACTCACCAGCTGATGGACACTCAGCCCCGCTGGCAAGATCTGCTGCTGGGGTAGCAGCGCCAGCTGACGGGCAATGACCGTTGGCGACAGACTGTGGATATCGCGACCGCTGAGATAAATGCTCCCCTGCTGGGGTGACAAAATGCGACCAAACAGACGCAGCAGCGTTGATTTACCTGACCCGTTGGCCCCTAAAATACTCAGCCATTCACCCTGGTGTAGCGCCAGGGTAACTTGCTCCACAATGGTTTTATCGCCGTAGCCGCCCTGCAGGTCATGTGCATCTAAAACCATCGCTAAACCCTTGTACCTCTTCCACTACGACGATACAGCAGCCACATAAATACCGGGGCTCCCATAATCGAGGTAACAATACCAACCGGCAGCTCAATCGGGCCTAAACGGGCCAACAGATCGGCGGCACACAGCACCAGCGCACCGCCCACCGCCGAGAAAGGTAACACCAGCCGATAGTCATTTCCCACCAGCAGTCTGACAGCATGGGGCACTAGCAGACCAATAAACCCCACCAGACCCGCAATACTAACGGCGCCAGCCGTTAAGAGGGTAGCCACCGCACCAATAAACAGACGCGATCGCACCAGCGACGTCCCCAACCCCACCGCCAAATCGTCTCCCAGGTTTAATAGATTTACCTGACGCGACAGCAAACAGCCCAGCAACAGTGCAATCACCACACTAGGGCCGACGATGGTGACCTCCTCCCAGCCCCGACCGTTGAGGCTACCCGTAAGCCACGTCAGCGCCGCCTGCACTTGACCGTCCGGCGACAGTAGCAGCAGCATCGTCTGCAGTGCCGCAAACAGGGCGCTAACCGCCACCCCACCTAAGATTAACCGCTCAACCGATATGTCTCCTTTCGTTCTAGCCAGGCCAAAGACAATGGCCATGGCAATGACGGCCCCCAGCCAGGCCCCGAGCGGTAGCCAGATGTCCCAGACTCTGAGACCGACAATCAGCACGGCGGCTAACCCAGCACCGGAGGAAATTCCCAATAAAAACGGACTGGCCAACCCGTTGCGCAGCATCCCTTGAAGCATAGCCCCGGCCATCCCCAGGGCAGAACCAACAACGAGAGCCGCAATCACCCTGGGCAAGCGCAAGTCCCACACAATGGTTTGATGAATGTTGCTACTGCCATCTTTGAGTAGCGCAGCCCACAGCTCAGCCCGACTAAGGGACACCGAGCCAAATGACAGAGAAAGTGCGATCGCTAAAAACAATCCTAAAAATAGGGCTAGACCCACCAATAGCAGACGGTAGCGGCGGCGATTTAATACAGCGCGATCATCCAATGTCTTAGATGACTTTGCTTTTGAAAGAACTGACCGCATACTCGACACACTGTCCTCAACGAAACCTGTCACTAGATGGCAGGACCCACAGCTGCTTTACAGCAGTAACTAGATAATTCTACTGATGACAATTAATGTCAAGTAATGATGGTTACAAAAAGGTAAGTCATTTGCTTGTGGTTGTGAAGAAATGATGGCACGGGTTGAAGAGCGTAACCTTTTTCCTTAACCTTGCCGTAACCTACACCACACCAGTATCTTTAAGTTGATCGACACCCTACTTTCGGGGAAACCCCAGCTTGCCTAGGTGGGATAGCTTAGATGATTCCGGAAAGGAGGAAAGCCCTGAGCAGCCCTCATCACTATTGGCCAATATTCACAGTTATTTTCCAAGTATCGATATGGAGGCAAAACCGGTTGCGTGGGGTCCCGCCGAGTTCCCCACACCCCCATGGCTAGGGCGTTCCGCCGCCCTAGGACCTACGGACAAACATCAGTGGTATCCCTAGTAGCTTCTTTAGTATTTGGAGAGGTGGTTTAGAATTTTGCGCGCCGCGACAAAATTCTAAAAGGAAAAGTTATCTAGCTCACTCCGAGGCTCAGAGCAGGTATGCGCTTCCCATGTAATCTGGCTACCTCTAAAAAGAATTTTTATCAATAAGGGTGATCTGGGATATACTTACCTACAGAAATGCGTAGTTGATAATTAGTCTCAGTTGCGTAGGGATTCGTAGGGAGGCTGCAGAGCCTTTGTAGTCTCCATTTTTTCTAAATGCAGGGTTTTCAAACACGGTATCTAGAGAGAGTTGGACCTGTCCGAATCCGTTCGAAAGTCTCAAGCTGTCTGTTTTATCCTCTCGCTGGGCAGCTTTTTCTCATTGCGACTAGATTGACGTTTGCTGCAGTGAGGCATGACAAACGTCATTTATCTCCATGACCTAACGCTATGGCAGCACCACTAGACCCTAGATACGGTTGAACCATAGGAAGCTCCAGAGGAATTTATTGGTCATGCAAAAACGTCGGCTTGGTGCAGGTTTGATGATAATATCCATGGGTTTTGTCGGGTTTAGCGGCCCCGTTGCTGCCAACCCAGCGGTCGAACATCAAGCCGGTCTGCCACCTTTAATTGAGCGAGAGCTGTTCTTTGCTAATCCAGAAATTACGGGGGCTCAACTGTCTCCTGATGGCCAATATATCGCTTTTCAAAAACCTCTAGATGGTGTCATCAATGTTTGGGTCAAGGGCATTGATGAGCCTATGGAAGCGGCCAAGCCAGTGACCGCCGATATAGAAAGTCCCATTATTATTTATTTCTGGAGTGCCGACGGTCGCTATATTCTCTATGCCCAAGACAAGGACGGCAATGAGAACTTTCATATCTATGCGGCAGACCCTGAATCTTTGGACGGTGCAACCACTCGTAACCTCACACCGATTGACGGTGTGACAGCCCAACTCTATGCGGTACCCAAACAAACCCCCGATGAGATCGTTGTGGGCTTAAACGATCGCGATCCACAGTTTCATGATATTTACCGGCTCAATTTAGAGACAGGAGAGCGTACATTACTGCTGCAAAACGACGAGAATGTCGGCGCATGGACCGCCGATTTAGCTGGGAATGTGCGTTTGGCCCATCGTCAAACTCTAGAAAATGGCGGTGAGATTTTGGCCGTCGAGGACAATGGACTAACCCCCATTTACACCTGCCGCATTGAAGAAACCTGTGTCCCCCTGCGGTTTCATGAAGATGGCCAACGGGTCTATCTGATGAGCAATCGCGATAGAAATTTGACCCAGCTGGAACTGCTCGACCTGGAAACTCAGCAAAGTCAGGTTGTAGAGGCTGACCCTGAAAACCAGGTGGATTTTGGCGGGGCTATCTTTTCAGAAGCGACGGATGAACTGATGGCCACTTATTACATTGGCGATCGCATCCGTATCTATCCACAGGATGATGAGCTGACAGCGGATCTGGCGTTTTTGCAACAGCAGCTGCCCGAGGCAGATCTAGCACTAAACTCACTGACCCAAGATGACAGCTTGGCTCTAATTACGGCTCAAAGCGATGTTAATCCAGGTACTGCCTACCTGTTTGACCGCGAGGCCAAAACCCTAGAGAAACTGTACGACGCTCGACCCGAGTTACCGAGCGAACATCTAGCCACCATGGAGCCCATTCGCTACATAGCCCGGGATGGTCTAGAAATTCCTGCCTATCTAACTCTGCCCCAGGGGGTAGAGCCCGTAAACTTGCCCATTATTGTTATGCCCCACGGTGGTCCCTGGGCCAGGGATGTGTGGGGATACCACGGCTTCGTTCAGTTTTTGGCAAATCGGGGTTATGGTGTGCTGCAGCCCAACTTTCGAGGCTCCGCCGGTTATGGCAACGCCTTTCTTAATGCGGGTAATCACGAGTGGGGCACGGGCGCAATGCAGCACGATATCACCGATGGAGTGCTGCATCTAATTGAGGCGGGTATTGCCGACCCAGATCGGGTGGGTATTTTGGGTGGCTCTTACGGAGGCTACGCCACCCTGGCCGGATTAACCTTTACCCCAGATATTTATGCCGCCGGGGCCTCTATTGTTGGGCCATCTAATTTAATCACGTTGCTCAACTCCATTCCGCCCTATTGGGCTAGCCTCAAAGCTACGTTTGCTCTGCGTTTGGGCGACCCCGATAACCCTAGCGATCGCACCCGTCTAGAGGCCCAGTCTCCGCTATTTTCCGCCGATCAGATTCAGGCACCACTGATGGTGATTCAAGGGGCCAACGACCCCCGTGTGAAACAGGCCGAGTCAGATCAAATTGTGGCAGCCCTAAGAGATCTTGATCGACCTGTAGAATATCTAGTCGCCATGGATGAAGGCCACGGATTCCGTAAAGAGATTAATTCATTGGCCATGGCAGCAGCTCTAGAAAGCTTTTTAGCCCAGCACCTGGGTGGGCGCTATCAATCTGAGATATCCCCAGAATTGCAGGCTCAGCTAGACACCCTAACCGTTGATGTGGATACTGTCGTGGCTGAGGCCCCTGATGAGCCTGTTGAGGTTGACCCAGTAGTCTATGACCGCTACGCCGGCACCTACCAGCTGTTGCCCAATATGCAGATCGATATTCGTCGGGAAGATGACCAGCTAATTGCCCAAGCCACCGGTCAAGAGGCGTTTCCTCTCTACCCGACGTCAGAGACTCGCTTCTATGCTCGGGTTGCCGATATTGTCATCCAGTTTGATGTTTCCTCAGAAGAAGCCGTCAGCGGGCTCACCCTATATCAAGCCGGTCAAGAATTGTTTGCCCCCAGAGTGAACTAGGTGCTGCGTTACACTACTAGCTGGGCTGGGTGATTTTAACCCACCTCATTCGTGAAGCATAAGAGAGGATTATGGCTGCAGTTGCAACATTTGGTGCAGGCTGTTTTTGGGGAACAGAGCGAGCATTTCGTCAGCTGCGCGGCATTACAAAAACCTCCGTTGGCTACATGGGGGGCCATTTTGAAAATCCGTGCTACTTAGACGTCCTCTCTCGCATCACTGGCCATGCCGAGGTCGCCCAGGTTGAATATGATCCAGCCGTTGTTAACTATGAAACCCTGCTAGACACCTTCTGGCAGATCCATGACCCCACCAGCCTCAACCGTCAGGGCGCAGACCGGGGTGAACAATATCGCTCGGTGATTTTCTACCATAGTGATGTTCAGCGTCAGCTAGCGCATCAATCGAAACAGGCTATGGCTAGCGAATATAGTAAACCCATTGTTACCGATATTGTTGCGGCAGCCGCCTATTGGCTGGCGACCGAAGAACATCAACAATATTTTGAAAAAAAGTCTCGCAAAAAAGCCGTATGAATCTTCATTCCACAAAAAATGGTCCTTGCTCATCCATTTAGGACTGACAAAGACCATCCATAGTGTTGAACGCTAACTAGCTGCCTAGAAAACTGCAGCTTGCAATGAACTTTACTTGGTGCGCTGATCTAGCTGGTCTAAACGCTCTGCTTGAATATCCTTAACACTCTTGGATTGATTGTCCAAGTGCTCAAGACGTTGCTCATGAACCTTGTTACCACCTGCAACATCCTTTAGCTGATCATCAGACAACTGCTCATCAGTAACGTTCTTGTTTTGCTCTTCCATGGAAGTTACCTCAATGTAAAAACAATTAAAGTCCTGTCTGGTCGTAAATGTAAAGTGCAGGACTCTCCAATCATATCGAGTGTGAAAAAAAATGGAAGACCTTTTGTTAGCTTCTCATGAACTTCTAATGATGCATTGGGTTTCAAAGAGTTTTCTGAGGTTTTGTTAAGAGATTAATACTTGATTGTCATGAAACCTCATTAAATGCATCGCCAATGCTTAGAATCTCCTGAGAGCGGTTACATTTGTAAGATTTCCTGCTATAAGGGGCATAATGCGGCGCGTAAGCCTCTGAAGCGCATGAGCCTCTGAATTACGCACGCCATCGGTTTATAAAGATGGAGTTACGGATGGGTGACAGCAATATCTTTCGTCAAGAAGCCCTAGAGCGGTTATCTTCACCAGAGCAGCTTGATCAGCTGATGCAGATTGTCTCTCCCCGTAGCTGGTTACCGTTAGTCACTGTTGGTGGGCTATTGGGTGCTGCGATTGTTTGGGCCTGTGAAGGACGCATTCCAGTCACGACCAGCAGCCATGCGATTTTGGCCTACACGGGTGGCGATGACTCTAGCGAACTAGTGGGGGTGGCCCATTTCCCGTCTGGAGAACTTGCCCAGATTGAACCTGGCATGGATGTGCTATTGATTCCAGATGTGGAAGGCAACAAACAGGCAGCGGGTGGTATCGAGGGTAAGGTCCGTGAGGTGTCTCTCCCCTCAGTGATGACCCTGGATGGTATCCGTCAGCTAGAAGATCCGGCTGCGCCTACCACCATTGAAGTATTGATAGAGCTAACCCCAGACCCTAACACCAGCAGCGGCTACAAATGGTCGGCCAGCAGCCTCAATATGGTTCCCCTAGGTGGCATGCACGCAACTGCCAGGGTAACCCTTGATGAGAAGGCTCCCCTCTGGTTTGTACTTCCTTTCTTACATCAGTCCTAGGGGTGTATGACGTGCCTGGCTAGGATAAGGATATGTCTAAAACCACGACCTCTTTACTAGCCTTAAACGGGTCATGCATTTCACCTGGCGGGCGACTGGCGTAGTATCTAGGTTTAAGCCATAGTTGAGAAGCTATGTCACCCCTGGCTTAGTATGGACTTTGAGCACGCCCTCGCCCTAGTCAATGATGCCATGTCTGCCACCTTTGGCAGATTGCTTACGGATGCTGAATTAGCGCTGTTTAAGGGGGCCTGGCATGGACAAACTTACGAGGTAATTGCCGAGAAGTCTGGCTATGCATCAAGCTACTTTACTCGTATAGTCGGCCCCAAATTTTGGAAAAATCTAAGCCAGGCCCTGGGAGAAAAAGTCAGCAAAACCAGCTTTCGCGCCGCCGTCGAACAGCATCAGTCCCCCTCTTCCCCTACCTTCCCCTCTTCCCCTCTCCTCCTCCCCACCCTCGACTGGGGCGAAGCCCCCGACGTCACCGCCTTTTATGGCCGCCACACCGAACTCAACACCCTGACCCAGTGGGTCATGATCGACTGCTGTCGCCTGGTGGGCGTGCTAGGTATGGGCGGTATTGGCAAAACCACCTTAACGGCAAAATTTGTAGAAACTCTGGAAGTACACCCAAACTGTCCGTTTACCCATATCATCTGGCGATCGCTACGTAACGGCCCCCCCTTAACCGAATGGTTAGATGAAGTGATCCCCTTTATCTCAAATCAGCAAGATACCGAAGCCACCCCTAAACGACTGCTTCACTGGCTGCGACAGTCTCGCTGTCTGCTGATTCTCGACAATATGGAAACCATTTTGCACGGTGGCAAACGGGCGGGATACTTTCGTGGAGACTATGAAGACTATGGCGACCTGCTAAAGTTGTTGGCCGAGACTCGACACCAAAGCTGCATCATCCTGACCAGTCGCGAGAAACCAGCGGTGGTTGGAGCGTTTGAAGGGGTGGATTTGCCGGTGCGATCGCAATCCCTAAGCGGTTCTCCAGAAGCGGCGATTGCCCTACTCAATGCCAAAGGACTGCTGGGTACAGAAGCTGAAAAACAAACGTTGGGAGAACGCTACAGCCATAGCCCACTGGCCTTAAAAATTGTTGCTACCTCAATTCAAAGTCTCTTTGAGGGGCAGATAGATCTGTTTCTGGCCGAAGATACGCTAGTTTTTAATGGACTGCAGCGACTGTTAGACCAACAGTTTGAGCGACTAACAACCCTGGAGCGCACGGTCATGATCTGGCTTGCCATTAACCGAGAATGGACCTCCATCAGCGAGCTAGTTGACGACATTCAACCCCC
Source organism: Cyanobacteria bacterium P01_H01_bin.21 (assembly GCA_038748405.1). Taxonomy (GTDB): domain Bacteria; phylum Cyanobacteriota; class Cyanobacteriia; order Phormidesmidales; family Phormidesmidaceae; genus Leptothoe. The sequence continues at coordinate 22,899 of JBCDIX010000024.1, read as the reverse complement.
AGTTGCCAGAATGGAAGTATTAGAAACCCTGGAATCTCTCAGCTGGCGATCGCTGATTGAAAAACAAGCAGGACGCTATACCCAACAGCCGGTGGTAATGGAATATGTCACCAGCCAATTTATTCACCAGGTGTTGCAAGAACTCAATGGGGTAGAGCTGTCGTTGTTTTTAAGCCATGCGCTGCTAAAAACCACCCTAAAAGACTATATTCGCCTCAGCCAGCAGCGGTTGATTTTGCAACCCATTGCCAGCCAGTTTGCCCGTAACTTTAGCGCCAGGGCAATTTTAGAACAACAGTTACAGCGGTTGTTAACTACCCTAAAACAGCAGTCCCAGCAGTTCTCTGGGTATGGAGCAGGCAACCTGTTAAACCTGTGTATTGAGCTTGGGGTAGATCTATCCAGTTTAGACTTTTCCCATCTACCCATTCACCATGCCTATCTGCAACAAACCTGTTTGCACCAGGCCAGTTTTGTCGGGGCCACATTTATCAACACAGCCTTTACCCAAACCTTTGGCAACGTGCTGGCAGTGGCATTTAGCCCCAACGGTCAGCTGTTAGCCGCCTCAGACACCAGCGGTCAGATCTGGCTCTGGCAAACAGATCATCTTGACCAGCCCTACCTGACATGGCAGGGACACAACAACTGGGTATGGTCCCTTGCATTTAGCCCCGATAGCCAAATTCTGGTTAGTGGCTGTGATGATGAAGAGGATACGCTCAAACTGTGGGATACCCAAACAGGGCAGCACCTGCGTACGCTACACGTTCCCGACAGTCGAGTCCGAGCCGTTGGCTGGCATCCACAGCAAACGGTAATCGCCAGCAGCGGTGTGGATGGGGCGATTCGTCTCTGGGACCCAGAATCGGGAGACTGTTTGCAAACTCTGGAAGGGCATACCAATAAATCATCCGCTTTGGCCTGGTGCCCTCATCCAGATAAGAGCCCTATATTGGCAACAGGTAGTGCCGATCAGACCCTTCGAATATGGAACCCAGAGACAGGTGAGTGTCTGCGGGTGATTGATGTGGGTGTAGGGGTGTTTGCGATCGCATGGCACCCCGCTAAACATATCCTGGCCAGCGGTACTAAAAGTGGCAATATTCAGCTGTGGAACGCCCAGACCGGAGAATGTCTTAGAACTCTCAGAGGTCATCAAAAATGTATTTGGAGTCTGGCCTGGAACCGTGACGGTAGTCTGTTGGCCAGCGGTGGCGATGACCACCGTATTCGGCTCTGGGATAACCAAACCGGGCAGTGTCTGCGCATTCTACAGGGGCACCAAAATACAGTGCGGGCCGTGCAATGGCAGCCTGATGTGACCTCTAATCTCTCAAACAAACAATCTGAAGCAACATCTGAAATATTGGCTAGCGGGTCGTTTGACCAAACAGTGCGGCTGTGGAGTCCGCGGGCGGATGCCTCACTCAAAGTTTTGCAAGGCTATCGCAACGGCCTACAAGCTCTGGCCTGGCACCCCAGCGATGCGGTGCTGGCCAGCGGCGGGCACGATCGACAGGTGCGGCTGTGGGATCCCTATAGTGGCCAATGTTTAACCGTGTTATCCGGCCATAGTCGACCGGTGTGGTCAGTGGCCTGGAGCCAGGGTGGTCAATTAGCCAGTGGCGGCGACGATCAAACAATCCGTCTATGGAATTTAGAAACAAACCAGATCGACGCCGTCTTAAAAGGCCATCAGGGGAGCATTTGGGGTTTGGCCTGGCATCCTACTAATGCCACACTAGCGAGCGCTTCTCATGATCAAACAGTGCGGCTGTGGGATACCGAAACGGGTCGTTGTTTAACAACGTTGAAAGGCCATGAGAGTTTTGTACGCACCTTGGCCTGGAGTCCTGATGGGCAGATTTTAGCCAGCGGTAGCTATGACCAAACCCTCAGGCTCTGGGATATGGCAACGAGGGACTGTCTACACGTATTACATGACCCAGAAAACTGGGTGTGGCAGATGGCGTTTAGCCCCAATGGTAAAACCCTGGCGACCGGCAGCACTAACGGTGATATCAAGCTGTGGCAGGTAGCTACAGGCAACCACATACAGACACTCAAGGGACATCAAAATTCGGTTTGGTCGCTGGCATGGCGTCCCAACGGTCGTACTTTAGTGAGTAGTTCTCATGATCAAACAGTGCGACTGTGGCGGGTAAGCGATGGTCAGTGTCTCCAGGTGTTTAAGGGACATACCAATCTGATCTGGCGGATGGCGCTGAGTAGCGATGGTAAGACCATTGCCAGCTGTGGGTCGGATGAAACCATTCGGGTGTGGGACGCGGTTGCAGGTACTTGTCTAAAAGTGTTGCGGCCCTTGCGACCCTACGAAGGTATGAACATTACCAAGGTGCAAGGTCTCACCGATGCGCAGCAGGTGAATCTAAGAAGACTAGGGGCAGTGACGATAGACACAGCCGCATCACTACCAGAGACTTTCGCATCTGCAATGCCTGTCAGCTCTATCAATGACGATGAGCCACCCCTAAAGATTTGCTTATTTGGTGGGTTAACGATCACCTATCAGCAACAGCCGTTGAAGAATTTGGGCTCTAGCCGCACCCAATCGCTCTTGGTTTATCTGTTGTTACATCGCCATACTATCCAGTCTCGCCAACAGATTGCGTTCTCCCTATGGCCCAACTCCTTAGATGGGCAAGCCCGTACTAATCTCCGCAAAGAACTCCACAATCTGCGACGCCATTTACCCCAGGCTGAAACCTATCTAGAAATCAGTGCCAGTCAGCTAAGTTGGCAAAATCAAGCACCTTTCTGGCTGGACGTAGAAGTTTTTGAGCAGGTGCTCGCTGAGGTAGACAATCAACCCGAAGTCGCAACAATTTCTAGCTTAGAACAGGCTGTTTCTCTATACACCGGGGATTTACTGCCGGCCGTGTATGACGAGTGGCTTTATCCTCTACGAGAAAATTTTCAGCAACAATTTAGTCAGGCCCTAGCGAAATTAGTCGACCTTTTACGAAAACAAGAAAAGTACTCATCAGCATTAACCTATGCAGAAAGGTTATTACGGTTAGATCCTCTGAGAGAGGCTACCTATCAACAGCTAATGCAGCTGCATAACCAATTAGGAAATCGTGCTATGGCTCTTCAGATTTATCATCAGTGCATGACCATCTTACGGGATGAATTAGGGATTAATCCTAATACTAAGACACAGGAGATATATCGCCAGTTGTTGCAATAGATTATCCCAACAAGAGATATATTTTTGCTCTCCTTTTTCAAGGTCAGAGAGGTTAGCAGTATCTTAGGAAAATCTCATTTTCTGATTACATCAGTACGACAACGAAATACATACCTTGTGTTTTGAGAACGTTTTCGAAACGTTTATGGAACGTCGAGCTTTCTAGGATGAAATCATGAATGAACACCTTGTGATAGTAACGACTTGGAGTTTTCTTAACAAGAAAATCACCAAGTTTTTATTCAGACAAGATTCATATCGGCTCACTTATTTCTAGAAGACCGTACAAGGAGTTAATCAAAATGTCAGGTATCAATCTTAATCGCACCCGGACTATTAATCAAAAGGTTATTCATCTAGAATATAACGATAACGATGACATCATACTCGGCACATCTCGTGATGACGTGCTAGTTGGTGGCAATGGTGATGATATTCTTGACGGAAAACAAGGTAATGACGACTATACAGGTGGCTTAGGTAGTGATACCTTTGTCTTACGTCCAGGGAATGGCACCGATACCATTCTTGATTTTCAAGATGGTGTTGATTATATCGGTCTTGCCAATGGCTTACTATTTGAAAATCTAAATATTGTTCAACAGGGGGATGACGCCCTCATTCTCATAGACGATCAAACACTAGGTATGGTTAGCGACATTCAAGCTAGCCAGCTTACGGCAGAAGACTTTATATCGGTTCCGTCTACCCGGTTTGAAGGGCTTATTCTTCCTGTACCACCTCAAACACTAGTCAATATGGACTAAAGAAGAGATTGTCGATTGGTTCTTATTCAGGCTTATATTCATAGCCTGAATAGGATTAAAACACCTAGCCTATGCGGCTGTCTTGCTTCGCTAGCTTTCAAGATACATTCTTTTTATTTTCTGGTTTGACTAGGAAAAGAATAATCCTAATTGTTATTAGGATTACTACCCAGCCAGCTAGTAGCTAGGGCCCAGGCACGATCGCTAGAGTTATAACCTTATAGATCTATAAGTTCTCTCTAGTCTCGACAGTTTGTTTAACCGGAGCAGCCTTGCGCACTAACCAGGCAAAGACTGCGCTGCTTGGATACATAATCAGCGCATAAATCGCGGCTGGGATTGCCATGGTGGGATTATTTAGAAAGGTGGGTGCGCTGGCAATGGCAATAGCCAGGGTGCCATTCTGAATACCCACTTCAACGGTGATGGATTTTGCACTGGGTCTGTCGAGTTTAGCGAGGGTTGCGATCGCAAACCCCAATGCCATTGTCAGTACATTTAGCGTCAGCGTCACCCAGCCCACCTGTACAAAAAAGCTAGCTACATTAGCCCGCTCTTTAGCTAACAAACCGACAATAATCAGCGCTAAAAAGAACAGCGACAGCCATTTAACCCAGCTCTCGACCCTAGCCGCAAACTGAGGGGCATAGTGATGCAGCAGCATACCCAGAGAAACCGGGATAAGCGTAATAACAGCAATTCGAACAACTGTTGTCAAAAACGAAAGCTGTAAAGCTACGGCCTCCCCCATAAACTGCTGCATCGCCAGATTAACAACCAAAGGGATCGTCACAATTGTAATTAGACTGCTAATAGCCGTCAGCGTAATTGAGAGAGCCACATTACCCCGCACCAGATAGCTCACCATATTGGATGTCGGCCCCCCCGGGCATGCTGCTAAAATCATCACTCCAATGGCGAGTTCTGGCGACAGTGGAAAAACGCTGGCCAGCAAAAAGCCAACCACTGGTAGCACGATTAACTGAGCAATCAGTCCGAGAATAACCGCTTTAGGTTCAGTCCAGATACGCTGGAAGTCTTTAATTGTCAACCCCAGCCCCATGCCTAGCATGATGACAAACAGGGCCAGTGGTAGAAATACTGCGGTTAAAAAACTTGATTCCATGATTCTTTCTCAAGCTGTAGGACGCTGATACTGGGAAATGCTTTAGGCGTTTAAAGTCTTTAAGCACGCCTATAACCAATTGTTGTTAACAACCCTAACGCGATAAACCCAACGATCATAGTCGGTTCAGGTGTACTGACCCGATTAAATGCAATCGGTGTACCGATGGCACCGCCGCCAGGCAAGAGGAATATATCGGTAGAATCGATCGTGTTAGCCGTAATGGTAACCGTTGAAACTACCGTACTACCTGGCAGGGGAAAACTGGTCGGACAGCCGGCAGGAATATTGGTACCAAAAAACTCGTCTTCTCTGTACGTGAGCGTTAGATCACAGCTAGGCAACAGGAGATTGCTCAGGTCCACCATCGGCATTGTTTGTTCGCAGGTGCCCAAGGCCGTACTGAGATCGCGATAGCCAAATATGCTCAGCTCAACACCTGTGGTTCCTGGGCTAAATTCGTAGGTCCTGCTGCGCAATAGCGTGTCCGTACTACCAAAGTATTGTTCTAAATGGACATACTGTGAGGGCGTTGAAGCAGCAGCCGATATCGCACAGTTGTCCATGGTTAGAAATGGAATGGTTGAGTCATTGCCAACCTGAACCCGATTGTTAAAAGAGCCTGTAAACCAGTCCACCGCCTGCTGTACTTGCTCAGTTGGTGAGAATGTGAACGCCAGACCAGGGACACTGCACGTGGCCAACAGCAAAGCTGTGCCGAGACTGGTTTGAAAAGGTCGCAAGGCCGAGCAGATTGGGGGAAATCGCATCCGATTGGCTCCTAACTATTCTACGATTGCCAACGTACCTAACGTTGTCAGGCTACAAATCGATCATCTTGAACACCTTAATGACGCTATTTTAAGGCATAAACAGACTAGCCAAATAATTTAGATGAAGATGTACCAACATTATCCAGCTGTCTGTAGGGCCTTAAGCTGCTGATTTAGCTCGTCGATTTGTTGTTGCTTGACCCTATCATCTAACCTCTGGTTATTCTGGATATCCAGAATCTGTTTACCAATATCCAATTCCCGGATAGGGTTCCAGTCCTTGTCCTCTGCTGGTACAAAGTCAGACCACCCCATGGGTGCTAAGACCTCAGGGTCTTGATAATTGTAAAAAAATGTTCGAATCTCTTCCTTTAGACAATCTGGCAAGTCGCTACGATAGGCTAGGGGCTCTGTCGGAATCATCGGCGATGTCCAAATAATCTGAATTTTTTCGTAAGTCTCCGGGACTGACTGCGCCATCATTGCCAACGTTTCGCTGTTGTTAGTTGCCACATCTACCTGGTCATTGGCGGCAGCTAAAGCTGTCGCTTCGTGACTGCCAGCAAACATCAACTCCTTAAACGCAACGTCAGGATTAATATTGTTTTCTGCAAATACATACAGACTTGGCACTAGATAGCCTGAGGTGGAATTGGGGTCATTAAAGGCAAATGTTAGATCGCTAGCATTGGTGATGATATGTTGATCGCCATCGCCCGCTTCCACATCAATCTTTTCAAGAATGGGATTATCCCGATGGGTGATTAAGTGGGCATAGTAGCCCTGGGTACCGTCGAGGTTAACCGAGCGCACAAATGCTTCTGCCTGAGAGCGCTTAGCTGCCTCGATATAGGCTTTGCCACCATACCAGGCTATTTGAATCTTACCTGAGCCCATGGCTTCGATCACGCTGGCATAGTCTGTAGCATATAGACCATTTACAGGGCGATCAATGGTCTCCGCCATCACCGCCAGCAGCGGTTCCCACTGCTGTTTTAGACCTGCTTGGGATTCAGAAGAGCTAATACCAAATTCTAGCTCGGCAATTTCAGGCGCACACAGGTTGCCAACTGCTGTTGGAGAGGCTGATGGTGAACAGCTGATCAGTAAAAGAGTCCCTAGGAAACCAGTTAAACGTTGTTTTACCATGGTGTGTTTCCTCATAGTAATGACAAGCTAACTTAATAGTAATTAAAAACCCGACAACGCTAACGTCGTCTTGCTGCACCACGGCCACGACGCTGATGAACAACAGGCTGGGCTGGCTGAGGTGTCGTCACTTGTTCGTCTGTAGTACGACACAGACGGCTCAAATCTACAATCTGACCGTTTTCTGTTTGCATAAAACACACTGGTGTATGGGTCGCGAGAGAGGAATCCGCAACAGCAGCCATCGCGTTCGCCATAACCAGACCGCTGGCAATCCAAAGCTTTAGTACTAAACTCATTTGAGTATCCATGATAGTTTTAGGGCATAGATTAATGATCAAGAAATGCGTCCTTGCTATTAAGAGAGGAATGCAAGGATGCATGTTTTACTCGGTATTGATCAAGAAGTACCGAGTAAAACGCTAAGACGCACCGCTATTCCACAGTTATTTCAAATGTTAAGTTCACGCCTTCTGTGGCATTAAACCCAAGGAATACCTGAACAGCTTCACCCCCGACCTTACTAAAGCGACCGGTACCGCCAGTAATAGCCCGCGCCACAGGCTCGCCCACGTTAGCTAGCTCCCATCCGTCGCTAACAATGGTTTCACTCCCAAGCTCTGAGCCAAAATTATAGAGTTGGTGCGTAATTACAAACTCTCCGCTAGTGGCGACAGCGCCATCTTCATTGATAAACCAGCCTCGGCATACCCAGCGTCCCTGGACCAGGTTTGGAAACTCAGGACTGCCATCTGGGTTGACACCATTGGTACCGTTGAGGGTGCCCGCCGGGTAGATATATCCCTGGGTAACAAACGAATTACCATAGGCCGGAAACCCATTGCTTAGCAAAGGAGCATCGTCAAATATAAAGCGGGTCGCATCTTCTGCTACATCAAATCGGATTACCTCAGCATTAGACCGACGATTTTGCTTGGCTTGGACGCTGGCTGTTGTTTCTGAGACGAGAGTTTGAACAGGCTGATTAGTCTCAGCGATGGCAGCATTGGAAAGCACTAAGGTTGTTACCACTGCTGCAGTCGCTAGCTTACAAAATCGGCTAAAAGACATAAACGCATTCGCAGATTGATTAAAGTTCATGGGTTGTCTCCTTAAATCGTCAATAAATGGGTGTAACAAAGTTGTAAAAAATCTCAGGTCTAAACCCTACTCAGCAAAGGTGAATGCGCCTGGCGTAATCCCAAAACCAAAGTTTGCTGTGGTCTGACCGACTACCGAGCCCACCAGGTCGCTACCGTCGGCGCGAATAATATCAACACCAAACAAAGTCTCATCCACCACAAAGTCTTGGAGAACATAGTCTTCTGCACTGCCGTTGAGAACAATGCGATCGCCCTCTGAAAGACTAAAGTCAAAAATGGCCGCATGATCGACATCACCCTCACCCAGATAAAAGGCGGTGTCGGCATTACCCAACAAAAACAGATCTGCACCCCCACCGCCCGTAAGCTGGTCAAATTCACCCTCCCCAGGATTACCAACGCTAGGATCGACGCCGATTAATACATCGTTGCCGCCAGTGGTGCTAGCATCTGCCTCAACTGCGTCACCAAACAGTTCGTCATTGCCAACACCGCCGATCAGCAGGTCGTTACCGCCCTGGGCGTTATCAGCCAAAATAAAGGCATCCCCCACTAAAAAATCATCGTCAGTGGTGCCCTGACTGTTAAACGTATCCTGCAGATTGCCAACAACCAGATCGTTACCCCCCTGGGCACTATCCGACAAAATAAAAGCATCGCCAGAGACAAAGTCATTGCCATCCCCACCAAAAACAGCGTCATTACCCCCCTGAGCACTCCCCCGCATAGAAAAGGCATCGCCATAAACATCGTCATCACCAGCATCACCCACCACCAAGTCATCACCAGCCTGGGCGCGTTGACTAATGGTCTGGCCATCGCCAAAGATTTCATCACTGCCGTCGCCACCGAAGACGGTATCACCGCCGCCCTGGGCTTGGTCAGTTAGGGAGCCGTCGCCTTCAAGCCGGTCATTACCGGCACCGCCTTCGATGCGATCGCTACCGCCCATCGCCCGATCGCGCAGTGTACCATCGCCCTCAATCAGGTCAATGCCGTCACCACCATCAAGCTGGTCGTCACCACCTTCAGCCCTATTTTCAAGGATTTCGGCATCACCAAAGATGTTGTCATTACCCTCATTACCCTCAATGACATCGTCACCACCGCGCCCCCTATTTTTGATCAGACGAGCATCGCCAAAGAGCGTGTCATTGCCGTTTCCTCCTTCAATCACATCGTTGTTGCCACGGGCTCGATTTTGAATTAGGTTGGCATCGCCAATCAGGGTGTCATCTCCTAACTCCCCAAAGAGTAGGTCACGCCCACCCATCGCTCGATTTTTAAGCGTAGCCGCATCCCCAAAGACAACATCGATACCATCTTTTGCAAAAATAATGTCGTTACCACCGGTCTCTCGACGAGATAATGCGGCATCGGTATCACCAAAAATAGTGTCAAATTCTGGGGTCCCTAACAGAATATCGCTTAGCAAGGAGCCAATAATCGTTTGGCGAATTGGCGATTCAGTGGAGCTATCCATAATAATCTCCGTAAAGGATTCTACAGTTAATTTTGTTGTATCGACACTTTCAAGCACAGCCAACACCTTAGTGCCAACCAAAATGCTATTGTTCCTAAAGGTCAACCCATGGGCAAAGCCAATCAGATCAACCCCCGCTTGAAAAAGCGATCAAATGATTCGCTGGCTGTGTGCTTTTCCCGGTGACCCCAAAAAGATAGGTCAAACAGTTTTCGTCTTAAACGAATAAATCGAATATTGGCAAGAAGTAAGGCACTTGTTCTCATCGTGACCTCCTTGTTCTTTAGAAAAGTCACCATTAACTTAAGATCCTGGCTGTTCTAAAAGCGTTCTATGACCGTTCCTGTTTTTGTCGCCTGGTGTGTTCTACAACACAACGGAGTTAGGTCAATATGCCTACCTCAGGCGCTTTCTCATGTAAATACTGTCAGTTACATGATATGTCCGTCGATATATCTCCTCATACCCTATGGCAGTGTATAGACGAATATTACTCACCATGATTTCATTGGTGTGTAGCCATATTTCACCATGGTTTGCCCGACGTGATTGGATCTCTGCGTGGTGTAATAGCGCCTTACCCAATCCACGTCTGCGCCACTCAGGGTGTACGGCAATATTGTCAATGTGATAATGATCATCCTGGAGTGACAGTACGAGAACGGCTATCAGGGAGCCAGGTTCTTCCACCACCCAGACATGGTCTTGCTCAATTACCTGATGGTAATCAGCTAGCATAGTGCGAGGAGTGCCCCCGATCTGTGAAATATAGGGCTCAAAGGCAATCCGATTCAGCCCTTTGATAGTCTCAGCATCGTCTAAGATAGCTGGTCGTAATCTCAGCCCAAGACTCTGACAAAATGATTCTGGAGACTTTTCGGAGTAATTATAGCCATACTCATCAGAGTCAGATGTCATAGTGGCCTTTATGGAAAGATATGGTTGATAATATCCGTCAACTCTCCCTCAGCTGGTTTGGATGAACGTTCAATCGGCAGATTACTTGCCCAGTAAACAATGGGGCATAATATGATTACGATCAGAGAAATAACAAACACAAGCCAGAGTCCCTGAATCTGTTCAACAGACATAGCATGTCCCTCATAGGTTTCCTAGATAAACAGATAGGAGCATCGTGCGACGCCCTATCCATCTGTCAGCTACAGAGCATCCATAAATGACTCAGAGCTGATCTTTGGAAATGTTGTCGAGCTTGAGCCTTCAAACGCAACAGCCTTATTGCGTTCATCCATGTTAGCCATACGCTGCTGCTGCAGCGTTGGTTTTAGCTCTTCCTTGTTGCGTGCATCCATATTGGCCATGCGTAGCTGGTGCAGGGTTGGGTCTTTAATTTCAGCTGCATTCGCTACTGGAGAAATTGCAGCAGCAGCAATCAAAACTGACAGTGTAGAAAACAAATAGCGTTTCATAGGTTTGGTTCCTTATGGTGTCTTGACGATATGAATGAAGGATTGTTAGAGCGTTTCATTCATATCCCCAAGACTAATCAAGGATTTTGTATTTGTCGTTACATAAAAGCTCACTACTTGTGGAGAATGGCCTCATTAGAGTTTCTCGTTAGCATCTTCTGACTGAGGAGAATAGGACAGCTGGAAAGATTTTTAGCGCTTCAGAAAATTAAGTTCACTGGGCCACCTCATATAACCTCAGCTAGTTCCCTATGTCTGGTCTGGAACGCTTTAGGAACGGTAGTAGAACGATGGATTGCTTAGGATGAAATCACTTTAATGATGGAGCACTTACTATGACAACGTCTCAAGCTGACCTGACTGAAGCCTTTGCTGAACGGCTATTGGACATGCTTAACAGTGCGGCCCTGGCCCTGATGACGTCCGTTGGGCATCGCACTGAGCTGTTTGATGCGATGGCCGAACTACCACCGGCTACTAGTCAACAGATTGCCGATGCCACTAATCTAAACGAGCGCTATGTGCGCGAGTGGCTAGGGGCCATGGTAACAGGGCGATTTGTTACCTATGATGTAGAACAGGATACTTACTTTCTGCCCGGTGAACATGCCGCTGTACTGACCCGTGCGGCTAGTCCCGACAATATTGCCGCCTTTGCTCAATATATTCCGCTGCTAGGCTCGGTAGAAGATCCCATTATCGACTGTTTTTACAACGGCGGTGGGGTTCCCTATTCCCAGTTCAAACGTTTCCATCCAGTGATGGCCGAAGACAGCGGACAAACTACGGTGTCAGCCCTAACAGACCACGTATTGCCTCTAGTGCCGGGGTTAATGGACGCTCTAGAGCAGGGCATTCAAGTGTTAGATCTAGGCTGTGGCAGCGGTCGTGCCCTCAACAAGATGGCTAAGCTGTTTCCCAACAGCCAGTTTCGAGGTATTGATCTGTCTGAATCAGCGATCGCAACTGCCCGCGAAGAAAGACAGCGTCGTACGTTATCCAATATTCAGTTTGAGGTGCAAGATGCCACGCTATTTGACGCATTTGAGCACTATGACTTGATCACTACATTTGATGCCATTCATGACCAGGCACATCCTGATATTGTTCTTAAAAATATCTATCGGGCACTAAAGCCAGACGGTCTTTATCTCATGCAAGATATTCGGGCAACCACCAATGTTTCAGGCAATATGGAGCATCCGGCGGGTCCCTTTTTATATACCGTTTCCTGTATGCACTGTATGACTGTTTCCCTAGCCCAGGATGGCATGGGACTAGGAGCCATGTGGGGAGAAGAAAAAGCACTGTCTATGCTAAAAGAGGCAGGCTTTGCCCAAGTAACCATTAAACAGCTGGCGCATGATTTTCAGAACAGCTACTACATTGTTCACAAGGCTTAGGTCGTCTGTTAATTAAGGAATTAGTCAAATGTGTGCAATTTGTAAGATTGCTCAACGCTATCAAAAACACCGTTTGGATGGTGCACTACCAACGGTCGATCAGCTTACCCGTACGGTGATTTTGTCGGCGACGCCTGAACCGCTATCAGAGACCGCTGCTGCGAGACTATCTGCACAAGAGAAATCGCATTAGCCCCTGGTGATTTTCACACTTTGCTGTCCATAGACTGTCTGACTCGATTCACCCAACCCTGGGTTTGATGTAGTACCTGGGTGTAAGCCAAATCGCTGTCCATGATCAGTTCCATTGGTAGCGGTTTACCGAGTTGGGGAAGCCAGCGTTTGAGCTTTTTGCCAATGGTGAGACGAAAAATAAACTCAAACACCATCGGTTTGGACCGAGGAAAACTATAATCTGATAAATCTCTGAGAGCGTGGACTTCAGGCAGTCGCTGCCGCGTAAATTCAGGCAAAGCCTGCTCCCAGCTATTTTGGTAGCGGTCTAACAGTTGGTTAAAGACCTGCACATCCTGCAGTGAGGCATTGCAGCCCTGACCAACGGAAGGAGAAACCGCGTGGATGGCATCACCAAGTAGCAAAATGTGATCGCCCACATGCATGCGATCGCACCTCACCGTCACTAATTTAGACACCTGCCGCTGCCGCAGTGCCTCGGCCTCCTCCAACGTCATAAGCAGTGCCAGAGCAGGGCATTTCTCCTGAAAGTAATCAACGACGGTCTGGGCATCTGCCATATCTGCCAGCGGGTCTTGCCCCAGGGGAAACAAAATCACACCGTGAAGCCAGCCATCGGGCTGAGGAGCCAGAAGCACCCGCCTATTGGGGCCAATGTTCCAGGAGTGAATCTGGTTTGCCGCTAACTCAGCTGAGCCATCGTGATTGACCCTGCGCACAAACAAAGATTTATAAGCATCAGGCACAACGCTTTGCTCACAGTGCATTTTACCTGATGTAACAAGGGCATCCCTCACCTGAGAACGCACCCCGTCTGCACCCACCAGATAGTCAAAGTCAGCCGTAAATGTCTCTTGGTTAGCCCCAACAAACGTCGCTGTTTTGCTATCTACACCGGTACAGGTACAGTTAAACTTCACTGTCAGAGATATATCACTGTGGTGATTAAGTAACTGTTGTAACAACACTCGAGTGAGTCGGTTACGGTCCAGCAGCAACAGCGGCAGCTTGCGTTCAACGCGACGCGCTTTCCCCTGTTTGCCATGCAGCAAGGTACTCTTAGACCAAACACCGTCTTCTGCTAAAGCCGCTTCTAAACCATCAATGGCTCGAATAGCCTGCAGTCCCCGCAGCTGTAGCGAGATGGGAAAAGTACGCTGGGTAGACGGCTCTATCTGTCGCGGATCGGGACGACGCTCATATACTTCAACCTGATAGTTCTCTCGGGCCAGTAAATAATGAGCTAAAAGCAACCCCGCTGGACCCGCTCCAGCAATGACAACCTTTTTCATTGAACGAGTTATCTAGCCACTAGCTAGACGTGAGTTTTTTCAAAAGTCTGACGTTGCACATTATCTAGAACACACCTCGTCATTGTAAGGTACCGACAGCGACAGCATAACAGGGTGTAGTGACCCAATGTAAAAAACGAAGTTACCAAATTGCCCAAAAGAGAGTAGAAAGATTCTCTCAATATGTTTAAAAAAGACTGCCTGGGGTAATCTCGTAAATATTCTGAGATATCAAAGAATATGAAAGAAAAAGACACTTGGTAAAAGACTCAGCTCAACCAATGTTCCACTGGCGGTAGTCAGCATCAGCGCGATCTCACATGGAGAATGCGATCGCACAGCCTTAATCGATTCGTACCTTTCGCGTCAAAATCGTCATCACTTCATTTGACTGCCCGGTGGGTAGTGGACAGCTCCAGTCATTGGGTTCGGCGTAGTTGAGCTTGTGTAGCTGTTTGGATGAAGTAAATCTGTAATGATTTTGCCTACCCCAAATACCTAAACCGGATCTTTCAATAAGGTTTTGGTAATAGTCCGAACTAAGGTTGCTTCAGCGCGCTCGAAGGACCATTGGCAATCGAGAGTAAGGAGGCTCCACATCTGTACACTAAAAGATGCCCAGAGGTATTCAGTGGCTTCTTTAATCGACCAATCGTCAGAAAGCTCGTTATCAGATTTTAGAGATTGTATAAGAACCGTAAGCCAATCGCGAAGATCAGACATGCGATCTTCCCACGCTGTTGCAGCGTCCTGGTCAGTTTCTCTAAGACGCACAAGATCTTTCGCCACAGGATGGATTTTGATCACAAAGTCGATCCAGACCCGAATGGACTCCTGGAGTCGTTCTCTAGGATCGACAATACTGAAACAAGCAAATAAGCGCTCTTTGATTTCAAAACGATCATCAGCGCGTCGCACCAGCGCCACAAGCAGTCCGCCACGGGTACCAAAGTGAAGATAAACGGATTGTCGACTTATGCCAGCAGTTTTAGCAATTTCTGAGATAGAAACTTCAGCCCCTTTTTCGGATACTAGCGTCCATGCTGCATCCAGGATTTCCTCTCTGGTTCGTCTATGTTTAGCCTTACTTGACACGTGTAAAGTCTTTAGTTATTTTACATATGTAAAGTAATTGGGTTGGTGAATGGATGTCAACAAATTCGCAGCAAAGTTTTCTGCTTGGTACGGAGATGGTAAAGATGGTAACTGCCCTACAGCCGAGCAATGGAAGCGCGTACTCACACAACCAGTAGATAAATCAATCACGCTAGTAAACTTTTTCAAGATTCGTCCAACGGCGATTTATGACAGTAATGAGCAAGGGGTAACCGGTGAAGAGGCATTTTCACGCTATTCGTCAGTAAGCTTGCCAGCCGTGGAACAGGCGGGAGGGAGATTCTTATTTGTAGGTTCGTATCAGGGAGCATTTGTTGGTACTGACGAAGATTGGGATGTGATTGCGGTCGGGGTATACCCTAATCTCGATGCATTGATTGCCCTTCATACTAATGAGGCTTACCGAGAGTGTTATCACCACCGGACGGCGGCGTGCGAACGGCAAAAAGTCTTCATCTGCGCAGAATAAGCGTTAAGATCAAACCGTAGAAGTAAACGTCTCTCATCCGAAAAACAAACTTAAGAGACGAATAACAGGCTGGACAGGTAAAACATGCAGAACAGTATCTACTATGATTATTTCCTGGCAAGAATTTTTCTAATATCTTGAGATATTGCAACCGTTGCCAATATTGCCCGTAAAGGAGAAACCAAGATGGCAATTAAAGGTGGATGTTTGTGCGGCAAAGTTCGCTACGAAATTACCGGACGACTGTATGATGCAAGTCACTGCCATTGTTCTATGTGTCGGCGACAGCATGGTGCTGCTTTTGCAACTTATGCTGATTTCAATCCAGACGAGTTTAGATGGATCTCAGGAGAAGACCTCGTAAAGGTATATGAACCGTCACAGAACGGCGGTTGGTGTTTTTGTAGAGAGTGTGGTTCATCCTTAGCAGGAACCGTCAAAGGCAAAATCACCTCGATAACGTTAGGCACCATCGAAGGAGATCCACCCATAGAGCCAGAATCCCATATCTTCGTAGGCTCCAAGGCTCAGTGGCATAAAATTAATGATGATCTTCCTCAATTCGATGAACGACCTCCAGACACGATCTGACCATAAAATTAGGCATCATTTTTTCTGAATGATATCTTGTATGTAGAAGTTATCCAGAAAATCTGGGTATGCAGTAGTTAGCTGAAATAAGCTACCTCTGTATTGTGCGAAGAGTTTTTTGAAAGGATTTTATTTCTGCATGGTTATTGTCTTAGTGAGACATGGACAACCTACAGTTACTTCACGAGAATGGATTAACGGCCATGAAATTCCAAGATTTGCAAGTCGGTATCGAACAGCCAGAATTTCTAGCGACTCTTTACCACCAGAAGAACTTAGATTATTGGTTCAATCAGCAAAAGCGATTTTCACTAGCGATTTGCCTCGATCTATCCACTCTGCCCAAATCCTAATGCCTTCGATTTCCATAGTGAGCAACCCTATATTTCGTGAAATAGACTTTATGTTTCAGTTTCCAATTAACATCCGTCTACCAGCTCTAATTTGGATTATTCTTGCTAGATTGTTTTGGGGATTGGGGTATTCTCCTTATTCTCATTCGCAGCTTGATGCTAAAAATCAGGCTAAACAAGCAGTTGATTTTCTAGAACAGCAATCTAGCAGGATTGGTTCTATCGTTTTAGTTGGTCACGGTCTCACCAATCTTTTTATCGCGCGTGAATTGAAGAGGCGGGGATGGCGTGGTCCCCGAACTCCTAATATAGGACACTGGAGTTATGCTGTTTACAGTCTTTAGAGTATTTCCTCAAGGGTTGTAGTAGTGTGTTTTCAACGTATTACTGAAATTGGCTTGTTGTTTAAAAAATATATTTTCTTAATTGGAGCGAGATTAAAACTCGATAATTCTTTACGTTGCCTGGGACAGATAGCAGTTCAAGATTGTAAGGTGCGCTGAGAACGCACCTTACAATCTTAAAAGCGAGAAGCATTTTCAGCTTGGGAAGTGGTTTCATCGCCTTTGCCAAAGAACGCAGGAAAGGGTTTGGGAATGGTAACAGCCTTTTGAGTGGCAGGGCGGGCATCAATGCGATCAAACCAGGCGTTTAAGTTGTCCAATCCTTCGACCGACACTTTGGCCCAGGGGTATGACCGCGCCCAGGGATACATTGCCATATCCACAATGGTGAAATCGTTGCCGAGTAGGTAAGCTTTGTCCGCAAGTTGTTTATCCAACACCTCTAACAGTCGTCTGGACTCGTTTACGTAGCGCTCAATTGCGTATGGGTCTTTATTCCCCTTAGGGGCTGCAATTCGCTGAAAGTACATAGCCTGGCCCATCATAGGGCCAATACCCGACATTTGAAACATCAGCCACTGCAGCGCTTGGGATCTTGCCTTGTCGCCCGTAGGCAGAAACTTCTGGTATTTCTCGGCTAAATACCAAAGAATTGCACCAGATTCGAAGACAACAAAATTATCATTGCCGCGATCAACAATCGTCGGAATACGGCCATTGGGGTTAAGCCGCATATACCATTCAGATTTTTGCTCTTTTTTGCCAAAATCGATGTAGGTCAGTTCGTACTCAACCTCAGCTTCTTCAAGAAAAATGACCGGTTTCCAGCCATTCATCGTAGATGCAGTGTAGAGGTGGATATCGGGGATAGGCATAGGGGTTCCCTGGCCAGCAGGCTCAAAACTTAAACAGTGTGCACAGCAACAAACCTCCAACAAGAATCGAGATTTATGACACTTGCTGCTGCTGTGATTTAACATAATCAGGCCAGTAACCAGAGTCAACCAGTTTACTTTTAGTAACCACCTGCCCTATGAGCACTTCTTTAGGAATCGCCACCGATGACAAGGGCCGCAAACAAGCCTTAGAGCCCTGTCTGGAACCTTGTCCAATAGAGCGTGGCATGCGATTTTTAGGAGGAAAATGGAAGGGGTCGATTCTTTGGCATCTCAAAGATGGTCCGGTCCGTTTTAATGATTTAGCACGCCAACTAGGAGGCGCTAGTAAGAAAATGGTGGTGCAGAGACTTCGTGAAATGGAAAAGGCCGGTTTAGTCACCCGTGAAGTAGTGAGCGATCGCCCGATTGCGGTCACTTATGAAATTACTGAGTTTGGTAAAACTGCTTTGAGTTTTCTAGAAGAGCTTAAAAACTGGGTAGAAAAACATCAGATTTAGACTTTCGTATTTGCCTAACACTCCCATGGCGGCACAGGTTGGAATCGTTCGACTAAAAAATCAATCATGGCGCGAACTCTTGGCGAGATAATTTTGCGACTTGGATAGAGAAGCCATAGGGAGGCTTCTGTAACCATCGGAAAATCTGGCAACACCTCAACGAGAAGTCCTGACTTTAGGCTTTCACTAGCATTCCAAACGGACTTCATCCCAATGCCCATGCCATACTCAATCATTTTTCGCATGGCCTCACCGTCGTTGACCGTGACTGAGTGTGGAACACTGATGGTCTGACCATTTTCAAACTTCCATCTTGTTTCGCCAAGCGTGACGCATCGATGTGCAGCGAGATCGTTTGGTGTAGTAGGAACACCATATTGTTCGAGATAGGCGGGAGAGGCCACAAGCAACCGCCGATCATCCGCTAACTTGCGAACAATTAAGCTGCTATCCGCTAGGCTGGCGTTTCGAATAATCAGATCGTAAGCGCCTTCAACCACATCAAGAACTTCATCAGATAGTCGCAAATCAAGCTTGACTTGCGGATAGCGAGATTGAAACTTAGCCAGGAGTGGGATGATATACATCCGCCCGAAGGATCCTGGCAGCGTCATTCTCAGCAACCCTTGAGCTGCCGAACTTTGCCCCCTGACTGCGTTGAATCCTGTTTCTAACGTTTCTACAGTTTGTTGAGCGTAGGGTAAAAACAGCTCGCCATCCGTTGTCAGTGAGACGGCTCTAGTGGTTCTGTTAAATAAACGAAACCCAACAATTTCTTCAAGTTTGACCAGGCGAGCACTGGCACTAGCAGGGGAAAGTGATAAATCATGTGCCGCTGCGGTGACACCACCCAGTTCGGCAATCCTGATAAATAAACGGAGCGATAGAATGTCCATTTATCAAAAATATCCGAATTATAATTTCGCTTCAAGCCTATTTATCTTTCTAATCCGAATGGCTACTATGCTGCTATCGCTTCCAAAACTATCGCTTCCGCGCAAGGAGACAGCAGCATGAAGGCAATGCTCATCAAATCGTATGGTGAAGACGCCACATTTGAACCGGCGGAAATCGAACAGCCTCAAGTCAAAGCAGGCCATGTTCTCGTGAAAATTGCGACCTCGAGCGTGAACACGATCGATACGATGATTCGCAAGATGGGCAAGGTTGTCATTGAGAACTAATGGCTGAAGCGAATGGCAAATACTGCTGAAATAAATTTTTGGCCATTAGCACAATCAGCCTGGTTAATTAATTGCCGTACTTGAGCTTGCAGTAGAGCAGAGCCAAAATAGCTTCACTTTTTTGGGATATTGGACAGGAGGAAAATGAAGAACATTAGAACGTTTCTAATACTCACGCTGGCGCTCTTGGTAACTGTTTGGGGTAGCACACGAGCCTCATCTCAAACGATTGGGCCGTCTCCTAAAGTCGATCAGACTGCTCAGGTTGTTTTGGCCTCAGAGGTCGAGTGGGGGCCGCTCAACCCTGTCCGTGGCGACCAAAGTCCTAGAGCTGGGACTCTTTGGGGCGATCGCGCTGACACCGGGCCATCAGGCTTTCTTGTTCAGTTTGTGGACGGCTTCTCATCACCACCTCATATTCACAATGTCACTTACCGTGGTGTGGTCATTAATGGCCTTATCCATAACGATGATCCGGGTGCCGAGAATATGTGGCTGCCAGAAGGGTCTTTTTGGACACAGCCAGCCGGAGAAGTACACATTACCTCCGCCGACGCCAAAAACAACATGGCATATATCGAGATTGAGGACGGTCCATATCTTGTTCTTCCTAGTAAGGAAGCATTTGATAACGGCGAAAGACCCGTCAACGTCGATGAATCAAACCTCGTTTGGCTTGATTCATCGAACATCGTTTGGCTTGATCAAAACGGTGCACCTCCTGTTGCCGATAGGCCAGAGATTGCCTTTCTTTGGGGCACACCCCAAGATGGCCAGTTAAACGGAACCTTCATCAAGCTGCCGGACAAATTTACAGGAGAAATTCATAGTCACGGTTCAACATTCCGGGCTGTTGTCATTCAGGGGCAACTAAATCATTTACTGTCGAGCGAGACCGATGCCAAGACTTTGCAGCCAGGCAGTTATTTCGGTTCAGAAGAAGAGACGGTGCATCAGGTCTCTTGCAAAACGGGAGAGGAATGCATCATCTATGTGCGCACTGAAGGCGAGTTTGATGTTTTTCCAGCGTAGCTAAAGTAGTGAAGGGGCACCTCGCTAAATCAGAGAGCTCCAGTGAAATAAAGATGCAAAAGCTCCAAGGAGGCGAGCTTTTAGCTTCTAGTGCTTGAATTCTTTCGTCACTAAAATTTCTCGCTTTAAGTCGATATCCATCATTGGAAATGTAGGAGAATCTCAATGAACTACGACAACTTCACCACGTTCAACGTCAAAGTTGAAACCGCGATCGCATGGGTCACATTCGACTATCCCCCCGTCAACATTCAAGGCTTGCCCATGCTGGCAGACTTAAATATGTTGGCGCAAAAACTCGAAGCAGATCGCGACATTAAGGTAGTTGTTTTCCAATCCGTCAATCCCGAGATTTTTGTGGCCCATGCCGATACAAATTTTCTCAAGGCTATGTCTGCGATCGCTGTTTCTCGTGAAGAGGTAAAACTACTTGATTTGCAGGTGGTGTTAGAGCGCATCAGCAAACTACCCCAGGCAACTATCGCCAAAATCGAAGGCTTTGCTCGTGGTGGCGGTCACGAATTTGCCCTTGCCTGCGACATGCGCTTTGCGGCTCGCGGCAAAGCAAAATTTATGCAGATGGAAGTTGGCATGGGAATCCTGCCTTGTGGTGGCGGCGCATCACGGATGGCTCGTCAGGTCGGTCTGGGACGGGCATTGGAAATTATTCTCGGTGCCCAAGACTTTGATGCCGATCAGGCTGAAGCCTATGGCACGATCAACAAGGCTCTCGACCCAGATGAGATTGGCCCGTTTGTCGAAGCGTTGGCGAACCGGATCGCGCTCTGGCCTGCTGAATCGATTAATGCCTGTAAACAGACTGTCTATGCGTCGATTGACAAACCCATTGCTGAGGCACTGAAGGAAGAGGCGTACTGGCTTTATCAGACGACCAGTCAAACCCCGGCGCTGAGGCGCTTTACCTGGGCTGATGAGAACGGTGCCCAGTTCGACATGAACAACCAGCGCACCTGGCCACAGATGGTCGTTAGTGTGCAGGAGGTTCAATGATGAGTGCAGACACGGCCCAAACTATTGCAAATGTTAGATTTCAGTCCATTAATCGGGGATATAATACCGTATTCCGTCCGAATCGGTTGAGCCTCGGTTTGGTGGTACCCATCGAGACCTATGCCCAGGGACCGGTACCGACGATGGCTCGACAGCTCGAACGGATTCAACTGGCCGAAGCACTCGGATTTGCTGCCGTTTGGTTGCGGGATGTACCGTTCAACGTGCCTTCCTTTGGCGATGCCGGTCAGACCTATGATCCATTCGTTTATCTGGGGCTGCTGGCAGGACAGACTGAGCGAATCGCCCTCGGTGTTGCTAGTATCATTCTGCCGCTACGTCATCCAGCCCATGTAGCCAAGGCAGCGGCCAGTGTTGATCAGCTATCAGATGGACGACTGATTTTGGGGGTGGCTTCGGGCGATCGCCCCGAGGAATATCCGGCGCTGAATCAGCCTTTTGGAGATCGTGGTGCCCGCTTTCGGAACAGCTTTGACTACATTCGGCAGGTAGGAGAGCATAATCCCGACTTCGACAACGTATTCGGTCATGTTAACGACGGTATGGATATGCTGCCCAAGCCGACATCTGGGCAACTCCCTCTGCTGATTACTGGCAGCAGTCAGCAAAATTTCGACTGGCTTGCCCGTAACGGCGATGGCTGGATGACTTATCCTCGCAATCTGGCCGTGCAAGCACAAATCATTCAAGATTGGCGATCTCGGATCGAAGAGGTTGGTGCAGCTGCCAAACCGGCCATGCAGCCGCTCTATATCGATTTGACCGAGAACCCCGAAACCCCGCCGCAGTCCATCCACCTGGGTTTTCGACTGGGCGTGAACCCATTACGCGCTTATCTAAAAACGCTCGAAGAAATCGGCATCAATCACGTGGCGCTGAACCTGCGCTTTAACCAGACGAATATTGAAACCACACTCAAGCGTCTGGCCGACGACATCTTGCCAGACTTTGCGAGACAAGGAGAATAATTCCATGCCAAAAACGATTTTGATTACTGGCTCTAGCGATGGCATTGGGCTAGAAACTGCAAAGATGCTGGTGTCTCAGGGGCACCATATCTTACTGCACGGGCGGACCCCCTCAAAGCTAAAAGACACCACAAAAATGCTCTCTGCAGATGGTGGCAGCGTCGAAAGCTACGTGGCGGATCTGTCAGTAATGGTAAATGTCGAAACACTGGCACAGGAAATCGCTGAGCAGCATACTCAACTAGATGTTCTCATCAACAATGCTGGCGTGTATGTCGCATCTGATCCAGTTACGCCAGACGGGTTGGATATCCGCTTTGCAGTGAATGCGATCGCACCTTAGGGACTTGCCAAAAAATAGATTACCCGTATTTTAGAGACAGTCCCTCTATGACTGACTGCTTGTTTTGAGGCCCCCTTGATGCTTGATTCCCCTATAAAAGAGACCCTTCGAGATGCGGCTCAGAAACTGACAGGAG